>JAAWQR010000001.1 GCA_022800625.1 Clostridiales bacterium | reverse complement strand
ATGTAATGTGTTTTTGAGCAGTGCTGTCTGTAATTGTGTCCTTAATGACTTTGTATGCAAATTTCATGTGCTTGATACTTTTCCTTAACTTGTGAGATATTGTTAAATGTGGCGCTCAGCAGTGTCAATTTCCGTTAGGAATCGTAAATTAGTTTGACGATTGCAAATAAATTTGTTTTTTCCTTTCCTGTAATAATTAATCCTAACGCTTAATTGCTTGTGCTGAGCAAACTAGCTAACTGAGATATTATACTACAAAATCTCAGTTTGTACAAGTGAATATATTTCGTTTTTTAAATATTTTCGTATTTTTCTGCATTCAAAATTTGTTTAATAGAAACTTCTGAAAGATAAAAATTAATAAAAGTACTCTTGATGCAATATTAAACTTGAAAAATACTCCTGCTATGATATATAAGTAATCATGAGCAGGGGTACATCATAATGCTATCCTATGGAGTCAAAGCTTGGATGAAATATCAATCTTTCTTCTTCGGAGCAGGCTTTCCGATACAAGGATTAAGATTGCCGAGATTCATATCAAGGGCAGACGCAATAGCCATAACAGTAGACCATTTCGGATCATTTTCATTTTCCAAGTTTTTAATTGTCTCTTCTGCTCTGTTGCACTTGATTCCCAACTTCGTTCTTGAAATGTCGGAATCAGTTCTGATCTTTCGTATGATATCCTTGATCTTTACTCTTGCAATATTCATTTTATCACCTCCTTTAGCAATTTTATAATAAAATTGTAAGTGGTAATAAAACACCTGAGAATTAAGTATACTTAAGCTAATGTAAATATTATAAATATAAATGTTCTATAAATAGTAAATTTTGCAGACGAGTAATCAGATAATACAGATAATTATAAAATAGGTAAAAAACAAGATTAATTTTGAAATATTTTATTAGAGTAATAAAAATGAAAGCAGACATACTTAATGATGGTGAAACATATTATTTATTAGATTTAAGCACATAAGAAGGAGGGCAGATATGAAAAAAATAACAAATATAACTGCAAATTCTGTTTGCAAAAGTATCTTAAAAAATAGTAATCCCGAAGACATAAAAAAACACATAACTAAAAAATGGATTGAGGTAATCAAACATATTGAAAAATAAATTAATATTATAATAATGAAAAACCATTTTCTTTATTCTGTAATTACACATGAAGAAAATGGTTTGTTCTATCTCAAAAGGAGATATAAATATGAAAGTGGCTATTTATTGTCGCTTATCCGAAGAGGATAAAAACAAGCAATTTGAGACTGATGACAGCAATAGTATACAAAATCAAAAGGCAATGCTGCTGCAATATTGTATGGAGCATAAATGGGAAGTTTACAACATATATAGCGATGATGATTATACGGGAGCTGATAGAAAGCGACCGGAATTTAATCGTTTGCTGAAAGATGCGGAAAGACATAAGTTTGATATAGTTCTTTGTAAGAATCAGTCTAGATTTACACGCGAACTAGAACTGGTTGAAAAGTACATTCACGGATTATTTCCGTTATGGGGAATCAGATTTGTCAGTGTTGTTGATAATGCAGATACAGCTAATAAGGGTAATAAAAAATCCCGTCAGATAAACGGTCTGGTCAATGAATGGTATCTTGAAGATATGTCTGAAAACATTCGCAGTGTTTTAACAAATCGGAGACAAAACGGGTTCCATATCGGTGCGTTTGCACTTTATGGCTATAAGAAAGACCCCGATCAAAAAGGGCACTTGATTATTGACGAAGAAGCCGCCGCAGTTGTGCGGGAAGTTTTTACGCTGTTTTCACAGGGGTACGGAAAGACTGCTATTGCCCGTATGCTGAATGACCGCGGAATACCGAATCCTACTGAGTATAAGCGCTTACACGGTCTGCGTTACCAACAGCCGAAAATGAAAAACAGCAAGCTATGGAAATACTTTGCGATATCCGACATGCTGATTAACGAAATCTATATCGGTAACATGGTTCAGGGCAGATACGGGAGCGTATCTTATAAGACAAAACAAAATAAACCACGCCCAAAAAGCGAATGGTATATAGTCGAGGGAACACACGAACCCATAATCGACCGTGCACTTTGGGATAAAGTACAGATGATGATTGCCCAACGTGCAAAGCCGTTTTCGGTAGGAACAATCGGATTATTCGCAAAGAAAGTACGTTGTGCAAATTGTGGGTATATCATGCGTTCATCAAAGAATAAAGAAAAACACTATTTACAGTGTTCCAATCGACATGTATCGAAAGATTCCTGCATCGGTTCCTTTATCTCAGTTGACAAGCTGGAGCAGATGGTTATTAATGAACTGAACAGGCTTTCAAATGAGTACTTAAATAAGGAAGAGTTAGAGCGGAATATTGAATTTCACGGTGATTTAAAGGCGCAAAGGAACAGTATACTTTCCAATGTTACTACATATGAAAAGCGATCAGCGGAATTATCCAAATATATTCGGGAACTGTATATGGATAAAGTCAAGGGAGTGATTTCTGACAGTGATTACGCCGAAATGTCAAAGGATTTTTCTTATGACCGGGACCGCTTAGAGCATTTAATTAATGATGGACAAAAGCGGATTTTAGAGATAGAGAAAAAAATGAAGATCAGCGAAGATCACCGTGAATTAATCGAATCTTATACCAATTTAAAGCATCTTAATCGCGAGATTGTCGATATCCTCATCGATTATATTTCTGTGGGTAAAAGAATTCCTGGTACAAGGGATATTCCTATAGAAATTCATTGGAATTTCTAAGCTTTGAATTCGTTATTGTTCTGAAAGTTGTTCTTGTGTGATTGCAGCAGAGCAGAAGGCAAGACTGTCTTATGACAATATCCTTCGCCTAATAGACGATCCTGATGTCTGTGATCCGATTAAGTTTCTGCGTGAGCGCGAACTTGTGCATTATCAGCGTTTCGGCGATGCTCTGCGTATTTCGCAGGAAGATATGGATTGTAAGAATTTCTACGGTTACAACCCGGCTTTTGACAAGATCAGGGGAAAGAAGCACTGATAAAATCTCAGGCTATATGAGAAATGCGGATGAGTTAAAACTCATCCGCATTTGCCGTTATACTTTTTTTAATCTTAGTTTAAGCTTTTCGCCATTGATGTCCCATTCACGCATTTCATCTGAGACTGCATCTGTAAATTCAAAGCCTACGCCGAGAACTGCAGGAAGAATCTTCTCGCCGTATTTCTCAATTATTTCACGTAGCTGACCGTTTGCGGAAACGTAAATCTTTATCGAATCTGTTACCACAAAATCTGATTCCTTACGCATTGTTTGTATCTTTGAGATGATCTCTCTAACGAATCCCTCATCAATCAGCTCAGAAGTCAGTGTAATATCAAGAGCTACGGTAATGCCTCCGTCAGCTGTACAGAAATATCCGTCCTTCTGCTTAACTTCGATCAAAAGGTCGTCAGCTGTCAGTTCTACTGCTTCATCACCGAATGTGAATTTTAAAACACCGTTTTTTTCAAGCTCGCATTTTGCCGCATTTCCGTCAAGGTTTTCATCAGAGAGAGCATTTTTGATCTGACCGAGAAGCTTTCCGTATTTCGGACCTACGGTTTTGAGCTGAGGCTTGAAGCTGTATGTTGAAAATTCAGAAGCGTCTGAGACAAACTCTACTGATTTCAGATTAAGCTCGTCCTTTATTATATCAATGTACAATTGGTCAGGCGCGAATTCAGATTTTACATACATTGCGGAGAGCGGCTGACGGTTTTTAATGTTAGCACCGTTTCTCGCGCTTCTTCCGAGGACAACAACGTCAACAATGAGTTTCATATTTCGCTCAAGCTCGATGTCGATTTGATCTTCGTTTACCGCCGGATAATCGCACAGATGTATTGATTCGGGAGCTTTGCTGTCAACAGTTCGTACAAGATTCTGATACATGTCTTCAGCCATGAACGGAATCATCGGAGCCGACGCTTTTGCGATAGTAACAAGGCACGTATAAAGCGTCATATATGCAGCGGCTTTATCGTCAGGCATTCCTTGTACCCAGAATCTCTCACGGCAGCGGCGTACATACCAGTTAGAAAGCTCGTCTACAAATTCGGAGAGTGATTTCGCAGCTTCGGGGATTCTGTAACTTGCAAGGTTTGTGTCCGTATTCTTTACGGTGGTGTTTAGCTTTGACAAAATGTATTTGTCCATTACCGTAAGCGGCAGTTTATTTATATCATACTCAGTCGGATCAAACGAATCAATGTCTGCATAGAGAACCCAGAAAGCATATGTGTTCCATAGGGTTCCCATGAATTTGCGCTGTCCCTCAATTACGGTCTTTCCGCTGAATTTGGAGGGCAGCCACGGAGCAGAGTTCGTGTAGAAGTACCATCTTATAGCGTCAGCTCCGTAAGTTTTCAGAGCGTCGAACGGATCAACTGCGTTACCCTTTGATTTGGACATCTTCTGTCCTTTTTCGTCCTGAACATGACCGAGGACAATAACATTTTTGTAAGGCGAGCAGTTGAAGAGTAGCGTTGATACCGCCATCAGAGAGTAGAACCATCCTCTTGTCTGGTCAACAGCTTCCGAGATGAAATCGGCAGGGAACTGAGCCTCAAAAAGCTCTTTGTTTTCAAATGGATAGTGATGCTGTGCAAACGGCATAGAACCTGAGTCAAACCAGCAGTCGATAACCTCGGGAACACGGTGCATCTCGCCGCCGCACTCAGGACACTTTATTGTAACTTCATCTATATAAGGACGGTGAAGCTCAATATTTTCAGGGCAGTTATCGCTCATTGATTTGAGTTCTGCAATACTTCCGACGCTGTGCCTGTGACCGCATGAGCATTCCCAAATATTAAGAGGAGTACCCCAATAGCGGTTTCTTGATATGCTCCAATCCTGGACATTTTCAAGCCAGTCTCCGAATCTTCCTTTTCCTATAGATTCGGGAATCCAGTTTACAGTGTTGTTGTTGCGTACGAGGTCTTCCTTGACGTCTGTCATCTTAATATACCAAGAATCGCGTGCATAGTATATCAGCGGAGTGTCGCATCTCCAGCAGTGCGGATATGAGTGCTCGAACGGGGGAGCAGAGAAGAGAAGGCCGCGCTCCTTCAGATTGCGAAGAACTTCAGCATCTGCGTCCTTGCAGAATGTGCCTGCCCACGGCGTTTCTTCAGTCATTTCGCCCTTAGAGTTTACAAGCTGAACAAACGGCAGTCCGTATGCGCGTCCGACATTTGAGTCGTCTGCACCAAATGCGGGAGCGATGTGAACAACGCCTGTGCCGTCAGTCAGAGTTACATAGTTGTCGCATGTGACATACCAGCATTTTTCCTTAGGACTTACAAAGTCAAAGAGAGGCTCGTACTCAAGATATTCAAGATCGCGTCCGACACAGCTTTCGAGTACTTCATAACCTTCACCGAGATTTTTTTCTGCAAGTGCTTCGGCAAGAATATAGATATCTTCGCCTGAGCGTACTTTTATATATGTCTCATTCGGATTTACACAAAGAGCGACATTTGAAGGAAGCGTCCACGGTGTGGTCGTCCATGCAAGTATATATTCGTCGCGTCCCTTAACCTTGAATTTTGCAATAGCGGAGCGCTCTTTTACATCCTTGTAGCCCTGAGCTACCTCTTGCGCAGAAAGAGGAGTTCCGCATCGAGGACAGTAGGGAACTATCTTAAAGCCCTTGTAGAGAAGTCCGCGGTCATATATCTGCTTGAGCGCCCACCATTCGCTTTCGATAAAGTTATTATCGTAGGTAACATAAGGATTTTCCATGTCTGCCCAGAAGCCGACAGTTTGTGAGAAATCCTCCCACATTCCTTTATACTTCCATACAGATTCCTTGCATTTGTCTATAAACGGAGCAAGTCCGTATTCTTCAATCTGTTCTTTGCCGTCAAGACCGAGAATCTTTTCAACTTCTATCTCAACGGGAAGTCCGTGTGTATCCCAACCGGCTTTTCTCGGGACATTAGCGCCTTTCATGGTGTGATAACGCGGAATCATATCTTTAATAACGCGCGTGAGGACGTGACCGATATGCGGTTTTCCGTTAGCAGTCGGGGGACCGTCGTAGAATGTGTAGGACGGACGGGAGGGATCGAGATTCATGCTTTTCTCAAATATTTTGTTCTCGTTCCAGAATTTAAGCGTTTCATGCTCTCTGTCCGCAAAGTTCAGATTGGTTGAAACCTTCTTGTACATTTATTCACCGTTCTTTCTGAAATAATAGTTTTTGATTTATACAGAGCGTTGCGGTAAAAAGAAAAAGCCTTCTCCCGATCCGGGACGAAAGCTTCGCTGATACCACCCGCATACTGACATATGCTTCCGATATAACGGTCGGATACCGTCGCAGGCTGAAATATATTCTCACCCGGAAGCTAAGGAGTGATTTTTGCATGAAATTCACATCGGACTTGCACCGTTTCCGACTCGCTTCGGTGAATTTTAATTCATGCAACGTCTCCGTCACAGCTTTTATTTTCGCCTTCCGAAATTAATTCTTTTAGACGAAATATTATTATTTTAATTATACAATATTTATATAGCTTCTGTCAAGGAGAAATTTATAATTTTTCTTTCAATAAAGTATAGAGAATACAGAGTTTTTATTATAAGCATGTCAGGTATTTAAAAATCGCACTTGTTATAAAACTGTATAAATTTGTATTAATTTACTGAAAACTCTTGACACATTGTGAACTTTACGATATAATTACATTTAGTTAGAATTGCTGTTATTTTACAGTAATCTTTATTTATGAGCTCTTGTTGAATATTGTCAACTATAGAGTAGTTTCAGAAATATTTTCGGAAAGGATGCTGAATATGAAATTCAGAAAAATCGTATCGAGCTTGCTGATTGCAGGGATGTTGATATCAGCGATACCTTTTGCCGGAACTGCAGTTTTTTCGGAAGAAAAGAAAATGCAGTTTGATGATGTAGCATATACTGCGGTAAATTGGTTTTACGATGATGTAAAGGCAGTATTTGACGCAGGTCTTATGGACGGAAAGAGTGAAAGAATTTTTGCGCCGAACGAACAGCTTACCCGAGCACAGGCAGTGACCGTGCTTGCCAGAATGAACGGCATAGGGAAGAATAACGGGAGTCATGCTCCCACAGGATTCTCTGATGCCGATGCGGAAGCATGGTATGCAGGTTACATAAGATGGGCAAAGAACAACAATGTGTCGGACGGATATCCTGAGGGAACGTTCCGCCCCGATGATTTTGTTTCGAGAGAAGAACTTGCGACATTGCTTGCAAGATATATCCGTGAGAACAAGATTGCTTTGGAAGATGATCCGCTGACAGGTGAATTTGCCGATAAAGAAGAAATAGGCGATTGGGCGAAGGATGATGTAGACTATATAAGAACCAAAGGACTGATTGACGGAAAAGGTGAAGGAAAATTTGCCCCGAAGGATACTGCAACAAGGGCAGAGATGGCAAGAATCCTCAACAGAATCATGACAAATCAGCCCGATCCTGTCCAAAAAGCTCTTTCTGATATTGAAGCGCTTCAATGCGAAGAGCACGACGGCGTGATTCATATTACGACTAATACACACCGTTTGAGCAGCGTCAGAATAGCTCAGGTTTTGGCGGAAGAGATCGGACTGAATCAGGAAAAGTATTCGATAGAGCTTTATACACAGCTCAGTTATGATATAAATGCGCATGAGAAGGATGATTATGTTCCGCAAGAATCTTTTTGTCTTGACGAGCTTTGGTATGACAGGCTGAGCATAATTGACAATGAAACAGGAGAAGTTTTGAGTAAGATTAACGATGTGATTATCGCTCTCTACCGTGTAAATTCTCTCGGAGACAGATATTACGTAGGTCAGTGTCCCGAGGAGATAGGAGATCCCGTAATGGAAGACGTATGGGACAATATGGAAGATCTGTACGTTTTCAATGCCGACGGAAAGATTTGTATCCCTCGTTCCGCATCGGGGTCAAAAAAAGATTTTTCACAGTACTTTACCGAAGTTCTTCTCGGAGTATATGACGATATCCGTGTAGGATATCACAACTCTGTGTACAAGCTAAATATATCGGATGATGAATTTGCAAAAGTATCGGCACTTCGCTCTGAGGGCGGAGAATGTACTGTTACTGCAACTCTCGAAAATACTTATATTGACCTTGAGTCAGAACCGAGAGAGCTTGAACTTGTAGTTATGACAAACGATATGTCGAGGCAGCTTACACGCGACATACAGTCTGACATGAGTGAGAAGCTTATCGAGCTTCGCTCGCTCATGGCTCAGTGTGAAGAACTCGGTATTCCGACAGATTATGAGACAGTAGCCGTTCAGGTTATAGAGTTGTTTGTCGATCAGTATCTTGACGATTATATTTCCAAATCTGACTTTGAACGGCTTACATATGTTGAGCTTACTCTCGGAGAGCTTTATGACAAAGCAAAAACTGATCTTGAAGGATATCTTTCGGGAGAAAAAGAGCCGAAAAATGTTCCGAGGTACGTCACAAGCGACAACATGGAGATCGACGGATATACGCTTCTTGCTCAGACAGTAGACAGCTACGGAAACGAGAAAAAGCGTCCTGTATACTTTTACGGCTGGGGCGACGGATATGCCATGAATACTCATGAAATGCCGAACTATTCGGATCTCGGCGTTAATGCGTATGAGTATATGGAACTCTACATGTTTGACATTATCAGAACTCCCAATTCCGTTGATGAAAAGGGAATAAGCAAAGACGGTCATTATGTTGTTGATACAGGCCTTCTTGAGAAGCATCTGAAAGTATTTGAAGAAGCTGAGCAGAACAATATAGCGATAACTCTTGTTATCATCCGCGGCGGCGGAAGACTACAGAAGACCGTTGTGGATTCATATAACGATCCGACTCTTTATCATGAAACCGACGATACAATCAGCTTCCTGAATATAAATCTCGAGCATGAAAAAACGAAGGAAATGGTCGAGGCTTATCTTAGAGCAGTTGTGCCGATGGTAGCTGAGTATAAATCACTGAACAATATCGTACTTGCAAACGAGCCCGGCTTAAAACCGGCGTCCTATGGTGACACGTATCTTCCGAAGTGGAGAGAGTTCCTTGCGGAAAGATATGAATCTGTAGACAAACTTAACGAAGTATACAGTTCTTCATACGCATCTTTTGAGGAAGTACCGATACCGGTAAGAGAAGATCTCTTTGACGACAATGCTTATGCTTATGACGGAATGTCATTTGCGGCAAAGGTTCATTCAGATTTTCACAGATGGGAAGCGGGCATAGTAAAAGAGCTTGCGCCGAATATTCCTATCAGTACTAAGATTCAAAACAATGAAAGCGACCGGGGAATGAAACAAACCGGTACGCGCCATGAATATTGGTCTGATTTCCAGGAACTTGGCGGTATTGATTACGGTGCAGACTCAGCGTTGGCGTATGACCATGTTGCAGGCGCATATGACGCTCCCGTAGTAGACTCGGAAGTGCATATTTTACGTGACAGCGGATATCTTACATTTACTCCTGCCACAGATCGCTATATGGATCGCGTTATATGGCGCGGATTTATACATCACATGGGTGTCGGTACAATTTGGTCTTGGGATTATTGGCCGGATACAGGAAATTATAAAAAATCAAACTATACATCAAGACCGAAAACGCTTTATAATGTAGGAGCAGTAACACTTGATCTTAACCGTCTCTCATACGAGATAAATGCTATTGAAACAACTGAGGCAGATATTGCGCTTCTCTATTCATATCCGTCTCGTCAGTATATGGGCGGACGCGGAAGTGACAGTATAAATGACGTATATACAGCTTGCCTTTACAGCGGAGAACAGGTAAGAATAGTTTCTGAAGAACAGATTGAAAAGATAAACAAGTGTAAGGTTCTGATTATTCCCGAATCCGAAAATGTTTCTGAAAATACGCTCAAGGCTATATATCAGTTTGCCGAAAACGGCGGTAAGATCATAATGGTCGGCCGTGATTCTCTGAAAAAAGATGACTTCAATCAAGAGCATACAAGCGATCTTCCGAGAATCATCAAAGAGCTTTCCACTGTTATAGATGTTCAGCCCAATGTTAATGCGTACAAAGCTGTATTTGAAAAATATCTTGATAAGAATGATTTTCAGAATGTATGGCTTATAGACGCCGAAACGGGCGAAACCGTTAAGAACAGCACAGAGTGGCAGTCGGCGGAATACAACGGACATACCGTAGTTACGGCTTATTCCATGGGAATAACAAAGCCGATGTCTGTAAAGCTTATAATCAACGGTGAGGTTGTTACCTCCTCACGTGAATTGAGAAGCGGTGATATGTACGGTGAAACATTTATGCTTTATCCCGATACGCCGATTCTGCTTCAAGCAGACGCAGCAGCTCCTTCAATCAACCTTGAAAAGCCTCAGACTCAAACGTCGGGCGATTACACATACAAGGTTGATGACGGCAAAGCGACAATCGTATCATATAGCGGAAACGGCGGAGAGGTTACAATCCCCGCAGTGCTTAACGGTATGCCTGTAGGCGGAATCGGCGCATATGCCTTCAGCGGAAACGATAAGCTCACATCAGTTACGCTTGAAAACGGAATTACATCCGTAGGCAATGGTGCATTCTCAAATTGTAGTTCTCTGAAGAATGTAAGCATTCCCGACAGTGTTACCGATATCGGAGAGTGTGCGTTTTACTTTGACGCAGTTCTTGAAAATGTAACTCTCGGCAAGGCAAAATCTATCGGAGAGAGAGCATTTGAAAAGTGTTATTCACTTAAAAATGTGTCGCTTCCAAGCACTGTTACGGTTATCGGCGAATACGCCTTTACGGATTGCGATGGTCTTGAAGCTGTAAGTGTACCGGATTCTGTTGAAGCTATCGGAGACTATGCCTTCTTGAGATGCTCGTCTCTTCAGAGCTTTACTTTCCCGACCTCACTCACCAAACTCGGTGTTGCGGCATTCAGAGACTGCTCAAATCTTAGCGGAGAAATCAACATTCCTTACGGAATCACAGATATTGAGTACTATGCGTTTGCAAACTGCAAATCTATCACAAATGTGAAGCTTGCAAACAGCGTTTTACAGATTGATGAAAACGCGTTCTACAACTGCAAGAGCCTTGAAGATGTCGAACTTCCGAACAGTCTCCTGTATATCGGCAGACGTGCATTTGAAGGAACAAAACTTACCTCCATATATCTTCCAGACAGCGTAATGCACCTCGGAGACGGGTTTAGCAATGCAAAAGAGATATACGTCGGCTATAAGTGTATGACAGGTAAGAATAGCTATAACAGTAATACGTGGTATTTTGAAGAAGGTTCGATAGCGCAGCAGCTCATTGATTCAGGAGTATTCAGCGGAAAATATGAGATATTGAATCGTGAAGAACACCATATCCATACTCCCGGTCCCGAAGCTACTGCTGTCACACATCAGACTTGCACCAAATGCGGAGCAGTACTTGCAAGAGCACACTGAAGTAAATAATAATTTTGAGAGCCGAGATGTAGTCTCGGCTCTCGGATTATTTTTCAGTTTTTATCTTGACTGGCAATGCTTAAAGTCGTATAATATAATTGTCTTGAAAGCAGATATAGTTCAGTGGCAGAACGTCAGCTTCCCAAGCTGAATATGCGAGTTCAATTCTCGTTATCTGCTTAAAAAGTCCTGCGGAAAACCGCAGGATTTTTTGTGTATTTATTTGATATTAGCTTTTTCAAGCATGATATCGGTAAGGCGTTCAAGCTCCTGATGGTAGAAATCCATATTAGGACGCATTTCAATGAAATCCATAGCGCGATAGTAACAGAAGTCATCCCATCTGCCTTCATTATGAGATGTGAGCTTTTCTTTTAAGGTTTCAATCTTTTCATCAATTGTATCGCCGACAGTTGAAATATTTGCTATAGTTAGCCATATACGTCGCAGTTTATTGTCAAATATGAATCTTCGGTCTCCGTCTCCCTTTAGGACAACAGGAGAGAGAAAATCGACACTGTCAGGTCCGTATCCGTCAAATCCCTGACTGTGTAAAAAGAGTCTTGCCATAACAGCTTCGCCGAGTGCATTCGGGTGAACTAAATCGTCCATTATCATATCGGCGCGGTCAAGGTGCGGCGTCATCATTTTGTACAGATCTGTGCATTCGGTTTTATATTCATCGGCAAGCGTTCTCAAAACAACATAGCATATAGCCCGTACATCGGTAGGTTTATCATCGTCAGAATGCGACGCGGGAGCTGTCATAAAATAAATTTTTATTCCGTGTGACAATATAATGTCGCATAACTCGTGCATGTCATTGTAAAACTTTTGTGTTTTTTCATAGAGTGTTCCGGAATAACAGTTTATATCGTTTCCCGCATACATAATTACAATATGCGTAGGGGAAAATGTCAAAAGATCCTCTGTGTAGTGCTCTATTGCAAATCTTGCGGTAGATGTGCCTACTCCGCAGTTGTATATCCTGACATTCTTTTCGGGACAGTTTTTCAGATATTCTTCAAAAATTATCTCTGTCCAAAGACCGCTTGCCGTAAGACTGTCGCCTAAAAAGCATACCCTTGCATTTGCAGGAAACTGAGGTATGCCGCTTCCTTTATAATCTTTCATAAATTTACTCCAATCTTCCCGTCTGGGAGAATATTTTTATTTAAGCGAGCGAAGTATCGCCGCAAATTCATCATAGCTTTCAGCATGATTGAGAAGATCTCTTACCTGAGCCGAACCGTGAATACCACGTATAAAATGTGCGGCGCGCCCTCTTGCTTCTCTGATTCCGACAGCTTCGCCTTTTATTCTTATCACTTCGGCGGTAAGAAGAAGCGCACATTCGATTTTATCATGCACGGAAGGAATATACGGCTTGTCACCGTTTGCATAGTTGCGTATATTTTTAAAAATCCACGGATTGCCGCATGCGGCGCGGCCTATAGAAACACCGTCGCATTCTGTTTCATCTATCATTCTCACGGCGTCTTCGGCAGAGTTGATATCTCCGTTTCCAATCACGGGGACAGATTTATCAACAATCCGTCTGACTTCACGTATTATTCCGTTATCGGAACTCGGCGCATACATTTGCTCACGTGTTCGTCCGTGTATTGTAATGCGCGACGCGCCTGAGTCAGCTATCAGAGCCGCGAAGTACGGTGCATTTATGCTGTTTTTATCCCAGCCTGCACGGATTTTCACCCAAAGCGGAATGTTTTTTGCCCTCAGAACATCGCTGACGGCACGGGTTATCTCAGCTGCAAGTTCAGGAGTTTTCATAAGTGCGGAACCGTCTCCCGACGTTACGATTTTGCGAACGGGACAACCCATGTTGATTTCAACTGCAAATGGGAGTATTTCGTTTATTTCAGGATCTGTCAGTGTATCCGCAGCATAACTCATTTGTGCAGGATCGTGCCCGAAAATCTGAAGAGCGCATGAACCCTCATCCGGCGATATACCGCACAGGCTTTTAGTTTTTTTATCGCCGTAGCATATTGCAGCGGCTGATATCATTTCACTTACGGTATAATCAGCGCCGAATTCGGTACAGATTCGCCTGAACGGCATATCGGTAAAGCCTGCCATAGGAGACAGTCCCGCATATATTTTTTTAGTACCGTTCATATCAGATCTCCCTTAAAAAATACCGTCATTTTGCATAACAAGGCTATTTTATCATAATTTTATATTTTTCACAATACTAAAATCGGATTTTACACGGCATTTTTTAATTTTGCGTTACGGCTTTTAAATTTTACATTAAGCTATTGTATGTGAGTCTGAAAAATAGTATAATATAATCACAAAACTAAGATAGAAAGTGTATGTGCCGTTATGAAAATTTCAGACATAAAAAACAAAATAAGCGCAGGCGCTCTTGACAGTGCTTTGAAATGTGAATGTTCTGTCTCAGAAGACAAAATTTTGTCGGAGAGGGAAAGATATATAAATGCCGCAGATAAGTTTAAGGAAATTTACGGAGAGACGGACGGTGTCAGAATTTTTTCCGTCGGCGGGAGAAGTGAGATTTCGGGAAACCACACCGATCATAATCACGGACGGGTTATTGCGGCTTCCGTCAATCTTGACATACTTGCCGTAGCTGTTCCTACCGACGACTCTACTGTCAGAATCAAGAGCGAAGGCTTTCCCGAAGATGTAGTTGACGAAAAGCTTTGCGCAGCGACTTCGGCGGAGCTGTTCTATACATCAAAATCCATTATCGCGGGAATGCAGCGAGCTTTCCTTGATGCAGGATACAAAATAGGCGGATTTAATGCGTATACGGTTTCAAATGTGCTTAAAGGCTCCGGACTCTCGTCTTCAGCCGCTTTTGAGGTAATGGTCGGCAATATACTGAATTATCTCTACAACGACGGCAATGTTTCAAACACTGAGATAGCCAAAATGGCGCAGTTTGCGGAAAATAAATATTTCGGAAAGCCGTGCGGTCTGATGGATCAGACTGCATGTGCAGTCGGCGGTTTTATTGCAATAGATTTTGAAGATCCCGCCTCTCCTGTAATAGAAAGTATAGATTTTGACATGACAAAAGCGGGATATTCTCTATGTATTGTAAATACAGGCGGAAATCACGCGGATCTCAATGAAGATTATGCTTCGGTGCCGTCTGAAATGAAGTCAGTGGCGCAAATCTTCGGACGCGATGTACTGAGAGGAATCACATCTGATGAACTCATCACACGTGCCGCTGACATCAGAACTAAAGCAGGCGATAGAGCATTTCTCCGCGCTATGCACTTTACAGCTGAAAACGAGAGAGTTGCCGCTCAGGCTGATGCGCTTCGTCAGGGAGATATTGATGCGTTCTTTGATGGTGTGAGAAACAGCGGGAACTCAAGCTTTAAATATCTGCAAAATGTTTATACGACGAAAAATGTTGCGGAGCAGGGTCTTTCACTAGCTCTCTGCATAACCGAGAATTATCTTGCGGAAAAGCGCGCGGCTTGCCGTGTTCACGGCGGCGGCTTTGCGGGAACTATACAAGCGTTTATCCCAATTGCCGATACCGATGAATATAAGAGCCTTATGGATTCGGTATTCGGAAAGGGGGCGTGCTATGCGCTGTCAATTCGGCGTGCCGGCGCAATTGAATTGAAGCTGTAATGCATACAGAGGCCTGACGGAGGTCATTATGAAACATATAAAAGAAAATATTACTCCGAAAAAAGTTATATCATTCATTATAAGCTTTATTATCATGTTTTTAATTTACAAGGTAATACTTTATTTGGGTTATAAATTAGATGTCATGATATACTATGTGGGAATTACGGCATACATATTCCTGACTGCAATTCTTTTCTGCATTTTCTATGCCAAAAACGGATTTGTTTTGCGATTGTCTGCTACACCTCCCGAAGAATTGCCTGATGATATGTCTCCGGTTCAAAAAACAGAAATTTTGAACAGTGAAAGAAAAAAGAAAGCCTCGGCTGCAAAAATACTTTATGTGCTCATTCCGATGGCGATTACCATTATCATCAATTACGCAGAGCTTTATTTTCCAATATTGATAGAATATATTTTTTAGGATCAATTATACCGCGGAGGGTTAAAACTAATGCAGAGTGTTACGGTTATAGCCGTGGGAGGACTCAAAGAAAAATATTTCCGTGATGCTGTCGATGAATATAAAAAGCGGCTCGGCGGAGCTTCCCGCGTTTCAGAAATTGAAATAAAGGAAGAAAAACTCCAGTCTGCCCCGTCGGAATTACAGATAAGATCAGCCCTGGATTTTGAGGCGGAAAGAATTATAGCATCTATACCGAAGCGCTCTTTCGTTATTTCAATGTGCATAGAAGGTAAGCTGCTTTCCTCTGAAGAATTGGCGGCGGTTATTGATCGCGCGGCTACCGACGGAAATCCGTCCGTTACATTCATAATCGGATCATCGCACGGTCTTTCGGAGCGTGTAAAGAATATTTCCGATCTTCGACTTTCAATGTCAAGAATGACATTTCCTCATAAGCTTGCAAGAGTTATGCTTTTTGAAGCAATTTACCGCTCGGCGGAAATAAACGCCGGCGGAAAATATCATAAGTAATTTGTATGAGCTTATCTCAAAGTTGAGATACAAAATTAAAAGTGGTGATCTGTATGAAAAAAATTTTTTCGGTAAAACTCGCCCGAGTATTGTCAGTACTTGTTTTTGCGGCGGCAGCTTCTGCGGCAATATTTTATATCGGATCTCAAACAAAACGGGAGGATAAGGCGCCGCCCGAAGAAACTGTTACGGTGATGCCGGAGGTTCCGAAAAACATTTTTATAGGCGGAGATGTAAGCTCGGAGCTTAATGCCGATGAATTGCTCTCTCAGATAAAAAAAGATCACGGAAACTCTGTCCTTACAGTCAGCAATACAGCGGAGCTGTCTTCAGATCCTGTTACATTTCCGGGCGCAGGATTGCTTGCTTCTGACGGCTATTATACCACAAATGTTCCGTATACTGCCGATAGCTGCATAATAGCCAAAATGACTCCCGAATTTGATATACCGTATAAGTTTTCAGTCAGAAACAGAACTGTATATGAGCTTGAATATAAGCAGCTTTCCGACTACAGTAAGTTTACAGCAGAGTATACCGAGACAGAGCAGGCTCGTCCGGCGATAGAGCTATATATGGGATATATGTTTATAGATAACGGTGAAAGTCTCGATATATATTCTAAAGACGGCCGCAGGATAACGAGCTTCAGTGATGAGAATTATATTCCGGCATATACAAGAGACAGAGACGGAAATCCTTTGTTCTATAAGATGGGAACTGTCGAGAGCGGCAGATTTGACTGCGAGGGTGTATCGAGAGATGATGAAGACAGAATAAGGATCAGAGAACCGCACAAGAAAGATAAAACTGTGATCGTCAAGGGTAAAATCGACGAACTCGGCGAAGGTAATCCGGTGACTGAGGAGGTAAAGGTGTTTTACAGACTCAGCGGTTCGTCTTTTGTCGCGGCTGATTATGATGACATGACAGAGGGAAGGGGACTATATTTTGATTATCCCTCGTATTACGGAATCACAGACGGACGGATAAGCATGTATGCCGAGAAAAGTAATACCTATAAAAAAGATATTGACGGTAAGATAACATTTGAGCACGATGCTTATTGGAATTATAAGCTTTATGATAATGTTATTTCCGATCGCTATTTTGACAGAGTATACAATTTCAATGAAGGACTCGGTTGCGTTCTGACGGAAGAATATTATCAGGACGGCGGACTTTATTTTATAAAGCAGAACGGGGCGCGTGCATTTAATACGGTAAAGAGATACAGAAACAATATGGGGTGGTACGTTATTGAGAATATTTTACCGCCTATTTCAAACGGACCGGAAAGTATAGGATATTTTTATTATGACCACGGACTGGTAAGAGTAAGACGCGAGATAATAGACTTTTCCAATTATGAAACCAATAACACACAGAAGGTTTATTCAAGCGAAGAAATTCTTATAGATACTTCGGGAAATGTTTATCCGACTCCTGTAGGCTATGATATTAAAGCTTATTCGGACGGAATGATACTTCTTGAAAGAGACGGTCTTTACGGATTTATGGATTACAGCGGTAAGTGGATCGCACAGCCTATATATACCGATGCCGAAGCATTTTCAGAAGGGCTTGCAGTTATCGGAACAGCTGACGGCAGATATGGTATGATAGATACATCGGGGAATATAGTCGTGCCTTTTGCATACACTCATATTTCATCATGTTCAGACGGAGTGATAGCCGTATATTCTGAAGAGAGCGGATGGCATATACTCAGAAAAATGACAGTTTGAAAAGAATTTATCACCTGATATGTGCATAAAATTTAATATCCGAAAAAATACGTGCGCCGTTTTCGGCGCACGTATTTTTTCGGAAATAATCATCACAGGCGGATAAGACTTTGGGAATATTCAGCGACTTTACCGAAATATTAAACGGATGGATAATGCCCGTTTTGCTGATACTGTGCGGTATCATTACAGCTGCAATAATAAAGCTTCCGAAAATTCTGCGCCCGAAAGTTTTTTTCAAGACTCTCGCAGAATCCTCTGAAAAAGGCGGTACATCTCCGGCAAAAGCTATGACAACAGCGCTTGCCGGAACTCTCGGCGTCGGAAATATGGCGGGAGTTGCTTCTGCAATTTGCGCAGGAGGTGCGGGAGCCGTAATGTGGATGTGGATCGGCGCTTTGGTATCTATGAGCGTAAAATATTCGGAGATCGCTCTCGCCGTACACTACAGACGGAGAGGCAGACATGGAAATTTTATCGGCGGCGCAATGTATACCATCAGAGATGGTATGAAGAATAAAATAGGACGGAGAAGCGCTGCTTTTTTCGGAGGAATTTTTGCACTGATGTGCATTGTAAATTCTCTTGTTACCGGAAATATTGTGCAGTCAAATTCTGCGGCGGCAGTGTTCTCGGGAATCCCGAAATATGTTATCGGTATAGCATTAGCTCTCGGCATTACAGCGGTAGCAATATTCGGCAGTGATAAAATATCTTCGGTAACATTTGTATTGATACCGATTTTGTCTGGAATATATATTTTTTTGTCTATGAGTATAATATTCAGAAATTATTCTTTGATTCCCGAGGTAATGAGCAGAATAATAAAGGGTGCATTCACCCCATCGGCAGTTATAGGCGGTATCGGAGGATACGGAATAAAGGAAGCGGTAAGATTCGGCATAACGCGAGGTATATTTTCTAATGAAGCAGGGTGCGGAACTGCTCCGTCCGCTCATGCGGGAGCAAATGTAAAAAGTCCTCATCATCAAGGCTGTTTTGGAATTTTTGAGGTTATAGCGGATACGCTTATTTTATGCAGTATGACAGCTTTTGCAATAATTATCGCTCAGATAAAATATCCGAATATCCTGTCAGGAAGTGACGGTATTCCTCTAACCTTGCTGTCATACGGCTCACTTCTCGGAGATGCAGCTTATTATATAATTGGGGTATCCGTCATACTTTTCGCCTTTGCAACAATCATTGCACAACTCTATTACGGTGCGGTGGCAATAGGTTATTTTACCGAGTCAAAGTTTCCGTATATTGTTTACATAATTCTTGCAGTGTCAGCTTCAATATACGGCTCTGTTATGAGCGATTCATCGATGTGGATCGCGGCGGATCTTACAGTAGGTGTAATGACGGTAATAAATGTAACGGTACTGCTTATGCTCAGGCGGGAATTACGCGACTGCATTACTGATAAAAAAGCAGGGAAGCGAGATTAGTATTTGTTTTGTCAGTTGATAGTTCCGCGTTCTTTGCGGGTAAAAGTTTCAATTTGCTGCTTCAAATGATTATTTTTCGGATTATTAAGAAGCGGATCACTGCTTAAGATTTCCGCAGCTGCTTCTGTTGCAGCCGCAATCAGTTCGGTATCGGTACATTTTGAGGCTAATGCAAGCGCGGATTCTCCGTGTTGGCGCATAAATCCGTTTTCGGCGAACAGATCCCCCGGACCTCTGAGCTTCAGATCTTCTTCCGCTATGCTGTATCCGTTACTGTTATGCTTTATTATATTAAGCCGTTCCTTTGCACGATCGCTTTTTGCATCTGATACGAGTATCATATATGATTTGAAGCTTCCGCGCCCTACGCGCCCTCTCAGCTGATGCAGTGCGCTCAGTCCGAATCTCTCAGCGTTTTCAATTATCATAAGCGTAGCATTCGGAACATTTACTCCGACTTCGATCACGGTAGTGGAAACAAGTACATCTATTTCACCGCCGCAAAAACTTTTCATGATTTGATCACGGTCTGAGGATTTCATTTTTCCATGAACGAATTCTATTCTTAAATCAGGCAGTGCACGTCGGAGTTCAGCAGTATAGGCGGTTGCAGCCTTCAGGGGAATTTTTTCATCTGCAGGCTCATCTGTGAGAAGTATGTCCGCCATCTCTTCGGGATTTTCTGTACGCGCCTGTTTCTTTTCATGGGATTCTTCGATGGAGGGACATACAATATAAATCTGATGTCCGTCTGCGGCATTTTTTGCAATAAACCTGTTAAGACGTTCGCGATATGATTCGTTTACCACAAATGTATCAATCGTCTGGCGGCCTTTCGGAAGCTCATCAATTTGTGAAACATCAAGACCGCCCGACATAATCAGGGACAGAGTTCTCGGTATCGGAGTTGCGCTCATAACAAGCGTATTTATATCCGGCGCTTTGTCTGCAAGTGCGGCTCTCTGCATAGCGCCGAATCGGTGCTGCTCATCAATAATTATAAGACCGAGCTTTTCGGAGATAACGTCATCCGAAATAAGAGCGTGAGTTCCGATGACAAGCACGGGAGTCGAAGAGGCAAGGGCAGTAATAATATTACGCCTTACTGCGGCACGCGTACTGCCGGTCAAAAGGTATGTTTCAAATCCGAGCGTATTCATCTTAGGAGCAAGATCGCCGTAGTGCTGAGCGGCGAGAATTTCGGTAGGAGCCATAAGCATACAGTCATATCCGTTTTTCAGAGATACATAAGCAGTTTCGGCAGCCACTACGGTTTTTCCCGAGCCAACATCGCCCGTAAGCATTCTGTTCATTGCATATCCGCTCGACATATCACTGAGTATTTCTCTTGAGGCACGCTCCTGTGCTCCTGTCAGCTTATACGGAAGAAGTTTTCTGAACTGAGATGTGTCTATATTATTTGACACGAATTTTGTTGTGCATTTTGCGTGCTTTGAAGAGATTCCGAGTGCAAGAGATGTTATTATAAGTTCATCAAACATCAGCCTTCGTTTTGCGGCGTTAAGAGCTTCTTCACTGTCGGGAAAATGAATATTTTTTACAGCATACGGCAATGTGGGAAGCGAATATTTTTCAAGTATTTTCCCGCTCAGGATTTCCTCTGTTTCGGGCAGCAGAATTTTCAGTGCGCCGGATACGGCGGAAGCAACTATTTTTTGAGAAAGTCCCGATGTCAGCGGATATACGGGGACGATCTCAGGCAGCTCGCGTCCCTCAATTACAGGTTCATATATAGGCGACGATACTGTCAGCCTGCCTCCCGACAAAACAAACTTTCCCCAAAACCTGAATGTCATTCCCGTGTGGAATACATCCTTTAGAAATGTTTGATTAAAAAAAGTGGCCTCACATGCGCCGTTTTCATCGAAAAGACGCAGCTTGACAAGCGTCATTCCGCGTCTGATCATCCGAATTTGAGGTTCTGCTGCTACGGTCAGTACAGCGGAAAAGATCTCTCTTGTGCCCGAGGACAGCTCTGACTTGATTTCAGAAACAGTCATAGTATACCCTCTGTTTTGATATGCCCTCGGATAATATTTTATAAGATCAAAGAGGGTAGCAACACCGACCTTTTCAAAAGCGCGCCTGCGGCTTTCACCGATATTATTCAGTTTTGTAATAGAGATATTACCGCTTGCCACTGAATCACCTGACTTTCTTACAGATCAAAAATTATTTTGTTTATATAGAATAACATGACTTATTTTGCATTATTCATATCATAAAGCTTCATTGTTTCCTGATTTCTGTATTCATGCTTTTCATAGTATCCTATGAGATTTTTCTCGCCGTCTCTCAGAGCAACCATGTACACGTCTTTGTTTTCTTTCTCATTGCGGTATGTGTATACAATATTATTATCAGAACTTTCCGAAAACCAAGCGATAACTTTATTTATTGTTTCGCATGAATCGGCATTATGACAACCAAGCAAACTTTTTCCGACGAGCGCCGCGCCGCCGCTTTTTTTGTATCTTTCTGCCGCCGCAGGATTCATATATAGTATCTCATGCTTAAGGTTGCAGATTACAACTGCACATCTGTCCTGATCTGTTATGCTTTTGAAATACTGAGACAACATAATTTATACCTCCTTACAGTATTACGTAGTCGAAATGATTTGTAGGCTGTTTGTGATCTATTATATCCTGTAAGGTAATTCCGTCAAGATAATCGCAAATCACCTTGTAAAGTCCCTGCCATACGTGGAGCGTTGCGCATTCATCTTTTCTTCCGCATTCAATCGGATCATGTTCAAGGCATGCGACGGGTGCAAGATTTCCTTCAGTCAAACGGAGAATTTCACCGACAGTATAATTTTCCGGCTCTCTGCTGAGGCGGTATCCGCCCTGAAAACCTCGGCTGGTTTTTAAAATTGTTGATCTGTTCAGGATCGGTACGATCTGCTCGAGATACTTTTTTGATATTCCTTGTCTTTCCGCAATGTCTTTCAGTGCAACATATCCGTCTTTTTGATATTCCGCAAGATCAAGCATCATTCTCAGAGCGTAACGCCCTTTAGTTGAGATTTTCATTATTTGCATTCCTCCTTCGGTTCTGTAATTTCAGAAATTTTCTAATATTATAATAACATAATTTTTGTGCTTTTTCAATATTAAATCTTACAAAGCCAATCGGAATAATAAGAAACTGAGAGTTTAAAAAGCATAAAACCGTATAAAGCTTTATTTTAAGCTTTACACGGTTTGTTTTTAATTTTCAGCATTTGAGCAGTGATCGCAGTGGCTGCCTTCGCGGAACAGAGTCGAATCATATTCTATTCCGTTTTTATCATAGTAATCCTTGACAGCGGCTTTTACCGCTTCTTCTGCAAGAACAGAGCAGTGTATCTTCTGCGGAGGCAAACCGTCGAGAGCTTCTACAACAGCTTGATTTGTAAGCTCCATTGCCTCTGACAGTGGCTTGCCTTTAATCATTTCACAAGCCATACTGCTTGTCGCAATAGCGGAACCGCATCCGAATGTGTTGAATTTAACATCGGTTATAACATCATTATCGATTTTTAAATATATTTTCATTATGTCTCCGCACTTAGCGTTTCCGACCTCGCCCACTCCGTCAGCGTCCTCGATCTTTCCGACGTTTCTCGGATTCATAAAATGATCCATGACTTTTTCACTATATAACATGCTTTTTTATTCCTTTCTCCAGATCATCCCATACGGGAGACATTTTTCTGAGTCTGTCAACTACCTCTGTAACAGATGAAATTATCGTGTCAATTTCTGATTCTGTATTGCTCTCGTCAAGTGTCAATCTTAATGAGCCGTGCGCGATCTCATGAGGTCTGCCTATAGCCAAAAGCACATGGCTGGGATCGAGAGAACCTGAGGTGCATGCAGAGCCTGAAGAAGCTGATATTCCTTTCATATCAAGCAAAAGCAGAAGTGATTCTCCTTCGATTCCTTCAAAGCATACGTTTACATTGCCGGGAAGTCTGTGTGCTGTGTCTCCGTTAAGTACGGTGTGCGGTATCTTTAAGAGACCGTCTATCAGGCGATTGCGCAGCGATGTTGCTTTGATTGAATTATCTCTCATTTTTTCACATGCTTCTTCGAGAGCTGCCGCCATTCCGACAATTGCAGGAAGATTTTCTGTTCCGGCTCTTCTGCTTCTTTCCTGTGCTCCGCCTTCAATAAGCGTGAAAAGCTGATTTCTCTTTCTTGCATAAAGAACTCCGATACCGCGCGGACCGTGAAATTTATGCGCTGAGAGGGAAAGATAGTCTACTTTAGAGCGTTCAACGTCAATGTCAATGTGACCTGCCGCCTGAACCGCGTCGGTATGGAACAGAACCTTACGGCGCGAGCATATTTCACCGATCTTATCTATCGGCTGAATCGTTCCGATCTCATTGTTGGCGTACATTACAGTTACAAGCGCCGTATCTTCGCGAATTGCTGCTTCAAGTTCGGCGGGATTTACAATGCCATTCCCGTGTACATCAAGATATGTTACCTCAAAACCTTCTTTTTCAAGCTTTCTAACAGTGTGTAGCACTGCATGATGTTCAAATGCAGTTGTAATAATGTGGCGCTTACCGCGTGCTTTTCCGTACATAGCGGCAGATATTATCGCCTGGTTGTCGCTTTCGCTCCCTCCCGATGTAAAGTATATTTCTTTTTCCGTACATCCGATATTTGCTGCAATTGATTCCCTCGCTGCCTTTAGCGCTTCGGCAGCTTTTTGCCCGTCTGCGTGAAGACTTGACGGATTGCCGAACAGATCCTCCATGCAGACAGTCATTGCCTCAGCTGCTCTTTTGCTTATTTTTGTTGTCGCCGCGTTGTCGGCATATATTCTCATCAGTGTGCTTGTTCCTTTCAATTATGTGTTTATATTTAAAGAGTGCCGTTTACGAGATCTTCTACAGATACGCTTCCGAGATAGTTTTCAAGAATACTGTCAAGCTTCAGCCACAGCGGATAAGCGATGCAGTGTTCATCTCTTCCGCAAAGGACTTCCTCATGATCGATACAGCTTACCGGAGATATAGAGCCTTCGGTGAGCTTCAGGACGGAAAGGAGGGTATATTCACTTGCCGGTCTTGTCAGTCTGTAACCGCCGGTCCTTCCTCTTCGGCTTTCTACAAAGTTTGCTTTTAAGAGGACGGAAGTTATCGATTCAAGATATTTTTGAGATATTTGCTGACTGTCAGAAATGTCCTTTACGGAAGCATATTCCCCCGGGGAAAGCTGTGCGAGGTCTGATAATATTCTCAGGGCATATCTTCCCTTGGTTGAAATCATCATAGGTAAATTATACTCCTTTTCTGACATAGCGTATCGGTATATTATTTCAACTTACTGATATAATATACCACAAAAACCATAGGAATTCAATACCATACTGAAATAATATGAATTAACTTTTTGTTAATTTGAGTTTCGATGATGCGATGAAGGGTAAATAACGGCAAACTGTATTGTGTTATATATGTACAAATTGTTAATTGTTGTGCTGCTTACTTGACTGATGAAGTAAAATAATGTATAATAGTGTTAATATTTTTCATATTCGTTCAGCCGTTGTGCAGAAGGAATGTGGAAATGAATTCAATTATATTTTGAACGGAGGCGTTATGAACACACAGGAAACGAAAAACTTTTCGGAAATTACGGAAGAAATGTATGAGCTTTCGGAGCTTGTAAAGGATAATTCCGGTATTGCGCCCGAGCTTTACGGGAAATATGATGTAAAACGCGGTCTCCGTGATATTGACGGCAGCGGAGTTGTAGCAGGACTTACGAGTATATCCGAAGTTACTGCTCGATGCGTAAAGGACGGTAATGTTGTTCCTTGCGCCGGAAGACTTTATTACAGAGGAATAAGTGTTAATGACATTACATCGGCATGCTTAAAAGAGGGAAGACACGGTTTTGAGGAAACGGTGTACCTGCTTCTTTTCGGAGAACTTCCGAATGCCGCGCAGCTTGAAAAATTTAACGCCTTGCTTGGCAGTTGCCGCTCTCTTCCTCCGTCATTTGTAAGAGATGTTATAATGAAAGCACCGAGCGGCGATATGATGAACGCGCTTGCCAGAAGCGTTCTTACACTGTATTCTTATGACGATAATCCCGACGATACGTCTATACCTAACGTGCTTCGCCAAAGCCTATTCCTTATATCAGTATTTCCGCTTTTGTCAGTCTACGGCTATCAGGCGTATGACCATTACCATAACGGGAACAGCCTTTTTATCCATTCACCCGAGCCGAAGTTTTCGACATCTGAGAACATTCTGCATCTTCTCAGACCTGACAGTTCATTTACAAAGCTTGAATCAACGGTGCTTGATATTGCTCTTATCCTTCATGCCGAGCACGGCGGCGGAAACAACTCGACATTTACAACGAGGGTAGTTTCCTCTTCGGGAACCGATACATATTCGGCAATAGCTGCGGCTCTCGGCTCGCTCAAAGGTCCCAAACACGGAGGAGCAAATATTAAAGTCATGCGTATGTTCGAGGATATAAGGGAGCATGTGTCGGACTACGGCGATGATGAAGAGTTGTCGGCATATCTTGAAAAGATACTTAATAAAGATGCGTTTGACCGTTCGGGACTCATATACGGTGTCGGTCATGCAGTTTATTCAGAATCCGATCCGCGCGCGCTTATTCTTCGCAGCTTTGTTGAAAAGCTTGCTGCTGAAAAGAAGCGTGAAGATGAGTTTAAGCTTTATGCTGCTGTTGAGCGTCTTGCGCCTAAGATTATTGCAGAAAGACGTAAAATGTATAAAGGTGTTTCTGTAAATGTTGACTTTTACAGCGGATTTGCATACGATATGCTCGGACTTCCGGCTGAACTGTATACTCCGATATTTGCGGTTGCGCGTGTTGCCGGATGGAGCGCGCATAGACTTGAGGAACTTGTCAGCGCAGGGAAGATCATAAGACCAGCTTACCGCGAGGTAGCGCCTCTGAGAAAATATATCCCTCTGAGTGAAAGATAAGAATTATAACCGTCTGTACCGAGGTATTTAAGTACACTCAGTGCAGGCGGTTTTTAAGGAAAATATATGAATAACAGACCTGCTTCAGGTGGAAAAATAGAAATAACTGATCGATAAGCAGTTCGAGTACAATACTTATATTCGAGATTTTTTGCGGACAATAAAGGAAAATCTTTGAAAGAGGCAATTAAGTGCCGGAAATACAAAAAGTCATTGCAGGGATATAATCGCTATGAAAGATCAGATCTTGCAGCAATAGAATAACAACTTCCAAACAGGAGGCTATCCATCACGGATAACCTCCTGTTTGATCTCTTTGACGAACAAGTATTGATCCATACAGATGGATTGTTTGCTTATTCCATTGACAAAGGTGCGCAAGTGATGTATAATTATAAAGAATATACATTTATTTGATTTGTTTTATAAATGCTGTTTGCGTCATTCCCGACGAGGATAAGAAAGGCATGGTTTTTAATATATGATTGATTTTGGAAATACTAAAAGTGAAAGAAGAGAAAGAGTTTTCCAGATGCTTTTTTCGGTTGATTTTAACAAGGACAGAACATCTGAAGAAACTTTTTTATCTTTCTACGATAAAGATGATACCGTGCCGGAAGTCGGGTATATCCGCGACAGCTTTCTCGGCGCCTGCGCTTTTTCTGCAGAGGCTGACGCTATGATTGAGACAGATTCAAAAAATTGGAGCACATTGCGCATGTCGGGCGTTACAAAAACAATACTTCGTCTTGCGATATATGAGCTTATACATACCGATGTTCCTCCTCGCGTTGTTTTGAATGAAGCTCTTGAACTGTCAAAAAAATTTGGCGGTGATCAGGAGCCGTCGTTTGTCAACGGAATTTTAAACAGAATTGCAAAAGAGAACGGCAGACTGTAAATTAAGTTTATGCGATTGAAATCAAATTGGATTGGGTATGAATAAGAAAAAACTTTATATCGGTTTTGATACAAGTAATTATACAACCTCCGTCGCTGTGTGCGATGAAAACGGCATGATTCTCGGAAATATAAAATGCCCGCTTCCCGTAAAACAGGGAGAGCGCGGTCTTAGACAGAGCGACGCCGTTTTTGCACATGTAAAGAACTTTCCTCAAATAGCGCGTGAACTGAGAAAACTCGTTTACTCATTTGATAAAAACGAAACAGAATTTGCAGCGGCTGCCTGCTCGCTTACCCCGCGTGATATTGAAGGATCATATATGCCGTGCTTTCTCGTAGGACGCGCGGTTGCTGAAACCGTGTGCGCGGCTTTCAATATTCCGCTTTATTATACTTCGCATCAAACAGGTCATGTTATGGCGGCGCTTTCTTCAGCGTGCATAAACGAAGGTCTTGATATAAACTCGTTTATGAACAGAGAGCATTATGCGCTCCATTTTTCGGGAGGAACAACCGAGATACTGTCGGTTAGTCCTGACAGGCAAAAAGTATTTGAAATCAAGCGTATAGGCGGCACTTCGGACGCTTCTGCCGGACAGATTATCGACAGAATCGGCGTTGCGCTCGGATACAGCTTTCCTTGCGGGGCGGAAATAGACGCTGAAGCTATGAAATTTCAGGGGAAGATAAAGTCATGCTCTCCGTCGGTCAAAGGACTTGAATGTAATCTTTCTGGACTTGAAAATAAAGCTGAAAAGATGATAAACGACGGTGTCGATACCGCCGAAATCTCGGCTTATATACTTGAATATATAGCAAAAACAGCTGCGAGGTTGGTTGCCTCCGCAAAGGAAAGATACGGAGAAAAGCCGGTGGTGTTCGCAGGCGGAGTTATGAGCTCTGCTTATATTAGGTGTTCTCTTTCGCACCTCGGAATGTTTTCTTCAGCGGAATATTCATCGGATAATGCCGCAGGTGCAGCGCTGATCTGCAAATATATGTATGAGATGGCAAGTAATGCTCACGGAGGATAATGTGACAACAGGAACCGATATAAAAAGCGCGCTCTCCGTAACGGAGCTGAATACTTATATCAAAGGTATGTTTGACAGCGACCGAACATTAGGCGATATTTTTATCAAGGGTGAAATATCAAACTTCAAAAATCATTCGACGGGGCACTTTTATTTTTCCATGAAAGATGAAGGAAGCCTTATAAGAGCGGTTATGTTTAGAGCCTCCGCATCAAAACTTGCTTTTCTGCCCGAAAACGGAATGAAAATTATAGCTCATGGAAGGGTTGCATCTTTTGTTCGTGACGGACAGTATCAGCTGTATGTTGATTCAATGGAACCGGATGGAGTAGGTTCTCTTTATATCGCTTATGAGCAGCTCAAAAAAAAGCTTGAAGCTCAGGGAATGTTTGCTCCCGATAGAAAAAAGGCTATACCGAAGATTCCGTCGCGTATCGGGATAATAACGTCTCCGACCGGGGCGGCTATCAGAGACATGATAAATGTCACGGGACGAAGATTTCCTTATGCCAAGGTTATTCTGTATCCGTCTCTCGTTCAGGGACCTGACGCCGCTCCGAGCCTGATATCGGGCGTTGAATATTTTAATAAAAATAACGCGGCAGATGTTCTTATAATAGGGCGCGGAGGCGGATCTATTGAAGACCTTTGGGCGTTCAACGATGAAAATTTGGCTTATGCCATAGCAGCTTCACATATCCCCGTTATATCTGCCGTAGGACATGAAACCGACTTCACGATTTGCGATTTTGTCTCTGACAGAAGAGCGCCGACTCCTTCTGCCGCGGCTGAGCTTGCAGTGCCCGATACGGCAGAACTGAAAAATAAATTCAATAATGTGATCCGTCATGAGGCTTCTTCCGTAAATAAAATGATAAAATCGTATAGAGATAAGCTCTCGTATTTGTCGGAATCAAGAGCTTTAAAGAATCCTCAGACTATGATAGATGACAGACGAATGGCTGTCCTTTTATCTTCGGAGCGCATTGCGTCTGCTCAGAGCAGTACTTTGAACAGGGCAAAACTCATGCTCGGCAGAGCTGCGGCAAAACTTGAAGCACTGAATCCTCTTTCCGTAATTTCCAGAGGATACAGCGCGGTATATACGGATAGCGGCTCTCTTGTAAAAACGGTAGATCAGCTTGAACTCGGCGGGAGAATCAGCTTTAAAACAGCTGACGGCGAAGCAAGCGCTGTTGTTGACAGAATAAAGAAAGATAATAATATCGGAGAATAAGTTTGAAATTAAAGTGCTCGGAAAGCTTATACCGATTGTTTTCAGATGCGCGAAAGGTATGGTTATAAATATGACAAAAGAAGAAATTGAAAAGCTCTCGTTTGAAGCAGCGCTGAGCCGGCTTGAAGAAACGGTACGCCTGCTTGAATCCGGCAATGTTCCGCTTGACGATTCACTGTCTTTGTTTGAAGAGGGAATAACTCTCGTTAAGCTGTGTAACAGCAAGCTTGATTCTGCTGAACAAAAAGTGGTGCGTCTCAGAGTTAATACCGACGGAAGCGCTGTTGAAGATCCGATGAATTGACGCAATAAGACTTAACTTATTAAATATAATATTTAGGCGCCGTCCTGCGGCTGAACGGAGACGATAATGAATGCTGATATTGCAGAAAAACTGAAAAAGTATGCTATTGAGACAGAAGATGCTCTTGAAGCATGCTTTAAAGTGTATACAGGCAAAAGTGAACTTGAAAATGCCATGAAATACGCCTTGCTCGGGGGAGGAAAACGCATAAGAGCTTTTCTCACGCTTACATTTGCCGAAATGTTCGGAGTTGAAAGAAAATCTGCGATGCCGTTTGCATGTGCTGTTGAAATGTTGCACGCTTATTCTCTGATACATGACGATCTTCCTTGTATGGACAACGACGATATGAGACGCGGAAAGCCGTCCTGTCATAAAAAATTCGGTGAAGCGACAGCTCTTCTTGCAGGTGATGCTTTGCTGACGCTTGCATTCGGAATATGCGCGTCAAACAGATATGTTTCAGACAAATCCAATGTTCTTGCGGTTTCTGCGCTTTCAGAACTTGCGGGTTATCGCGGCATGTGCTTAGGTCAGGAAATAGATCTTTCGGAAAATGCGGGAACATATGATGAGTTGAAAAAGCTCTATTCGCTAAAAACTGCGGCTCTTATAAAAGCAGCTTGCCTGCTTGGCTTGTATGCGGCATGCGACAGTCCGGATGATTCGGTTTTACAGAGAATTTCCGAATATGCGGAATGCTTGGGACTTGCTTTTCAGATTCATGATGATATCCTTGATGTCAAAGGCGACAGTGTCACGCTCGGCAAGCCTGTCGGAAGCGATGAAAAAAACGGTAAAAAGACCGTTCTTTCATTTATGACTCTTTCCGAAGCTATGGATGAAGAAAAAATTTTGACAGGTCGCGCTTCAAAGGCGATTGCAGGTTATAGCGAAAGTGAAGTTCTCTCTGAGCTTGCCGTGTATCTCCTGTCCAGAAACAAATAAAGTATACCGTACATGCAGAACAAAAAAATGTGAAGGACTATGGCGTTTATGCGACTTGATTCTTATATTGCTGAAACTTATGAAGGGATAACACGCAGCCGTGCGCAGGCAATAATAAAATCGGGCGGTGTATATATAGACGGACGCGTGATACTGAAGCCTTCGTATCAGCTCGAGCCTTACGATTTGAATAATTTATCTGTTAAAGAAGATATTATTCCGTATGTCAGCCGCGGCGGGTTAAAGCTGGCAGCTGCTTTTGAAGCATTTTCGGTTGATCCTATCGGCAGAATATGCGCGGATATAGGTTCTTCTACAGGCGGATTTACCGATTGTTTGCTTCAAAACGGTGCGGTTAAAGTATTCGCAGTTGATTCGGGCAGCGACCAGCTTGCTCAGAAGCTGAAATCGGACAGACGGGTTGTTTCTATAGAAAAATTCAATGCGAGGGAGCTTACAGCCGATACTTTCGGTGAGCTTTGTTCTCTTGCCGTTTGTGATCTTTCCTTTATTTCGCAAACTTATGTTTTGCCTGCAATATCTTCTGTTTTGCAGGACGGAGCAGATTACATAGGACTCATAAAGCCTCAGTTTGAATGCGGCAGGGAGGCTCTCGGCGGCGGTGGGATAATAAGGCATCCAAAGTATTATTTTGCAGCTGTAAAACGTGTGTTTGAGAGCGCAGAATCATGCTGCCTGAAGATTAAAGATTTAATAAGATCTCCGATAAAAGGAGGAGACGGAAACATAGAATTTCTGTTTCATGCCGTGAAATTTCCTGATGGAGCGGAAATATCCTGTACCATAACTGATGAGGATATAAAAAGAATACTGGCGTGAAAGGATAGATGTTTGCTGCACCGCGGTACTTTCATGAACAATACGTGATTACGGAAAGGCAAGTCATATTTATGAATAATATCACAAATGTTCTTCTCATTATTAATTTTGAAAAGCGAATTCCGCAGACCTTTATTTCAGAATTATCAGGTGAATTGAATCGTCACGGATGTTTAATATCTGTTTTTGAAAACGATTTTCGGAAAATAGAAAAAATGAATATTCCCGTTACATTCAGAAGTATTTCATGCGGGAATTTACCAGATGATATTGAAATTGCCATAGTTCTCGGCGGCGACGGATCAATAATTGGCGCGGCGTCCGATATATGTGAATTTGATATACCTATACTCGGTATAAATTTCGGACATGTCGGATATCTCGCAGAGCTTGAAGAAACGGATATATCTCTTATCGCTTCCGTTTTGAAGCATGATTTCATAATTGACGAGCGTATGATGCTTGAAGCGGAAATTATTCGCAGAGACGGGAGTAATATTGCATCTCCGCCGGCTCTTAATGATATAGTTCTTTCAAACGGACCTGTAGCAAGACTGCTGAATTTTGATCTTCACTGTGACGGGATCTTGGTTCAGAAATGCCGCTCAGACGGATTGATAGTCGCAACTCCTACAGGATCTACCGCATATTCCATGTCGGCCGGCGGTCCGATTTTAGCTCCGCAGCTTGACGCATTCTGCCTGACGCCGATTTGTCCGCACTCACTGAATAACCGTCCCGTTATTGTTCCGGGAGAATCAAAGATCGAAATTTCAGTGGCGGAAAATGTGACAGATAATATAGATAACTCTGTTTTTGTTTCAATAGACGGACATACGGCGATCAAAATAGGCTTTGGCGACCGTATTAAAATAGAACGTTCTTCATTCAGAACAAAGCTAATAAGGCTGAAAAACAACAGCTTTTTAAGCGTACTCAATTCAAAATTGTAATTTGTCAGAAAATTCTTGAAAGGGATAGTTAAAAAATTGAAGATTAAGCGTCATAATAAAATTCTTGAGATTATTGAAAATTATAATATAGAAACGCAGGAAGAACTTATAGATAAGCTGAGACTCGCAGGCTATGAAGTAACTCAGGCTACGGTTTCAAGAGATATACGTGAACTTAAGCTTTTAAAAGTAATGTCTGATAACGGAGCTTACAGATATGAAGTTCCCGGCAGCGCTCACAGCGACAGTAATCATGTATACAGCAAAGTAATTGACGGCTCGGTCAGAAGCGTCGATTATTCGCTTAATAATGTAGTTATCAGGACGTACCCGGGAATGGCAAATGCAGTTGCTGCAAGAATAGATTTGCTTCGGGACAGCAATATTCTCGGAAGTGTTGCCGGAGATGACTGTATAATAATTGTTACACGAAGCGCAGATGGAGCAGAAGAATTTGCTCAGCGGCTGAAAAAAATGATGGAATCCTGAATGAAATAAAATTTAAAAGGAGGATTTGCATGCTTAAAAGCCTAAATATTTCAAATGCGGCGGTTGCCCGTAATGTCAGCATTGATTTTGATGACGGATTTACTGTTATAACCGGCGAAACAGGTAGCGGTAAATCGGTAATGATCGATTGTTTGGAAATCATATCCGGTGCAAAATCCTCTAAGGATATAGTCCGCAGCGGAGAATCAAAGGCGGAGGTTTCCGCTGTTTTTGAATTTCACGGTGAAAAAGAAAACTCACTTGATAATTTGGGCGCACCGTGTGATGAAAACGGAGAAATGCTTGTTTACAGGTCTGTTTCCGCAGACGGACGCGGAAGTATCAAAATAAACGGAAAAAGCACGACTCTCTCTCAGCTTAAAGAAGTCGGCGCCGTTATGCTTGGGGTAAATACGCAGGATGAGAAAAATTTTCTTACCGATAAAAGAGAGTATACGGCAATACTTGACAGCTTTGCTTCTAACGGAGAACTCCTTGAAGCATATAAGATTAAATTCGGCGAGCTTTGCGAAGCGGAGAATGCACTCAAAAATCTCAGATATGATTTAAGAGAGAAAAATATGCTCGTTGATATTCTCTCGTATCAAATAAAAGAGATCGACGCGGCAAAGCTTACCTCCGACGATGAAGAAGAACGCCTGCTGAAGCTCAAAACAAAAATAAAGTCGGCAGAACGCACGGCAAAGAGTTGCAAAATAATATATAAAGCGCTTTCTCAAAATGAAAAAGGCTATTCGGCAGCATATCTTCTGGAGCGAGCCTCTGCGGCGCTGTCTCAGATATCCGACATTGTTCCTAATGCGGAAGATATGATTCGCCGACTTGACGAATACAGATATGATATTGTTGATATAGCAGAAACTGTCAAAGACGCGCTTGAATCTGATATTGACGGCGATCCTGCGGCAATGCTTGACAGGATTGAATCAAGACTGAGCACGATTGATAAGCTTAAGCGGAAATACGGAGCCGACATAGCTGAAATAAAGATGTTCAGAGATGAGTCACGTGCTAAACTCAAAAAACTTCTTGATTCTGAAGAAGCGATTGAAGAGCTTGAAGAAAAAGTAGAATCTCTGAGAAACAAAGCTTCAAGTGCATCGGAAGAATTGAGCAGTTCAAGAAGAAACGCCGCCAAGGTGCTCTCTGAGGAAATAATTTCAACTCTCCGTTATCTCGATATGCCGAAAGTCAGATTCTTTATTGAGGTAAGAGCCGATCGCGAAGACGGAAACTATAAATTTACTTCCGACGGAGCGGATCTTATCGATTTTAAGATATCGGTAAATCCGGGAGAAGAACCGCAGTCTCTTTCAAAGGTAGCTTCAGGCGGAGAAATGTCAAGAGTTATGCTTGCACTGCGTTCATCAATGAATAAAAAGAGCGGAGCAGATACTGTTGTATTTGACGAGATCGATGCAGGTGTATCAGGCGGTACTTCCGAGCGAATCGGTCTGCTTCTAAAAGAACTGTCTGAATCGGTTCAGGTCATATGTATAACGCACTCTCCTCAGATTGCCTCTTTGGCAGACCACCATTATCTTATACAAAAATCAAATGTGGGCGGAAGAGCGGAAAGCTCTGTATCATTATTAGGAGATGAGGAGCGTGTTGCAGAGATAGCTCGAATAATCGGCGGAATAAACGTAACGGATAAACAGCGCGCCGCTGCAAAAGAAATGCTCATGCAGAGCAGGGCTGTCGGAGCCACAGAGTTTGAAGATAAGAAGCTGTAGCTCAGGAAAAATTCATAATTGCTTGTGACGCTGTTTTATCGGTGGGATGGAATTTGTTATGAAGTATAAATATCTTTTATTCGATGCGGATAATACCTTGTTCGACTTTGATTTTTCAGAAAAGCAGGCGTTTCTTTCGCTGAATAAGCTGTATCGGGCAGCTTTCGGCGAGGATACATATGAAGTTTATCATAAAATAAACGATTCTCTATGGAAAATGCTCGAGCGCGGCGAAATTGAAAAGCCGTGTCTCAGACTTGAAAGGTTCAGAAAATATCTGAGCTCTCTCGGGCAAACTTTCGACGAGGATATTATAACTTTACTTGCGAAGAATTTTCAGCTTTCCCTAAGTCATAATTCCACTCTGATTGACGGTGTCGGTGAAACTATTCGGTATTTATCGCAAAAATATAAAATATATATAATAACAAACGGAATATCGCATGTTCAGACGGGAAGATTTAATGCGTCTGTTCTGAAAGAATACGTAGAGCGTCTTTTTATTTCCGAGGAAATAGGATACGATAAGCCTGATAACCGATTTTTTGAACGTGTCCTATACGAGATCGGAGACAGTGATAAAAGCTCATATCTTGTAATCGGGGATTCGCTCTCGTCGGATATTGACGGTGCTTTGGGATATGACATCGACTGCATTTATTATGATCCATCGGATGCAGACTGCGGAGGAAGACATGTTACATACCGAATTAAAGATATACGCGAGCTTATGGATATTCTCTGACATGGCGATGCTTTTATTTTCGGAAAGGTATATTATCATATAATGAGTGAAAGTATTACTGCAATAAAAAAGTTAATTTCGGATTATAATCAAGCTCATACATCAAAAATATCTGTATTTGAAAATGAAAATATGAGCCGACACACTACGTTTAAAATAGGAGGTTGTGCAAAAATTTTTGCGCTGCCCGAAGATACAGAGACCCTTGTTTTTTTACTGGAGATGTGCGAAAATTTCGGTGAAAAATATTATATTATCGGACACGGAAGTAACTTGCTCGTCGATGACGGCGGATTTGACGGCGTCATGATATCAACCGAGGGTTTAAACAGAATTGATATACATGGAGATATTATGGCGGCAGGCAGCGGCGCAATGCTCACCCGCTGCGCGTCCTTTGCATATAAAAATTCGCTTTCAGGCATGGAATGTCTCTACGGTATACCCGGAAGCATCGGCGGCGCTGTTTATATGAATGCAGGCGCATACGGCGGAGAAATGGCGGATATTGTAATTGAAACTGTGTACATAGATAAAAAAACGCATAAAATATCTCTTGTTAATGGAAAAGAGCATGAATTTGGATATAGAGAGAGCATATTCCGTAAAAACGGAGGAATCATTATAGAGACAAAGCTTAGTCTGCGCAGCGGCGACTATAATGAGATTGGCAAAACTATTGATAAATATAAGGCAGCACGAAGAGAAAAGCAGCCGATCGAGTATCCGAGTGCGGGAAGTGTGTTTAAGCGGTATCCCGGAAAATACACGGCTCAGCTGATCGATGAAGCCGGACTTAAGGGATTCACTGTCGGCGGAGCGCAAGTGTCTGAAAAGCATGCAGGATTTATAATAAACAAAGGCGGCGCGACTGCACGTGATGTCCTGTCTTTGATCGAGATAATAAAGAAAAAAATATCGGATTCTCACGGCATAGAGCTTGAAACCGAAATTATATATGTTAACTGAAAGCGGTATATAGCGGGGAACTGCGAAATGGCGAAAAAATCATTTTGTTCGGAAGTCAAACAAAGTCTCATAAAAAATGAACCGCGCAAGAAGTGCTGTACCGTAACTTTGACCGATACCGAAAAAATTTTGTCTGAAGACGGCGGCTGTGAATTAAAAGAAGCATTTGAAAGAATCAGATGCGACGGATGTTTAAAGGAATTTTTGAAAGCTGCATTTATTGCTTTAGGTTCTGTATCGGATCCCGAAAAAGAGTATCATCTTGAATTTGCAGTAAAAAATGAAAGTGATTTTGACACTCTGGCGCTTGCTTTGGAGAAAGCAGGTTTTACTCCCGGGAAATCATGCCGGCGCGGTAAATTTCTATTATATTTTAAGAGTAATGAAGCTATAAGCGATTTGCTTGCGTTTATCGGAGCAAACAAGGCGGCGTTTGATGTGATGAATACGAAAATCGTAAAAGAAATACGAAACAGCGCCAACAGACTTGTAAACTGCGATACTGCCAATATCGAAAAAGCTATCAGCGCATCACATAAATATATTGCGGCAATTGAGCTGTTGGCAGAACGCGGCGTGCTGGCTGCTCTGCCTCAGGAACTGCGCGAAACGGCGGAGCTTAGAATTCAATTTTCTCAGGCGTCTCTTTCCGAATTGGCGGCGAAAAGCAATCCTCCGATAACCAAATCGGGGATAAAGCACAGGCTGGAAAAGCTGCTCAAAGCAGCCGATGAGCTTCAGGATTGTAACCTCAAATAATCTCTTTTTGAAGGATGGTGAATACCGTGTCCCGTGAATTTGTACATCTCCACCTGCACAGTGAATATAGCCTGCTTGACGGAGCATGCCGAATTAAGGATATTCCCGCAGCCGCAGCCGCGGCAGGACATAAGGCCGTTGCCATAACAGATCACGGGGTTATGTACGGCGCTGTTGATTTTTATAAGGCATGTAAAAAAGAAGGAATAAAGCCGATTATCGGATGCGAGGTGTATCTTGCAAGACGTGGAATGGAGGATCGCGACAGATATCTTGATTCACACAGTTATCATTTGGTCTTGCTTGTAAAAAATGAGACGGGATATAAAAATCTTGTAAAGCTTACTTCTGAGGCTTTTACTCGCGGATTTTATTCAAAGCCGAGGATCGATATTGAGCTTCTCCGCGAACACAGTGAGGGACTTATAGCTCTTTCTGCTTGTCTTGCAGGGTATATTCCGCGTGCAATAGTTGCGGGAAATTATGCTGAGGCTGAAGAACACGCGCGGTTGATGTTTGAAATATTCGGAGAGGGCAACTATTATCTTGAAATTCAGGATCACGGTTTGGCTGATGAGGATACGGTAAACGGTGCAATACGCGAAATATCCCAAAATACCGGAATACCTATGGTTGCCACGAACGACGTCCACTATATAAAGAAAAGCGACGCTGAAACACAGGCGATTCTTTTGTGTATTCAGACTAATAATGTTATTACGGACGGAACTCCCGTAGGCTTTGAGACGGACGAATTTTACTATAAAAACACAGAAGAAATGTATGAGCTTTTTGCGGATTATGATGAGGCGTGCAAAAATACGGTCAAAATTGCCGACATGTGCTCTTTTGATTTTGAATTCGGCAAAACAAAGCTCCCTAAATTTCCGATAGATAACGGGATATCTCCCAAGGAATATCTTAAAAAACTTGCTGAAAGCGGACTTGAGAAGCGTGTTAACGCAGGGCATATTGTTTTTACACAAAATAATAAGCAGGATTATCTTGACAGAATAGATTATGAGTTGTCGGTTATCGAAAAAATGGGTTATGCCGAATATTATCTCATAGTCTGGGATTTTGTGAATTATGCAAAGGAAAAGGGAATTCCTGTAGGTCCCGGCAGAGGTTCGGGAGCCGGAAGCCTTGTCGCTTTTCTTATAGGTATTACCGATATTGACTCCATAAAATTTAATCTGCTGTTCGAGCGTTTTTTAAATCCCGAGAGAGTCAGCATGCCTGACTTCGATATCGATTTCTGCTATGACAGACGCGATGAGGTCATAGCTTATGTTAAAGAAAAATACGGAGAAAACCGAGCTGTTCAGATAATCACATTCGGAACGCTTGCGGCAAGAGCTGCGGTTCGAGACGTCGGACGTGCTCTCGGTATGGCTTATTCAGAAGTGGACAAGGTCGCTTCTCTGATACCGCAGGAGCTTGGCATAACTCTGGAGCTTGCGCTGAAAAATAAAAAACAGTTATATGAGATGTATGAAAGCGATATTATGGTTAAACGCTTGATAGATATCGCATCGTCTCTTGAAGGAATGCCGCGTCATGCGTCTACTCATGCGGCAGGCGTAGTAATCACGGATATACCGATCACAGAATACGTTCCGATTTCCGTAAACGGGGGAACTGTTGTAACTCAATTCGGAATGGATACTATAGCAGAGCTCGGTCTCTTAAAGTTTGATTTCCTTGCTCTCAGGTACTTGACCATAATAGACAATGCCGAAAAAGACGTAGCCGAACGAGAGCCGGGATTTGATCTGTCTGCGGTTGATATAAACGACAAAGCTGCGTATGATCTTATATCATCGGGACAAACCGACGGAATATTCCAGCTTGAATCACGCGGAATGCGTCAGATGCTTCAGCAATTGAAGCCTAACTGCATTGAGGATATTATAGCCGCGATCGCGCTTTACCGTCCGGGACCTATGGATTCGATTCCGAAATATATCAAGGCACGGCATAATCCGTCAAGCGTAAAGTATGATATACCGTCTCTTGCGCCGATACTTGATGTAACATACGGCTGTATTGTGTATCAGGAGCAGGTCATGCAGATTTTTCGCACGCTTGCGGGATATTCTTTCGGACATGCCGATATTGTGCGGCGAGCGATATCAAAGAAAAAAACGTCAGTATTAAATAGTGAGCGCGAAACCTTTGTAAAGGGAGCTGTTGAATCGGGAATCAATGAGCAGTATGCGGTAGCGTTGTTTGACGATATTGCAGGCTTTGCGAATTATGCCTTCAATAAATCACATGCTGCGGCATATGCCGTGCTTTCTTTCAGAACAGCATATTTGAAGGCTCATTATCCGAGAGAATATTATGCTTCGCTGTTAAGCTCGGTGTTCGGCTCTGCGGATAAAATATCGGATTACAGTGCAGAATGTGCAAAGCTCGGAATAAGGCTGCTGCCTCCTGATGTTAACAGCAGCAGATCATCTTTCTGTGTGCAGGGGGATAATATAAGATACGGACTTTTGTCTCTTAAAAATATCGGCGCACAGTTTATCGATTCATTGATCTCTGAGAGAAATGCAAGCGGAACATTCACAGATTTTGATGATTTCGTAACTCGCATGAAGCGCCGAGACATGAATAAAAAACAGCTTGAGGCTTTGATAAAATCAGGCTCTCTTGATTCTTTGGGTGTCAGACGCTCCCAGATGCTTGCAGTTTATGAAACTGTAATGGAACAGGCAGGCAGCAGCGCTCCAGCAGGACAAATGGATATGTTTGAAATGGCTCCTGACGTGCAGGGTGTGTCTTATCATACAGATTTTCCGGATATTCCGGAATTTTCGGCAAGAGAAAAGCTGAGGCTTGAAAAAGAAAGCTCGGGAATTTATCTTTCAGGTCATATTCTCGACGATTATAAACGTGCTGTATCTGAACTGAAGCCTGCGAGAATTTCAGACATAAAATCTTCTTGTTCGGAGGGCGATGGCACTTCTGAGGGAGAACCTGTTCCGTATCACGACAGATCGAAAGTCAGAGTTGCGGGTGTAGTAAACGGACGTGTTAATAAAACAACTCGAAAAGGCGATAACATGGCGTTTGTTACGCTTGAAGATCGGACGGGGGAGATAGAGTTAATATGCTTTTCTTCGGTTTGCGAGGAATTCGGTTATCTTCTCTTAACAAATTCCGTGATATCGGCAGATGGCGCCGTTTCAGTCAAAGATGACGAAGATGTAAAGCTTATAGTCAGAAGCGTTACTGCTCTTAAAACTGATGAGGAGATGAAAGATATGCAGGCAGGCGCTATGGATACAAATCAATCAGAAGCTATAATAAGAAAAAAAGCTCCGAAGCTGTACATTAAAGTACCGTCTCTAAAGAGCAGTGAATTTTCACGTGCCGAAAGCCTTGTTCAGATTTTTGAAGGCTCTGTATATGCAATTTTTTATGATTCAGAATCAAAAAGCTACGTGAAGGATAATGTATATACATGCTCAGGAAGTGAATTCCTAATAAAAGAACTTTCTGAAATACTCGGCGTGGAAAATGTTGTCCTTAAATAGAAAAGAATGATAGTTCCCGGAAAATCCGAATTTTAGGATTATTTATACATGCGTTAATATTAAATTCAAAATATTGGTATAAAATAATCCTGTAAGAGGAAAAAGAAGATTACCGCACATATATGTATGATTCGCCGTACAGCGGCAGATTGGAGATATAATGAGGGATAATAAAAAAGTAAAGGCTTCTCCGCCGAAAGAGAAAAATATTGACATTCAGAATGACGGCGCCAAAAAAGCAGGCAGGATCGCGCTGAGAGTACTGTCATATGTTGTAAACATATTCCTGACGATTTTGCTCATCGGAATGATATGCGGAATAATAATAGGCACAGCCTTTGCCGTGTATATAAAGAACGACCTCGATCTGGAGATTGATTCGTCAATGCTTGTTTCCGCTGCTCAGGATAAGACCACACGTATTTACTATATGAAGTATGATTCAATGGAGGACAGACAGATAAGAAACGGTACGCCGATAGAATTGGAAGACGAAAGACTTTACGGCTCGGTAAACAGTCTTTGGGCGGAATACAGCTCAATGCCTAAACAGCTGACGGATGCTTTTATATCAATAGAAGATCATAGATTTATGACGCATAACGGGGTTGACTGGCTCGGCACTGCCAAAGCATTTGTGAATTATTTCGTAGGATTTGAGCAGATACGCGGAGCGTCAACCATTACTCAGCAGCTTGTTAAAAATTTAACGGGTGATGATGATGTGACAATACAGCGTAAAGTCGAAGAAATATTCCGTGCGCTTAATCTTGAAAAACAGCTCAGCAAAGAAGAAATTCTTGAGATGTATCTGAATATCGCATATTTCGGCAATAATTGTTACGGAGTCAGAACGGCGGCAAGCACATATTTCGGCAAGGAAGTGTCTGAGCTTAATCTTGTCGAATGTGCAGCTCTTGCGGGTATTGTAAAAAATCCGTCGCGGTATGAACCGCTTTATCATGATGAATTTACCTATATTGATTCAGACGGAAACGAGCAGACCGACGGAAATAAAGTTCGCCGCGGAACTGTGCTGTATGCTATGAGGGAATACGGCTGTATTTCCGAGGCGGAATATGAGGAAGCCTTGGAACAAGAACTCAATATAACCTATTTTGATGAAATTGAAGAGGAAGAAGAGACTAATGACGGTCTTACGATCCACAGTTGGTATGTAGATTCTGTCATTACTAAGCTCATTGATGATTTGATGGAGAAATACGGCTGGACACGAGCCGTTGCAAGTACAAAACTATATACATCGGGATACAGCATATACATTCCGTTGGATCCCGAGGTTCAGGACGTCCTTGAGGATGTATATGAAAATGATGACGAATATTTCCCGAAAGCGGGCGGAGGACTTCAGCCTGAATCCGCAATGGTCATCACAGATCCGTATACGGGAGATGTGCTCGGACTTGTCGGCGGCCGCGGAGAGAAGAATGCTAACCTGATTTTAAACAGAGCAACTGGCGCTGTTCGTCCTGTCGGTTCTTCGATTAAACCGATCGCGGTATATGCTCCCGCAATGGATGCGGGACTAATAACTCCGACATCGATCGAACTTGACGGACCGGTTATGTATAACGAGGTCGTTCACGGTGCGGGAACATCGTGGCAATGGACTGAGAAGGTCGGATACCCGAAGAATTATCCTGAAGGATATCATGGCAATATGACAATAACTACTGCTGTTACAAATTCTGTTAATACGGTTGCTATGAAAACTTTGCAGAAGCTTACAATAGATAAATCATTTGACTTTATGAAGAATACACTTCATATCGATAACTTGATCGATAGGCGCGAGCTGTCTGACGGATCGGTTATCACGGACCGAGGTCTTGCGGCGCTCTCGCTCGGACAGTTAAACTACGGTATTACAGTTATGGAAATGGCGGGGGCATATACGATGTTCCCGAATAACGGACTTTTTGAGTCGCCGAATCTGTATTTGTATGTTGAGGACAGCCAGGGAAACATCGTGCTTGAAAACACGCATTATACTGAAGTTGCGGTAAGTGAGAATACTGCCAAAACTATGACTGCAATCATGAAAAATGTCATGTCAAACGGAACAGGCGTAGCCTCAAAGTTAAGACATACTGTGGATGTAGCAGGCAAAACAGGTACTACAAATGCTGACTTCGACAGATATTTTGTAGGTTATACGCCATACTATATCGGAGCGACTTGGACTGGATACGATATAAACTCATCACTACAGTCATTCAGAGAAAATCCTTCGCTTCTTGTTTGGGATACAGTTATGACAAGACTTCATCAGAAATATATAGATGCCGCAAACGCAGGCGGCGAGGAACTCAGACATTTTGACTTAGACGGAGCGCAGAGCATATGGAGCTATACTCCTTCATCAAGTGATGAAGGGGCGGAAGAATAAATAAAAATCACACTGCAAACGATAAAATGCAGTGTGATTTTTCTGTTTTTACATAAAATTCGGAGCCGATATCCACTGATATCGACCCCGGCATGGTATTATTGTGATTTACCGTTACGCTTCTTTATTATTTTTATACCTTTAAGACCTGCCATATATCCGAGAGTGGAAACAAGCAGTGCAGGCAGAATAATCAGTATAAAGCCTATCGGATTGTTGGGAGAATATAATGTGATCAGTCCAAGGTACATCGATTCCCAAAGCATTGCAATAAAGCGAGCTCCTGAATTTACAGCCGCAGCCCAGCCGAAGCCGAATGCGCTTCCCGATGAGCCGAATATTGATCCGATCACAATAAGTACGCCGAGCAGTATGTTCGGGATATTCGCACACAGCGATATAAAGAATCCTCTCCAAGGACTGTATTCTGCACGGCCTCCGTCAATGCGGATTTTTTCTTTTCCGCCCTCTTCCCACATCGATGTATAAAGAAGAATAAGATAAAATGCTATTGAAAAGCAGCTTATAAAAGCAAGCAGCCAGTTTTTACTTGAGGCGGGGATTGTAATGGTCAGTGCAAGGACAGCAGCGCCGAATTGATTAAGCAGGGATTTGGTTATCATTCTCGAGTTTTTCTTGAAAAAATCTATCATAAAAATCTCCATTCAGCCGCTGAGGCGGCAGAGTAATCCTTAAAGTTTATATTAAATCTATTATAAGTCTTTTTCACTAAGAGCACAAGCACCTATCCGAAAAGTTTACATTTAATCCATTAAAAACATTTGCGTTGTGGTAAAATATTTATAGAGTTTTCAGGGGAGGTTTTTACAATATGAAATATGAGGAATTTTTGCTCCTTCCGAAACCTTATATAGAATTTGCAAAATATAAGAAGTCAATACAGGGACTTTCGGAAAAAACTGTTGACGAATATATGCTCGACCTCCGACTTTTCGGAAAATATCTTGTTCTGTCATCAAGTGGAAACAGGCTCAATGGCGAAAACTTTGAAAAATGTGATATTTCGCATCTGACCGTAGATGACTTTGCGGCGGTTACAACTTCTCAAATATATGATTTTCTGTATTATTTAGATACAGAGAGAGAAGACAGCAACAAAACAAAAGCAAGAAAACTCTCTGCCGTAAAAGGGTTTTATAAATATCTTACAGTAAAGAAAAATTATTTTGAAAATAATCCCGCGGCTAATATCGAATCCCCTAAGCTTAAAAAACAGCTGCCTAAGCACCTGACCGTTGATGAAAGTATCATTTTGCTGGAGACGGTCGCATCAGACCGTGAATCAAAAAATCGAGAGAGAGATTATGCAATGCTGACACTTTTTTTGAACTGCGGAATGCGCCTATCAGAGCTTGCTGGAATAGATATGCGCGATATTGATCATGAAATGCGATCTCTCAGAGTTACGGGAAAAGGCTCTAAAGAGAGAATTATATACCTCAACGATGCATGCAGAGCAGCTCTCGGAGATTATATGTCGGTACGCTTTGCAGCACAAACGAAGCCGGGAGAGTCAGCGCTGTTTATTTCATCAAGAGGGACAAGGATAAGCAACAAAACTGTTCAGCACGTGGTTTATAAATATCTGGATGCCTCAGGACTCGGCAATAAAGGATATTCGACTCACAAGCTCCGCCATACAGCCGCAACTCTGATGTATCAGACGGGAAAGGTCGATATCAGAGTGCTCAAGGATATTCTCGGTCATGAACAGCTGAACACAACACAGATATATACTCATGTTTCAGACAAGGGAATGGAGGCTGCAATGAACAATAATCCGCTCTCTGAGATAATGCCGAAGAAAGAAAAAAATCTTCCGTCCAATACTAAAGAATAAGTTGACAGAATGGCTGTAATATGCTATCATAACCTAAGCAGAGAAAAAGATAACTGCACGGAAAAAATACTATTTGGGAGGCTCGCGCGGATGGCGCGACACTGAACTTATGAAAGAATATATACTTAAAATCAAAAATCATGCGCACAATTGGGAGAATACTTCTCCGATAGGCGCAGGTTCAATAGGCGCTTCCGTATACGGAGAGATCGCAAGCGAAAGAATATCCTATAATGAGGAAACAATATGGGACGGCGATTATCAGGATACAAAAGCGCCCGGATATAAAGAAGGACTTCTGCATATCCGTTCTCTTTTCATGGAAGGAAAGCCTCATCTCGCTGAAAAATGGGCAATGGAGAATTTTGAAGACAAGTATTTTGTTGTAAAATCATATGAGGCGGCAGGCGAGTTGTATGTTGATCTTCATCATGACTCAGAGTGCGAGAATTACAAGCGAAATCTTGATCTCATGCGCGGTGTGCTTAATATCAGCTATGATAAATACGGTAAGCACTATGAAAGAGAAAGCTTTGCATCCCACCCGGCAAAGCTTGTATGTACGCGTATTTCATGCGATGAAAAATTTGAAACAAAGATTCGATATGTAAGAGAGAATATAGTTTCTACGAGTGTCGAGGTATTACAGGACGGAACGGCTGTAATGGATTATGTTTGCGCTACGGCAAATTCCGGTAAGCAGTTCAGATTCACAGCTAAGATAGTAAGCGACGGAGAGTTGTTCAAGGATTGGTACGGGATCGGTGTAAATAATGCTTCAAAGCTTGAGATCTTTGTTTCATGCGTTACGGCTTTCCGTGATGAAAATATGGAAACTGCAAAATATCTTTCTGCGGCAGCTGTCGGTTACGATGAGCTGAAAAAAGAACATGTCTCAGATTTTTCAGCTATCATGGAGCGCTCGGATATTGATTTCAGAAACGACGGCGTTGATAATATGAGCGTTGGCGCAAGACTGAAGAGACTTACCGATTATAAGGACGCGGTTGACCGTGAAATGATAAGTCTCTATTTCCAATTCGGTAAATACCTGCTTGTATCTTCAAGCCGTGAGGACACATATCCTGCAAATCTTCAGGGACTTTGGTGCGACGGACTTGAATCTCCGTGGAACGCTGACTACCATACCAACATAAATCTCCAAATGAACTATTGGCCTGTTGAGAGCGCGAATATCTCCGAATGTGCAAATGCGCTGTTTACATATATGAACGATTGCCTGCTACCCGCAGGACGCCGTGTAGCAAAAGAAAATTATGAGGTCGGCGGGGCTGTTGTTCATCATGTAGCTGACATATATCAGTTTGCAGCAGCGGCGGACGGCATATGGGGACTTTGGCCGCTCGGCGGAGCATGGCTCGCTTATCATATGTGGGAGCACTATCTGTACACAGAGGATAAGACATTCCTTAAGGACACTGCATATGAATTTATAAGAGATTCTGCCGTGTTCTTTATGGATACCATGTTTGAGGGAGAAAACGGAGAGATGCTTTCAGGTCCGTCTACTTCTCCTGAAAACAGCTACTATGTAGATGTTGACGGAAATAAGGAGCGCGTATTCCTTGCGATCTCGCCTACAATGGACGTTGAGATAATCGGAGGACTTTTTGACCTTTATATCGAATGTGAAGATATTCTGAAGCTTGATTCATCTCTTGCTGCACGTGCTGCAGATATCAGAAGCAAAATGCCGTCACTGAAGATCGGAAAGCGCGGTCAGCTTCAGGAGTGGATCGAAGATTACGAGGAATTTGAACCCGGTCACAGACATATATCACACAGCTTCGGTTTGTATCCTGCGGCTCAGATAACAAGAAAAACACCTGAGTACTATGCTGCAATCAGAAAAACTCTTGAACTCAGACTTTCTTCAGGCGGAGGTCATACAGGATGGAGCCGCGCATGGCTGATATGCAATTTTGCAAGATTGAGAAACGGCAAGGACGCATATAAAAACCTCAGAGCGCTGTTTACTAAATCAACGCTTTATAATATGTTTGACAATCATCCTCCGTTCCAAATAGACGGAAACTTCGGCGGCTGCGCAGCTATCGCCGAAATGGTAATGCAAAGCCACGAAGGATTTATTTCACTTCTTCCTGCAATAAGCGATGAGATGAAAGACGGTTCGTTCAAGGGACTTTGCGCACGCGGAAACTACACTGTTTCTGCTGAGTGGAATAATGGAGAGATCACGACGCTTACAGTGAACTCAGCAACAAAAGAGTCGGCTTCAATCGAGCTTCCCGATGCTCAGCTCGGAGCAGTTCTTGTAGGTTCAGACGGTATGGAATACAACTCTTGTGACGGAATATATAAAATTCCGTGCGGTACTGTCATTACGGTTAAATAAAGTAATCTGCAAATTACCACAGTCCATGCCGCAAGCTGCGTCATGGACTTGATATTTTGAACAGAGAATAAGAAAGGTGAATTGATTTACTATGATGGATATTGAACTTTTATCCGCTCAGATACCGAGTGAATATAAAATTTGTAAAAGTGAAAATTTAAGTGATAAAAACAGTATCGGACTTATTTTGCGGCATAAAAAAAGCGGGGCACGCGTTTGCGTTATCTCAAATGATGACGAAAATAAGATGTTTTGCGCAGCATTTCGTACTCCTCCTGAGGATGACTGCGGAAAGCCTCATATTTTGGAGCACAGCGTTTTGTGCGGCTCTGAGCGCTATCCTGTAAAGGACCCCTTTATGCAGCTTCTCAAAGGATCTATGCAGACATTTCTCAACGCTATGACATATCCCGATAAAACTATGTATCCCGTTTCCTCATGCAACGACCGTGATTTTGTAAATTTGATGAATGTATATCTGGACGCCGTTTTCGCGCCGAATATTTTTAAACATCCCGAAATCTTTATGCAGGAAGGCTGGCACTATGAACCGGGTGAAAACGGAGAAGTTACCGTAAACGGAGTTGTTTACAGCGAAATGAAAGGAGTAAAATCATCGCCCGATTCCGATATATATGATGAGCTTTTATATACGCTTTTCCCGGACAATACATACGGAAAAAACTCAGGCGGCGAACCCGGCAGTATTATTGATCTGTCATACGAAGATTTTCTGAATTTTTACAGAAAGTATTATCATCCGTCAAATGCGTATATTATGTTGTACGGAAATCTTGACGTTAAAGAGCGGCTGACATTTATGGATAGGGAATATCTGTCTCGCTTTGATGAGATCCATATAGATTCGGCTATTGAGATGCAGAAGCCGTTCGGGCAGGGGGATATCGAGAAGGACACAAAATATTATCCGATTTCAATAGAGGAATCGTCGGAAAACAAAACTTATCTTGCCTTTGGAGCTGTTTGTGCGGATTCTCTCGATCCCGTTGAGTGCTATGCGTGGGACTTTCTTTCCGATATATTGGTGGAAGCACCAGGAGCTCCTGTTAAGACAGCTCTTACAGAAGCGGGGATAGGTCAGGAAATCTACGGCGGCATGATCAATCATATGAGAACTCCTGTTTTTACGGTCATCGCAAAAGGAACAGAGCCTGAAAAAGAGAATAAGTTTATAGAGGTTATAACCTCTGTAATTCGCGACGCTGTGAATAACGGCGTAAGTAAAAAATCGCTTCTTGCGGCGATTGAACGAAGCGATTTCAGATACAGAGAGGGAGAACAAAGTACGGCTTCTCATGGACTTGCGTTAATGTCATCAATGATGCAAAGCTGGCTTTACTCGGAGGAAGATCCTTTCAGATATTTGAGAGTCTCCGAGATATTTGATACTCTTCGATCATATGCGAAAACAGATTATTTTGAACGTCTGCTCGAGGATATGCTGAACTTTGAACATTCCGCACAGCTTTGTCTTGTGCCCAAGGCAGGTCTTAATGAAGAAAATGCGGAAGAACTGCGAAAAAAACTTCTTCCGATGAAGGATAAGTATACTGAAGTTAAACGTGATTTTGAAAAGCTTACAGAATATCAGGACAGAGAAGAGAGTGAAGAAGAACTGAAGTGCATTCCGACTCTTTCCAAAAGTGATATTGCGACGCTTCCTCAACCTATATATAACAGAGATGGAATGCTCGGAGGTATGCGTGCTGTTATCCACGATATTCCGACAAACGGACTTTGTTACGTTAAGCTTTTCTTTGATCTGTCGCACGTTCCGACTGAGGATATGCCTTATGTTGATTTACTATCGGATATTTACGGAAAAGCGGATACTGTAAGCGAAAGCTATAAGGACTTGCTTGATGAGATACGAATAAATACTGGTGGTTTTTCACTTAATGTTATAACGAGTAAAAAACACGGGAAGAATAATTTTAAGGTTTACTTTACGGTTTCATTAAAAATGTTTGCCGAAAAAGCAAATGCAGCCTTTGATACAGTACGCAAAATACTGACCGAAACATGTTTTAACGATACATCAAGAATTCGTGAGATTCTCTCTGAAACTGTGTCGGAAAAGCAGAGGGATATACTTTATTCAGGCTCTGAATACGCATCAGCACGCTCTCTTGCTTATTTCAGCGCAGCGGATGCTGTCGAGGATATGACGGACGGAATCGGATCGTATCAGTTCCAAGCGCATCTTCTGGAAAGCTTTGATAAAAGCTCAGATAAGATTCTTGCAAGGCTTGCGGAGCTGTCAAAAATAATCATTTCACGCGACAGTTGTATTGTAAGCGCTGCTTTTGATGACGGGAAAGAGAATCACATGGATAAAGCGCTGAGAATATTCTCAGATGCGATTCCCGAGAAAAACGAGGTGGTCGGAATTGTTGTGCGCTCGCCTCTCGGAAAATTGAACGAAGGTATTATGACATCAGCTGAGGTGCAGTATGTCGCTATGGGTGGAAATATATATGATGCAGGATATGAATCAAACGGCGCGCATCAGGTTCTTGCTTCTCTCTTGAAAAACGATTATCTTTATCCGATGATAAGAATGAAAGGCGGAGCATACGGGTATACATGTGTGATTTCGGGGATATGCGGAAACATATCTCTTGCTACATACCGTGATCCGTGCCTTGCCGAAAGTCTTGACGTTTTCAGAGGATGCGGCGATTGGCTTCGCAGAGCGAATATTGATGACAGCTCTTTGACAAAGCTTATCATAGGAACATTCGGAAAGCAAGACAGACCGCTGACTCCGTATATGAAAGCGAGCCGTTCGATGAATGCTTATCTCAGTAATGTTTCATATGAAAAGCTATGCAAGAATAGGGAAGAAATGCTGAATGTAAGCGCGTCGGAGCTTAAAAGTTATGCCGATATGATAGATGAAAGCTTAAAGGGCGATCACATATGCGTTATCGGAAATGAGAAAAAAATAGCGGACAACAGAGATCTGTTTGAGAATACCGTAAGACTCGGATAAAAATATGCAGAAGAAAGGATAAAACAAATGAGTATCAAAAAAATGCTTTGCACGCTTTCCGCTTCACTGATCTTTTTAAGCTCCTGTGCAGGAGGCACTTTCGGAGCAGACAGCAGCGGAATTGTTACTGATGGAACATCTTCAGAGCCGTCTCTGACCGTTAGCGGAACCGAGCCGACGGCAATTGAAACCGAAGGTGTCGGACGCACAGATTCCGAAGCGCTTACCGATACAGAACCGATTCCGGTGACTGCCGCTACCGAAAGCGCAATATCGGTAACTGAAGATCCGAATGCGCCGCAAATTTATAAACCGAAGGCGATGATGTATCACCTGATACTTGAAGAACCTTATAACAATCTTGAAGCTCTGTTTGTAAGACCTGAGGATTTTGAAGCACATCTTAATCTTTTAAATGAATTGGAATACATGTATCTTTTTGCAGAGGAATGGAGAATGACGTCCACACCTTCTGTAATGCTTACCTTTGACGACGGATATGAAGATAACTATACAAATATGTTCCCGATTCTCAAAAAATACGGAGCCAAGGCTACTATTTTTTTGATAACCGATATGATAGGTACTTCAGGTTATATGAATGAAGATCAAATTCGTGAGATGGCAGCTTCGGGTCTTGTTTCATTTCAAAGTCACACTGCGCATCATAACGATTTGAAAAACGAGAGCGCCGACATGCTCAGAGCAGAGCTTGCAGAATCTGCAGAAAAGATCACGGCGCTTACGGGAAAACCGGTTCGTGCAATGGCTTATCCGGGCGGCTCGTTCAATGCCGATATAGTGTCGGTGGTAGGTGAGATGTTCGATTTCGCATATACTACAAAATCTCCTACATCTACGCCTGAATATCAAAGCCTGACGATTCCGCGTTATTATGTCGCACGAGGCTACGGCGCTGACAGGTTTAAGGGTTTTCTGAACTGATTAATCTCTTTCTTCTGCGCTTGTATGACAGAAAAATTTTGTTTATAAAGTCCATGGGAATAACTGTTGCGGCGAGTATTGCGGCCAGCGCCATTTCGTCTTTGGCGAGCGGAACTGTACGGAATATTTCGCCGCCGAAATATATCATAAGAAGCTGTACCGATGCAACGAGCGCCATTATAAAAATAAATGTTTTGTTTCCACCGAGACCTGATAACAAATTGAGTCTGGGTGTTCGCGCACAGAAAGAATTTGCAATGCCGCAGAATACAAACAGTGCAAAAAATACGGTCAGGTAATATGTTTCATCGCCGCGGCTGAATATCGTGCGCATATTTTTTGATATCAGGAAGAACATTGACAGTATAAGTGTATATATTCCTCCGAATATAATTCTCTCCGTCATTTCACGGTTCAGAATTTTTTCTCCTCTGACAGTAGGCGGACGTTTCATATAGCTTCTAAGCGGCATTTCTCCCGCAAAGGCAAGAGATCCGAGAGTGTCCATTATTATGTTGATCCACAGCATCTGAGTAATGGTGATCGGGGTTTCAACACCGAAAAACGGAGCTAAAAGAGATACGCCGACCGCGCACACATTCATTGTCAGTTGGAAAAGAATAAATTTTCGTATGCTCTCAAATATAGTTCTGCCGAAAAGGACAGCACGGGTTATTGATACAAAGTTGTTATCCGATATAATAATATCTCCGGCTTCTCTTGCTACGTCTGTACCGCTTCCCATTGCAAAGCCGACGTCAGCAGCCTTCAGTGCGGGTGCGTCATTTACACCGTCTCCCGTCATACCTACTACATGACCTGCTTCCTTGGCAACTCGAACAAGTCTTGTTTTGTCAGACGGTGTAGCTCTTGAAATTACGGATATACGCGGTAAAATTTCTTTGAGCGTCTCGTCTGATATCTTATGAAGCTCTGACGCTTCCATAACTATTTTAGCGTTTTTTCTGTCAGTGTCACAGCCTGATTTGTATATGATGTATTCGCCCGTAAGAATTCCCGCATCCTGAGCTACAGCGCATGCCGTTTCGTTTCCGTCTCCCGTGATCATAACGACTTGCACTCCCGCGTCTCTGCATTCCGCGGCTGCGGAGGGAACGGCGGCTCTGACTTCATCACGAATGCGTATTCTGCAAACAAAAGTCATATCATTTGCCTTACCGATCTCTTTAAGCGACCTCATAGCGTCAGCACTTCCGTATGCCTGAGCTATAACTCTTTCGGATTTGCTCTTTTTTATATTTCCTGTATTACTTTTGGATTTTTTTGATAATGATGAAATATCAAGGCATCTGATACCTGAGCATGTGCCGCCGTCATTTTTTAAAGAATTTCTGCAAAATGATTCTACGATTTCAGGCGCGCCCCGCAAAACAGTAAATGTCTGCCTGTCTGAACGCCGTCTTATAAGAGCGGCTGAAAATTTTTTCTGTGAATCAAACGGAATAGTTTCAATACATTCGAAATCTTTGAGCGAACTTTCTCCTACAAAATCCGAAATTGCAAGATCTGTCATGTTTCCGCCGCCTTTTCCCGAACAGAATCGTGCGCCGAGATACATTTGTTCTGCAATATCCCGAGATTTACGAAGCTCGTTTCTGTTTAATATAACGCTGTCACAGGTACAGATTCCCGACACCTTCATTTTTCCTGTTGTGACCGTGCCCGTTTTATCGGTGAAGAGAAGACTTAAACTTCCTGCGGTTTCAATACCTACAAGCTTGCGCACCAGAACTCCGCGCTTCATCATTTTTTTCATATTTGCGGACAGTACTACAGTTATCATCATGGGAAGACCTTCGGGAACAGCAACAACAACAATTGATACGGCAAGGGTAAGAGCGTGAAGAATTTCAGAAGCTAAAAATTTAGGATCCCGAAGTCTGAGCAATATGAGAGCTGTGCTGACTCCGCCGTCTAAAAACAATGAATTTACAAGATATGCCACAGCAACGACGGCAGCTCCTATATATCCCATGCGGCTGATTGTTTTTGCAAGACTTGTCAGCCTTTCTTTAAGCGGACTCGGTCCTTCACTGTCCTGAAGACCTGCTGCAATACTTCCGTATACCGTTGAGTCGCCTACAGCGCTGACAAGAATCGTTCCGTCTCCCGAAATCACAGAAGCTCCTCTGCAGAGGAAATTTTCATTTGACGCGTCAGAAAGAGCACAGATCGTATCTTCTGTTAAAGAAGAAATTTTTTTGTGCGGTGTTTTAGAGACAGGACGTGATTCTCCTGTCAGAGAGGACTGATCGCAGGTAACAGAACCCGATATCAAAATTCCGTCAGCGGGAATTATGTCGCCTGCTTTCAGCTCGACAGTGTCAAATTTTACGATTTCCGATGTCGTCAAAACTGTAGGTACAGAATCTCGCATAACCGTATATTGGTGCTCCGCCATTCCGTGAAAGAGCTTGTCATATGCCGCGCCGCTGCTGAATTCGGACACTGTAGAGACAAAAGATGCAATAAATACGGTGAGCGCAATTCCGCAGACTTCAACCCAGTTTATATTGCGGAAAGTAAATATGATATTTAAAATAAGAGCCGCAATAAGTACTTTTATTATAGGATCGGATAAGTTCTTTATAAATTGACTTATAAATCCCGGACGCTTTTTTTCCGTGAAGGTATTTGATCCGTATTTTTCACGCGAGAGTTTTGCTTCATTGCATGTAAGACCTTTTTCGGGACTGAGCGGCAGGCGAAACGATTCATTATTTTTCACCTGCTTATCTTTGTTTGTTATGTCAGCTTTACAAATCTGTCCCTTTATCTCTGAGTTCTTTTCACATGAGCTTTTTTTACGCCCGAATGCTATACTTCCGTCCACTGTTAACCATACCTTTCTGTGACTTGTTTTGTGAAGATATTTCTTGTGTCTATAGTTAAATATATTCACGGCGTGTCCGAAATATAGCGGAGGAATATAAAAAGTCGGGGAAGTCTTTTTGACTCCTCCGATTTTTTCAACGAAAATTGTCTTATAATTACTTAGCAAGCATAGGAAAGGGATACCATTCCCGTAAAAATCACTCTTTCCCGTCTGCGGCAGATAAAGAGATTTTTGCTTGTTCGGAATATCCCAAACCTTTGTGCAAATTTATATTTCTCTGTATGCTTCAAGAATTATTTTTAAATTTTTCTCTAACGCATGTGCACCATCCAATTGAATCACTTTGCATTTAAGAGATTTTATCCAAAGCTCATGTTGTTGTAAGGTACAACTGCCAATTCCAAAATCATATCCTGCAATGTCATTTAAGAATTTTTGGTGTTCTGCATACATGTCGCCACCTTCCAAGATACGCTTACCGAACAAATCAAATTCGCGATCATGAACACGCTTCATGCGAACTTGTGCATCCGTATGTAAGTGGACAACCAACTCAAAATACGGGTCAAAATGTTCGTGAAATGAATCCATCGAACCAGCCATTACGAAGTGATCGCAGGTCGATATTGCTTCCATTAATCGACTAATTTTCTCAGTCTTTGGATACATTTCAGAAAAAGGAATCTCTGTATCTTTCCGCCAAATATATTCATCTATGTCCACAAAAGTGTAGCCTAATTCATTGGCTGCCAATTCTCCAAGCGTCGTTTTTCCCGATCCTGAGGAACCCATTATCATAATGCCGGTTATCAATTAACTTGCCTCCTTAAATTATCATTTGTTAATTTGTGTACTTATACTATAAATACCCATATTTGTACAGAATAGCAGGGGCAGCCAACCTAGTCAACGGTCGAGATGAACGGGTTTTGACCTCCGTTGACAGGTGCGGTTGCCCCTGCTCATATGGCAGCTAATAGAACGAAAGCAACAAGTGCTTTCGCCCTCGCATAGCTTAATATCTATCTGTATTGTTTTATATCGCAACGGGAAATCTAAGCACCATTTGGACGCCAAAGCTGCAAAATCATTATTGATTTTAGTGTTTAAATCTGTAAAAATAAGTATTTGCAAGTCTTTTCATAGTCATAGTTTTTTTGGCAACAGAAAAACTAATATTATCTTTTATAAATCCTTATATTTTATTCCCCATTATATCGGCTATTATTTCCGATGTTCCTTCAGCAAGATCTGTGCTGTCAAGCTTCCCGTATTTTATAAGCTCTCTTGCATATGTTGAACTGACGCATGCCATTTCGGAGTCACACGGGATAAAAACTGTTTTTAGCGTCCTGTCAAATCTTCTTGTGATCTGGGAAAGATCATATTCATATCCGAAATCTGAGCTTCCTCGAATACCTTTAACGATATACCCTGCGCCCAATTCACGCGCCGCGTCGGTTGTAAGCCTGTCGCTTAGTATCGCGTGAATATTTTTGTATCCTTTGCTCTCAAGAGCGGATATCGCACTGATTAGTATTCTCAGTCTTTCTTCAGGTGAAAACATACCTCTTTTTTTCTCGGAATTTACAAGTATAACTGCATAAACTTCATCAAAAATCTCCGCTGCAGTACGAAACAGCGCAGTGTGTCCTGCGGTTACAGGATCATAGCTTCCCGGAATTATACATTTTTTCATAATAATCTCCATACAGACACTTTAGTGGCTGCGCAAATAGGTTATAAAATTCACCGTGTTACACACGCGCGTGTATACCAAGCATACAAAAATGTTCGTTTATCCATTTTTCCACTTCACAAATAAATTTGTGAAGTCGGTGAATTTGTGCGTGAAACAGTTGTGCTTCAATATAAACTAAACGTATCTTTCACTATAGTCTCCATTGATATTGAGAGAAATTTTTATTTATCCGTGTCTGCAAGAGACAGTACTGTTATTCTTGTCCTGCCGTATGCGCTGCTTTTTTCTATATTGTAACGGCTCATCAGTTTTTCGTCGTCTGAAAATACATCGTGCAGAATTGACGCGTTCTTTAATTCGGGATTTTTCTTCTCTAAACTTTTCTTTTTTGACTGAGGAGTGTCGGACTCACAGATAATGAGTGCGCCGTCAGCAAGAACATTTCCCACGCTCAGTGCATTCAGTGAATCATGGAGCAGGGAAGTATTGTACGGCGGATCAAGAAATACGATATTAAATTTATCGCTTTCGTTAAATCCCTTTAGAAATGAAGCGTAAGAGCAACAGGAAATTCTGCATTTTTCGTAAAGCTTCGCATGCTTTGCGTTCTCTATTATGATATTGACAGCGTCACGGGATTCATCAATAATTGTCGCTCTTTCCGCCCCCCGAGAGAGAGCTTCAAGTGCAAGCTGACCCGAGCCTCCGAACAGATCAAGCACACGTCTGCCTTCAATGTCAAACTGAATCATTGAAAAGATTGCTTCCTTTACCCTGTCGGTTGTCGGACGGGTAGCGTCTCCTTCGATAGTTGCGAGTTTTGCCCCTCTCGCCGTTCCTGTTATAATTCTCATATTTACTATGCTCCTAAATTTTTAATTATAATATTTCTTTTTCGATTAATAACATATTTAAAATATATTATATAAATATCGTATTTTTAAGTTAAGGCTTTCTCACATAAATACTGGCAGAGTACTTAATTGAGTCTGAACTATCCATTTCAATAAATTTTTCAACTCTAAATCCGGCAGTTTGCATTTCTGAAATATAACCCTCTTTGTCGTTTGCTCTTGCAGGTACAAGAGGAATCATTATTTCCATATCGCCGTTTCCCATATTGACCTTGCGCGGCAATGGAGTTTTATAGTCAGCACCGGTTATTTTCAGCCATTCGTCATAAGAGGAGACAGGAGATTTTATTATTTCATCGCTATTATTGTTGCTTCTGAATGATTCTTTATAAAACAGCATCGGCGAATTATTTTTCAGCGATGAAAATGCGTTCCTCAAATATAGCTTCCTGTCCTCATCGGTTACAAGCATATGAAATCCCATACTGTCAATAGCAGCATCATATTTTTCTTTTACACATTCTTTAACCATATCAAGTATATCTACTCTTGCATTCGGGTAAATTTTTAATGTTTCTTTGGCTTTTTTCACAGCAGATGGTGCAATATCAACACCATGATAATTGCAACCAAGCTCTGATAGTATAAGTCCGCTTGCTCCTTCGCCGCAAGCGAATTCAATAACTTTTTTTCCTACCAAATTATTATCATGTACCCATTCTTTCAGTGTATTATAAAGCTCTTGATCTTCCGGGGAATGTCCCCAATACTCTCCGCCTGCTTCAAAAACAGCTTTGTATCTTTTCTCATAAGCTAAATAGTAGGGTTGGGCATCCATCTGATTCCTCCATTATTTATTACTTTTTATTTCGGAGTTTGTATTATTTTGCTGTTTTTCAAAATATTTTATAATGTTGCCTGCGTCAGTTTCAGTTATTCCAAATACTGACGACAGTTCCTCAAAGCTTGCCTCTTTTACAGCCGCGAGCGTTCTGAAATGCGACAACAGTATTTTTGCTTTAGCAGGACCTATTCCATGAATCTTTTCAAGAGAAGAGGTCTTAAGAGTCTTTCTTTTTGCCTTAGTCATGCGTCCGACGGTGTATCTGTGTACTTCTTCCTGAAGAGAGTATACAAAACGGAATACGTCCATTTGCTTTGAAATATCTATCTCTCCCGTGTCGGAAACGATGGTGCGCGTTTTATGATGCTCGTCCTTAACCATGCCGAATACGGGAACATAATAACCTGCCTCGTCAAGAGCTTCCTTAATAACACTCACATGTCCCGCACCGCCGTCAAGAAGAATAAGATCGGGAGAGGGGGGCGGTACACCGTCTTTTGGCTCATCCTTAGTATGAGCCATACGTCTCAGCAAGGCTTCCTTCATAGCGGAGTAGTCATCAGGAGCAGAAAGAGACGATATTGAGAAAGTTCTGTATTCGCTTTTTGTAAGCTTTCCGTTTACGGCAACGACCATACCTGCGGTTATATGTTCCGATCCCAAATTTGAAATATCGTAGGCTTCGATCCTTTCGGGAAATACTTCAAGTCTCAGAATTGAAGCCAGATGTGCGAGCATTTTTTCAAGCGCACGATGCGTAGAAACTTCGCTTTCCGCATGCACTTTAGCGTCCTCGCAGGCTAAATCGCATAACTGCTTTGATGCGCCGCGTTTCGGTGTTTTAATATTGACACGGTGTCCTGCCTGCCCGCTCAGGCATTCTGTGAGAAGCGCATGATCGGAGTCTGATATATCAAATGAGAGCAATATATCCTTCGGAATGTATTCTCTGCCCCCGTAAAGTCTTGTTATAAATGACGTCAGAGGAGAATCGTCCGATTCTTCAGCATTAACAATTGCGCTGTCGTCAAACAGAAAATGATCTCTGTCGGCAATATATCCGCTTCTGATGTAAAACACAGAAATGCTGTCGTGCAATGAAGAAGTGTTCCCCGATGTACAAAGTCCGAAAACATCACACTCTACATCAGGCGATGTGACCGCCGACTGTTTCTCACCCAGTTTTTTCAGAGATGTTATAGTGTCCCTGCATTTTGCGGCTTTTTCAAATTGCATGGATTCGGAATATCTGTACATATCTTCGGTCAGAGCCTTAATTGCTCCCGATGTGCCGCCTCTGAGGATATGGACAGCTGTATCTATCGTCTCTCGGTATTCTTCTTCTGAAATATTGCCTGTACACAGTCCGACGCATCTGCCAATCTGATAGTTTACACACGGACGGCTTTTTCCGATATCGGACGGAAATTTTTTTTTACAAGACGGTATTCCGAGAGTTCTCTCCAGTGATGCTATGACTGAATAAACTGTGGATGTCGATGAATAAGGACCAAAATACAGTGCGCCGTCCGAAAGTCTTGTTCGCGTCATAGTGACGGTCGGATATTCGCTTTTTATATTAACTCTGATATACGGATAAGATTTTGCGTCTTTCAGCTTAATGTTATATTTTGGTGTGTGATGTTTTATCAGTCTGTTCTCAAGTGAAAGCGCTTCCATTTCTGTAGCACAGACAATAAATTCAAAATCATAAACCGCTGAAGCCATCTTCTCGGTCTTAACTTCATGCGCACCGTGAAAGTATTGTGATACACGGTCTCGGAGTGATTTTGATTTTCCGACGTAGATAACTTTTCCGTCTTCACCGTGCATAATATATACGCCGGGCTTACGCGGGAGAGCCGCCGCTTTAGACCTGAGTGCGTCAGGATCTCTGATCTTTTTTGACGATTTGTTCTGCATAGAATCTCCGCTTACATGTTAAGAAATAAGCGAGAATTTTCCCGCTTGCTATATTTATATCAGCCTTAAACAGATTATGCCTTGTCCGAAATGCAGAGATGCGGCATGTCAGACAAGGCACGGTGATTTAATTGTTTTATTATTCGGTAAAGCCTGTGTCGATCAGTTCCGAAAGTCCGTCAACAGCTTCATTTTCATCAATACCGTCCGCGTGAATCGTAACGGTCATACCTTTTACGATTCCAAGGGAGAGAACACCGAGGAGACTCTTTGCATTTACACGTCTGTCGTCCTTTTCTACCCATATAGAACTTTTGTATGAGTTTGCCTTTTGAATAAAAAATGTAGCAGGTCTTGCATGAAGCCCAACATTATTTTTTATGGTTACATCGCGTGAAATCATAACAGTCTCCATTCTGCGGGGCGATCCCGCTTAAAAAGTATTGAATGATCTTTGATTTGCATAATAGACTTCGCAGAAATTTCAAAGATATTCCGTGATAGACACAAACACATATTTGTGAGTACTACATTGATTTTAAATTAAAGGTAAAGTATATTTGTCACAGAAGCTTTTCTGTGAATTGTATATCAGTATTATAGCAAAAACGCAGGGTAAAATCAATAGGGAAAATTTAATTTTTATTCGGCGATATACACAACATAAAGTAAAATAAATGAAAATACTTGTCGAATACATTCGAATAAGTTATCTTGAAAATCTATTGCATTGAAAACGGGCTTATTAACAATACTATTGTGGCTCAAATTTGAAATAATCAGTGCAGTTATTTTGCAACGCCTGAACATCTTGCTGCTTTTGCCACAGCCTTTGCGATCGAGGAAACTACTCTTTTATCGAACGGTGACGGTATAATATAATTCTGTGAAAGCTCATCGTCACTTATAAGGTTCGCAAGTGCAAAGGTTGCTGCCTTTTTCATTTCATCGTTAACATCCGATGCTCTTGAATCAAGTACACCTCTGAATATACCGGGGAAGGCAAGGACATTGTTTATCTGATTCGGAAAATCACTGCGCCCGGTGCCGACTACAGCAGCTCCTCCTGCAATAGCCTCGTCAGGCATAATTTCGGGAGTTGGATTTGCAAGGGAGAAGACAATAGGATCTTTTGCCATGGTGCGGATCATATCGGATGTAATAAGTCCCGGCCGTGAAACGCCGATCACAGCGTCAGCGCCCTTTAGAATATCGCCTATCGTGCCTCTCTCACAGTTTGGATTTGATTCTTCTGCAAGGAGATAATGCTCGGGATTTTCAAATTGATCACCGTGTGCGATAGCTCCCGTGCGGTCAACATATATGATATTACGGCATCCGAGTGAAGCGATATGTCTTCCGATAGCTGTTCCCGCTGCTCCTGCTCCGCAAATTACCAGCTTGATCTCCTCAAGTTTTTTTGATGTAAGTCTCAGCGCGTTCAGTAACGCCGCAGCTACTATTATAGCTGTACCGTGCTGATCGTCGTGGAAAATCGGTACATTGCACTCTTCTTTTAGCCGTCTTTCGATTTCAAAGCATCTGGGTGCTGCAATATCTTCAAGGTTGATTCCGCCGAAGGATTCAGATATGTTGCGTACGGTAGCAACAAATTCGTCGGTGTCTTTGGTGCTGACACAAAGCGGTATCGCGTCAATATCGGCAAATTCTTTAAACAGAAGACATTTTCCTTCCATTACAGGCATACCTGCTACACCTCCGATGTCTCCGAGACCGAGAATTGCCGTTCCGTCAGTAATTACGGCAACGGTATTCCAGCGTCTTGTGAGTGAATACGAAAGCTCGGGATTTTCGGCAATCGCGAGACACGGTTCAGCTACTCCCGGAGTATATGCAAGTGACAGTTCTTCGGCATTGGTTGCTCTTGCCACAGGTTCTATTTTTATTTTTCCGTGCCATTCTTTATGTTTCTTAAGTGATTCTTGTCTTATATCCATAACTATCTCCATTCCGCACCTTGCGGCGCACAACATCAGTGTGCAAATTTTAAATTTGATACTTACAATTATACCACTCACAATTATAAAATCAATGCACAAGAGTCAAAAAATCTGTAAATTTGATGAAATGAAGAGTTAAAAGAAAAAATTTCACCGTTTAATGAGCACTTGCGGACGCAGAATATATATGATCGTATTGTAATTCAAAACGATAAAATTTCAAAAAATATTTTATGCAGAACGGAGTTTTTTATGCGAAATATAATCAGCGCCGTTATATGTGCGGCACTAATTTGCGCGGGAGCATCCGCCGAGATCGATATCTTGGAAAACGGATCTGCCGACGGGATTAATGAAAATTCGGCTTTTGCCATAAGCGCCGAAGCTGCCGAGGTAAATGCTTCTGACACTCGTTCATTCAGTTGGTACTGTGCCCACAGGGATGACGGAAAGCAGCCTGAATGCGATCCCGAGATGCGCTTTATCGAAGAATATAACGGATATTATGTTGACAAGGCGCACTCGGAACCTGATTCGGATGATAAAGTAATATACCTCACTTTTGACGCGGGATACGAAAACGGAAATGTTGAAAAAATCCTTGATGTTTTGAAAGAAGAAAATGTTCAGGGCGCGTTTTTTATTCTTGAAAATTTGATAAAGCAAAATACTGACCTTGTTAAGAGAATGGCTGAAGAGGGACATTTAGTATGTAATCATACAGCCCGACACCGTGACATGTCAAAGGTCAGCGATATAGACACATTTAAGAGTGAGCTTGAAACGCTTGAAAGTATCTATAAAGAATATACGGGACTTGATATGGCTAAGGTGTACAGACCGCCGGAAGGAAAGTTCTCAAAGGCGAATCTTTCAATGGCAAATGAGCTGAACTATAAAACAGTAATGTGGAGCTTTGCCTATGCGGATTGGGACAATGAAAAACAGCCTGACCCCGAAAAAGCAAAAGCTAAGGTACTTGCGGGAACTCATAACGGTGAAATTCTGCTTCTTCATCCGACTTCGGCAGTTAATGCTGAGATAATGAGTGATCTTATACGTGAATGGAAGAGTATGGGATATCGATTCGGAAGTCTTGATGAGCTTCAAAGCACAGCTAACAATACCTGAGTAATTGATTTCGGAAAGGAATGACGAGAGCCTTGAAGCCTGCAAAAACAATATCTGTAATACTTGCCGTTCTTCTTGTGGCTTTAAGAATACCTGCGAGCGCCGCTCAGTTTATAAGGAGTGAAGGGGAAGAGTCTGTATATTCATGGCATAAAAATTCTTCAAATAAAATAGCTCTTACCTTTGACGACGGACCGCATCCTCGTTATACTGAGGAAATACTCGGTATACTTGATGAATTTGATGTTAAGGCAACATTCTTCGTTATAGGTAAGAATGCGGAAAAATATCCTGATATATTACAGCACGTAATAGATTTAGGTCATGAAATCGGTAATCATACTTTCAGCCATGCAAATTTAAGAGCGTTGAATGAAAAAAATATCACGGAGGAGCTTGAAAGGACACAGGAGATAATTTATGAGACGGGCGAGTACGGAACAAAGCTTATAAGACCGCCCGAAGGAAAATATTCTCCTGCTATGACAAAATTAGCTGAAAAGATGGAGTACTCAATAGTTTTATGGACTGTAGATACAAGAGATTGGGCGCATACACCGTCAGACAAAATATATGATAATGTAACTAAAAGTATTAAAAGCGGTGATATAATTTTGTTTCACGATGGAATTGTCGGATCCTCCCCGACTCCCGAAGCGCTCAGGCGTATTATACCTGAACTTAAAAACATGGGATTTTCACTTGTTACAGTTTCTGAACTGCTCGGAAGCAGCTGAATTGAGCCAATACAAAAAATGTAGAATAAAAAATGCGCAAAAATTTTGTATATTGCAAGATTTTTGCGCGTTTTTATGATAAAATATATAAGTGCAATGTCAATAAGACAAATTCATGTAAGATTTCAAGGATTGATATGGTTTTTTCTTCATACTCGTTTATATTTCTGTTTTTACCAATAGTTCTTGCAGGATTTTATTTATTAAGGCTTACAAAAAAAGCTCTTCCGGTAAAACTTTGGCTTCTTGCGGCATCGCTTGTGTTTTACGGTAAGGGACAGTCTGATTACATATTGATGTTCTGCTTTTCAATCGCTCTCAACTACGCTGTTGTGAGTTTGATGAATATTTCAAAAACTAAAACTGTCAAACGTGTTTTATTGTCGGTAGCGGTGCTTTGGAATATCGGTCTTCTTGTTTATTTTAAGTATACTAATTTTATATTTGCAAATTTAAACCGGATTCCCGGTATTGATCTTACTTTGCTTGATCTTATCCTGCCTATCGGAATTTCGTTTTTTACATTTCAGATACTTGCATATACGATAGATTATTATAAAGGAGAAGTTGAGAAAGCAAGCTTTCTTGATTACTCGCTGTTTGTTTCATTTTTTCCTCAGCTTATAGTCGGTCCGGTTGTAATGCACGGTGACCTTATTCCGCAACTTGAAGACAGAAGCATAATATCACTTGATTCGGAAGACATTAAACGGGGAATACTTCTGTTTTCTATCGGATGCGCGAAAAAGACCGTTGTGGCAAATCCTCTTATCAAATACGCTGCGGATTTTTATTCGGGCGATGTTACGTCATACTCGACTGTTGCGGCATGGGGAGGAGTTTTGGCATTTACATTTGCATATTATTTTGATTTTTCGGGATATATCGACATGGCGAGAGGACTCGGTTACATGTTCGGCATAAAGCTTCCGATAAATTTTGACTCTCCGTATAAAGCACGCAATTTTGCTGATTTCTGGAGAAGATGGAACATGACGATATCAGGTTTTTTCAACAATACTGTGTTTGCTAATCTCTTTCACTTCGGTGATAGAATTCCGAAACTTATATTTGCAACTCTTGCAACATTCTTTGTATCGGGAATATGGCATGGAGCGGGTTGGAATTTCATACTTTGGGGACTCATAAACGGAATTTTGGTATGCGCTGCCAACATAATGATGCTGTACCGACTGCGGCTGCCGTCTGTTATCGCATATCCGGCAACTTTCATAGGATCGGCTCTTGTCAGAGTTATGTTTGACAGCCCGTCTGTTTCGGCTGCTGTGAACATATATAAAAAGCTTTTTTCACTTACCGGCGGAGTCAGCGATATTGCTTCTTCGTTTTTGACTTTTGTTTCGGATAATACCGTTGTTGCATTTCTGATTGCGGCAGGAGCACTGATCTGTTTTTGCCTGCCTAATTCAAACCGAATAAGCGAGAACGGTAAGCTGGGAGCAAGGCATGCAGTCCTTGCAGCGGTGCTCTTTGTCATGAGCCTTGCCTTTATGGGCAGAGTTTCGACATTCCTTTATTTTAACTTTTAAAATATATTTTTAAACTGTATTCGGAGATTTTCAGAGTGAAATATACGATACAGACAAAATAGAAAGTATACGTGTATTTTATACTGTTTTGCCTATATGTGAAGCAAAAAATGCAATCTGACTTATTTTTGTTTCCGAAGAAAGAGAATTTTACAGCTTTTTTGCCGCCTCAGAGCGGCGGAAGGGAGATATTTATGAAAGCAAAAAAGTGGATAGCTTTATTTTCCGCATTGTCGCTGCTTCTTTCGGCTTTGTATGCCGGAATTAATATAGCCGTTGATCCTTTCGGTGTGTTCGGCGACCGCCTGCTTGATTTTTATGAATATGATATGACGATGAATCCGAGAGTAGCGAAACTCGCTTATCTGGAAAAAAATCATGATAAATACGATTCATATATTATAGGCTGCTCGAAAACTTCATCATACCCTGTGGAATATCTTAATAAATATTTTGATGCGTCATTTTTCAATGCGTTTGCATACGGCGGGGATATGGCTGATGAAGAAAAAATTGCAAAATATATTATTGAAAATTATTCACCGAAAAATATTGTTGTAGCCATGAGTCCGGAGGCGGCTTATACATACGATGTAGAGGAAGATTCTCTTAAAGATAACCTTCATTGCAAGTTTGACGGTTCTTTTTCTGTTCCGTTTTATGCCAAATACGCCTTTCTGCATCCGTCATATTCTTTCAACAAACTTAAAGCATACAAAAATCGAGGTTTTCTTCCTAACTCCGATACTGTCTTTAATTCGGAAAGCGGCGCTTATAATAAAATAGTTCGTGACAGCATACCGATCGGCAGCATTGACGATTATTTAAAATACGAATCCTCTCAGTTTGAAATTACACATGCAAGACGTCTTGAATACATAGATGAATGCACTGAATCTGTTGCAAGAATTAAAGAAATGTGCGATAAACACGGTGTAAGCTTTACTTTGATCGCTTCTCCTATGTACTCGGCTGAGCAAAAATGCTATTCTGAGGAAGACATGAAAAAACTCATGATTTCTCTTGCCGAGGTTACCGATTATTACGATTTTTGGGGATATAATACTGTATCGGAAGATATAAGGTACTTTTATGACGGTTATCATTTCAGAAACTGCGTCGGAAAAATGGCGCTTGCCTATATTTTTAATGACAGCGAAACATATTTCCCGGGAAATTTCGGTCACCTGACTACAGCAGAAAATGTATCGGAGCATGCTGATTCAGCACTGAATAAGGCAAATGCAGAAATCGAAAAAGAGAGTGCAAATGTACCGATACTGATGTATCATCATATAACGCCCAAACCGTCAGAGGGAGTTTCCGTCAGCATTGCGAAATTTGAAGAACAGATAAAAGCTTTAAGCGATGCGGGTTATACTGCTGTATCGTATGAACGTCTCATGTCTTTTGTGGATTCCGGTGAGCCTCTTCCCGATAAACCTATCGTTATCACATTTGATGACGGATATGAAAGTAATATTTCTCTGGCCGCTCCTATTCTTGAGAAGTACGGCATGTGTGCAACAATAGCCATTGTCGGTGTCACTGAAGGCTGTACGACATACAAGGATACGGGAAGTGGAATTACACCTCATTTTTCGCTTGACGATCCTCGCGTTGCCGAGCTTGGTAAAAAAGGTATTATAGACATTGAAACGCATACATACGATATGCACCAAGTCGAAAAATATGACGGTGAAGGATGCAGAATGGGAGCAGTGATGCTTGAAAACGAAAGTGAAGAAGAATTTATAAAAGCATTGACGGACGATCTTCAATCAGCAAACAACAGAATAAAGAGCGCTACAGGAAAAGACACGGTTGTGTATACTTATCCGTACGGATTTTACAGCAGTTTGTCTGAGGAAGTCATCCATTCTCTCGGCATTAGAGTTTCAGTCACTACAGATTACGGAACTAATGAGATAATCAAAGGTGTAGAACAGAGCTTATATTTGCTGAAGAGAATCAGCGTTTCAGAAGATGTAACGGGAGAAAATCTTGTAAGCACGATTACATCACTTTCGGATAATAAGTAATTTTACCGGCATTAATTTATGCAAAATTTGAAAGGATATAGAATTATGGATACACAGGAAAGAATAGTACAGTTTTTTGTTCAAAAAAATAAATATGATGAGAACTTGAAGTATGATACCGACCTTTTAAAGAGCGGATATGTTAATTCACTTTTTGCGCTTGAGATCGTGATGTATCTTGAAAAGGAATTTAAAATAAAAATCAAGAGACGCGATATCACGAATGAAAATTTCAGTACTATAAATAATATGTCGGCTCTTGTTGAGCGGCTTATAAAATAATTTTTGAGAGACGGTTGATATGGAGAATATTGAGATTAAAAGAGCTGTAAGCAAAAGAATAAAGTGTGTCATATGGGATCTTGACGATACGCTGTGGGACGGAACACTTACGGAAGGCGGAGGAGAACGGCTCAGAGACGGAGTATATGAAACTCTGAAATTGCTGGACAGCCGTGGAATACTATTGTCTATTGCATCTAAAAACGATTATTATGCAGCGATGAGGGCGCTGAAAAAGATAGATCCCGAACTTCCGAAGCTTTTTCTCTGTCCGCAGATTTCCTGGAGAGCAAAATCTGTGTCAGTCGCAAAAATAGCAGAGTCTCTTAACCTGAAAATGTGCAATATGGCATTCATTGATGACAGCGAGCTACAAAGAGATGAAGTAAACTTTGCACATCCCGATATAACTGTATATGATGCCTCTTTTGCATCTAAGCTCGCAGATCTTCCCGAAATGCAGGTCAAGTTTATTACCGAGGATTCGGCGAACAGACGTAATATGTATATCTCCGATATGAAGCGTGATTCCGCAAAAAATGAATTCGCCGGATCTGATGAAGCGTTTATGAAGACGCTCGGAATGAAGCTGCAAATAACGGCAGTTGATGAAAGCAGCCTAAGACGAGCAGAAGAACTGACTGTAAGAACACATCAGCTCAATTCAACAGGATATACTTATTCGTATGAAGAGCTTACTTCATTTATAAATTCTCCGTCGCATGTGTTTTTGATTGCAGGACTCACAGATAAATACGGTGACAGCGGAAAAGTCGGACTTTTGCTTATGGAGGATATTGGGGACGCGTATCTATTAAAGCTGCTCATCGTTTCATGCAGAGTAATGACGCGCGGAGTAGGCGGAACTCTTCTTAACCATGCGATAAAACTTGCTGCAGCGGCAGGGAAGAGTCTGAGGGCCGAATATCTTGAAACAGAATATAACAGAATAATGTATGTTACATATAAGCTTGCAGGCTTTGAAGAAATACATGAGTCAGACGACGGTGCAAACGTAGTCCTTGAGTATACTAAAACGGATATTCCCGAATATCCGCCTTATATTGAAGTCGAAGCATAGGTATAATTCAGCAGCAGTATAATTATACATTAACAAATGAGCTGTTTGCGATATTTTTCTTGACAATTCTCATAATGTGTGGTATTATTGTATATAATAAATCCACTTGGAGCGTAAATAATTTTATTTTAATTCAGGAGTAAAGTAACACATATGGAAACAAAACGTAATTTAAAGTATTACATTGCACCTCCCGTTTCTGTAGTTTCAATAATCGGGTGGGCAGTAACTGCCGTTATGCTCATGCTTGCGTTTTTCAGCGCAACAAGAATGTTAGGTATTGTCGGCGTTATCGTAGGACTTGGAATAGTGGTTTTTTCATCAGGCGGAAAATCAAATGATACGGACATTGAGTATCAGGCGAGAGAGAGAACAAAAAATCTCAGAGAAAGCTCGATGAAAAAGTTTGACGTATATGAGAAAAATTTTCTTAAGATGCTCAAGCCCATTGATCTTACTGGATATGACTTTGAACCGAAAGAGAAAGAAATTTATTATAAAAAAGGTCAGGACGGCACCCCGAGAACAAATTATTTTGCAGCGAATAACCTGATCTTTACAGGCGAAAAGGTATATATATACGGCAAGAGAATCTCACTTATTGATGAAGAAATAGATGAAACAACATACTCTTCATATAAATATAATGAGCTTGAACGTGCTGAAATTCTTGAGAAAAAATTTGCTCCGCAAAAGGGCGAGCCTGTTACATATTATGTCTTTAAGCTTATAAAGAAAGACGGTGAAGATGCCCTCAGCATGTGCATCGATTACGGTGCAGATTCCGATAAGGCTGTTGAGAATATCAACAGAGCTATATCTGTCAGAAGCGCAGAGCTTGAAAAGAAAGCACAGGAGCGTGCACGTAAGCTTGCAGAATTCCGTGAAAATGTTATGGCGGGAAAAGTTGAACTTCCCGAGGAAGATGACCTCATTTAAATTATGTTAATAAAAAACACGCTTTCGAGTTTGACAGGCTCACGGGCGTGTTTTTTTCTGTATAAAGCTACATATTTGTTGTAAGCATAATTCGGAAAGTATAATTCCGTAATTTATACAATTTCAGCACGGATTTTCTTCCATCATAAAAGGAAATTTCAAAAATGAAAAAAATGTAAACAATTGCTTGCTCTCTTGAAATTTTCCTTAAAATGATGTATCATTATTATAATGGGTTGGTTTGGGGTTTTGCGCATTTAAATCATACTTGAGCGTTGTATCTCAAAATTCCGCCTTATTATAATTAACCATACTATTTAAAATATATCGGAGGACACTAATGGAGAAATTTAACATTGAAGCTGTAACTGAACACCTCAAAAACGTCGGTGTCAAGACAGCTTCCGCGCTCAGAGATCTTCTTGTCATGAAGGACAGTGAAGGAAGTTCTCTTGACGGCGCCAGAGCACGCCTTGAGGCGCTTTTTGACCGTGGTACTTTTTCCGAAATCGGAACATATGTAAGAAAATGTTCGGAAACTGAAGATAAGGACGGTTTCGAGAGCGTAATTTGCGGTTGGGGAGCAGTAAACGGACAGCTTGTTTACGCTTTTTCACAGGACATTTCGAGAACATCGGGAGCTGTAAGCGAAGCTCATGCAAAGAAAATCTGTGAGCTTTATAAACTTGCTCTCCGAAACGGTGCACCTGTTATTGGCATTTTTGATTCTGCCGGAGCTCTTATATCTGAGGGAGTCCGCGCACTTGCAGGTTACGGAAGAGTCATGAAAGCGGTAAACGCGGCTTCGGGTGTTATTCCTCAGATAGCGATAGCTTCCGGTTATACTTCAGGCGCTTCAGCTGTTATTTGCGGAATGTTTGATTTTGTAATAACATCTAAGAAGGGTTCGGTCAGTGTTAATGCTCCTTTCATAGCAGACGGAGCAGGTTCTGAAGATAAGATGGCTGAGTGCGGCATTTCCGCCGTAACAGTTGAGGACGACGCTGCGGCAATTGCAGCGGCTAAGGAGCTGCTTGCATATCTGCCTTCAAATAACGCAGAAGGCGCGCCCTCTGAAATTTCCTCCGACAGAATAAACAGAGAAATATCACTTGCTGACTACGAGACAGGCAAGGATATGAAGAAGCTTATCGCTTCATTTGCTGACGACGGAAAATTTGTTGAAGTTTATGCAGGCTATGCTGAAGAAGCAGTAACGGGATTTGTATCGTTGGGCGGCTCTTCTGTAGGCATTATAGCAACAAATTATGCGGTAAACGGCGGTGTTCTTACAGCTAAAGCTGCAAGAAAGGCTTCAAGAATGGTTTCGCTTCTCGACAGCTTCAATATTCCGATTCTCACAATTGTTGATTCAATCGGACTAGACAAAGCTTTATCTTCTGAGTTCTCACCGTATTCATCAGAGCTTGCAAAGCTTGCATCTGCATATGCTGCTGCAAGCACACCTCTTATCACTGTTATAGCAGGCGAAGCTTACGGATCAGTATTTACTGTTATGGGTTCTAAATCTCTCGGTGCAGATATTGTGCTTTCGCTTGACAGTGCAAAAATCGCATCGATGAACGCATCTTCAGCCGTAGCATTTCTTTGGAATGATAAGATTGACGGAAGTACTACAAGAGAGGATCTTGAAAATCTTTGGAATAACAGCGTGGCAACACCCGTTGAGGCAGCTTCAAGCGGAGAAATTGATGATATCATAGAAAACAGCGAGCTGAGACAGAGAATAGGCGCTGCTGTTATGATGCTTTCTTCAAAAAGCTCTGAATCTTCCGTTAAACGACATCTCGTAATGCCCCTTTAATTTAACAAGAAAGGATTTGCGTGATGAACATGATAAGAACAATAGCGGCTGTTGATATGAATTCCGTTATGAACAACGGATTTTCATTCACGGAAAAGCTGTCAAACGGCGGTATGATGGTTCTCACCGGAATGCTTACCGTATTCGGAGTCATATTTATTATTTGGCTCAGCCTTACAATTTTCGGATTTTTTGTATATGGTTTGCCGAATATAAAGAAAAAGAAAGCCGAAGCCTCTGCGACAGCAAAGATACAGGAAATTAACTCAGAAGAGGAAGAGGCGGCAGAAAATATTCCTGCCGCTGAAGTTGTACCCGAAACGGATGATGGTGTTACAGTCGCTGTCATTACTGCGGCAATCTCGGCATATTTGGAAAGTACCTCAGATGACGGAGAAGTTTTACCGTTCAGAGTTGTTTCTTTTAAGAGAAAATCTTCGGGTAAGCCGTGGAACTCATCTCTTTGATAATAAAAATTTTTTCAGCAATACATAGAAAGGTTTTATAATAATGAAAAACTATAATGTAACCGTAAACGGCGTAACTTATGAGGTTTCCGTAGAAGAAACAGGCGGATCAATCGTTTCTTCAACTCCTGCGCCGGTAGCAGCTCCCGCAGTTTCTGCAGCACCAGCTCCCGTAAAGGCAGCGCCCGCACCCGCAGCAGGCAACGGAGAACCTGTTAAAGCTCCGATGCCCGGTACTATTTTGCGTATGAATGTAAAAGTGGGCGATAAGATCGAAAAGGATTCTCTTGTTTGCGTACTTGAAGCTATGAAAATGGAAAATGAAATTTTCTCACCTGTTGCAGGCACTGTTACTGCAATTGCCGCTCCTCAGGGCGCAAGCGTTGCTACAGGCGATACTATTGTAACAGTTGCGTAATGCAACTTTGATATTATCAGACTGGAGTGCAGCAAATTGGAATATATTTCAAACTTTTTCAATTCAACGGGCATTGCTCAATTGATAGGCGATCCTGCATTGTTAGTGAAAACACTGATCATGTACGCGATCGTCGGCGTGCTCTTCTACCTTGCAGTAGTCAAGGGATTTGAACCCCTGCTTCTGCTACCTATAGCCTTCGGTATGCTTCTTGCTAATCTTCCGGGTGCTGATCTTTTCCATATGGAGAAGTTTTTCCTCGGAGATCATATTGATATTCAGCAAATAATATCTGAAGGTTCGCTGATAGACTTCTTATATCTCGGTGTTAAGCTCGGTATCTATCCCTCGTTGATATTTCTCGGTGTAGGAGCGATGACTGATTTTTCACCGCTTATCGCTAATCCTAAATCGCTCTTTCTCGGCGCGTCTGCTCAATTTGGAGTTTTCGCTGCATATTTCGGAGCAATCATGATAGGGTTCAAAGAAAATGCTGCAGCCGCTATCGGAATTATCGGAGGCGCGGACGGTCCTACAGCTATTCTTGTAACTAAGATTCTTGCACCGACTTTGCTCGGAGCGATTGCAATTGCGGCGTACAGCTATATGGCTTTGATTCCAATGATTCAGCCGCCATTGATGAAACTGTTTACTACAAAGAAAGAACGCTCTGTAGTTATGACGACTCTCAGACCCGTTTCTACTGTCGAAAAGGTAGCTTTTCCCGCAATTGTTACCCTTATTGTCGTTATGATAGTTCCCGACGCAGCTCCTCTTGTCGGATTCTTAATGTTTGGTAACCTTCTCAATGTTTCAGGTGTTACCGACCGACTTTCAAAAACTGCTCAGAACGAGCTTATCAACATTGTAACGATATTCCTGGGAGTTTCTGTAGGAGCTACTGCTAACGCTGAAAATTTCCTTTCTCCGACAACGCTTTACATCATAGTTTTGGGTCTTATTGCATTTATGCTGTCAACTATCGGAGGTCTTCTTGCAGGTAAGCTGATGTACATTCTTACCAAAGGGAAGATTAATCCTCTTATCGGTTCTGCGGGAGTTTCCGCTGTTCCTATGGCGGCGCGTGTATCTCAGATAGTCGGTCAGAAAGAGAATCCTTCAAACTTTCTGCTTATGCACGCAATGGGTCCGAATGTTGCAGGCGTTATCGGCTCTGCTGTTGCAGCCGGAGTATTCCTTACTCTCTTTAAATAAAATAAGCTCATATTCCATCGCATAGCTTTTTAGCAACAGTATTTTACATTGGACGGAAACAGTCTTCCGCTCGTTTTAGGCTGTGCATGGGAAATACTTAATTTATAATTATATCGGCAAGTGGTACGTACGATACGTAAATTTGAGAACATTTGCCTTTACAGTTTGTTTTATGTCAAAAGTAAAAATAACAGAAACAGTACTCAGAGACTCTCATCAATCACTGATTGCTACAAGAATGACGACTGATGAGATGCTCCCGATCCTGTCTGAAATGGATAAGGTCGGATATCATTCTCTTGAAGCATGGGGCGGCGCAACCTTTGACTCATGTCTCAGATTTCTCAATGAAGATCCATGGGAAAGACTCCGCAAGATACGCTCTGAGGTAAAAAATACAAAGCTTCAAATGCTTTTCAGGGGTCAAAATATTCTTGGATACCGTCACTATGCTGATGACGTTGTATCGTATTTCGTGCAAAAATCTATTGCAAACGGCGTTGATATTCTCAGAATATTCGATGCGCTTAACGACGCTCGAAATCTTCGCTGTGCGATTGAGGCTACAAAGCGTGAAGGCGGTCATGTTCAAGCTGCTATCAGCTATACGATCAGTCCCGTTCACTCAAATGAAGCCTTTGCAAATTATGCTAAAGAGCTTGAGTCGATGGGCGCGGATTCTATCTGCATTAAAGATATGTCAGGTCTTCTTACTCCTTATGCGGCATATGATCTTGTTCGTATGCTGAAAGACACTGTAAAGATACCGATTCAACTTCATACCCACTATACAACCGGTCTTGCTTCAATGACTGTCCTTAAGGCAGTAGAGGCAGGAGTTGATGTTGTAGATACTGCAATCTCTCCAATGGCTATGGGAACATCTCAGCCGCCGACAGAGGCGATCGTTGCAACTCTTGCAGGAACAGAGTATGACACAGGTCTTAATATGGAAGCCCTGAACAATGTTGCAGCGTACTTCACACCTCTCAGAGAAAAGTATATGGAATCAGGACTTCTTGATCCCAAGGTTCTTAAAGTTGATGTTAAGGGACTCACATATCAGGTTCCCGGAGGAATGCTCTCCAACCTTGTATCTCAGCTGAAACAACAGGGTAAGAGTGATAAGTTTGATGAAGTTCTTGCAGAAGTACCGCGTGTACGTAAGGATGCAGGTTATGCTCCTCTTGTAACTCCCACTTCTCAGATAGTCGGAACACAGGCTGTTCTTAATGTAATTACCGGCGAGCGCTATAAGATGGTTTCAAAAGAATTCAAGGGACTTGTCCGCGGTGAGTACGGTAAGACTCCCGTTGAGATTTCTCCTGAGTTCCGCCGTCAGATCATCGGGGATGAAGAACCGATACTCGGTCGTCCGGCAGATGCCCTTGCTCCCGAGCTTGATAAGCTCCGCGGAGAAATTGCACAGTACATGGAGCAGGAAGAGGATGTACTTTCTTATGCACTCTTCGGGCCTGTAGCAACCAAGTTCTTTGAATACCGCAAGGCAAAGAAGTACGGTGTTGATGCTGAGCATGCCGATGCTGAAAACAAGGTACACACTGTCTGACAGAAATTGACATGATAAAAGAAGCTTCACTGTTCGGTGGAGCTTCTTTGTGTTATTAAAAAAGGATTCAAATTTATGATAATAATATTGACCGATGCGGGGTATCAAGATAAAGCGTATGCTTACAGAAGTGTATTGTTGAGTCACGGAATACCTGCTTCATGTTTAGAATATTCTTATATTTCAGATATTAAAGATTATTTGGCACTTATAAATTTAACATCAATCAGACTTGATCCCGAAAACTTTGATCCTGAGAGGATAATATATACCGACACCGGTCTTGGAGAGAGTGAATCGTCTTTTGCGGCAGAGCTGCTTCGGGTTGTTGACCGTGTTTATGACGTGTTGTTCGTAAAATACGGATTTTATCCCGATTCTATTACATGCGGAAGATACTGCGACATGCACGGCAGAGTAAAGTACTGCGGTAAATCAATGATTTTAACCGAAACTGAGCGAATTATAGTTAAATATCTTTCGTTTATCGGCAAAAAATTTGCTTCATCCGATGAAATAGCGCATTTTTGTTTTAATGCACCTGACAATTCGAGATCAGTACCTGTGCATATAGCTTCAATTAACAGAAAATCAGAACAATGTGCAGTTAAGCGGCTTATTGAAGGTAAAAGAAATTACGGTTACAGGCTTACGGAAAGATAAGGACACATTCGGAATTTTCAGAATGTGTCCTTATAACTTTCTTTAGAGTTCATTTCTGCCGGCTTTTAATTTGAATGTTGCAGCCAAATATGCTGTTTTAAATTCTCCGATAATGTTGGAGCAGATTTCAAGATCATTCCATACATTATATCTCATATAATAAGGAAGTGCTTTATCTTCGGCGAGAGACAGCAGAAGCTTATATTCAGACTGATAATTATTTTTTGCAGAGGCTTCTCTTGCGTTAAAATGCTGTATATGATAAGGATTTGTTAGATACCCCCCTAAATGTTCGGCAGACTTTTTTTCTGAAAGCATTTTAAAATACATAATAAGCTCTATCGGAACATAGCTGCTGCTTTCATGAAAGTCGTAAAGCCGCATAGGGATATCAGTTTGAAGAAGCGATGAAAACAGCAATTCATAATAAGAAGCAGCGTTAAAAAAATCATCGCCGAGATAACTTGTATGAAGAGCTGAAGAAACAGCACAGCGCATATGTTTTTTTGCTCCTTCACTGTCAAGCGCTTCCGCTGAGATAATTCCTTCGTAAAAGTGAGACAGGGCAGAGAGCATAGCTGTTTCATCATTTTGCAGTGAACTCGGAACAGAGTCTGCAATCTCTATACACTTTTTGTAGTTATGTGATTTATACGCACATTTAAGATCGTCCGAAGCAAAAAAATTTATAAACTTAACCTCTTCGGCTTCGCTGTCGGAGAAAAAATATCCGCAAGGAACGTCAAGTCTGTCAGCAAGATAACATAACGTTTTTAAAGAGGGAAGTGATTTTCCTCTTTCAATTAAGCTGAGATTATTCCTCGTAATTTCAGTTCCGCAAAGCTCGTCCTGAGTTAAGTTCTTTTTTAATCGTATCTCTTTAATTTTGTTTCCGATAGTTGAAGGTGATTTATTCATTCAGATAAATTATTATGCCTTAAAGATAGTATTTCCGTTTGAATCTATACCGACATACAGCGGGAATTTTTCAACGGTCAGCTTCTTTACGGATTCGCATCCAAGTTCATCAAAAGCGATAACTTCCATGCTTTTTATTGCTTCCGATGCAAGAGCGCCGGCTCCTCCGATGGCGCACAGATATACGCCGCCCGTTTCCGTTATTGATTTTACAACCTCCGGAGAACGTGCACCCTTTCCGATAGTGGCAGCAAGTCCGAGTCTCATAAGACGCGGAGTATAAGGATCCATTCTTGAAGATGTTGTGGGACCGCAGGCACCGACGGCAAGTGTTCCTTTTCCCGGGGTAGGACCTGCAAAGTAAATAAATGAGCCTCTAATTTCAAACGGAGTTTTTTCTCCTCTGTCAAGCAGATCAAATATTTTTTTATGAGCCGCATCGCGGGCTGTATAGACAGTTCCGGTAAGGTAAATAAGGTCGCCTGCCTTTAGGTTTCCTATATTGGAAATATCATTGGTAAATAGTTCGTTTATCATAAGTACTGTAGTTTACTCCGATTTATTTTCCGTATCGGCTTCGGGAATCAGTGTGCTTACACGTGATTTTACACTGTCTTCAAGAGCGTCGCTGTATGAAGTAATCTTATCTGACATTTCCGAGTATCGCTTTTCAATTTCTGCGATCATATTTTGCGAACCTGAATTTATAGATTGAGTATAGCTGCGAAATTCTTTGATACAAGAATCTGTTTCAGCTTCAATATCTTTTCTGAGCCCTGAGATAATGCTGTCAAATGCAACCTGAAGCCTTGCTTTAGCCTCAATGGCATTTTTTTCGCTTTCCTCAAGAAGCTTTTTGGCAGCTGTTTCAGCTTTTTTTATTACATCATCGGCATTCTTGTTAGCTCCTATTATTATCTCACCTATTTGGGAGCTTAACTGATCGTACATGCGGATTTTATTGAAATCGGGCGCTTTATCGTCTTTAGAAGCTTCAGCACTTTTCTCAGCAAGAGCTTTTTCAAGTTCCTCTATTCTGAACTTATACTCCGATATTTTCTTTTCATATTCATCAGTATCAGATGTGATTTTTGAAAGCTTTTCTCGAAGTGTTTCGATTTCATCGAAGTCTATATTCATTACTTCAATCTGACAAGAGAGTTTTTCAATTTCTTTTTTATAGTTTTCTTCTTTTTCCTTAAACTCACGGCTTTGCCGAAGAATATACATATTTACGTCGTCTTTGTTAAAACCGCCCATAGAGGTACGAAAAGCTTTTTTTTCAGTGCTCATATGCGTCTCCCTCATTATCCTGCCTGCGGACAGATATATGTCATAAAATGATTCTATATGTAATATAGTATCATAAATCTGTCGGAAAAGCAATATAAAATCGGATTTTTACCGTTCTTGTATGCTGAATAATTCATGTTTTTTCAGATGTGCTCTTGATTTTTTTATTTTGATATTGTATCATATATTTATAGTTAAAGTTCGCTGTGTCTGACGTTTACGTAAGCAGTGAATTTAAATATCTTATCAATGAGCGTCGGTGTCACATTGATATCAGCGGCGCTTTCATATCATTTAATATTACGGCGTCCGGTCTTTGGAGCGGACTTTTCTCTGTGTTCAGGTATTCACAGTACCGTTAAAATGAAAGGAACCAATATGGCGGACATTTTTGAACTGTTCAAAAAAATAAGTAAGGACAATAATACGGCAGGCAAACCCGATTACATTTTAGCGGGACTTGGAAATCCCGGTGAAAAATATGAATATACAAGACATAATGCGGGTTTTATGGCAATAGACAGCATTGCCGAAAGAATCGGAGTAAAGATTACAAACTCAAAATTCAAATCTCTTACCGCTGTTGGTAAAATAGGTGAAAAAAACGTGCTCCTGATGAAGCCGCAGACGTTTATGAATCTCTCCGGGGAGGCTGTACAGGCAGCGGCGGCGTTCTATAAAATTCCTGCAGAGAATATTATAATTTTATCCGACGATATCTGTCAGTCTCCCGGATTTATCAGAATCAGAAAATCGGGAAGCGCAGGCGGACATAACGGACTGTCAAACATAATCAACATCCTTTCAACCGATGAGTTTAAGAGAATCAGGATAGGAGTCGGAGAAAAACCTTCGCGTGATTATGACCTGGCAGCGTGGGTTCTCGGTAGGATGAGCGAGGATGATATTCGAGAGATCATGTCAAGGTTTGACGATATATATGACGCAATTTCCTTGATCATCAGCGATAAATCTGATGAAGCTATGGGGAAATTCAACGGACGCGCAAAAAAATAATTATCGGAGGTCGTCTTGAACAATAATCTTATCATGTCGCAGATCAGGAGCGACAGAGAATACAGTGAACTTCTTAACAGTCTGAAAGCGTCGGGAAAAGGACTGTCCAAAAAGCCGCATCTTGTCAGCGGCATATCAGAGAGCGCCGACAGTTATTTTCATGCAGCTCTTGCCGAAGATATTATATCGCATGGAAAGAATATTCTGTTTCTTTTCCCCGACGATAAAGAGGCGGCTTCCGAAGCTGAATTTTTGATGTCATACGGTATTCCCGCAATGAAATATTCAGCGCGCGATTTTAATTTTAATAATATGGCTGCCTCTCATGAATTTGAAAATGAGAGGCTCTCCGTGATATCAAGTCTCGCAGGTTATTCTCAAAACGATGCTTTTGCCGTTTGTTCAGGAATATCGGCGGCTCTTCAGGTAACTCTTCCGTGCGAGATCGTAAAAGAGAAGACTATTGTCCTTGACATCTCTTCTGCAATAGACCTTGATGAGCTATCGGTCTCTCTCCTTGATTTCGGTTACAAAAAGGTGGAGATAGTCGAAGGTTCGGGACAATTTGCAAGACGCGGCGGAATAATAGATATATTTGTTCCGACAGGAAATGCTTACAGAATTGAGCTTTTCGGAGATGAAGTAGACAGAATCGGAACATTCGATCCTGAATCTCAGCGTTTTTCCGAGATGTGCGAGCATGAGATAATTATTCCTCCGGCACGCGAGCTTTTAATAACGGATGAGATAAGAGAACAAATCGAGAACGCAATACAGCCTGTTTTGGGGAAGATTCAAAAAAGCGGAAATGTCATCGAAAACGACCGCTCAAAAAAACTTCTTGAAGCGGAACTTTCCGATATCAGAAACAAAACCGAACTGAATTTTGCCGATAAATATCTTCCGATTATTTATCCCAACGGGAAATCCCTGATTGAAATGTTTGACGGTGTTATTGTTTTGATAAATCCGAATGATCTTGAGGCAAGAGCAAACGCTTCGTATACTCTTCTTGAACAAAGTCTGACAGATATGATCGAGCATTTTGAACTAAATCCGAGACTTACAAAATCAAACGGATATTCAAAAGAGTGGAACGATGTGATCTATAAATTTACAGACACTTCAACAGTGCTTACCGATACTATATCTCGCTCTTATGAAGGACTTTCGGCGGGCGCTGAATTTGACTTAGCATCGCGGCATATATCTCCCTACGGCGGCCGCCGCGAAGTTTTGGAGGAAGATATCAGATCATATGTCAGCCAAGGCTGGAAGGTTGCTGTTTGCTGTGCTTCTGAATCAGAAAGATCAGCCTTGACTGAGAAGCTTGTTGAGTCAGGCATGAGCGCTGCCGCTGCCATAGAAGAAGTTTCAAATATACCTGCAGGGGCGGTTGTAACTTTATGTGCGCCGCTGAAGGGCGGTTTTGAACTGTCAAGAGTCAGATTTGCACTTCTTGACTATTCTTCCGATATAGGCGGTAAGCGCGCGCCTAAGATACTTAAAAGAAAAAAGAAAAAATCATCAGAAGCAATAATGTCGTATGCCGATCTTGAAGTAGGAGATCTTGTTGTACATGCTTCATACGGCGTAGGTCAGTACCTCGGTCTCAGTAATTTGACCGTTGCAGGCGTATCACGCGATTATGTTACAATAAAATATGCCGGAACAGATCAGCTGTTTTTACCTGTAGATCAGCTTGATCTTGTCTCAAAATATATCGGTGCAGGCTCGGACGGAACAGGGGTTAAGCTGTCTAAAATGGGCGGCGCTGACTGGAACCGTGCAAAAAGCAAGGCTAAAGCCGCAACGCGCGAGATGGCTCATGAGCTGATTGAGCTGTATGCTGCAAGAAAGAGAGCAAAGGGAATCGCTTTTGCTCCGGATGATGATATGTGTCGGGAATTTGCCGCATCATTTGAGTATGAAGAAACTGACGGTCAGCTTATTGCTATTGATGATGTGAGGCGCGATATGGAAGCTGCTTATCCTATGGACAGACTTGTATGCGGCGATGTAGGATACGGTAAAACCGAAGTTGCAATGCGCGCCGCATTTAAAGCTGCTATGAGCGGACATCAGGTAGCGATCCTTGTTCCGACTACGATTCTTGCATATCAGCATTTTAAAAATTTCAAGAGCCGCATGAGACAGTTTCCCATAAATGTTGATATGGTGTCGAGATTTCGTTCGCCCTCTGAGCAGAAATCCGCACTGCGCAGACTGAAACGCGGTGAAACCGATATTATTATCGGTACTCACAGAATCATATCATCTGATGTTGAATTTTACGATTTAGGACTTGTTATAATCGATGAAGAACAGCGTTTCGGAGTTGCTCAAAAAGAAAAGCTGAAGAAAATCGCAACGGGCGCTGATGTTCTCACACTTACCGCAACGCCGATTCCGAGAACACTTAATATGGCAATGGGCGGTATAGTCGATATGAGCTTGCTTGAGGAAGCGCCCGGAGAGCGCGCTCCGGTACAAACGTATGTGCTTGAATATGACGATATGATCATATACGAAGCTATACGCCGTGAGCTCCGCCGTTCGGGACAGGTCTTTTATATGTACAACAGAGTTGAGGGAATCTATAATGTTGCAGGCAGAATAAGCAAGGCAATTCCCGATGCCAGAATAGCGGTAGCTCACGGTAAAATGGAGAGGGAAGAACTCGAAGAAATATGGGAAGCGCTGATTCGCGGAGAAATAGACATTCTCGTGTGTACAACGATTATTGAAACGGGTGTAGATATTCCGAATGCGAATACCCTGATTATTGAAAACGCTGATATGTACGGACTTTCCCAGCTTCATCAGATAAGAGGACGAGTCGGACGCTCAGGCAGACGCGCTTATGCTTATTTTACATACAGAAAAAATAAAAACATTACTGAAATTGCAGAAAAACGTCTTACTGCAATCAAAGAGTATGCCGAGTTCGGAGCAGGATTTAAAATAGCACTCAGAGATTTAGAAATAAGAGGAGCGGGAAATCTTCTCGGAGCAGAACAGCACGGACATATGGAGGCTGTAGGATATGATCTGTACATGAAGCTTTTAAATGAAGCTGTTATAGAAGAAAAGGGCGAAAAAATCGAGAAGAAACCCGAGTGTACCGTTGATATACAGGCTGACGCATATCTTTCAAAGAACTATATTCCGTCGTCTCCTCAGAGAATGGAAATGTATAAAAAAATCGCACGAATTACATGCGAAGATGACTATGACGATATGATCGATGAGATATGCGACAGGTTCGGCGAGCCGTCAGCTCCTGCGCTGAATCTTTGCAGAATTGCTCTTATACGGGCAGCTGCAGCTAACGCAGGATTTATTAAGATTGCTGAGCGCGACGGGAAGATTACGCTGACGCCCGAAACAATAATTCCTGCAGCAGTTACAGCGCTTGCAGAAGAATTTTCCGACTGCCGTGTAAAGGTTATATTGGGCGCTCAACCCTCAATAACCTGTAATGTAAGAAAAGGGGAGCGTAATACCGAATTTTTAATTGATCTTATAAGCAAATATTCTTCTCTTATTACAAAATGAAAAAATAGGCAATACTTCTTCGATTAGGAGCAGTATTGTCTATTTTTCACTTATTCGGATTAGATGCCGCGAATTGCATCTTTCATTACTTTAACATATTCGCCGATATGGCTCGGTGAGTCAATTCCGAATTCACCTGCCAGCTTTACAACCGCGCTTCCGACAATAACTCCGTCTGCCTCTTCTGCCATCTCTCTTGCCTGCTCGCTCGTTGATATACCGAATCCCACAGCGCAGGGAACAGCCGTGTTTTTCTTTATCTTATCTATTATAGCTCTAATATCGGTTTTTATGCTTTTTCTCTCTCCCGTAACTCCGAGAGAAGAGACAATATATATGAATCCTTTTGCATCTTTTGCGATTTTCTCTATTCTGTCATCTGAAGTCGGAGCTATAAGGCTTATTAAATCGACATCGTATTTTTCGCAAAAATCACTGAACTCACCTTTTTCCTCAAATGGAATGTCCGGAAGGATTAAGCCGTCAATACCGACTTCTCGGCACTTTGAAATAAATCTTTCCGAACCGTAGGAAAAAACAACATTTGCATAAGTCATAAAGACTAAGGGGATTGAAATATCCTCTCTCAATCGCTGAACCATCTCAAAAACCGAGTCGCTTGTGGTACCGTTTTCAAGAGCGCGGAGACTTGCCGCTTCGATTACGGGACCTTCAGCCGTCGGATCGGAAAACGGAATGCCGAGCTCGATCAGATCGGCTCCGTTTTTAACCATTTCACGAACTATTGCTTCTGTCGTTTCAATATTCGGATATCCGCATGTTATAAAGGGAATGAATGCCTTCCCGTTCTTAAAAGCTTCAGAAATTTTACTCATTGATATTTACTCCTCTGTATCGTGCGATAGCAGCACAGTCCTTGTCTCCGCGTCCCGAAACGGTAACGACGATTATTTTGTCGTTACCCATTGTCGGAGCAAGCTTTTTTACATATGCAAGCGCGTGAGATGATTCGATTGCCGGGATTATGCCTTCGGTCTTTGACAAATATTCAAATGCGTCTACCGCCTCGTCGTCGGTTATAGGTACATATTCAGCCCTGCCTATGTCATGCAGATAAGCGTGCTCAGGACCTACACCCGGGTAATCAAGTCCTGCTGAGATTGAATATACGGGAGCAATTTGTCCGTATTCATCTTGACAGAAATACGATTTCATTCCGTGAAATATACCGAGAGAACCGACGTTTACTGTAGCTGCCGTTTCAGGTGTTTCGATTCCGCGTCCCGCCGCCTCGCAGCCGATAAGTCGTACATCGCTGTCCTCAATAAAGTGATAAAAGCTTCCGATAGCGTTTGAACCGCCGCCTACGCATGCTATGACCGCGTCGGGAAGCCTGCCTTCCTTTGCAAGTATCTGTTCTTTTATTTCCTTTGATATAACCGCCTGAAAATCCCGTACTATCGTCGGAAACGGATGAGGTCCCATAACTGAGCCGAGGCAGTAATGCGTATCGCTGATTCTCGCAGTCCACTCCCGCATAGCCGCGTTTACGGCATCTTTAAGAGTTGCAGTTCCCGATTCAACGGGAATTACTTCAGCTCCGAGCAGCTCCATTTTGTAAACATTCAGCGCCTGTCTTACAGTGTCCTCCTTGCCCATGAAAACGACGCATTCCATTCCCATAAGCGCCGCCGCCGTTGCAGTTGCGACTCCGTGCTGACCTGCTCCTGTTTCGGCAATCAGACGTTTCTTACCCATCTTTTTTGCGAGCAATGCCTGACCTAGTACATTATTTATTTTGTGTGCGCCTGTATGATTCAAATCTTCTCTTTTTAAATATATTTTAGCACCGCCGAGGTCTCGCGTCATTTTCTCAGCATAATAAAGCCTGCTCGGTCTTCCGCCGTATTCATTAAGCAGAGCTTCAAGCTCAGCGTTAAATTTGCTGTCGTTTTTGTAATAGTTATAGGCTTTTTCAAGCTCATTAACAGCATTCATAAGCGTTTCGGGTATATACTGACCGCCGTGAATGCCGAATCTTCCTTTACTTTGTTCCATATGTTGCTCCGTTCTGCCGTATCTTCAGGCTGTTTTATTGATGGTTATTTCTGCAAATTTTTATAAATTCTCTGATTTTAAGATAATCCTTAAATCCGTCTGTTTCAACTCCCGAACTGATATCAACTCCGTAAGGAGAAAGCATCTTAACAGCCCTGTCTGCATTTTCACATGTAAGTCCTCCGGCAAGAAGATAAGGCCGTCGGATATTTTTTGCAAGCTCCCAATCAAATGTGCTGCCTCCTCCTTCTCCTGCGTCAAGCAGAACAAGATCGGCATCGCTGCTTTCTATCGTCTCGGCATCACTTTCATTCTGTATTTTAAACGCCTTTATAACAGGACGCATTGTCTTTTTTCTTATCTCGTTTATATAATCGTTGTCTTCATTTCCGTGAAGTTGAATAAAATCTATTCTGCAAGAATGACAGATATCAGAAATTACATTTTGAGATTCATTAAAAAAGACTCCTACTGATAAAATCTCGGAATTTAAGCAGCCGGTGAGTTTTTTCGCAGCTTCGGTAGTAATATATCTTCTCCTGCCTTTTACAAAGATGAATCCTGCCATATCGGGTTTTAATTCATTCAAATAATCTATGTCGATTTCTCGGGTGATTCCGCATATTTTTATTTTCATATTTACCTGTCCGTTATTGTTATTCATCTCCGCGAAGCTTATCAAGCATAGCTTTTTTGTTATCGGCTCTCATCAAAGTCTCTCCGATCAGAACACCGTTTATATTAGCTGCCCGTAATCTTTCAATGTCTTCGGGAGTTTTTATTCCGCTTTCCGCAACAAACAAAATATCGCTCGGCACGTATTTTCTGAGACGTTCGCTGTTTGAGATATCTACCGTGAAATCTTTTAGGTTTCTGTTGTTTACACCGATTATTCTTGCACCTGCTTTAAGCGCAGAGTTTATTTCCGACTCGTCATGTGCCTCAACAAGAGCAGATATACCGAGCGTGTCGCAAATTTTTATATAATTATGAAGCTGTGCAGTGTCGGTTATGGCACAGATGAGAAGTATTGCAGACGCTCCCAAAATTTTTGCTTCATATATCATGTATTCATCAACCGTAAAATCTTTTCTGAGACAGGGAAGAGATACTGTTTTTGCTATATCTGAGAGGAATCTGTCCTCTCCCTGAAACCACAGCGGCTCTGTTAAAACGGAAATTGCGGCAGCTCCGGCTCTTTCGTATTCCTTTGCTATATCCAAATACGGAAAATCTTTAGATATTATTCCTTTTGACGGCGAAGCTTTTTTGCATTCGCATATAAAAGATATATCTTTATCGCATAAAACCTTCTCAAAAGGAAAATTTGTGCTTTGACTCAATTCGAGTGCGGTTTTCTTTATTTCATTAAGCGGGAAGCTTTTTTCAGCAGATTTTACCCGTTCTTTTGCAGCGACTGCTATTTTTTCAAGAATATTTTTATTCATATAGCATTGTTCCTTTATTTATTTATTCGTTTGTGAGCTTAACAAACAAATCAAGTTTCTCCATGGCTTTTCCGGAGTCTATGCTGCGTCTTGCCATATCAATTCCCTCTGAGATGCTCTCTGCGCGATCTGCGGCGTAGAATGAAGCGCCTGCGTTAAGTAGCACGACGTCTCTTCTTGCTCCTTTAACGCCGTCCAAAACATCTCTCAGTATTCTTGCATTAGTCTGAGGATCACCTCCGACAATTTCGTTTTTTGAACACCGTGTAAGACCGAAGTCTTCAGGTTTTATTTCATATACGGAATATTTTCCGTTCGAGAAGTCACATACAGTGCTCGGAGCACGGAGCGACAGCTCATCAATTTTATCTTGTCCGTATACTACAAGTCCTTTTTTTACACCGAGACTTGTCAGAACTCTTGCAAGCGGTTCTACAAGTGTTTCGCTGTACACTCCGAGAAGCTGATAAGTCGGGTGTGCAGGATTGGTAAGAGGGCCGAGTATATTAAATACGGTTCGTATTCCAAGCTCCCGCCGTATAGATCCGACATACTTCATTGAGGTGTGGTATTTTTGAGCAAACATAAAGCACATACCTACTTTATCTATAAGCTCAGCACATTTCTTCGGCTCTACAGAGATGTTTGCACCGAGAGCCTCAAGGCAGTCCGCTGTTCCGCAGTCGGAGGAAGCTGCGCGGTTTCCGTGCTTTGCAACCTTAACTCCGCCGCCTGCAAGAACAAAAGCGGATGCGGTTGAAATATTGAAGCTGTGTGCTCCGTCGCCTCCTGTACCGACTATCTCAAACACGTCGGAGGTGTATTTGACATTCAGCGCATGATCTCGCATAGCGGCAGCGCAGCCGGAGATTTCATCTATTGTTTCCGCCTTTGTACTTTTGGTTGAAAGAGCGGCAAGAAAGGCAGCGTTCTGAGTCGGAGTTGTTTCACCGTTCATGATCTCATTCATGACCGCATACGCTTCATCGTATGTAAGATCCATTTTGTCTACAATTTTTATTATTGCTTCTTTTATCATTGTGTTCACGCCTTTCACTGAATACAGCTTGAAAGTTTAAGAAAATTCTCTATCATTTTTCCGCCGTCTGGCGTCATTATAGATTCGGGATGAAATTGAAGACCGAATATCTTATATTCGGTGTGAGATACAGCCATAACTTCTCCGTCGGAAGCTTTTGCGGTGACACGCAGACAGTCGGGAAGCGTATTTTCGATTACCGACAGTGAATGATATCTTGCAACAGATGTAGTTTTGTCACAGCCGTTAAAGATAGGTTCATCTGTGTCAAGCTCCGTTTCCGACTGTTTGCCGTGCATAAGACATGCGGCATATGATACGACAGCGCCGAATGCCGTGCATATTGCCTGATGACCGAGACAAACACCGAGAAGCGGAATTTTTCCGCCGATCTTTTTTATCAGTTCAACGCATATTCCTGCGTCTTCAGGCTTTCCGGGACCGGGTGAAATAATGATCGCGTCGGGCGAGAGAGATATCACATCGTCGGCGCTCATAGCGTCATTTCTGATGATCTTAATATCAGGTGTATACGTTCCGATCAACTGAAACAAATTATATGAAAAGCTGTCGTAATTATCTATTAAGAGTACCATTTTTGTTCTCCGATTTCAATGAGTATTATTATTCCTCAAGCTCACCTGCGGCTTTGATGGCCTTAACAACAGCGGCTGCCTTATTTATGCACTCTTCAAATTCGCGCTCAGGAACGGAATCGGCAACGATTCCCGCTCCGCTTCTGACAAATACCCGTCCGTTTTTTTTGTAGGCTATTCTGATAGCAATACAAGTGTCAAGATTACCGGTGAAATCGATGTATCCGATAGCGCCGCCGTATATTCCGCGCTTGTTGTTTTCAAGATCGTTTATCAGCTGGCAGGCTTTGATCTTAGGTGCTCCCGAGAGCGTGCCGGCAGGGAGGATAGCATCTATCGCGTCAAGTGTGTCCCGATCCTCACGGATTTCACCGCGAACGGTCGAGCCGATGTGCATTACATGAGAATATCTCAGAATTTCATGATATTTTTCAACTTCAACCGAACCGAATTTGCTTATTTTGCCGATATCGTTCCTCCCGAGATCTACAAGCATGTTGTGCTCCGAGAGCTCCTTGGGATCGGAAAGAAGTTCTCTTTCAATCGTGATATCCTCTTCCGCATTTTTTCCTCTCGGGCGTGTTCCTGCAAGAGGGAATGTGTGAAGCACTCCGTCTTCAAGCTTAACAAGAGTTTCGGGAGATGCTCCCGCAACCTCCATATCCGAGCCTGAAAAGTAAAACATATACGGTGAGGGATTCAGTGTTCTCAGAATTCGGTATGTATTTAAGAGACTTCCTTCAAATTCAGCATCGAGCCTGTTTGACAGCACTATCTGGAAAATATCCCCCTCATAAATATGCTCTTTCGCTTTTTCAATCATTTGACAGTATTCTTCGCGTGAGAATAAACTGTTAAATTCCGATTTGAGCTTGCCGCCGTCGTTTTTCTTCGGTTTACCGTTTTCAATGAGATCACGCATTTGTTCAAGCTCCATCAAAGCGCGGTTGTATTCCGAGTCAATATTATCAAGCGAAATATTAACTATAAGTATAATTTTCTGCTTAAAATTATCAAAGGCTATAACTTTGTCAAAAAGCATAAGATCGACGTCGTTGAAGCCTTCCGTATCATCGGCGTCGAGATTCAGAGTCGGCTCTGCATATTTCAGATAATCATAGGAAAAATATCCTACAAGTCCGCCTGTAAAGGAGGGAAGGCCTTCGATTTTCGGACTTCGCCTTGATTCAAGTATTTGCCTGATATACTTTCCGGGATGTTGGGTCTTTATCTTGATTCCGTCGGTACTTATAATACCGTTCTTGCATACTATCTCCATTTTCGGAGAATATCCGAGGAAGGTATATCTGCCCCAATTCTCATTGTCGCATGCGCTTTCAAGCATGTAAACGTGACTTGAAATGTTTTTCAAAATATTCAGCACCTGAATCGGTGTCTTTATATCCGATAAAATTTGAATACTGACAGGAACTGTGCCGTATTTACTGCTTTTTGCAAGATCCTTGATTTTTGTTATATCGGGATATGCCATAACTTCTCTCCAATTCTCCGCAATTCGGTCAAGTATTTGGGTTAATATTATGTCAATTCAGCTTATTGAAATTTTTAATCAATCGGTGACAATATAAAAAGTCCCTGACAGAATTATATATCTGTCAAGGACGAAATTTTTCCGCGGTACCACCTTGATTTGCAGGAACTCCTGCACGCTTAGCAGAATACTGACATATTCTCGGTAACTTACGTATACCAACACGTCACGGAATACTTATCAAACTTTGCAGAACAAAATATGACTTTGACCGTGCCCTCAGTGATCCATTTAACGAACTGTTTTCCATCCGACTTTCAGCGCCGCGGACTCTCTGTGGGAGCATAATCGTTTTTATCTTCACATCAACGGTTTATAATATTTCTTTTGTTACAGTATATCACGCTGAGAATGAGTTGTCAATAGTAATCGACATATTTTTTGCCTAAGCGGAAATATTTTATTCGGACGCAGAGTCGCTTACAATTGAATAATAGGAATTTGAGGTTATCCTGTAGACTGATGTATAGAATACTGCAAAAATTATAAAGCTTACGATCGTCGTTCCGATAAGCAGGGGCAGATTCATAAGATTAAACAGCATCAGCATTTTATGAATCATGGGAAATGCAAATATCAGATGTATTCCTGCTGTGATCAGCGGCATAAAAAATACCGTCAGAAGCTGTGAATTTATGCTGCGTTTAATTTCTTTTTTAGTCATTCCGACCTTTTGCATAATTTCAAAACGGCTTCTGTCCTCATATCCTTCAGATATTTGCTTGTAGTAGATTATAAGAACTGCTGCAAAAATAAATACAACGCTCAGCACTATACAGAGAAAAAGCAGGGAACCGAACAGTGAATAAAAGTTTTCTCTTTGAGCCGCTCTGTTATCGACAGATATACTGTGATCTTCTCCGAATTCATTTTTTACAGACGATTTCAGCGAAGAATAGAGCGAATTCTGTGCCTCGATTTGAGTCTCAGTATCAGCTTCTGTGTCAAAAGAGTATCTGTATTTTACAGCCAGCCCCATTTCTCCGCTCTGAATGGATTCATTTATTATTTCCTCAAGGTTCGGCACAATAACATTTAGCGTCGGAATAAGACTCATTGCGGCGCTGCCGCTTTCAAGAAAATCATTTTCTATCTTTCTTACTCCGAATGAAAGTGAGCCTGCATTAAATTTATCAAATTTGTAATCTTCTCTGTACGGAGCAACAAGCGCTTCATGCTCGCCCAAAACTATATTTTGTCCGCTCATTGCATTGTAATCGTCAATGCCGATAAAATATATCTGCCAATAGTCATTAAAATCAAGACTTGCCGAGTTAAATACCATACGCCCTTCGCTTATCAAAGCGCTTGTGCCTGCAAAAGTATATTCTTTTGAATTTTGGGGATTAAGAGCAAATGTATCGGCAGCGTTTTTTACAGCTTCGCTGATAATAGCGGGAACTTTATTTTCGGGATCGACAGGTGTATCCTCATCATCAAGAAGATTGGTTTCAATCGCAAAATCATTCGGATATCTTGAACGGAGACTGTCCTCCTCTCCTACATACAGAGCAGTAGTTGAGGCTATCATAACAAGAACCATCGTTGCAAGTATACAGATAGAAGCAAGTCCGGCGCCGTTCCGTTTCATTCTGTATGTCATTGATGAGACTGAAACAAAATGATTGGCTTTATAGTAATATTTGCGATTTTTCTGAAGAAGTCTGCACAGCAGGACAGAGCCTGAAATAAAAATCAGATAAGTTGCGGCGATTACCATTATTGCCGCTGCAAAGAATAATGCAAGCGCTGATACGGGATCTTCTATGCTTACTGCAATTATGTATGCTGCAATCAAAATTACGAGTCCGAGAATACCGAACAGTACATTTCCGCGAGGCGGTTTTTCTCCGACATTATCACTGTGCATCAGTGCTATCGGATTTGCCATGTGAACCTGTCTCAGGGTGTTAAGGAATAATAAAACAAATATTCCCGAAAAGAGGATCAACGCACTGAATATAGAATCTATAGATACTGTGAGTGTATATGTGATCTTTCCGTGAACGATATTTACAAGGACAAGCTCTGCAAGCTTTGAGAAGAGTATTCCGCTGAGAATTCCGAGGATAAGAGACATAAGCGCGTATATTACCGTTTCCCATAATATTACAAACGAAATGTTCTTTTTGTCCATACCTAATATATTATATAAGCCGAACTCTTTTTTTCGTCTCTTAACTAAAAATGAATTTGTATAGAATAAAAATATAACTGAAAATACGGCTATTATTCCCGAACCAAGAGTCAATATAGTTTGCATGACGTCTCCGCCGGGCATAAGGCTGAGAATAGATGACTCTGTAAGATACGATATAATATAATACATCATGACCATGCCGGAACATGTCATAATGTACGGCAGATACATGCGTTTATTTTTCTTTATCCCTGTCCATGCGAGCTTTGGATAGAAACCTGCTTTCATTTATGCTCACCGCCTGTCGCAAGTAAAGTGAGAGTATCCGAAATTTTTCCGTAAAGCTCTTCTCTTGTTGAATTTCCGCGATAAATCTGATGGAATACATCGCCGTCTTTTATAAACATTACGCGACCTGCATGGCTTGCAGCTTTAACAGAATGAGTTACCATAACTATTGTCTGGCCGAGAGCGTTTATCTCACTGAATAATCCGAGAAGCTCATCTGTCGCCTTAGAGTCGAGCGCTCCCGTCGGTTCGTCTGCAAGAATCAGCTTAGGTTTGGTTATAAGCGCTCTCGCTACCGCTGCTCTCTGCTTTTGTCCTCCTGATACCTCATATGGATATTTTGACAGCAGATTGGTTATTCCGAGAGTCTTAGCTATCGGAATAAGACGATTATGCATCTCTCCGTAATTTTTTCCTGCAAGAACAAGCGGAAGATATATATTATCTTCAAGTGTAAACGTATCAAGCAAATTAAAATCCTGAAAGACAAATCCTAAATTATCCCGCCTGAATTCTGCAATTTTTGATTCTTTAATGCTGTAAAGCGGCATTCCGTCAAGTATAACGGATCCCGATGTCGGTCTGTCAAGCGCTGCAAGGATATTCAGAAGAGTGGTTTTACCCGAGCCTGATTCTCCCATTATTGCGACATATTCTCCGTTTTCAACGCTGAATGTAATATTTTTCAGCGCTTCAACCTTGTTATTTCCGAAGCGGGTTGTATATACCTTTTTGACTCCCTGTACTTCAAGTATGCTCATAAAATCGATCCTTTCTTATTTTGCAAAAGCTGAGCCTTGCAATTTTTCGTTTACAAAGATATTATAGCTGACGGGAGAGATGATTTCCATTGAATGTACTAACATTTCTCCCGTCAAATCTTACATTTCTGTAAGAATCCGTTTTATTCGATTTCAAGCTTCTTGCGAGACAAATCGAGCTTTATTGAAGTACCGACGCCGACATCGGATTCGGCAGATATGCCATGTCCGAGATTGTTGCATATCATGCGGCATAAATACAGTCCAAGTCCGCTTGCCCTCATATATTCTCTGCCGTTTTTTCCCGTAAAGCCTTTTTCAAAGATTCGCGGCAGATCATCGGGAGCAATTCCGATACCGCTGTCGCTCACCGAAAGGATGTCCTTTTCGTTCAGAGATATGCTTATCTCTCCTCTTTCGGTATATTTCAGCGCGTTTGAGAGTAACTGCTCTATTACAAACATCAGCCATTTCTTGTCCGTTAAGACAGCAGTATGCGGAATATTGCATTTTATACTTAAGCCCTTAATAATAAATTCTGAGGAAAAGCTTTTAACGCATTCCTTGACAAGATCGCTTATATCATGTTCGGCAAAAACATAATCGGTAGAATCGGAATCAAGTCTTAAATATATCATAACCATTTCCGCATAATGTTCTATTCTGTTAAGCTCGACGGTGAGCTGTCTTGACGCATTTGAATCTTCATTTTGCAATATAAGACGCATTGCCGCAATAGGAGTTTTTATCTGATGCGCCCATGCCGTATAATAGTCTATCATGTTTGCATATTTTCGATTAAAAATATTTTCACGGTTTTCAGCCTCATCGCAAAGCAGTAAGGCTATATTTCGGAGGTTTTCGGCTATTACCCCGTCAGGCTCCGGCAGTGTGTCCCGAGTAACATCAAGAAATCCTTCAATCTTGCTGCAAGCCGAAATCGAAGCAGCAGTATGCCTGAATTGTATAACAGAAACAACTGCAGCAATCGCAATACAAAGGAGAGATGGATAGATAACGGCAGCTATCGGAAGGCCATACAGCATAAATGAGACGGAAAATATGATAATAAATAAAAGAGAGAATATAATAAGCGTACGTTTGTACCTTATATATGAGAAGAATTTTTTGATATTCATATATATCCTTTTTATTCAATAATATATCCAACACCGAATTTTGTAGTTATAAATTCTTTCAGACCGACTGAATCAAGCTTGCGCCTGAGTCTTCCTACATTTACCGTGAGCGTATTTTCATCTATAAAGCTTTCGCTTTCCCATAGCTGCTCCATGAGCTTTTCACGGCTTACGGTTTTGCCTTTACATCTCATCAGCGATAATAAAATTCTGTACTCGTTTTTTGTAAGATCGATCTTTTCACCGTTATAAACAAGAGAACCGTCCGATGTATTAAGCAGTGCTCCTCTATGTTCAAGTATCGGAATGGAAGAAGAGAAATCATATGTGCGGCGAAGCATAGCTTGTACCTTTGCCATGAGTACCTCACCGTCAAACGGTTTAGCAATAAAATCATCAGCACCTAAGCTCATTGCCATTACAATATTCATGTTATCCGCGGCGGAGGATATAAATATTACAGGGACCTTGGATACTCGCCTTATTTCTTCACACCAATGATATCCGTTAAAAAAGGGAAGAGAGATATCTATAAGAACAATATGGGGATCAAACGACGCAAAATCACTCATAATATTCAGAAAATCGGTCTGGCACTTTACAGTCAGATTCCACATTTTGCCGAGCCTTGCTATAGATTCCGAGATTACAGCGTCATCTTCAATTACAAACATTCTGTACATAATGCACTCTCCTTTTTTAGCTGTATATTTATGATATCATAAAGCACAGTCTTTTTCAATGTCTTACAACGTCCCAAAAGATTAAGAAAAAATAAAAAATCAAGACGCACATATGCAAATATGTACATCTTGATTCTTATGTTTACAGTATTTCGTTCAGATAGACTTTTTTCTTATTCTTTGAAGCTATCGGAACATATTTATCAGTATTTCCGAGCATTATAAATTCGCCATTTTCATCTGATTTAACAGGATAAACAGAATATACGGCAACACCGTCGCGTGGGAGCGATACTTCAATACTGTGTAATACGGATATGCGAGAAAATTTCTTTTCAAAATATTCGTATGCAATATACTCTGTTTTTGTATTTACACCCGGAATTTGAGAAAGCTCAAATGTATCTGTAATTTGACCGTCGGAAACATTAAATAAAGCTTCTGCAAAGCATTCGCCGCTTCTGTTCCATATTTTCTGAAGCTTTCCCGATTTGCGGCAATCTGAGTATATGCAGTCAAGCGTAGGTTTCGCTGCACCGTCACACATCATAACATCTCCGTTGTCCTCGATAGTCGGGAAAATAGTTTCAGCATCCGTTTCGTTCATGGCGTCGCTTACATATATAGGAGATGCGCTTATCGCTCTCAGAACACCGCTTTGAATTGCCGATTCATGCCTTGACCACCACATGTCAAAGTCACAGTAGTAAAGCTGATCGTGCCATATTGCATTATAAACATTCTGAAGTAAGTGATCTACAAATCCTCTTTCTTTATTAGGGAAAAAGTCATCGCTGTTACGGGAAAGTGCGGAATGGGGACGAGAGAGGACATTTTCCATATCCATACCCATACAGTTAATAAATGCGCCGTCAAAATTCTTTTCGGTAGAAATTTCAAGAGCTTCGTGACTTGCTCGCACGCCGCTTGCCGTCGGAACAGAGCCTTCAAGATACGGAGTTGCAGAGCTTTGATTGTCGATTTTCAGAAAATCAACGCCGCAGCTTCTGAGATATGAATGCCATGCGTCCCAAAATGCGGCTGCGCGATCCACGTCAAGAGAGGGAAGAGCCATTCCCGATACGTTGATAAACAGATTATTCTTTTGTTCCGCATAAAGCTCGCTTTCTCTGTCAACACCATACCAATATCCGCCGTTATGAGCATGCCACAGACCGACATATTTTATACCGTAATCTTTCTTAATGCGCTCTATGCAAGCCTTAAGTCCTTCGGGGAACTTCTCGGGATCTTCTTTAAATGAGATGAGTTTTTCATCTCTCACTGAATGCCATCCATCGTCGATTATCAACCATCTTAAAGGAATTTGTTTTTCCTTAAATTCATCAAGCTTTTTATATATTTTTTCGTCCGTTACATCGCGATAGAACGTATTCCAGGTACACCAGCCGAAGCCGCGGAAGATATCAGGCAGAGTTCTTTCTGATTTGAGGGGGATAGTTATGCCGCCCGCCGCATGAGCTTCTTCATAATTGAAGCGTACAGCTTCAAATGGATCGTCGGCGACCGACACAGAAAGGAAAGAACCGTGAAAACTGTACATTCCTGCCATTCCCGTTGTAAGATGAAGTCCTTCGGAATCAAATTCGCATCTGAAATTATCACCGCACAGCGGCATCATATGATAATGAAGATCACCGCATTTTATCAAAAGAAATTGCGATTCCGGCTTCAGTGTTTCAAATGAGTTATGAAAGGTTGGATACATCCAACAAGGGGAAGCATGATAATTTGAAAGTATCGCATCAGGCTTTATTCCGTTACCAAGCGTCATATTAAGCGTTTTTTCGGGAATAAAGCTTGCGGCAACTCCGAATACCCGTTCAATTTCGGCATCGATTGAAAACAGTACCGAATTTTTTGATATAACTGCGTCTATGTTTAATTTTTTTACGTTTCCTACAGGCGAAAAGCGGCAGGAGATGCCGCTTTTCGTCTCAACACATTCAAATTCCGATAATTCTACCTTGCGCTCACGTGCTTCAAGTATTACTGTTTTAAAATTCCCGAGAAGCTTTTCGCGGATGAAGTTAAAAAATTCTTTATTCACAAATATCACCTATCAGAAAAGTCCTGTAATCTTTCCATTTTCGTCAACATCGATTCTTTCGGCGGCAGGAGATTTAGGAAGTCCGGGCATCGTCATAATATCGCCGGTCATTACAACCACAAAACCTGCGCCTGCGGATATTTTAACATTTTTTACGGTAACTGTAAAGTCCTCGGGCGCGCCAAGCTTTGTCGCATCGTCTGAAAAGCTGTACTGCGTTTTTGCCATACAGATCGGAAGTCCGCCGAAACCAAGCTCTTCAAGCTTTGCGATTTGCTTCTTTGCCGCAGGAATAATGCTTATACCGTCGCCGCCGTAGATGTTGCGGACAATCACTTCAATTTTACTTTCAATGCTGCCTTCCGTGTCATAAGCATACGTAAAGTCGCCTTTTTCATTCTCGCAAAGACGAACGACTTCATGCGCAAGCTCTTCGCCGCCAGCACCGCCGTCAGCCCAAACAGTTGAAAGTACGGTGTTAACACCAAGCTCGCGGCATTTGTCTATGATAAACGATATTTCATTATCAGTATCGGTAGGGAATCGGTTTACTGCAACAACGCACGGAAGCTTATATACGTTTTTGATATTTGAAACATGGCGCAGGAGATTGGGAATGCCGCGCTCCAAAGCTTCAATATCTTCATTTGCAAGCTCATTCTTAGCACGTCCGCCGTGCATTTTGAGGGCTCTGACAGTAGCGACCACGACAACCGCATCGGGAGTAAGTCCTGCTGCGCGACATTTAATGTCAAGGAATTTTTCAGCGCCGAGATCAGCGCCGAAACCTGCCTCGGTGATAGCATAGTCGCCCATTTTCAGAGCAAGCTTTGTAGCCATAACGGAGTTACAGCCGTGCGCGATATTGGCAAACGGACCTCCGTGAACAAATGCAGGCGTACCTTCAAGCGTTTGTACAAGATTCGGCTTTATTGCATCTTTAAGCAGCGCGGTCATAGCGCCCTCTGCTTTCAGATCACCGCAAGTGACAGGCTTCTCGTCAAATGTGTATCCGACAATAATTTTTGAAAGGCGAGCTTTGAGATCTGAGATTGATGTTGAAAGGCACAGAACAGCCATAATTTCCGAAGCAACTGTAATATCAAATCCATCTTCACGCGGAACGCCGTTTACACGTCCACCCATTCCGTCAACTATAAATCTGAGCTGACGGTCGTTCATGTCAACACATCTTTTCCAGGTGATCCGTCTTACATCTATTCCGAGAGCATTGCCCTGATGAATGTGATTGTCGAGCATCGCTGCAAGCAGGTTATTAGCTGCCCCTATTGCGTGAAAATCGCCTGTAAAATGGAGATTTATGTCCTCCATTGGCACCACCTGAGCATATCCGCCGCCTGCGGCACCGCCCTTAATTCCGAAAACAGGACCAAGAGAAGGCTCACGGAGCGCTACAACGGCATCTTTTCCTATTCTGCGAAGTCCGTCTGCAAGACCGATCGTTGTCGTAGTCTTACCTTCACCTGCCGGAGTAGGAGTGATTGCGGTAACAAGCACCAGATGTCCGTCGTGGCGAGATGTCTCACGGAGAATTGCAGGATCGATCTTAGCCTTGTATTTTCCGTACTGCTCGATATACTTTTCATCAACGTGAGCAGTAGCCGCAATTTCTGTAATATTTTTCATCTGACAGCTTTGAGCTATTTCAATATCTGATTTATATTCCATTACTCCCAAATTCCTTTCACAAATTTAATAGAGATTGGATTAATTTTATCGACAAGTTACTTAAAGTAATGTACAGCCGACTCAAACATACGTATGTCATAATTGCCCGGAACATTCTTGTAAAGTCCGTCACCGACTCTTTCACTGTGTCCCATCTTACCGAAAACTCTGCCGTCGGGCGATGTAATGCCTTCTACCGCATACATTGAGCCATTGGGATTGAAGTGAACGTCTCTTGCAGCTTCACCTTCAAGGTCAACATACTGAGTAGCTATCTGACCGTTATGTGCAAGTTCAGCTATTAGTTCTTCGCTCGCTAAGAATTTGCCCTCGCCGTGTGAGATCGGAACAGAGTAGACCTCTCCGACCTCAGTCATTGCCAGCCACGGAGATTTGTTTGACGCTATGCGAGTGCGAACGATCCTTGATTGGTGTCGGGAGATATTATTGAATGTCAGGGTAGGACAGTTCTCATCGGTATCAATGATTTTTCCGTAAGGAACAAGACCGAGCTTAATTAGAGCCTGGAAGCCGTTGCAGATACCGCACATAAGACCGTCGCGTTTTTCAAGAAGTTCAGTGACGCCTTCCTTTATTGCGGCATTTCTGAAGAATGCAGTAATAAATTTACCTGATCCGTCAGGTTCGTCTCCGCCTGAGAAGCCGCCCGGAATAAATATGATCTGAGAATTTTTTATCTCTCTTGCAAAGCGGTCAACGCTTTCACGGATTCCCGCTGATGTGAGGTTGTTAATAACAATTATTTCAGGCTCAGCTCCTGCGTCTCTGACAGCCTTAGCTGAATCATATTCGCAGTTTGTACCGGGGAAGGCGGGAATCAGCACACGCGGACGGGCACACTTGACAGCAGGTGCACGGCGCTCTGTAACCTTATAATCAAAGTTACGAACAGTAGAATTGTCATCGGGAATATTGCAGTTAAATACACTTTCAAGCTTGCCCTCATAAATTCCGAGAAGCTCGCCGAGGTTTACCTGTTCTTCGCGATATGAGATTACCTCATCGCTTACTGTGTATCCGAGAGTCTTGATATCGGAAGCAGCGTTCTCGTCGCTCAGTTCAAGTATAAATGAAGCATAGCTGTATGCGAATATTTCATCTGCACTAACAGCATCGTCAAACTTAAATCCGATGCTGTTACCGAAGGACATCTTCATAACTGCTTCCGTAACACCGCCCATTCCGGGAGTATAGCAGGATACAGCCTTGCCGGAGCGGAGCAGAGAAGTGACAAACGCAAAGTTTTTAAGAAGCGATTCGGTTGCAGGCAGTCCGTTTTCGTCCGTATCGGGAGAAAGAATTACCACACGGTGTCCTGCTGACTTGAATTCGGGTGAGACAACATCGGACGTTTTCCCCGTAGTTACCGCAAAAGAAACGAGTGTAGGCGGAACGTCAAGATCTTCAAAAGAACCGCTCATTGAATCTTTACCGCCTATAGAAGCTATCTGAAGCTCCATCTGAGCTTTAAATGCTCCGAGAAGAGCGGCAAGAGGCTTGCCCCAACGTGAAGCTTCATTTCCGGGATGTTCAAAATACTCCTGGAATGTCAAATACACGTCTTTAAATTCAGCTCCGCTTGCTATAAGCTTGCAGACCGATTCAATTACCGCAAGATAAGCTCCGTGATACGGACTTGCTTCGGTAATAAACGGATTATATCCGAAAGACATGAATGAGCAGTCGTTTGTATGTTCTTTTTCAACGGATATTTTTTGAACCATACTCTGTATGGGGGTAAGCTGATTTTTTCCTCCGAAAGGCATCAGAACTGTTCCCGCTCCGATAGTGGAGTCAAATCTTTCCGACAGACCGCGCTTTGAACAAGTGTTAAGATCATCCGCTACAGACTTTATATTGTCGCTGAATGAACCGTCTATGTTCTTATTATAAGGTTTTGCAGATACAGCACATGCATCGATATGCTTTTCAGCTCCGTTTGAATTTAAGAACTCACGGTCAATATCAACGATTTTCGTACAGTTCCAGTTCATAACAAGGCGGGCGTTTTCCGTAACTACCGCAACAGGCGTAGCTTTGAGGTTCTCGCTTTCTGCAAGCTCAAGGAAACGGTCAATATTTTCGGGCTCGATAACAACAGCCATACGTTCCTGTGATTCACTGATTGCAAGCTCGGTTCCGTCAAGACCTTCGTATTTCTTTGGTACTGCGTTAAGATCAATTTCAAGACCGTCGGCAAGTTCTCCGATTGCTACGGAGACACCGCCTGCGCCGAAATCGTTACAGCGTTTTATCATACGGCAAGCTTCTGCATTTCTGAACAATCTCTGAAGCTTGCGTTCCTCAGGCGCATTACCTTTCTGCACTTCTGCTCCGCATGTTTCAAGTGATTTTGAGGTGTGAGACTTTGATGAGCCTGTAGCTCCTCCGCATCCGTCACGTCCCGTAGCTCCGCCGAGAAGGATTACGATATCTCCGGGCGTCGGGCGCTCGCGGCGTACATTGGCGGCAGGAGCAGCTGCAATGACAGCTCCGATTTCCATACGCTTTGCAGCATATCCCGGATGATAGATTTCATCAACGATTCCCGTTGCAAGACCTATTTGATTTCCGTATGAAGAATATCCGGCAGCGGCGGTCGTAACGATTTTGCGCTGCGGAAGCTTACCGGGGATAGTCTGATCTACACTTTTTAACGGATCGGCAGCTCCCGTAACTCTCATTGCACCGTAGACATAAGATCTGCCCGAAAGGGGATCGCGGATTGCGCCGCCGATACAAGTAGCCGCTCCTCCGAACGGCTCGATCTCCGTTGGGTGATTATGTGTTTCGTTTTTGAAAAGCAGAAGCCAAGGCTCGCTTTTTCCATCCACTTCAACGTCTATCTTAACCGTGCATGCATTGATCTCCTCAGATTCGTCAAGGCGGTCAAGCTTGCCGTTTGCTTTAAGGTGTCTGACGGCAACCGTTGCGATATCCATGAGACAGATCGGTTTGTTGTCACGACCTAAATCATGTCTTGTCTTAAGATATTCGTTATAAGTTTTTTGAAGAAGCTCATCTTCAAACTTAACATTGTCGATAATTGTGAGGAAGGTTGTATGACGGCAGTGATCTGACCAATAAGTATCGATCATGCGTATTTCCGTAATTGTGGGATTCCGATTTTCGCCTTTAAAGTACTTCTGACAGAAGAGAATATCGTCAATATCCATTGCAAGACCGTACTCTGAGATAAATGCTTCAAGTCCCGCTCTGTCAAGCTCGATAAATCCGTCAAGTGTCTTAACTGAAGTCGGAACGCTGTACTCCATGTTCAGAGTTTCGGGCTTTTCTTCGGATGCTTCTCTCGACTCAACAGGATTTATTACATATTTTTTGATTTTTTCAATATCATCCTCGGTAAGATTTCCGTACAAAGCATAAATTTTAGCTGTTCTGACTGTCGGACGTTCTCCCTGAGATATTATCTGAATACACTGAGACGCAGAATCTGCTCTCTGGTCAAACTGTCCCGGCAAATATTCAACCGCAAATACTTCGGCGTTTGCAAGATCGACTTCTTCTGATGCAATATCAAGCTGAGGTTCGGAAAATACAGTCTTTACAGAGTAATCAAAAAGCTTTTTCGTGATATTTTCAGCATCGTAACGGTTAATAACACGAACATTTTCGATGCCTTCGATTCCGAGCAAAGTACGTATATCGTTCAGAAGTGCGGCAGCCTCGTGAGCAAGTTCCTTTTTCTTTTCAACAAATATTCTGTATACCATTACTTTTCCTCCGCTGCAAGCAGTGCCCGCGCCCCAATATCATGCCTGTAGTAAGCATTATCAAATTTAATTTTCTCGACAGATTTATAGGATTTCCGTACAGCTTCGCTCAGTGTATCCGCAGTTTCGGTAACACCGAGAACACGTCCGCCGCTTGTCAACAGCTTACCATCCTTTGAAGACGCTCCTGCAACGTATACATTGTTAACTATATCGTCAGGAATTGTAATTTCAAATCCCTTGTCATACTTGACGGGGTAACCGTCAGACGCCATAATGACGCAGCATGCAGATTTATTGCTGAATTTTACCTCGGTTTCTGCAAGCTTGCCGTCAGTCACAGCCTGCATAACGGTAAGGAGATCACTTTCAAGAAGGGGAAGGACTACCTGAGTCTCGGGATCGCCGAAGCGGCAGTTATACTCAATTACTTTCGGACCGCCGGGAGTGATCATAAGACCGAAGTAAAGACAGCCTTTGAAGGTTCTGCCTTCGGCGCTCATTGCTTTTATTGTAGGCTCAAATATTGTCTGCATACACTTGTCTGCAATTTCAGATGTATAATACGGATTCGGTGCTACCGTGCCCATACCGCCTGTGTTAAGTCCTGTGTCACCGTCTCCCGCACGCTTGTGATCCATTGACGATATCATGGGAACAACAACATTTCCGTCGGTAAATGAGAGCACAGAAACCTCAGGCCCTGTCAAAAATTCTTCTACTACTACAGTCTCTCCGCTTTTTCCGAATGCTTTGTCAGCCATCATCGAACGAACCGCATCACGTGCCGCGTCACGGGTTTCGGCTATTATAACGCCTTTTCCGAGAGCAAGCCCGTCTGCCTTAATGACAGTCGGAATAGGACATGTTTCAATATAATCAAGAGCACACTCTAAATTATCAAATATCTCGTATTTTGCAGTCGGAATACCGTACTTTTTCATCAGATTTTTTGAAAAAGCCTTACTGCCTTCTATAATTGCCGCATTTTTTCTCGGACCGAAACAAGGAATTCCGACCTCTTCAAGCGAATCTACAGCGCCGAGAACAAGCGGATCATCGGGAGCAACCACAGCATAATCAATCTTGTTTTCAACTGCAAATTCTATGATACTATCGATATCGCAGGCTCCGATATTCACGCATTCTGCATCGGCTGCGATACCGCCGTTTCCAGGAAGAGCGTATATTTTTTCAACGCTGCTGTTTTCTTTTAACTTTTTGATGATGGCGTGCTCTCTTCCGCCGCCACCTACAACCATAATTTTCATTAAGCGCATGCCTTTCTTAATCTATCAATGATGGAACAGTCTCATTCCCGTGAATGCCATAGCAATTCCGTACTTATCACAGCAGGAGATAACAAGATCATCTCTGATCGATCCGCCGGGTTCAGCAATATATTTAACTCCGCTCTTGTGAGCACGCTCAATATTGTCGCTGAACGGGAAGAATGCGTCGGAAGCAAGCGAAACTCCGTCGATAGCGGAAAGATATTCACTGATTTCAATGTCGCTTAAAGGCTCCGGTCTGCTTGTGAAGTAGTTCTGCCAGATTCCATCGGCACATACGTCCTCTTCATTTTTATTGATATACCCGTCAATTATATTGTCTCTGTCAGCTCGTCCGAGAGTATCTTTGAAGGGAAGAGAGAGAACCTTTTCGTGTTGTCTGAGGAACCAAGTGTCGGCTTTTGTTCCCGCAAGTCTTGTGCAGTGGATTCTTGACTGCTGACCTGCGCCGACGCCGATTGCCTGTCCGTCTACAGCATAGCATACTGAATTGGACTGAGTATATTTAAGAGTTATCAGAGCAATAATGAGATCGCGGACGGCATCGCTCGGAAGCTCTTTATTTTTGGTAACAAGATTTGTCAGCAACTCGCTGTCAATCTTAAAATTATTTCTTCCTTGCTCAAATGTAATGCCGAATACCTGCTTATGCTCGATTTCACAGGGAACATAATCGGGATCTATCTTAACGATATTGTACGCGCCTTTTTTCTTTGTTTTCAGTATCTCAAGTGCTTCAGGCTCATAACCCGGAGCTATAATTCCGTCGGAGACTTCTCTCTTTATCATTTTTGCCGTAGTAACGTCGCAGACATCGGATAGCGCTACCCAGTCACCGAAAGAGCACATTCTGTCAGTGCCTCTTGCTCTCGCATATGCGCAAGCCAAAGGAGAATCGTCAAGACCGTCAATATCGTCAACAAAGCAGGCTTTTTTCAGCTTGTCCGAAAGGGGAATACCGACAGCTGCAGAAGTAGGACTTACATGCTTGAAGGAAGTTACGGCGGGAAGTCCGAGCGCTGCTTTCAGTTCGCGGACAAGCTGCCATGAGTTGAATGCGTCGAGGAAATTTATATATCCCGGTCTGCCTGAGAGTATTTCTATCGGAAGATCAGAGCCGTCGTTTATAAATATTTTTGCCGGTTTCTGATTGGGATTACAACCGTATTTTAGTTCAAAATCTTTCATAGTACAGAAGTGCCTTTCATAAATTTAATAATTGTTTTACTTAAGCCTACGCTGTCAAGATTTATTTATTCTTGTTAATAAGTCTTTTTTCGATTTTTCCTGATTTAATATCGGTATATCTTACATAAAGTGAGATCTTATTGTCGGCGTCAAGCGCGTCCCAAAGCGAATTTGTAAACTCATCAATGCTGTCGAGGATAGCTACTCTCTCAGGTTCTCCCTGGAATGTCGGAATCGGATTGCCGTCGCATACATAGGTATGAATAAAGTGTCCGAGACCGTTCAGCGAGGGATAAGAGAAGGTGTATCTGTTGCATGCTGTACCATCGGCATCGGCGCTTTTCAGGATGCTCATTTCATATGTGAAATCATCGTTTTCAAATGTGAGCATTCCGCTGATTCTGGGAGTAAGATTCGGAGCGTCAGGCTCAAACTCGCGCGACTTCAAAGCCTCGCCGAAGCTCTTTCCGGAAGTGATTCCGTCATAAACAGTATCAGTCTGATCGCCGTTTGTGACAATCAGGCGATTTCCCGCTTCTCTTACCGCAGCGTAAATTATAAGGCTCGGATCCTCAACCTTTGATGCGTCAAAAGGCTCTGTATAAAGATCTCCGCCGTGTTCCTTAAATATTCGGTTACGGCTGTTTGCACTGCGACCCATAATAAAATAGGCAGTACATGCTTTTTCACCGTCAGCAGTTTTTCCTATAACAATTCCGCGGCCGACATATGAGTTCCCGCGAATAAGCTCTGCAATATCGTTAATTTTATATATGTTCATAGCGATAACCTCACCTTTTTTTATAAAATGTTTGTTAATCTTTCCGAACAAGTTCTGCACAGACTTTTTCGACCGATTCGGGAAGTATCTTCCACTCAGCAAGACGCATTACTCGTTTTTGCAAAGTTTCCGGAGTGTCATTTTCACGAATTTTTACAGCCTTTTGCATTATTATTTCACCGCCGTCGGGCACTTCATTTACAAAGTGTACGGTTGCGCCCGTTAGCTTTACCCCGTAATCAATAGCGGCTTGATGTACCCTCAGTCCATAGAATCCCTTTCCACAAAATGCGGGTATCAGGGAAGGATGTACGTTTATTATGCGGCGCGGGTATTCTCTTGTAAAGCTTTCGCTGAGTATCGACATAAAGCCTGCAAGCACAATAAAGTCTATCTGATATTCTGTAAGATATTCTTTAATCCTACCCTCAAAGGCTTCCTGAGAGCCAAGATCGCTTTTCAGAACAACAGCAGTATCTATCGAAGCATTTTTTGCTCTTTCAAGAGCAAAAGCTCCCGCGTTGTTTGAGATAACAAGGCATATTTTTCCGCTCGATATTATGCCGTTTTGCTCGGCATCAATCAAGGCTTGAAGATTAGTACCGCCGCCGGATACCATTATAGCTATACGCGCCTTTTTCATAATAATCTCCCGTCTGCCGCGTTGGCGGCTAAAAATCATGAAGTACTATATCCGCTTATTTAAGTATGATCTTTTCGTCACTTTCGACTATTTCACCTATCACATATGCGTCTTCTTCGTTTTCTGCAAGAATCTTAAGCGCTGTTTCAACTTCATCATCAGGTACGACGATACTCATGCCAACGCCCATGTTAAATGTGTTGAACATATCGCGCTCATCAATATTTCCCGTTTTAGATATGAGATCAAAAATCGGCAGAACACGAACGCTTGACTTAGCAATTTTTGCGCCGAGTCCGTTCGGTATACTTCTCGGGATATTTTCATAAAAACCGCCGCCTGTAATATGTGATATTCCGCGAACATTTACTTTTTCAAGAAGTGCAAGAACGGGTTTTACATATATTTTGGTCGGTGCAAGGAGAGCCTCGCCTATGCTTCTGCCGCTGAGTACTTCAAGATGAGTTTTAATATCACTGTTTTCCACATCAAAAACTTTACGGACAAGTGAAAATCCGTTTGAATGAACGCCGCTGGAGGGAAGAGCAATTACAACGTCTCCCGCTTTCATTGTTTTATTATCGATTATGCGGCTTTTGTCAACAATACCGGTGCAGTAACCTGCAAGATCGTATTCGTCAACAGGATAAAATCCCGGCATTTCGGCGGTTTCGCCGCCGATGAGCGCAGCGCCTGACTGAACGCAGCCGTCGCATACGCCTTTCACAATATCTGCAATACGTTCGGGAACATTCTTTCCGCAAGCAATGTAGTCAAGGAAGAAAAGAGGACGCGCACCGCAGCAGATAATATCGTTTACACACATAGCAACGCAGTCGATTCCGACAGTATCATGCTTGTCCATCAAAAATGCGATTTTAAGCTTAGTTCCTACTCCGTCGGTTCCCGAAACAAGTACGGGGCGGCTCATACCTGTAACGTCAAGCTCAAAAAGTCCGCCAAAGCCTCCGACATCTGAGCAAACACCGTCAGTAAGAGTTGTTGCAATATGTTTTTTCATAAGCTCTACAGCGCGGTATCCGGCAGTTATATCAACTCCTGCTGCTGCATAGCTATCAGATCTGGATTGCGTATTCATAGTAATCTCCTATTTCGCCGTGATACGGCGCTGAATTTATTTTTTGTTTGTTCTGCCGCTGTTCGGCATAACACAGATAATTTTATTCTTTACCTGTCCAGCAGTATGTGCAAAGTTTGTCGGGATCAATTCCGATAGCTTCAATAATGCCTTCGATGGATTGGAATTCAAGAGACGCAAAATGGAATTTTTCGCAAATAGCATGCCTCAGATTTTGTCCGCGCTCAGTAGATGAATCGCTGTATTCTTCCAAATGATCAAAGCCCGCTTCTCCTTCAAGCTCCATTATTACACGGCGAGCAATAAGCTCCATTTCATTTGTAGATCTTGAAAAATTAAGGAATTTACATCCGTACATTATCGGCGGACATGCCGAGCGCATGTGAACCGACTTCGCTCCGTTTGTATAAAGAAAATCGACAGTTTCTTTAAGCTGTGTTCCGCGCACGATAGAGTCGTCAACAAAAAGCAGGTTTTTGTCTCTTATCAACTCATGGACGGGAATCTGCTTCATGTTAGCAATTTTGTTTCTTTCTTTTTGATTTGCAGGCATAAAGCTTCTCGGCCAGGTAGGAGTATATTTTATAAAAGGTCTTGCAAAAGGTGTGCCGCTCTTATTTGCATATCCGATAGCATGAGGAGTACCCGAATCGGGCACTCCGCCTACATAGTCAAGATTTTCCGTATTGCCTATCTCTTTGTCATGCTCAGCCATGATCTCACCGTTACGGTAGCGCATAGCCTCAACATTAACACCCTCATAATTTGAAGTCGGATATCCGTAATAAGACCACAGAAAAGCACAAATCCTCATTTTATCGCGGGGAGGAGAAAGCTGTTTTATACCGTCTGATTTAATTTCAACGATTTCCCCCGGACCGAGTTCGCATTTATCGTCATAACCGAGCTTCTTGTAAGCAAAGGATTCAAAAGATACACAATATCCGTTATCATTATTACCTATAAGAACGGGAATGCGTCCGACTTTGTCACGAGCCGCAATAATCGCGCCGTTATCCCGCAGAATGAGAATTGAGGCTGTTCCTTCAATTACATCTTGAGCAAACTTAATTCCATCTACAAAGGAATCCTTTTGATTAATCAGCGCTGCCGCAAGCTCGGTCGAATTAACAGCTCCGCCAGTCATTGCATCAAAATGACCTTTGCTTGCGGAAAAATACCGTTCTATCAGCTCTTCGGCATTGTTTATAATTCCGATTGTACAAATTGCATACGTACCGAGCTTCGAGCGTATAAGAAGCGGCTGAGGATCGGAATCGCTTATGCAGCCGATTGCCGAAGTTCCGCTCATCTCCTCAAATACATGCTCAAATTTTGTACGGAACGGGGAATTTTCTATATTGTGAATCTCACGCTGCAGTCCGATTTTTGAGTCATATGCCGCAATTCCTCCGCGGCGTGTTCCTAAGTGCGAATGGTAATCTGCTCCGAAAAACACATCGCCGATAGCGTCGTGATTACAAGCAGCTCCGAAAAAACCTCCCATGTATGTGCCATGCCTTTCACTTGATTTAATGTCGGGTATATCCGTTGTGTGTCTGCGCTTTTTTCAGATTTTAAGATACGCAGATGTATTTAACTGCCTTTGTCAGAGCAGATTATTATTCTCCGAGAATTCTTTTCATCATTTCCTGATAAGCGTCTTCAACATTTCCGAGATCGCGGCGGAAACGGTCTTTGTCAAGCTTTTCATGAGTTTCGCTGTCCCAGAAACGGCATGTGTCGGGAGAAATTTCATCTGCAAGTACGATAGTTCCATCTGAAAGTCTGCCGAATTCAAGCTTAAAGTCAACGAGATCGACTTTGAGATTCTTAAAGAAAGTTTTCATAACAGAGTTTACCTTAAATGCCATATCCTCAATCGTCTTGACTTCTTCTTTAGTTGCAAGACCGAGAGCAAGGGCATGATATGTGTTGATCAGCGGATCGCCGAGATCATCGTTTTTATATGAAAATTCAATCGTAGGCTCGGAGAATACAATACCTTCCTCAACGCCGTACCTCTTAGCGAAAGAACCCGCGGAAATATTTCTGATAATGACCTCAAGAGGAACTATAGATACTTTTTTAACAAGAGTTTCACGGTCGGAAAGTTCTTTAACAAGATGTGTAGGAACACCTTCTTTTTCAAGTATCTGCATCATATAGTTGGTAACTCGGTTGTTAATTGCGCCTTTACCTGAAATAGTTCCTTTTTTCAGACCGTTAAATGCAGTAGCGTCGTCTTTGTAGTCAACAAGCAAAACTTCGGGATCATCTGTTGCATAAACGCGCTTTGCCTTTCCTTCATAAAGCATCTCTTTCTTTTCCATGATTTGTGTCCTTTCAAATTTGTAAATTATTTTTATGTTTTTAGATTTGGTTTAGCTCAGCTTTTCTGTGAGCGCTGCATCTTTGGCAAGAACAGCATCGGCATCGGCTTTACGCTTTGCATCAAGATTTTCTGCAAGTGAAGCGTCCTCAACTGCGATTATTTGCGCAGCAATCAGCGCTGCATTTGCCGCACCGTTTATTGCGACAGTAGCTACGGGAATACCCGTCGGCATTTGTACTGTCGATAGCAGTGCGTCAAGTCCCTCAAGATTTGATGATTTGCAGGGAATTCCGATGACGGGGAGGGTAGTATTGGCTGCAATTGCCCCCGCGAGGTGAGCCGCCATACCTGCCGCCGCGATAATTGCTCCGAATCCGTTCTTTCTTGCATTTCTTGAAAAATCTCTTGCTTCATCGGGAGTTCTGTGCGCAGAATATATGTGCACTTCGTAAGGTATGTCAAAAGAGTTCAGCATATCAACTGCTTTCTGCACAATAGGCATATCGCTGTCGCTGCCCATGATAATACCGACTTTTTTCATAATATTTTTCCTTTCGCAATTTTTAGTAAATTGTGCCTGTGGGGTAAATTTTGAAAAAGATAAACGGGCACACTTACTCTAAAAGTAAATGTGCCCAGACGGTCGACTTAAAATCGGATAACCCGATAAGTTTTCTGCTCCAATGTGGTACTCCACAGATCCGTCAGTTACAGAAAACAATATTTTTTTGTCGAATTCAGTATATCACAAAATAAATTTTGTGTCAAGGCACAGAATAAAAATATTTATGATATTTATTTGATCGGCGATGTTTTTTCCTTCTGAATTACATCGTGCGCTCCGCCCTCGACAATACTTGTTGCAGAAACGAGAGTAAGCTTTGCTTTTTGCTGAAGCTCGGGAATCGTCAGTGCACCGCAATTGCACATTGTGGATTTTACCTTGCTGAGCGACAGAGCAACATTATCTTTAAGAGTTCCGGCATAAGGAACATATGAGTCTACGCCTTCTTCAAATGAGAGTTTTTTGTCTCCGCCGAGATCATATCTCTGCCAGTTTCGAGCGCGGCTTGACCCCTCTCCCCAATACTCCTTGTAATAAGTTCCGCCGATATTCACTTTATTTGTAGGACTTTCATCAAAACGTGCAAAGTATCTTCCGAGCATGATGAAATCAGCTCCCATAGCAAGCGCCAGTGTCATGTGATGGTCGTAAACGATACCGCCGTCGGAGCAAACGGGAATATAAACGCCTGTTTCTTTGTAGTATTCGTCGCGAGCCTTGCAGGTTTCGATAAGGGCAGTAGCCTGACCGCGGCCGATACCCTTTGTTTCTCTTGTAATGCAGATAGATCCGCCGCCGATACCGACTTTAATGAAGTCGGCGCCGCATTCGGCAAGATAGCGGAAACCTTCGGAGTCAACTACGTTACCTGCTCCGACTTTAACGCTGTCGCCGTATTTTTCACGAATCCATTCGATCGTCAGTTTCTGCCATTCGGAGAAACCCTCTGACGAGTCGATGCAAAGCACGTCTGCTCCTGCTTCTACGAGAGCAGGTACGCGTTCTGCATAGTCGCGCGTATTTATTCCCGCTCCGACAACATATCTCTTTGATGAGTCAAGCAACTCATTCGGATTCTGTTTGTGAGTATCATAGTCCTTTCTGAAAACAAAGTAGCAAAGCTTGCCGTCATCACTGACAATGGGAAGGGAATTGAGCTTATTATCCCAAATTATATCGTTGGCTTCCTTCAGAGTCGTTCCCTCATGAGCATATATTAACTTGTCAAAGGGTGTCATAAATTCCTTTACTTTTGTGTCGGGAGACATTCTGCTGACTCTGTAATCACGGCCTGTTACAATTCCTAGCAGTTTTCCGTCCGCAGTTCCGTCAGAAGTTACTGCAACGGTCGAGTGACCGTTTTTTTCTTTAAGAGCAACAACGTCTGCCAAAGTATCGTCAGGCTTTATATTTGAATCGCTTTTTACAAATCCTGCTTTATAATTTTTTGCACGCTTTACCATAGCAGCCTCGTCTTCAATCGACTGAGAGCCGTAGATAAAGGATACGCCGCCCTCAGTTGCGAGAGCTACAGCGAGCCTGTCGCCCGACACGGACTGCATTATAGCGGATACCATGGGTATATTCATGGTAATTGCAGATTCTTCTCCCTTTTTGAATTTTACAAGGGGAGTTTTAAGACTTACGTTTGCGGGAATACATTCGCTTGAGGAATATCCCGGAATGAGCAAATACTCATTAAAGGTATGCGAGGGTTCATTGATGAAGGTTGCCATAATATTAAACCATTCCTTTCGTTGGCTGTAGGATATAAGTATTTTTTCTCAATATGCAGTTATTTTGCTTTTGCTTCGCAGTAAATGCAGCGATAAATTTTATTTTCGCGGTCAACAAGCTTGAATATTTGATCAATTCCGTGTTCAACCGTTGTAATACAGCGCGGATTTTTACAAGTTATAACATTTGTGAGCTTTTCGGGGATGTCTATCGTTCGCTTTTCCACAATCTGCTCATTTTTTATTACATTGACTGTAGCTCCGGGATCGACATAACCTATAACGTCAAAATTTATCGGAATATCGGCATCGATTTTTATAATGTCTTTTTTAGAAAGCTTTCCGCTTGTTACATTTTTTATAATTGCAACAGAGCAGTCGAGCTTATCAAGTCCGAGCAGCTCATAAAGCATCATACCGCGTCCGGCTGTTATGTGATCTATTACGATTCCATTTGATATTGAATCAATTTTCATAAAGAATTTTCACCTTCCTTGCAATAAGCTTCAGGAAATTTCAAGCAATTTCAGAATAAGAGCCATACGTATATATTTACCGTAGTTTGCCTGTCTGAAATAGCATGCGCGCGGATCGTCGTCAACGGAAGGATCTATTTCATTTACGCGCGGAAGCGGGTGCATTATAATCAGATCGTCTTTTGCTCCCGCAAGTTTGTTTTTATCAAGAATATAACTGTCTTTAAGCCGCAGGTAATCTTCTTCGTTAAAGAACCTTTCGCGCTGAACTCTCGTCATATAAAGAATATCAAGCTCAGGCATAGCCTCCTCAAGGCTTGCGGTCTGTAAATACGGAATATTGTTCTTCTTCAGAACATCTTTTTTTACGTAGCTTGGGAGCTTCAGCTCATCGGGAGATATCAGCACGAATTTAACATCGCTGTACCGAGCCATCGCACATATCAGAGAGTGAACGGTTCTTCCAAACTTTAGGTCTCCGCAAAGACCGACTGTTAGTGATGACAGTCTCTTCTTTTCGCGTGCGATCGTTAATAAGTCGGTCAGCGTCTGTGTCGGATGATTGTGACCGCCGTCGCCGGCATTGATTACGGGGATTGACGCGTATTTTGCAGCGATAAGCGGAGCGCCTTCCTTGGGATGGCGCATAGCGATTATGTCCGCATAGCAGCTAATGATTCTTGCGGTGTCGGCAATGCTCTCGCCCTTGGCGGCAGATGAGCTGGCGGCTTCGGAAAAGCCGATTACATTACCACCCAGTTCCATCATTGCCGCTTCAAAACTGAGTCTTGTTCTTGTTGACGGTTCATAAAAGAGGGTAGCAAGCTTTTTTCCACGGCATTTTTCAGCGTATTCAGCCGGATTTTCGATGATTTTGTCCGCAGCAGCAATAAGCACATCTATTTCTTCAACCGAAAAATCAAGGATATCAATAAGGCTTCTCAAATTATACGACCTTGCCTTTCATTTTTAGTTCTTTGCGCCGTTTACCGCAAGATATTTTTTAATCCGCTCAACATTTTCTCTGTTTTTCGGATCTTCTTCAAGATATTCGATAATGTCGTAAACATCTACAACGGAATAAACGGGGAATCCGAATTCCTCGCCTACTTCTGCCATAGCAGATTTTTCACCCTGACCTTTTTCTTTGCGGTCAACCATAACGAATACAGCGGCAACCTTAACTCCGTTCAAGCTGTTTAATATTGCCATACTTTCACGAATAGCCGTACCGGCTGTAATAACGTCCTCAACAATGACGATCTCTTCACCGGCGGTAGGTTTGTATCCTACAAAGACACCGCCTTCTCCGTGGTCTTTTTCTTCCTTGCGGTTAAAGAAGAACGGCACGTCAAGACCTTCTTTTGAGAGCGCGCAGGCAACGGAAACCGCTATCGGAATACCTTTATAAGCCGGTCCGTAAAGAACAGTTCTCTTATTGCCGATCTTTTCAAAATATGCTTTCGCATAGAATTCTCCGAGCTTTGAAATCTGATCGCCGGTTTTTATATCGCCCGCGTTGATAAAATACGGAATCTTTCTGCCTGATTTTGCAGTAAAATCGCCGAATTTTAAAACGCCTGCGCCTTCCAAAAATTTTATAAATTCTCTTTTATAGCTTTCCATTATTCAGTCTCCTTAATCACAAAATTCACTAACGCATTTCTCATAAGCCGCAACAGGATCGGAAGCCGCTGTTATGGGCCTGCCGACAACAATATAGTCAGATCCGATTTTGCGAGCCTCAGAGGGAGTCATAACTCTCTTCTGATCTCCGATATCACCGTCTGCGAATCTAACGCCCGGAGTTACAGTTAAGAAATCACATCCGCATACTTCGTGTACCTTTCCGGCTTCGAGAGGAGAACAGACCACGCCGTCAAGTCCTGCTGATTTTGCTCTTGAGGCATAGTGCATTACCACCTTGTCTATCGGCTCGTGAATAAGCATATCCTCTTCCATGCTTTGCTGGTCGGTGGATGTCAGTTGAGTTACCGCTATAAGAATCGGCCTTGTTCCGTCGGGACGGGTAAGTCCTTCAATAGCCGCTTCCATCATACGAACAGTGCCGCCTGCATGAAGGTTGCACATATCAACGTCAAGCCTGCTGAGCACAGCCATTGATTTTTTTACGGTATTCGGAATATCGTGGAGCTTTAAATCGAGGAATATTTTATGACCGCGCTTTTTTATTTCGCGTACAATAGACGGACCTTCAGCATAAAATAACTCCATTCCTATCTTGACAAACGGCTTTCTTCCTTCAAATTTGTCAAGAAAATCGAATACCGCATCAGCGCTCGCAAAATCGCAAGCTACAATTACATCTTTTCCCATCTTAACAGATTGCCTTTCTTAAATTAGATTTTATTTATGAGTGAGCAGCTCCTATAATGCTGCTCAAATCATCTATCTTATATTTTTCCATAACACGCGGCAAATCATTTATTATGTCGCGGCATGCAAACGGATTTACAAGATTTGCAGCTCCGACTTCAACAGCGCAAGCTCCCGCAAGCATCATTTCAATAACGTCCTCTGCGCTTGACACACCGCCCATGCCTATAACGGGAATTTTTACGGCGGAGGATACCTGATATACCATTCTCAGCGCAACAGGGAAGATTGCGTCTCCCGAGAAACCGCCCATTTTGTTAGCAATGACAGGGCGTTTTGTTTTCAGGTTAATGCGCATTCCGAGCAGCGTATTTATAAGACTGATTCCGTCGGCTCCCGCTTCCTCACAAGCCTTAGCTATCTGAACGATATCGGTTACATTGGGGGAGAGCTTCATTATAACCGGTTTTGACGTAACTTTCTTTACAGCTTTTGTAACATCTGCGGCAGCAGCAGGATCTGTACCGAAGCTCATTCCGCCGCCGTGAACATTAGGGCAGCTTACGTTGACTTCAAACCACCCAATCTCATCACAGCAATCAAGCTTCTCACAGGTGTAGGCATAATCATCTACAGAAAATCCGCTGACATTAGCCATGATTTTCTTACAGAAACATTTTTTAGCTTTCGGAAGCTCCTCGGAGATAACCTTGTCAACTCCGGGATTCTGTAGTCCCACAGCATTTATCATACCTGATTTGCATTCTGCAATACGCGGAGTAGGGTTGCCGAATCTTTCGTCTTTTGTCGTACCTTTGAAAGAGAATGTACCCAAAATATTTATATCATACAGCTCTGCAAATTCATATCCGTAACCGAATGTTCCGCTTGCGGGAATTACGGGATTATCGATAGTAATTCCGCAGAGATCTACTTTCAAGCCTGCCATATGATGTCCTCCTTTGTAAGAACAGGGCCTTCCTTGCAAATTCTTTTGTTGCCTGTGACTGTTTTGCAGGAACAGCCCATACAAGCGCCGAATCCGCAGCCCATTCTTTCCTCAAAGCTGAATTGACCTGATGTATCGCTTTTTGAATAAACAGCTTTCAGCATCAGTTCAGGTCCGCAGGTATAAAAATATGAGTATCCGCCGTCCGTCATCGCGTCTGTAACAAATCCGCGAATTCCGTACGATCCATCAGCTGTTGCGACTGTAACATCAGCTCCGAGATTTGTAAATTCCGATTCATAAAATACTTCGTCTTTGGTATTAAATCCGAGAATTACAGTAACATTTTTTCCCTCGGATATAAGCTTTTTTGCGAGCATGTAAAGGGGAGGAACTCCGACTCCGCCGCCGATAAGCAGGGGAGAATCCCCGGAAACGGAAGTGTCATATCCGTTCCCGAGTCCGCTGAGAACATCAAGCATAGTTCCGCTTTTCATGCGGCTCATAAGCTCGGTTCCTTTTCCGACTATTTTATAAATGATCGTTAAAATATCGTCTTCAACATCACATACCGAGATCGGACGTCTTAAAAACATGCCGTCAAGTTTAATATTTATAAACTGTCCCGGACGAATAATTGTCGAAGTATCTCCGCGCAGCTTCATTCTCTTAACCGTGTCGGTAAGAGAGATATTTTCCGTAACTTCAAATTGGCACTGCTTCATTGAGGTATCCTTGCCTTTGTTTTATATTTTGTTCTGTCAGGAGTCGATCGTTGATATTGTGATGGTGGTTTCTTCAAGAACATCAAGAAGAACCTTTACGGTGTCAAGAGCTGTAAACATCGTTACGTTGTTTTCAGTTGCATATCTTCGTATCTTGTATCCGTCGCTGATCTGTCCCATCGAGCCTATATCTTTAGTACTGATAACGTATGCAATGTGTCCCTGACGAAGAGCATCGGGAATTTCTTCGCTTCCGTCACCGATCTTCCCAAGAATATGCGTGCGTATTCCGTTACTCTTCAGGAAGTTAGCCGTGCCTTCGGTAGCCTCGATGTTAAATCCGAGATTATAGAAGCGTCTGATAAGAGGCAGAGCTTCTTCTTTGTCCTTGTCCGCAATAGTCGCAAAGACAGTTCCGTAATTTTGGAGGTGCATTCCCGATGCCTGAAGCGCTTTATAAAGCGCGCGGTTCAGCTTGTCGTCATACCCGATCGCTTCACCTGTCGATTTCATCTCGGGTGAAAGATATGCGTCAAGTCCGCGGATCTTATTAAACGAGAATACGGGAACTTTAACATACACGCGTTTTTTCTCTTCAGGATAAATATCAAATATTCCTTGTTCCTTAAGTGTTTTGCCCATTATAACTTCCGTTGCAATGTCGGCAAGGCTGTATCCCGTAGCCTTTGAGAGGAAGGGAACAGTTCTCGAAGATCTGGGGTTTACTTCGATAATAAATACATTTTCGTTTTCATCAACGATAAATTGAATGTTGTAAAGACCTATGATACCGATGCCGAGACCAAGCTTTTTCGCATATGTCAGAATGGTTCCTTTAACCTTGTCGGATATGCTGAAGGACGGGTATACGCTTATCGAGTCGCCGCTATGTACTCCTGTGCGCTCAACCAGCTCCATGATTCCCGGAACAAACACGTCGCGTCCGTCGCATATTGCGTCAACCTCTACTTCCTTACCCTGAATATACTTGTCAACAAGAACAGGTTTGTCCTCGTCTATTTCAACGGCTGTTTTGAGATAATGTCTGAGCTGTTCTTCGTTAGCAACGATCTGCATTGCACGGCCGCCGAGCACGAAGCTCGGACGGACAAGAACGGGATAGCCGATTTTTTCAGCAGCTGTAATACCATCCTCAATCTTAGTAACTGCCTTACCCTGAGGCTGAGGTATGTTAAGCTCTTCAAGTATTTTTTCAAAGCTGTCTCTGTTCTCAGCACGCTCTATAGCTTCACAGTCAGTACCGATGATCTTAACGCCGCGGCGCATTAAGGGCTCAGCCAAATTGATTGCAGTCTGACCTCCGAGGGAAGCGATAACACCTTCAGGCTTTTCAAACTCGATGATGTTCATGACATCCTCGGTTGTCAAAGGCTCAAAATAGAGCTTGTCCGAGGTCGTATAGTCGGTTGAAACCGTTTCGGGATTATTATTTATGATAATAGCCTCGTATCCCGAATTTTTTATTGTTGTTACCGCGTGAACGGTAGAGTAGTCGAATTCTACTCCCTGACCGATACGGATAGGACCTGCGCCCAGAACAATTATTTTCTTTTTGTCCGACAGGCGCGATGCGTTTTCTCCTATGTATGACGAATAGAAGTAGGGAATATAAGCGCCGGTATGGCAGGTGTCTACCATCTTGTATATCGGCATTATTTTATTTTGAAGTCTTTGATTATAAACTTCGATTTCATCTACATTCCAAAGCTTTGCGATGAACTTATCGCTGAAACCCATAGCCTTAGCTTTTTTCAGAACTTCCTTATCGCACTTGCTTTCCGCAATCTCTTTTTCTGTCTTAATAATACTTTCAAGAGATTCAAGGAAGAAAGGCGTTATCATCGTGATTTCAAATAATTTTTGAACGGTAACCCCGCGTCTCATAAGTTCAGCTATAGCAAATATATTGTCGTCACGGAATTCGGTAATATATTCAAACAATTCATTTTCCGACATTCCGTCAAATTTGGGCAGATGGAAGTGAGATGCTCCGATTTCAAGTGAGCGAACGGATTTCAAAAGACATTCTTCAAAAGTAGAGCCTATTCCCATAACTTCGCCTGTTGCCTTCATCTGAGTTCCGAGAGTGTTCGGTGCACCTGCAAATTTATCGAACGGGAAGCGCGGCAGCTTTGCTACAACATAATCAAGGCTCGGTTCAAACGATGCGTTTGTATTCGCTATTGCGATATCCTCGAGCGCCATGCCTACAGCGATCTTTGCCGTAACGCGTGCTATCGGATATCCGCTTGCCTTTGACGCGAGCGCCGATGAACGCGAAACTCTCGGATTCACTTCAATGAGGTAATACTCGCTTGAAGCAGGGTTAAGCGCAAACTGTACGTTGCAGCCGCCCTCTATCTCAAGCTCGCGTATAATTTTTATCGCGCTGTCATTGAGCATTTTCAGGTCGTGATCGTTCAGCGTCATGATGGGAGCTACAACAATAGAGTCGCCCGTATGAACTCCTACAGGGTCTACATTTTCCATTCCGCAAATGGTTATGGCGTGGTCGTTTGAGTCGCGCATAACTTCAAATTCTATCTCTTTATATCCCTTAACGCTCTTCTCAATCAGAACCTGATGAACAGGGGAGAGTTTAAATGCGTTGAGACCTACTTCAATAAGCTCTTCTTCATTATATGCAAATCCGCCGCCTGTTCCGCCGAGAGTGAAGGCAGGGCGGAGAACTACAGGATATCCGATATCTTTAGCGGCTTTCTTTGCTTCTTCAAGAGAATATGTGATCTGTGAAGGGATAGTCGGCTCTCCGATAGACTGGCAAAGCTCTTTGAAGAGCTCTCTGTCCTCGGCACGCTCAATGCTGCGGCTGCTTGTTCCTAAAAGCTCAACGCCACACTCTTTGAGAATGCCTTTTTTCTCAAGCTGCATGGCAAGGTTAAGCCCTGTCTGTCCTCCGATACCCGGAACAATTGCGTCAGGTCTTTCATATCGGAGAATTTTTGCGATATATTCAAGCGTCAGCGGTTCCATGTAAACCTTATCGGCTATAGTTGTATCGGTCATAATCGTTGCTGGATTTGAGTTACAAAGAACAACTTCATATCCTTCTTCTTTGAGAGCAAGACATGCCTGTGTGCCTGCATAGTCAAATTCAGCAGCTTGTCCTATAACTATAGGTCCTGAGCCGATAATAAGAATTTTTTTGATATCAGTTCTTTTTGCCATGTATTTAAAACCTTTCTGTATTTTATATATTTAATTTATTTCCGATCGGTATACGGCTTTCCCGCCGCAAACCGTCAGATAGCATTTGCCGTATAATTTATTGCCTTCAAACGGCGTTGATCTTCCTTTTGACAGGAAGTTTTCGGGATTTACGGTATAAGCTTCATCAAGCTTCCATACAGAGAAGTCACATCCAAGCGGAATATTGAATCTCTTTCTCGGATTACTTGACATAAGCTCTGTCAGCCGCTCAATCGAGATTATTTTATTTTTCACAAGATGCGTATATAGAACAGGGAATGCAGTTTCAAGTCCGACTATCCCGAAAGCGCTTTTTTCAAGACCGCGTGACTTTTCCTCTGCTGAATGAGGAGCATGATCCGTTGCGATCATATCGATCGTTCCGTCGAGCAAGCCTTCGATAAGAGCCTTTTTATCATCTTTGCTTCTCAGCGGCGGATTCATTTTAAATCTTCCGTCCTCTATGAGATCGTTTTCATCAAGCACCAAATAGTGAGGCGCGGTTTCGCAGGTTACGTTGACACCGCGTGCTTTAGCATCTCTTATAAGCAATACTGATTCGGCAGCTGAAATGTGACATACATGATATGCGCAGCCTGTCTTTTCCGCAAGATAAAGGTCGCGCTCTATCTGCTCATATTCACTTGCAGAACAAATACCCATGTGAGAACGCTCGGCGGCATATTTTCCGTCGTGGATATATCCACCGTGCAGTAGTGAGTTCACTTCGCAGTGCGCGGCAATTATCTTTCCCATGGATGCAGCTTTTTCCATTGCCGTGCGCATCATTTCTTCATTTTGAACGCCTCTGCCGTCGTCTGAAAATGCAATCACGCGGTTTTGAAGCTCATCTATATTCGATAATTCTTCTCCGCGCTCACCTTTTGTAATTGCTCCGTAAGGATAAACATGAATTACAGAGTCACGCTCAATTATATCGCTTTGCATTTTTAAGTTTTCTGCAGAATCCGGAACGGGATTCAGATTAGGCATAGTACATACAGCTGTATAACCTCCGTGAGCTGCTGCCATGCTTCCGGCAGCTATCGTTTCTTTATAAGAAAAACCCGGTTCGCGAAAATGAACATGCACATCGCAAAAACCGGGAAAAACAAAGTATTCCGGAGAATTATAAACACCTATAATATCGGTATTGAAACAGCTGTCAATAATATCAGAAAAATCGGAAAGCTCCTGAGGAATTACGAGATGAGCCATCACTGATTTTGCCATAAAGAGATTACCGTGCCTTTCTTAGGTGAGGAAAACAAATATCCGACCACCTTATTTTTAATATTGTACCATATAAATGCGACAATGTCAACCGCAAAGCGACATATAATCACACCATTATCTCAGAAAACTTATACGCCGAAAAATTATAATTATTGTGTATTTTACTATAAAAAAGCAGGGTGCAAGTCAAATGACCTGAACCCTGCTTTACATTTAAACTATCATCTGTTTAAGATACAGCTAAACACGGACGATTAGATCTCGGGAATAACAACTTCGATCTCGTGACCGCACTCGTTACTCTTGTTGATACCGTCGATGATAGCCTGGTTGTAGATGATCTGAGACGTCGGAACAGGAGCTGTACCGCCGTTCATAGCTGCATCGAGGAATGAGCGGATCTTCTTGTCGAAGAGATCGCCGTTTGAGTTTACAAGCGGAATCTTTGTCTCTGTCTGCTTGCCGCAGATATCATGATAAAGAGTCATCTCGCCGCCGACAGAACCGTTCCAGCAATCTGTTGAAGGAATGCGGAGAGCGCCTTCCTTACCGAAGATAATAGTGTCACCGGGAGTGTCAACGTGCATTGCCCATGCAATTCTGAAGTCAAGGATTATGCCGCCTTCAAGACGTACGAATGCAGCGCCGAAGTCGTCTACGCTGAAACGAGCAGCGTCCTCTTCGCCGTTGTACTTAGGATTCTTACCGAAGAAATCGGAAACATAACCTGATACTGTGAGCGGCTTCGGATAACCGATAGCGTTAAGTACCATATCAAGTGAGTAGCATCCGATATCACCGAGAGCACCGATACCGCCGGTAGACTTCTCAATGAATGTGCTTCCCGGAATACCTCTGCGGCGTCCGCCGCCTGTTTGGATGTAGTAGATGTCGCCTAGAACGCCTGACTCAACGATCTTCTTTATCATCTGCATATTTCCGTCAAAACGGGGCTGGAAGCCTACTGAAACAAACTTGCCGCTCTTCTTCTCAGCCTTCATGATCTCAACAGCTTCGTCGAGAGTAACAGAGAAGGGTTTCTCAAGAAGAACCGGAAGACCGTGCTCAAGAGCATATATAGTAGGAGCTGCGTGCTGAGTGTTGTATGTGCAAACACTTACAACATCAAGATCAGTTTCCTTATCGATCATTTCCTCGTGGGAAGTATAGCATCTTGCCCCCTTGATACCGAACTTCTCCATCTTCTGCTCTGCTTTGCCGGGAATGATATCGGCAGCAGCTACGATTTCAACATCGGGCTGGTTGAGATAGCTTCCGATATGAGACTCTGCAATCCAACCTGTACCGATGATACCGACTTTGATTTTCTTGCCGGTAAATTCTTTCTTTTCTTCAGCCACTTCCTGCTTGAACTGGCTAAGTACAGCATCTGACATAATTTTGTCCGCCTTTCAAAAATAGAGTTTAGGCAACGGCTGATATTCAAGCCGCGCCGCTAAATAATATTTACCACTCAAGATTCTTGAGATAAGTAATGGATTTGGTTGCGCATTCTATCGGATCAGATCCGGGAGTAGGATCGTCCTGCTCAACAACTACCCACTCAGCTCCTGCTTTAACAGATGAAGCAAGGATAGCGGGCATGTCCTGCATACCGTGACCGACAGGTCTGAATTCAAATGTTGATTCTTCCTCCTCAGCATTGTCCTCAATGCCGATAAGAGCGTAAAGGTGTTTCGGGAGTGAACCTGTCATATAGAAGTCTTTCAGGTGAACTATAGGAGCTCTTCCTGTATACTTAAGGATATATTCAGCAGGAACTTCTCCGCCGATATTTACCCAGCATGTATCAAGTTCAGATTTCAGATATTCAGCGGGAATTGTGTCATAAATATCTTCAAGTCCGTATTTGCCGTTAACTTTGGTTTTGAATTCAAAGTCATGGTTGTGGTAGAGCTGTGTCATACCTTTTTCAGCGGCAGCTTCACCGATCTTTCTCATCATATCGAGAGTTTCCGCATAACGAGCAGCGCCCGGGCGGCATTCATCGTCAAGATAGGGAACAGCAACATATTTACATCCGATGGTCTTATATTTTTCAAGAACTTCATCGATGCCCTCGTTGACGTATTCACCGATTGTTACATGTGAAGAAATAGCAACAAGTCCGATTTCATCAAGCATCTTTTTAACGTCTTCGGGTTTGTTTCCGCAAAGACCGGCAAATTCCACGCCGTCATAACCCATTTTTTTTACAGCTTCAAGTGTTCCTCTGAAGTCTTTTTCAAGCTGATCTCTCAGAGAATAGAGCTGAATTGCAACTGGTAATGCCATAAATTACCTCCTGTGATACATTTACATAAATGTAATTTTAGAAACAGAATATGTTACACACAATTCTGACATCACTTTATTTTATAACAACGATATCATAAAGTCAAGCAGTAAGGCGAAATTTTCCGAGCAATTTTCAAAAAATATTTTTTCTGTAATTTTTCAAAGAATGCCTTAGTTGTTTCTAACCGAAAAATGTAATTAAATATCCAAAATTAAGAATTTATCAATATCTTAAGACCGGCATACAATGTAGTATAAAGCGTAAAGCATACCTGCTTGACGGCATATGAATACAGTATTGCCTAACATGTAGAAATATTGCAATTCTTTTTATCGGTTTGGTCGTCACTTTTACCAAAGAGAACTGCAAATTTGCCGATTAAAATAAATTCCTAAATTTTGATTGCAAAAATTATCGTAATATGGTATAATACTTCGTGGCATAAGTTGCCGATCAGAATAAAAATTTACTGACGGAGGTAAACGCCCTTGCGGCGTTTGAGGTCGATATGAATAATCAGAATACAGATCTTTCGGAAATTCTTAAGCATTTTAATCTTGAGCTTACTCCCAAAACTTACGGAAACGGGCACATTAACGATACATATCTTATAAAGACAAAACCGGGATATATTCTTCAAAAAATAAACACCAATGTTTTTAAAGATCCTGAGAGTGTGATGGAAAATATTAAACTTGTAACAAGCCATCTCAGAGAAAAAATTGAAGCTGCCGGCGGCGATCCCGACCGTGAAACTCTTACCGTAATTGATACTGTGGACGGTAAGCCTTATTACAAAGATGATAACGGTGATTACTACCGTATGTATATTTTCATTACAGACGCAAAATCTTATGATCTCGTTGAAAATCCAATGCAGCTTTACAGCGCTGCTAAGGCTTTCGGAAACTTCCAGAATATGCTGAACGATTTCCCGGCAGATAAGCTTCATGAGGTAATACCCAATTTCCATAATACAGTTTCAAGATACGCAGACTTTAAAGCTGCCGTTGAAAAAGACGCTGTGGGCAGAGCAGATTCGGTAAAAGAAGAAATCAAATTTGTACTTGACAGAGAAGCTGACGCTTCTGTTGTTGTAAACGACATAGCTTCAGGTCTTATTCCGCTTCGCGTAACGCACAATGATACTAAGCTCAACAATGTTCTTCTTGATGATAAAACAGGCGACGGCGTATGCGTAATTGACCTTGATACCGTTATGCCCGGCTCTCTTCTTTACGACTTCGGAGACGCACTGAGATTCGGCGGATCAAGCGGTGCCGAGGATGAAAAGGATCTTTCAAAAATTTGGTTTGACCTTGAAAAATTTGAGTACTTCACACGCGGATTCCTTGAAGCGCTACCGTCAATTACTGAGAGGGAGCTTGAGCTTCTTCCGTTCTCCGTTAAGCTTATGACGCTTGAGTGCGGATCAAGATTCCTTGCGGATTACCTGAACGGCGACACATACTTCAAAACGCATTATCCCGAGCACAATCTTGTTCGTGCACGCACACAGTTTAAACTTGTAGATGACATTGAAAAAAAGCATGATGAGATGATGGATATAGTTAATAAAATATACAATAAGTAAAATTATATGAGTCTCCGTCTACTTTCATTCGGAGACTTTTCTTATTTTCAGTAATAAGGGGGGATTGATATGAAAAGACATGGACTGAAAACTCGATTTTTTGCCGTATTCTTCGGAATAATTTCTTTAATTTTAGCTGTAACTCTCGGCTTATCGGTGTTTGTTATTTTTAAGCTTAATCGGCGCAATATGTATTCAAAAAGCATAATGCTCGACAACAATTATTTTCTGAATCTTCCCGAAAATTCACAGGGTACAGATGACAGCGGCGATAAGTTAAATACGCATTCAAAATATGAGCACTTGTACGGCGGTACATATGAAATACCGGCTGAAGTAGCCGATGATGAAGCAGCTGACAGAGATTTATCGCTGATGTATAACGATGATCAAAATAATGAAATAGACATGATTATGAAAGAAATCTGTGCTGTATTACCTGATATTACTCTTGATCCTAACCTCAGCTTGGAAATCATTTCTACAGTCAACAGAATCTATACTTCAGATCTCACGGAAGAAGAACGGTGTGAAGCACTTCAGGAATATCTTTTAAAATATTGGGGAATATCTATCCAAATGCAGAATGCAAAGCCGGAAGTTCGTATAGATGTTCCGTATATATCACAAGAAGGAATTCTGCCTAACGGATGCGAATCGGTTTCAGCTGTAATGCTTCTCAGACACCTCGGTTTTGATATTACACCTGAGGATTTTGTGGACAACTATCTTGACTGCAAGCCTGTAACGATTAAATTCGGATGCAGATACGGACCTAATCCTAAATTTTATTATGCAGGAGATCCGCGGAGCGAAAAATGGGGATGCGGCTGCTTCTCGCCAGTAATAGTCAGAGCCTTGGGAAAATATCTGCCCAAAGATTATGAAGCCGTGAATACTACCGGAATGTCACTTGAAGCTTTGAAGAAGAAATACATTGATAATGATATACCTGTAGCCGTATGGGTAACAGTCGGAATGGAAGAAGTAGACAGCATTCTTCAGTGGCAGTCAGAGGATAAATCCGAGACTTTTCTGTATCCGGAAAACGAGCACTGTATGGTGTTTATCGGATATTATAAAGACAACTATATATTTGCGGATCCGTACAACTCTAACGGAATAGTTTCATATCCGATAAAAGACTGCGAAGCGGCGCACAGTATGCTCGGACTCCAATCAGTTGCTGTCGTAAAATCAAAATAGCCAATAAAATCAGGTGAGTTTTTTCACATAGAATAAATTCTCATCTGATTTTATTTTTATCTCTCGTTATATTAGCAAGGACAAACGGTATTACATACAATATTAGGGTAAAACGAAGCTAAAATCAGGAGATATCTTATGAAAAACATAACAGAATATCCTATTCATACCTTTCCCGGAGATTACTTCATCGGAATGAATACAGGTCACGGATTTGTAAATACTACACTTGATGTAATAAACGAAAAAACACTTGACAGAATTTATATAATCAAAGGGGCAGCAGGAACAGGAAAGAGTACTCTAATGAAACATATAGCTGAGCTCAGCAGCTCCGAGGGAATTGACTGTCAAAGATATCTTTGCAGTTCAGATCCGAACTCGCTTGACTGCATAATAATAGACGGAAGAATCGCCGTTCTTGACGGAACGGCTCCTCATATGCTCGATATGGCATATCCGGGAGGAGCATCAGAGCTTGTTGATATGACAAACTTTTGGAATACGCAGAAACTGCTTGACAACAAGAAAGATATAATTTCAATTTCTGATAAAAAAAGCGCAGCGTTTAACCGAGCATACAGCTTGCTGAACGCATGCGAAATATTAGCCGCAGAGAGAAAGGTTGCAATATCACGCGCATTTAATTTTGAAAAAGCAGAAAAAGCGGCAGAACGGCTCATCGGAAAGCTCGGCTATCGTAAAAATATCGGGAAAAGTACTATAAGACCTGTACGTTCTTTCGGAATGAAAGGGAAAGCCGGACTTGATACATTTGAATGCATAGCTTCGGAGAAGATAAGCGTGTCCGATACCTACGGTTCAGGTTATTTATTTATGGACATTGTTTCGGAAAGGCTACAGTCTGCAGGACATACTTTTATCAAATCTCCCGATCCGATAGCGCCTGACAATATTTGCGATATATTTATTCCGGAAGAGGGAATACTTATAACAGTTGATGGACTGGAAAACCCCGACCACAATATAAATATGTCAAGATTCATTGATACTGATCTGCTGAATTCGGTAAGAGGAGGTATAAGGCTGTCATTCAAATGCTCTTCCGAGCTTGAAAATGAAGCAGAGAATTGCCTTGCGGACGCTGGAAAATATCATTTCGCACTTGAGAAAATATACGGCGGAGCAATGAACTTCGACTGTATTTCTTCATATTCTGATCTGCTGTGGAAAAATATTGTGTCGATTTTAAAAAGATAGAATTTAGGCCGTTAACATAAAACGCTATTATTTTTTATGTTAGGTTATCGAACACTTCACATTAGTGTGGTACAATAATAGCATATAAATTCCGTTGTCGGTCTTACAGGATGGTGCAGATTGAATTTTAATAATATAAAAGCCAAGATCCATGCTTTATTATCAGGTCGATACGGCATCGACAGCTTCGGATATTTTTTGCTGGCAGCATATGCTGTTATGTGTGTACTTAATGCAATTATTTCTAACTATTTAATCAGAATTTTAACTCTCATATTAGCTCTGTACATGTTTTACCGTATATTTTCAAAGAACTATGTTCGGCGCAGTTCGGAGAACAGAAAGTTTCTGAAGCTGTGGAATCCGATAAAAACTGAAATTAAGTTGCTGTATGACAGAATTAGACTTGTAAAAACTGACAGATTCCGAAAGTGCAAACATTGCAAAGCAATCGTAAAGCTGCCGAATAAACGCGGAAATCATACTGTAAAATGCCCCAAATGCGGAGAAAAATTTGACGTAAAAATTCTATAAAAAAGTACGGAGCCGTTTCCAAAGATACGGCTCCGTACTTTTTTATTTTGCTGTAAACCAATTATAACCGACACCTGCCTCAGCCAAGAGCGGAACTGATAGAGTTGCAGCGCTCTCCATTTTTTCAACAAGGATTTTTTTTGCCTCATCGGCGCATTCAATGGACGCTTCGACGATCAGCTCATCGTGCACCTGCATAATAAGTCTTGCGTCAATCCCCGAATTCTTCAGAGCTCGTGAAACTTCTATCATGGCAATTTTTATTATATCTGCCGCCGTTCCCTGGATCGGGCTGTTCATTGCTACACGTTTGCCGAAAGCCGCTACATTTTTGTTTGATGACTTCAGTTCCGGTATTTTTCTGCGTCTGCCGAACATTGTCGCGGTATATCCGATATCTACAGCTTCTTCTACAGTTTTATTTAAATATGCATAAACCTTAGGATATGTTTCAAAATAACTCTTTATATATTCATCAGCCTGTTTTTTTGTACAGCCTATATCTTGAGAAAGCGAAAATGCTCCTATTCCGTATACTATTCCGAAATTTACTGCTTTTGCGCGAAGTCTCAGTTCATGCGTTACTTCCTCCGGCGGAATTCTGAATACCTGAGAAGCTGTTACAGTGTGTATATCAATACCTGAATTAAAAGCGGAAATCATAGTTTCGTCTCCCGAAAGATGTGCAAGAAGACGAAGTTCGATTTGCGAATAATCCGCATCTATCAATACATAACTGCTGTTTTCCGATGTGAAATACTTTCTTATTTCCCGTCCGAGCTCTCCTCTGACGGGAATATTTTGCAAATTCGGATCATTTGAAGACAGTCTGCCTGTCGCTGTTCCGCATTGATTGAAAGATGTGTGGATACGGTCTTTTTCATCCGCCATATCGGCTAAAGTATCTCCGTACGTCCCGCGCAGTTTCGACACATGCCTGTATGAAAGTATTTCCGAAATAATTGGGTGATAAAATTTCAGTTTCTGAAGAGTTTCAGCATTTGTCGAATATCCTGTTTTTGTTTTTTTGACGCTCGGAAGTTCAAGCTCTTCAAATAAAACATGACCGAGCTGTTTCGGAGAATTTATATTAAAGTCATGTCCTGCAAGCGAATATATTGACGCCGCAAGTTCGTTTTCGGTTTCAAGAAGCTGACGTGCATATTCCTTTATTCCGCCACGATCAATTTTAAATCCTATAAGCTCAGCTTCGGCAAGCGTCTCGGCAAGCGGAATTTCGATATCCTGCATCAATTTCAGCATATCAAGCTTTTCAAGCTCATCTGCAAATTTTTCAGCGCAGACCGCAATAATACTTACCTCATCAGTTAGGGATTCAGGCACTTCAAGACCGCATGTTTCTGCAATATAAGAGAGAGGATAAGTATTTTTGCCGGGATCAATCAAATATTTTGCAAGCATTATGTCCATAGAACAAATCGGAATAATTTTCAGCGGAATCAGCTTTTTGAATAGTTCCTTATAATCATAGCAGATAATCTTATGTGCAAAAACATTTTTCAAGGCGTCAGCACCAGCTTCACTGCAAACTAAAATTTCATCTCCGCAGAGAAGTGCGACAGAATCCCCTCTCACGGCAATCGGTATTTGTTCGGTAATCGTGCATTTTGCAAGCTCATCCGATGAAATTTCTCTGATTCCTAAATCTTTTTTTTGAAGATCTGGCGCTGGACTTTCGTTATGAAGATCAAACTTTCTGATAAAGTTTTCAAATTCAAGATCTTTAAATATTTTATAAAGCGCTTTCCTGTCTTTTTCACGGGCAGTATAAGAGCCTATATCTCCGCCCACAGGAGCATTGCAGCATATTGTCGCAAGCTCACGAGACATATACGCCGATTCACGTCCTGCGTCCAGTTTTTTACAGACGGAAGGCGTGGAGCCAAAATATCCGTCTTTGCAGTTGTCATATAAATTATCAAGACTCCCTGCTGCGGAGATCAGCTTGAGAGCTGTTTTTTCGCCGATACCGGGTACACCGGGTATACAGTCCGATGAATCCCCCATAAGAGCCTTAACATCTGCAAACTGCGATGAAGATACGCCGTATACTTCAAAGAAATGTTCTTCGTCAAACAGCTCGTCGCCTTTATTTCTCATGAGTATAACGCTTGTGGTTTTCGAAATAAGCTGAAGAGAATCACGATCTCCCGTCAAAATATACGAATATATATCTTTCTCGGCATCGGCGCTGCGGCAAACTGTTCCTATAATATCGTCAGCCTCATACCCCTGACATTCAAGTACCGTAAAACCCAGAGCTGATACAATATTCTTTACATACGGCAGCTGAAATGCAAGATCATCGGGCATTCCTTTTCTGTTTGATTTGTATTTATCGTACTGCCCGTGCCTGAATGTCGGTAAGTGTGTGTCAAATGTACAGATCATATAATCCGGTTTTAAACGGTCAATATGTCTTGTAACTATATTTATAAATCCGTAAATTGCATTTGTAGGCGTACCGTCCGATTTTGTCAGACCGTGTACTCCGTAAAACGCTCTGTTAATTATGCTGTTTCCGTCAAGCACAAGAAGATTTTTCATTTGATTTATACCTTTCAATATACTGGATCCTGCAGGATTTATTTTGATATCACTGCAAATCAGGCAGTTTTTATGCTGATACCCGTGAATTTATTATTCTTTATAATTATACCATAGAAATTTGTATAATCTCTGATAATTAGATTTTTTGAAATAATTTTTTTGTTTTATTGATTTTTGTGTCGATTTATTGTATCATATTTGTGTTACTTAATTTAGATTTTATCTCGGAGGATCAAAGTGAAACGACTTTTAAAATTCTTTATGAGCCGTGTCGTGATAGTTGCGCTGTTGATTTTGGCTCAGTTTGTGATAATCGCGCTGTCAATGTTTGTTTTTTTTGAGTATTTTGCATTATATTATACGCTGGCATCTTTGCTCAGCATAGTTGTGGTTTGCCGAATCGTTTCCAAAAGAGATAATCCGAGTTATAAGATGGCATGGATCATACTTGTACTCATTCTTCCTCCGTTCGGTGTTGCTGTATATATAATTTTTAAGGGCAATAAACTTTCTCCGAAAAAAATTCGTCAAATGGAGGGTATGAACCATGCTCCGTTGACATCGGCTCCTGAATATACAAAACATATTTCTGATAATTTTACGGATCTGTCGGCAAAAAAGCAGTCGGATTATATTACAAATTCCGCAAGCTGCCCTCCTTATCAGAATACTGATATAACTTATTTTGCTTCAGGAGAGGAATTCTTTCCCGTAATGCTTGAAGAACTGAAGAAAGCCGAAAAATATATTTTCCTCGAATATTTTATAATTGACCGCGGCGAAATGTGGGACAAGATTCATGAAATTCTTCTTGACAAAGCTGCAAGAGGAGTTGACGTTCGCATAATCTATGACGACATGGGCTGTATAAATCACCTTGATACAGGCTTTAACCGTTTTCTTGAAAGCGAAGGTATCAGGTGCCATGTGTTTAATAGATTTATTCCTGTTCTTTCCGCAAGACTTAATAACAGAAATCACAGAAAAATATGCGCTGTAGACGGAAAAATTGCATTCACCGGAGGAGTTAATATTGCCGACGAATATATAAATAAAATAGAGCGTTACGGTTATTGGAAAGATAACGCTCTTATGCTTGAGGGAGACGCAGCATGGAGCATGACGGTTATGTTTCTTGCTATGTGGGATACTCTCGATAAAGAAGATTCCGAAAAAGAAGATTATTCAAAATATCTGCCGGATACTCTCGGAAAAACAAAAAAGAATTCACTCGGAATCGTTCAGCCTTATACCGATAATCCTATGGATAACCGTCCTGTCGGAGAAACCATATACCTGAATATGCTTTACTCCGCAAAAAAATATGTATGGATCACAACCCCGTACCTGATAATCGACTATACCATGGAACAGGCGCTCTGTACTGCGGCACAAAGCGGAGTTGATGTACGCATCATAACGCCCGGTACACCCGATAAGCGTATAGTTTACGAAGCAACGAAGTCAACATATAAAGGACTTATTGAGGCAGGAGTTAAAATATACGAATATTCTCCGGGCTTTATCCATGCAAAAACATTCATCTGCGACGATAAATATGCAACCGTAGGGTCTGTAAACTTAGATTTCAGAAGTCTGTATCTTCATTTTGAATGCGGTGTATGGATGTATGATTCACCTGCAATTTTCGACGTAAAGTCAGATTATGAAGAAACACTGACACAGTGCCATGAAATAAGCGAAGAGGACTGCAAGGTCGGTGTTGTGCGCAGTGCTGTGAGATCCGTGCTTGCTCTGATGGCGCCGCTTATTTAGTGGAGACAATATCGTCAAGCACCGAGCTTGCTGTTTGCTGTTCATCAAACCCATGCTGCCTGAGCACTTCATATACGCCGATAGCGGCGGAGTTTGACAAATTAAGACTGCGCAGATTTTCGCGCATCGGTATTCTGACACATCTTTCATAATTACTGCTTAAAAAATCTTCGGGCAGTCCGCGCGTTTCCTTGCCGAAAAAAAGAAATACTGGATAGGGATAAACGATTTCGGTATAAGCGCGCGGAGCTTTGGTTGAAAAGCAGTAGAAATCGGCATTCGGATTCTTTTCAAAAAAATCCTCTAAGCTTTTGTAACATGTAATGTCAAGACTGTGCCAGTAATCCAAACCTGCACGTTTCAGCTTTTTATCATCAATTTTAAATCCCATAGGTTCAATGATATGAAGAGCCGCGCCTGTGGCGGCGCATGTCCTTGCAATGTTGCCTGTATTCTGAGGTATTTCGGGTTCATGTAGTACTATATTTATGTTTTTCATCGGACTTTTCCTTATTTAAGATTCACGTTTCAGCTTTGTATAACTGTATTAGTATATGTGCATAAACTTTTATATTAATTATAACTCAAATATGCGTTTCTTTCAAGCCATGACTTTAAATCATACATAAATCGGAATAAATTTTGAGAAATTTACAAATCTATCTTTATTTTTGAACGGATTTGCTGTATAATATTATTTATTAGATTACGATGGATATTTTTATCTTTCGCTATATATTTTCTTTTTGAGAAAGGGAAGAGCGGCTGCAAATGCGGCTGTTCACGGTAATCATGAGTATACTTACAAAAATAATCGGGTCATACAGTGATAGGCAAGTAAAAAAAATAATGCCTACGCTAAAAAAGATAAATGAGCTTGCACCTCATTACAAGGAGATGACTGACAGCGAACTCTCGGCTATGACAGGAAAGCTGAAGGAGCGTCTTGCTGCAGGAGAAACGCTTGACGATATTCTCTGCGACGCGTATGCCGTTGCAAGAGAGGCGGCAGACAGAGTTCTCGGCAAAAGACCTTTTGACGTGCAGGTTATTTGCGGAATTCTTCTTCATCAGGGACGTATAGCCGAAATGAAAACGGGTGAAGGTAAAACACTCGTTGCCGTTCTTCCTTCATATCTTAACGCTTTAAGCGGAAAAGGCGTTCATATCATCACGGTCAACGACTATCTTGCAAGACTCGGCTGTGAAGAAATGGGACGGGTTCATGAATTTTTGGGACTTACAACAGGGCTTGTTGTTCACGACGAAACAAAAGAAGAAAAACAACATGCGTACAATTGCGATATAACATACGGAACAAATAACGAATTCGGATTCGATTATCTCCGCGACAATATGGTAACATATAAAGAACAGCGTGTTCAGAGAGGTCATAATTTTGCTATCGTTGACGAAGTTGACTCAATTCTTATAGATGAAGCTCGTACCCCTCTTATAATCTCGGGACAGGGCAGTGATGTAGACCCGCTTTATGAAATGGCGGAACGCTTTGCAAGAACACTGTCTTGCTATGTAATTAAAGAGCTTGACAACAAAGAAGATCATGACGATATCAAGGAAGACTATATCGTTGATGAAAAAGCAAAAAATACAACTCTTACCCCGTCAGGTATTGCAAAGGCGGAAAAATTCTTTAATATTGAAAATCTTTCCGATCCTTCTAACGCAAATATTTCCCACCACATTTATCAGGCAATTAAAGCGCACGGTATAATGAAGCGCGATATCGACTACGTTGTAAAAGATAACGAGGTTCTTATTGTAGATACCTTTACCGGACGAATCATGCCCGGAAGACGTTATTCTGACGGACTTCATCAGGCTATCGAAGCTAAAGAAAATGTAATAATTCAAAAAGAAAACCGCACTATTGCAACAGTAACCTTCCAGAACTATTTCAGAATGTATAATAAGCTTTCGGGTATGACGGGTACGGCTCTTTCCGAGGAAAACGAATTCCGTGAAATATACAATCTTGACGTTGTGGAAGTTCCCACCAATAAGCCGATGATTCGTATTGACCATCCTGATGTGGTTTATAAGACTAAAAATGGCAAGGACAATGCAATAATAGAACAGATCAAGAAGTGCCATGAAAAAGGACAGCCGGTTCTTGTCGGTACAGTTTCCATTGAAAAATCCGAGGCTCTTTCGGCAAAACTCAAGAGAGCAGGAATAAAACACACTGTTCTTAACGCTAAATATCACGAAAAAGAAGCTGACATCGTAGCTCAGGCAGGTCGTCTCGGAGCTGTAACGATTTCAACAAATATGGCGGGACGCGGTACCGACATTCTTCTCGGCGGTAACGCAGAATATCTTGCAAAGGCTCAGATGCGTAAGGAAGGCTATGAAGAAAATGTTATAGCGCTTGCTACGGGATATTCGGAATCTGTTGACGAAGATATCATTGAAGCCAGACATCATTACCGTGAGCTTTACAAAAAGTATCAGGAAGTAATAAAGCCTGAAGCCGAAAAGGTATGTGAAGCAGGCGGACTGTTCGTTATAGGTACAGAGCGTCATGAATCAAGACGTATTGATAATCAGCTTCGCGGACGAAGCGGACGTCAGGGAGACCCGGGTGAATCAAGATTCTTCCTTTCTTTTGAAGATGATCTTATGCGTCTCTTCGGAACTGACAGAATTCTCGGAATCGTTGACAGACTCGGTCTTGAAGAAGATCAGCCGATCGACGCAAAAATACTCTCAAATCAGATAGAAAATGCACAGAAGCGTCTTGAGGATCAAAACTTTAACAGACGTAAGAACGTTCTCTCTTACGACGATGTTATGAATCAGCAGAGAAAGCTTATCTATGCTCAAAGGACTGAGGTTCTTGAAAACAGCGATCTGAAGGAAAAAATTATTTCAATGATTCACGAAACAATATCCGACGCTGTTTCAAATATGCTTCATGACGAATCTATTGAAAATTGGGATATCGACGGACTCAGAGCACGTTATCAGGGACTTCTGTGCAACGCAGACGACTTTACCGATCTTGACGGAGATGCAGCAGAGCTTCGCGAGAAGATCAGAGAAACACTCGACAAGCGCGCCATGACACTTTATGAATACAAAGAAAAGGTAATGTTTGGCGAAGCACAGATGCGTGAACTCGAAAGAGTTGCACTGCTCATAAATGTTGACCGTAAGTGGATGGATCATCTTGAAGCTATGGATTCCGTTATGGAAACTATAGGACTTCAGGCATATGCGCAGAGGAATCCAATCTCGGAATACAGACTTGCAGCTGCCGATTTCTTTGATGAGATGATACTTAACATTCGCGACGATACAGTCAGAATGGTACTTTCTGCAATGCCGAGAAATGCTATGAAGCGAGTTGAGGTTGCAAAACCCGTATCCGAGGGATTTGCAGGAGGCGAATCAAACGCAGAGCCTGCTCCGAAAAAGCCTGTTGTAAATAAAAATCCCAAGGTCGGACGCAACGATCCCTGTCCTTGCGGAAGCGGCAAGAAATATAAAAAATGCTGCGGTGCAAATCTCCCTGATGACGGAGAGGAATAATTTAGATTCTTGTGCTTTGCATTACTACAGTAGTGCAAAGCACATATTAAAATAAAGGCATGGTTATTTTTCATGGGATTCGGAATTCTTTTGATAGGGTATTTTCTTTCGTTTGCAACTGCTCTTGCCAAAATGTATTTTTTTGCAGACATTATAGGCGGGCTTATAATGACATACGCGCTTTATAAACTTTCATCATACGGTAATGAGTTTAAAAATTCTGTATATTCTTCTATGGCTTTTACCGTAATGTCGCTTTTCTGCGCAGTTACTGCTTTAATCGGAGATTCCGGCTCTCTTTTCTTTACGGTTATATCAACTGTTAGAACAGGAACGATCCTTTTACTGCATATATATATGCTTTCGGCTCTTATGAAAATGGCTCAGGGCGCAGGAGATGAAAAACTTGTAAAAAAAGCAAGATGGAGTATGGGAACAGTTACTGTATATTATGTCTTCTATATTCTCTTTTCTCTGCTTTCGGAGTTTATTGCCGCTTTCGGCAACAGCAGCTTGAATTATTTTTTGAATCTGCTGATGTATTTTTACGGAGTCGCTTGTATAATACTAAATCTGCTTGTCCTGCACAGCGCGTATGCAAGACTTTATATTCAGGGCACGGAAGATCCGAATGCGGTTATGCCTGAATTTAAAGAATCACGCAACAAGCTTATAAACAGTATTAGACTTAAATTTTATAATTCGCAGAAGAAAGCATTTGAAGAAAACAGCGAACTTGTAAGGAAAACGCGTCAGAATGAAAAGGCTTCCTTGGAAAGAAAAAATAAATCCAAAAGCAAGAAAAAAGGGAAGCGATGACAGAGATATCTGTAAAGGCGGTGAAAATTCATGGGATTCGGTCTTTTAGCAATAGGCTTTATTTTCTTTATAAATCCAAACATCAATATATTTGACGTACTGCCGGATTTTATAGGCTTGTGGATAATTTGTATAGGACTTCGCAAGCTATCCGTACTGAATGAAGATATAAAAAATGCACGAAAAAATTTCTTCATTTTATCACTTGTTGAAGTTGCAAAAATGATGTCAATTGCATTTATTTCTTCACGTGATACCACAAGATATCTTTTGCTTGCGTTTGTTTTCGGCGCGGCAGAAGTATTATTGTTCGCTGTATCCTTACGGTCGCTTTTCATCGGAATAGACCATTTGGGAATTATGAATTCTTCAAAAGCTGTGCTTGCAACCTATAATAAATCAAAAAATATAAGTAATAAAAAAGACGTCAGCACAAAAATAAAGAAAACTATCCTCGTTTTTTTCGTCCTCCGAACGGTATTATCTGTATTGCCTGAGCTGAGTGAGCTTCAGTTATATGACAGCTTCGGTTATGTCGGAGGAAGATATCTGAACTATACAGAGTTCAAGGTACTTTTCTATCTTTTTGCTGTTGTCTTTCTTATTCCGTTTGCCGTTGTATATGCAATCAGAGTTATCGGTTTCTTCAGATCTGTCGCAAAGGACAAAGATTTTACATCAGCTCTGTCGGCCAGCTATCGGAAATTCCTTGACACCAATAAAAATTATTATACAGCATCACGCATGAGAGCCGTAATGCCGACATTTACTGCAGCAGTATTTCTTTGCATAAATCCGTCTCCGAACGGAATGATAAGCGTTCCCTTGATTCTGCCTTCGTTATTTATAGCCATTGCTTCAATTTTAATTATCAGCCGTAACAGGAAAGCATATATTTCTCTGTTTTCATCTGTAATGCTTGCAGCGCTTTCGATTCTGTATATGTTCAAAAAACATAGCTTTTACTCTGAAATTTCAAATATTCAGGATATATTTTTCTTTGAGGAGGCAAAGGCTTCTTATATTTCGATATCTTTTATATATATCCTGCAATATATTATGCTTTTATTATCCGTAACCGTTATTACATTCCTTATGTTTGGGATTTTTAAGCAGGATGCCGCTTCTTTTTCACAGATTTCCTCTGAAAAGAGTGAAAGAGTAAACTGTGAATCTTCTGTAAGCTTGGATGAGATCACCGTCAAAAAAAGACAGCGCTTGATTTTCATTACGATGACGGTATCAATAGTTATATATCTCTTAATTCCGCTGATTTTTTATAAGACAGGATATGAAAGTTCACTAATTTCCGATCCTGAATCATCATTCGGTCTTTTCGGCAGAATCTATTCATGGACGATTATTTTATCAGTAGGCTTAAACATTGCCTGGGGAATTTCTATAATTTCATTTTTCTCACTTATCAAAAGAACCGTGTATGATATCATATACGGTTGGGGCACAAACAGAGAAAACGGCAATGCGGCTTTATAATAAAAAAGTGCAGTCAAAGCGTGTGTCATGCTTTGACTGTTTTTATCTATATTCATACTCATGGCTGAATAAAAATACATCAAAATCTATGATAATTTTCCAAAACCCCTTGTCAAGAGGGAGCGTTTGTGATATAATTTAGTGGATTAAATCAATAAAGCAGAGGTGCTACAATATGGGTTACTTAGAAAACGTACTTGAATCGGTACAGAAAAAATATTCCTATCAGCCGGAATTCCTTCAGGCTGTAAGCGAAGTTTTTGAGTCTCTCTCTCCCGTTATCGAGAGAAATCAAAAGCTTTATGAGCAGGAAGCGATTCTTGAGAGAATCACAGAGCCGGATCGTCAGGTTCAGTTCCGCGTTCCGTGGGTTGATGACAGCGGAAAAATCCGTGTAAACACAGGCTACAGAGTTCAGTTCAACAACTCTATCGGTCCTTACAAGGGCGGTCTTCGTCTCCATCCTTCTGTAAATCTCAGCGTCATCAAATTCCTCGGATTTGAGCAGGTATTCAAGAACTCTCTGACAGGTTTGCCTATCGGCGGAGGCAAGGGCGGCTCAGACTTCGATCCCAAAGGAAAGAGCGACCGTGAAGTTATGGCATTCTGCCAGAGCTTTATGACAGAGCTTTGCAAGTATATCGGCGCTGATACAGACGTTCCGGCAGGTGATATCGGAACGGGTGCACGTGAGATCGGATATATGTTCGGTCAGTACAAGCGCATTAAAGGTCTGTACGAGGGTGTCCTCACAGGCAAGGGACTTTCTTACGGCGGTTCACTCGTTCGTACACAGGCTACAGGCTACGGTCTGCTTTACATAACAGACGAGCTTCTGAAATGCAACGGTCTTGGACTTGATGGCAAGACCGTTACTATCTCAGGCTCAGGTAATGTTGCGATTTACGCTGCCGAAAAGGCTATGCAGCTCGGCGGTAAAGTTGTAACACTCAGCGACTCTACAGGTTGGATTTATGACGCTGAGGGAATTGACCTTGATGCTGTTAAAGAAATCAAGGAAGTTAACCGCGCAAGACTTTCAGAGTATAAGAAGTACAGACCGAATTCGGAGTATCACGAAGGTCGCGGCGTATGGTCAGTTAAGGCTGATGTCGCTCTCCCGTGCGCAACTCAGAATGAGCTTCTTATCGACGACGCTAAGGCACTCGTTGCAAACGGAGTTAAAGCTGTATGCGAGGGAGCTAATATGCCTACGTCGATCGAAGCTACAAAGTATCTCCAGGAAAACGGAGTTCTCTTTGTTCCCGGTAAAGCTGCTAATGCAGGCGGAGTTGCTACAAGTGCTCTTGAAATGTCTCAGAACAGCGAGCGTCTCAGCTGGACATTTGAAGAAGTTGACGAAAAGCTCAAAGGTATCATGACAAACATCTATCACAACATCGATAATGCTTCTGCTGAGTATGGCATGAAGGGCAACTATGTTGCAGGCGCTAATATTGCAGGCTTTGCAAAGGTTGTTGATGCAATGCTCGCACACGGCGCTTGCTGATACAATTTTTGCTAATAACAAATTAAGTGTAACTAAAAAACATCTCCTTTCGGTATAGCTGAAAGGAGATGTTTTGCATAAGTTGATTTAATTATTTTACGCAGAAGAATTCGATTTCCTCTCCGACAGGTCCGATGCAGAAAGCTATTCTTGCAGGATACGGCGGAACAGATCCGATAACAATATCATTCGGCTCCATTGTTACCTTGTAGCCTGCGGCACGGACAGCCTCAATGCAAGCGTCAGTATCATCGCTAGCAAGAGCAAAATGCCTGATAGCACCTTGCGTGAGACGAGATTCGGCATCTGCAAAGATTTCGAGAAGTCCGTTACCTGTATCCAGCATAATACCTGCACTCTCTCCCTCTCCCCATGTTCTGACCACAGGCAGTCCGAGCGTGTCTTTGTAGAAGCTAACTGTTTTGTTAAATTCCTCAACACCGCAGCATTTGAGTGCGAGGTGGTGTATTCCTGTTATGTTCGGTTTCATGATTTGTAACCATCCTTTTTGTAGTGATGAATTTCATCTAAACATATTATATATGACTTGCACCTCCAATTCAAGTGCAATTATAAAAGAATAATCTATATTTTTAATACTTGCCGCATGGCGGCAGAAAGGTGATAAGTATATGAATGTTGTTATCAGGGAATTCCGTCCTGACGATATAACCGCTGCTTTGACTGTTTGGAACGAAGTTGTTGAAGACGGGATAGCATTTCCTCAGACTGAAATTTTGACTGAGGATTCAGGCATGGAGTTTTTTATGAGTCAGTCCTTTACAGAAGTGGCTGTCGATACCTTGACAAACAAAACCTTAGGGCTTTATATTCTGCATCCGAATAATGTCGGCAGATGCGGACATATTTGCAATGCGAGCTACGCTGTGTCAGGTGAGCTTCGCGGAAACGGAATCGGAAGAGCCATTGTCAGCCACTCAATGGAAATAGGGAAGTCACTCGGATTTAAAATTTTGCAGTTCAATGCTGTAGTCAGCACAAATAAACCTGCGTTGAAGCTTTATGAATCTTTAGGCTTTGTAAGGCTCGGCGTAATCCCCGATGGATTCCTCATGAAAAGCGGAAAATACTGCGATATAATCCCTCACTATCATATTTTGTAGAAAATAAATATTTCAGCCAACCTTTTTCTGATTTCGTGTCTATATTAGTGAAAGCAGCTTTCAAGAAAGATTTAACAAATTATAAATTAAGGTACGGACAAACAGATGAACAGAGAATCAGCACAGAAAATCATATCAGAATATTTAAAACCTGTTTTCGGATTTGCACTCAAACGTTGCAGAAGTCTGCAAGACGCAGAGGATCTGTCGCAGGAAATAATGATAAGATCATACCGCGCGCTATTGATAAAAGATGATATATGCGACGTGTCAAAATTTATTTGGACAGCAGCTCACAATGCACTCAGTAATTATTACAGAGACAGTGCATGCAGCCGTATAGGTATTTCTTCGGAAGAATTATTAGATTCATGCTGTATAAGTGAAGCTGATATTTCAGACGATTTAATATTCAGAGAGACATGTGAATCACTGCACCGTGAGATAGCTTACTTGTCAAAGATTCAACGCCGAATCATAATCTCTTATTACTATGAGAATAAAAAGCAAAGTGAAATAGCTGATGAATTAAATATTCCGATAGGAACTGTAAAATGGCATCTGTTTGAAGCAAAAAAAGATTTGAAGAAAGGTATGGAAACTATGCGAACATCGAGCGAACTGAAGTTTAATCCAATCCGTTTTGACTTTTGCGGTACAAACGGTTCAACAGGAACAAAGGGACTTAATTTCAATTTCTTTCGCAGTGCACTCTCTCAGAACATTGCATATGCTGTGCGGAAAGAAGCAAAAACGATTAATGAAATTGCTGATGCGTTAGGCGTGTCTCCTGTTTATATTGAAAGTGAGACCGACTTTCTTGAAGAATACGGATTTTTGATCAAACAGGGAAATAAATATATAAGTAACATATTGATTGATGAGCCGACAGACGAACTGGTAAAACTGCATGACGAAATATACGAACGCGGCGCTGAAATATTTGCAAATGAATTGTTTGACACTTTAATTAAAAGCAGTATTTTGGATGATAAAAGCATCAAAGGCGGGAAATTTAACGGAATACGAAACAAAAACTTTTTGATGTGGTCTTTGATTCCATATATAGCAGCCGTGAGCGGGGGAGAATTGTATGCGGCAGAAGCAAGTATTTCTTTTGAAGATGCAGCTACCATGCGACCTGACGGAGGATTCAATATTTGTGATGCGTCAGTCTTAAATACAAGTATCAAAAAGCCTAAATATTTTGAAAGTATGGAAAATTTCATGGGTTGCTGCTGGAATAAGAATGAGAAATATACTATTTGGCAGTGTGATTCAGAGTGGTCAACTCATCGTATCGGTGAGGATTATCAATATGCCGTACAGAAAGATATGCTGTTGCTGAACAGATTAAATGACGGATTAAAATTAAATATTGAAGAATATTCTTATCTGTCTGAGCGCGGATATATTGCTGTAAAAGAGAATAACGGACAGCAGGAAATTAACATAAAGAGTGTTTGGCTCAAAAACAGTGAAATCAGAGATACACTAATTTCTGTGGGAAACCGAATAAAAGAGCGACATTGGAGAGAATTCAGCGATTTGAGAAAGAAATATACAAGTGAAGTTTTAAAAAATACTCCAGCTCATTTGAGAAATATGAGGTTGTTCGGATTACAGTATATTTTCTTCTCTGACGCTTGGTTTATCCTGCATTGCCTGAAAGTTTTACTAAACAACGGAAAATTAAAACTGCCGACCGAGGAACAGAAAAACGCCTTGACTACGCTCATAATTGAAGAATAAAAATAAATCCCCGATGCAGCATACATAACTGCATCGGGGATAAACTTATTTCCTATTCTGCCTGAACACCTCATATGCAAGTACGGACGCGGCAGATGCAGCTGATAGAGAGCCTTTGAATTCACGGCCGTAGTCGATTCTTACTATCTTATCAGCAAAATTCAATACACCTGACGAAATTCCTCTTTTCTCGCCGCCTATTATTAGAAGAAGCGGCTTTTTCATATCTGCATCAAAGATAGATACGGAATCCCTGATTCCTGCACATACGATCTTGTACGATTTCTCTTTAAATATTTTTATCGCTTCCTCAGCGCTTTCAGTAACAAATGTGTCAAAAAGTTCAGATGCACCGGCAGATGCTCTGCATACAACGCCTGCCGCACTCATCCAGTTGCGCTCGGTAAGTATAACTCCGTCCGCACCTGCGGCATACACGGTTCTTAGAGCGTATCCGAAATTATACGGATCTTCAATCCCCTCAATCATTATGTAAAATCCATCATACGCAAGAAGGGAAGTACAGTCAAGCCTCGGTAATATTCGCTCTGTGCATTCGGCTAAAAAACCGCCGTGTGTGTTTCCGAGAGCTGTCTTATCGATAAATTCGCTGTCTGCTTCTATCAAATCAAATCCGTGTTTTTCCGACGCATACTTCAGAAATCCTAATTCACGTCGTTTCGCGTTTTTCTTAGATTTGTCATACCAAACTCGCAAGATTTTTCTGCCGCGTCCTGATTCAGATGCTTTTAAAACGGCATTGATTGAAGTCATACCTTCAAAAATCACAGAATCACGCTGAGCTGAGGTTTCCTTTTTCATACCGGAGTGTACTCCTTATATTGTTAAAACAAGAGTTAGGATATCCCAACTCTTGCTTCATTAAATTTATTTTCCTGCATTTGCTTTAAGATATGCGTTTATAAATCCGTCAATCTCGCCGTCCATAACAGCCTGAATGTTACCATCCTCATATCCCGTTCTTGTATCCTTTGCAAGTGTATACGGCATAAATACGTAAGAACGAATCTGTGCGCCCCATTCAATATTGGTCTTAATACCCTTAATATCGTCTATTTTTTCAAGCTTTTCACGCTGCTTAATCTCCATAAGCTTAGATTTAAGCATCTTCAGAGCAGTTTCCTTATTTTGAAGCTGGCTTCGTTCAGTCTGGCATCCTACAACAATACCTGTGGGAATATGAGTGATTCTGATTGCTGAGTCGGTTTTATTTATGTGCTGGCCGCCCGCTCCGCTTGAACGGTGAGCTGTTATCTCAAGATCTTCGTCCTTCAGCTCAATCGTGTTATCGTCTTCAAATTCAGGCATGACTTCAACTGATGCAAAAGAGGTATGTCTGCGCCCCGAGCCGTCAAAGGGGGAAACTCTGACAAGTCTGTGAACTCCGTTTTCACTCTTAAGGTATCCGTAAGCGTTGATACCTTCGATCATTATTGTTGCGGATTTTATACCTGCTTCTTCACCGTCAAGCCAGTCAAGAAGCTTGACATTATATCCGTGCTTTTCACCCCAGCGTGTATACATACGGTATAGCATTTGCGCCCAGTCCTGAGCCTCTGTTCCGCCTGCTCCCGGATGAAAGCTGATGATAGCGTTGTTTTTATCGTATTCTCCCGAGAGTAATATTTCTATTCTCTGACGTTCTTCTTCAGCTTCAATACTTGCAACATCCGCAAGAACCTCATCGGTTACGCTTTCATCATTTTCTTCAATAGCAATCTCGGCTATCATTATCGTATCTTCAAGTTTTGCCGCAAGCTTATCATAAGCTTCAATTTTGTCTTTTGTCTGCTTGATCTGACGCAAAATTTTGCCTGACACCGTCTGATCGTTCCAAAAATCAGGTTCAAGCGTCTGCTCTTCAAGCTTTGCTGCTTCCTCACGAAGATTATCTATGCGCAGAGCAGAACCCAGCTCTTCAATATCTTCACGGAAATTTGTAAGCTTATGCTTTGCTTCTTCAAGTGCTATTATCAAGTTTATCTCCAATCTGCCGCACAGAATGCGGCTTTCGTAATTATTATCATAATTTACACGAAGTAATATTTTTTAAATTTCACTGTCTAAATCGGGAAATTCAAGATCATCTTTTTTTAGAGTCACTCTCTTGGGCAATCTTTTGAGCGGATCATATACGAATTTTTTGCATACATATCCGCTTGACACAACTCCGTGTATTTCGCATATCATTTCATCGTCTGATGCAAGAGGTGTCGCAAGCTCACAGTATTTGCAATACTTTTCTATGCTTGTTTTATTTTTGATTTTCACAAAAACACCTCCTAAAAATATTGTCAGACATGAAAACACATACTGCACTGATTATTATAACTTATTGAGCCGAATAAATCAAGATTTAAGCAAAAGATTTATCATCATAAGCTGAAAAAAGTATACTGTATCGTGTTTTTATGCTTTTTTCCGAGGTATTTGATTACAGCCGCAGCACAGACAAGCAGTACCGCTATGTACTTGAAATTATTTACCTGAATCGTTTCAAGTTTTTTATATACTTCCATAACATGATCTTCTTTGATGAACATATTATAGTATGCTGTACACATCACGGCGCACACCGCTCCCTGTATGCTTTTAAATAGGGCGCATTTTTTTATTGAGAGATCTGTCTCTGCTGTAAGCGCACAAGCCTGCATCAGTGCGGATATTCCTCCGAAACCTACGGCAAATCCGCTGAACGCAGCCCCTGCCGCTCCGCCCAGCTCGGCTGCGCTTGCAGATCCTGATGAAAATTCTGCGACTGCTGAAATCATCGTTCGAATAAGCTCAAATTTTATCGGAATAAAGCTTAATATCATTTCTGTAATGACTTTAAAAATCACAATAAATCCCACAATACCAACGCAAGAGCTTGCCGATGACGTTACAGATGATGTTAAAGCCGCGCTTGCCGTAATTTTCTTTGCCTTATAATTCGGTACTGTATTCCGAATATATAAGCCGCGTCTGTCTTTTCGCTTTAACAAGCACAAAAACAGCATAGCCAAAATTTGAGAAAAATATATAAATACACCGAAATTTTTGTTATTCCAAAGAAGAACGCCTACTACTCCGACAGGAAAAGCAGGTCCTGTATTATGTGATACGCACAGTGCAAATTCAGCTTCATCTTTTGTCATTTCGCCTTTTTTATATGATTCGCAAACTGTTACAGCCCCTATCGGAAAACCGCTCAGAATACCGATAAGCAGTGAGCTTACAGATTTCTGTGGAATCCCCAATAATTTACTCATACCTTTTCCGAGCGTATTCTCTATCGGTGACAGCATTCCGAGTGCAATTATAAAGCGCGAAATTACCATAAACGGAAACAGCGACGGAATCACATTTGTTGCAGAGGAAATTAAAGCTTCTCTTACAGCTCCTGCGGTACGCTGCGGAAACATAAGCTGAAAACATATAAAACCAATTGAAAAAAATGCGGTTATTAAAGTGGCAAAGTCAAAGAAGAACTTAATTTTTGATTTTCGTTTCAAGTAATTTGCAGCTCCTTTTTGTCATATTTATTATACAGAAGTTACGGTATCGATTTACGGTAAATTATATGATCCGGAGGATTGACACTTGCAAAAATCAAAAAAAATCATGCCCTCTCTAAAAGCAAAAATTGCAAAAGCATATGAATTTCCTATAGAATGCGCAGGAGATATTCCCGTAGTTGAAATAAAAGGGCGCTTTGAGGCTTATGTTACCGGTTGTTCTAAAATCAAGGAATATACGTCGGATAAAATTTCATTTACTGCGGAAAAATACTGTGTTGAAATAAGCGGAGAAGATCTTGTGATGTCAGATTTTAATGCGGGATGCGTGTGTATTTCGGGAATTATATCATCGGTTAATATTGAATAATCCGCTCTTTAACAGGCAAAAAAACTAAAAAATGAAAGGCAAGGTATAAATGATTCGCAATATATTCAACAGCATTATCGGTACATACAGAATATCGGTTTCCGATGAAAGCAGAACTAAAGCCGCCGACATACTGTACAGATATGGAATATCGGCAATAAAACCTCAGTATTCAAAGACCGGAGACTACAGTTTTACCGTCAGTATTCTCGATAAAAGGAAGCTGTGCAGACTTTTTGATCTTAACGAAATAAAATATTTTTGCTCGGAAGTGCATGGATTTCCGAAAGTTCTCAAATTTTTAAAAAAACGTCCGGGAATAATTGTGAGTATTGTAATGTTTATTCTCAGCGCCGTATACTTTTCAAAAATTATATGGTCGATAGAGATAAACGGGAACGAAAATATTCCAAGCGACGTAATTATAGCTTCTCTTGACGAGCTTGGATGCGGCTACGGCGATTTAATTTCTAAGATCGACTTCGATTCTCTGCACGCCGAATTCCTCGCGAAAAATCATGACATTGCCTGGATATCAGTAAACATGAAAGGAAATCATGCAAATGTTGTGGTAATTGAAAATAAGCCGGGGATAAAGCATGAAAAAGAAGAGAATACATATGCTAATATCGTAGCCTCCGAGGATGCAGAAATAATACATGTAGAAATAAATTCGGGAGTTTCGCAAGTAGTTCCCGGTAATATCGTGAAAAAAGGCGACATACTTGTGTCCGGTGTAATAGGAGTAAGAGAAGACAGGCTTAGATATGAATACGCATCAGCTTCCGTAATGGCATATGTTCCGCGTGTTGCAGAAGTTACAATTCCGTTTGAAAATGAGGAAAAGACATATACAGGGGCTGAAAAAACAAATAAAAGCATAAAAATTTTCAAAAAAAATATTAATCTTTCCTCAAAGGGTAGCATTGAGTACTCAACTTATGATAAAATAATAGATAATAGGCAAGTATATCTGCTGGGAGTTTTTCCTTTGCCTGTTTGGATTGAAAATTCACAGTACCGTGAATATGAATATGTAAAATCAGAATCCGGATATGAAACAATTGCGGCGTCTGCTATGCAGGAGCTGCGGGATATGACGGACGATATACTTTTAAACTGTGAAATTGCATCAAAAAAAATCACAACCGAGCTTACGGAAGATGAATACAGAATAAAGTGTGAAATGATGTGTATTACAGACATTGCAAAAGTATCGGAATTTACGGTCAACGAATAAGTTAATAAAATTTCGGAAATAAAGTACAGTCATACAAATTACTCGGAAAGGCTTTGGCATATAGATGCAGAAAACGATAGTTGTAAATAATTCAGAAATTACAAAAAGAATATTCGGAAGCTTTGACAGAAATCTTACAAGACTCGAAAGTGAGTTCGGAATCAGAATATATAATGTCCCCGATCCGTCCGGCATCGGAGACGCAGTTAAGCTCGAAGGAGATGATGCTTCGGTTGCAAAAGCCTCCGAAGTATTGAAATATCTTAAAAAAATCGCTTCTCTCGGTGAGGAGATAAGCGAACAGAGTGTAGAATATATTATCGGCATGATAAACGACGGAAACAGCGCAGAGCTTCAGGACTTTGGGGACGACTGCATATTCGTTACGGCAAAAGGCAAGCCGATAAAAGCAAAGACTGTAGGCCAGAAAAAATATATCGATCTGATAAGAAAAAATACTATTGTGCTCGGTACAGGTCCTGCGGGAACGGGAAAAACATATCTTGCAGTAATGATGGCTGTTAAGGCGCTGCGCGCTCATGAAATAAGCCGAATAATACTCACAAGACCTGCTGTCGAAGCAGGCGAAAGACTAGGATTTTTGCCGGGCGATCTTCAGAGCAAAATCGATCCGTATCTCAGACCGCTATATGATTCACTGTATGATATGCTCGGTGCGGAAAACTGTACAAGGCTTATAGAAAAAATGACAATTGAGATAGCTCCGCTTGCGTATATGCGCGGACGCACGCTGGATGATTCGTTTATTATTCTTGATGAAGCACAAAATACAACGCCGGAGCAAATGAAAATGTTTCTTACAAGACTCGGAAACGGCTCTAAAATCGTCGTTACCGGCGATCTGACTCAAACAGATCTTCCGCGCGGACAAAAGAGCGGACTGTCAGCCGCCGTAAAAATCTTAAAAGATATCAACGATATAGGTATACATGAGTTTTCGGGAAGAGATGTCGTCCGCCACAGACTGGTTCAAAAAATAATAACTGCTTATGAGAAGTATGACCGTGACAGAAATATAAAGTCCGCCGAACGCTCCGCAAAGCGTATTGCCGTTCGCGGAATAAATAAAAAAGCCTGAGAGGACATGCAAAAATGAAACTGAAAATTTATTTTTCAAACAAACAGACTGAGTATAAAGTTTCATTCAAGTTAAAAAGGCTTGTCAGAAAAGCTGTGCTCGGAGCGCTGTCGTTTGAAAATTTTCCATATGATGCAACTATATCGGTAACATTTTGTGATAACGAGCATATAAAAGAGCTTAACTCGGAATACCGAAACAAGGATTCGGCAACAGACGTACTATCATTTCCCATGTATGATTTTTTGCACGGTGACACTCCGACCGACGGAGAGACCGCTGAACTTGGCGACATTGTGATATCTCTTGAACGATCGGCAGAGCAGGCTGAAAGCTTCGGTCATTCCATGAAACGTGAAGTTGCATTCCTGACTGTACACTCAGTGCTTCACCTTCTCGGGTACGATCACGAAGTGTCCGATGAAGATGAGAAAGTCATGTTTGAAAAGCAAAACGCAATTATGAAAAAAATAAAGATCTCACGCGATAAATAAATATACAAATAATAATACCTCTCGGGTAACGAGGGGAAGTAAAGGAAAACAGATGTTAAAAACAGCTTATATTTCAATTATCGGACGACCGAACGTCGGAAAATCAACTTTAATGAACAGTATGCTCGGCGAAAAAGTATCAATTGTATCACCGAAGCCGCAGACAACCCGAAACAGAATAGCGGGGATCTTGACACAAGGTGAAAATCAATTTGTTTTTCTTGACACCCCCGGTGTACATAAGTCAAAGAACAAGCTCGGCGATTATATGATGAAATCAGTAAGGAGCACGGTTAGAAGCGCCGATGCGACCATACTCATAGTTGATGCCTCGTATACCCCCGGAAGCACTGAAATAAATCTTATAGAACAAATAAAAAAATCCGAGCTGCCCTCAATACTTGTGCTGAACAAAATTGATATGATAAACAAGGAAAGACTTGCAGAGGCAATCTCGGAATATGCCGCTCTTCACGACTTTGACGCAGTTGTTCCGACTTCTGCGATCAGCGGAAAAAATGTTGAATTTGTCTTGCAGGAAGCGGAAAAATTCTTATATGAAAGTGACTGGATGTTTGATGATGATTCTATAACGGATCAGCCTGAAAGACAAATTGCATCTGAAATTATTCGTGAAAAGCTTTTGAGAGTGCTGAACGATGAAATTCCTCACGGAACAGCGATAGTTGTAGAAGAATTTAAAAAAGTAAAAAAGACCTTAAATATCAGAGCTGAGATATATTGCGAGAAGTCATCACATAAGGGAATAATTATTGGCAAAAACGGAGAAACTTTGAAAAAAATCGGATCTTATGCAAGGGAAGACCTTGAAGAATTTTTCGGAGAAAAAGTATACCTAAATCTTTGGGTCAAGGTCAAAGAAAAATGGAGGGACAGCGATTTTGTTCTTAATTCCTTCGGATATAATCCCAAAGATCTGATATAATTTGAGATAGTTATGGAAGAACTGAAGCTTAATGCACTTGTCATAAATGAAATACGGATCGGAGAAGCGGACAAGCTGCTTACCCTGCTTACGGAAGATCACGGAAAGATACTTGTCTCAGGTAAAGGTGTTGCAAGTCTGCGAAGCCGACATATGACCTCAGCGCAGTTGTTTTCGTACAGCAGCTTTGTTCTCAGAAAATCTAAGAAGTATTTTTATATAGCTGACAGTGATATGCTTGAGTGTTTTTTCAACATCAGGTATGATGTTGAAAAGCTTGCGCTGGCTAGCTATATGTGTGACGTCGCATGCGATCTTGCTCTTGAAAACGTAAGCGACCCTGAACTTTTGAGATTGATGCTGAATTCTCTTTATGCGCTCGCAAACAAAAAATCTTTGACTATGGATCAGGTCAAAGCCGCTTTTGAATTTCGTGCCGCATGTCAGGCGGGATACTTGCCGATGCTTGATAAATGCAAGATCTGCGAAAAATCCGTCTTCACTGAACAGATTATATTTGACATAATGAACGGAAGCATCAGATGCAGTACATGTGCGAGCATAATGAAGCGCGAAGAACTCGATGAAGACGGCACAGCTGAAATTTACTGCAGGATCACGCCATCGGTTTTGGAGGCGCTCAGATTTATTGTAGGATCACCGCTCAGCCGTTTTTTATCTTTTTCTATCCCTGACGAGGAAGCAGCACTTCTGTCATACTTCACCGAAACATATCTCATATCTCATTTGGAGCATTCATTCAAATCCCTGAAATATTATAAAGACATAAGGTTAAACGGAATTGATTATGAATAGAAAATCTTTAGCAATACTTGAATTTGATAAAATACGTGAGAAACTTGCCGCATGTACTCAAACAGACGGCGGTCGTGAGCTTGCGGAAAATCTTTCGCCCTCAAGCGACATTTACTATGTAAAAAAGCGACAGATCCTTACGACTCAGGCTAAGCTTTTGTCTGAAGAAAAAGGCTCACCGTCTTTTTACGGTGTTCATGATATTATTTCTGCTGCTGAGCGAGCTTCAAAGGGTGCTGCTCTCTCAATGAGAGAGCTTTTGAATTGCGGAAACGCACTCAAATGTGCAAGAACCCTGCGTAATTATACGGTATCTTCCGACGGATATGAAGAAATATGCGAAATATTTGACAGGTTAATTCCCAATAAGTATCTTGAAGACAGAATCACAATGTCTATTATTTCGGAAGACGTAATGGCTGATGACGCAAGTCCTGAGCTTGCTGATATCAGGCGCAGTATAAAGAGAACCAATTTGAAAATACGCGATATGCTGCAAAAATATGTTTCGGGAGATTCAAAATATCTTCAGGAGAATATTATAACAACGCGCGGCGGCAGATTTGTCATTCCCGTAAAGAGCGAGTATCGAAATGAAGTGAAAGGACTGATACACGATACGTCTCAGTCGGGATCAACTTTATTTATCGAGCCTATGAGCGTTGTTGAAGCAAATAATGAGCTCAGAACTCTCGAAGCAAAAGAAACGAATGAAATAGAGAGAATCCTTTATGAGCTTTCGGGACTTGTTGCTGATTGTTCTTCGGCAATGAAAAACAACTACAGAAATATTATAGAGCTTGATTTGATTTTTGCATCCGCCGAGCTTTCTGTAATTATGAAGGCAGTATCTCCCGAAATTACAGATTGCCGTAAGCTGACTTTAAATCGCGCACGCCATCCTCTTCTTGACTCCGATAAAGTAGTTCCGATAACCGTAAAAATAGGCGGAGAATACAATATGCTCGTTATAACCGGACCGAATACCGGAGGTAAAACAGTAACCCTCAAAACTGTCGGTCTTCTCTCAGCCATGGCACAATCGGGACTTCATATACCGACTGACGAAAACTCTGTTGTATGTATTTTCGATGATATATTTGCTGAAATCGGAGATGAGCAGAGCATAGAACAGTCGTTGTCAACTTTTTCATCACACATGAAGGGAATAGTAAATGTTCTCGATTCAATGACAGAGCAATCTCTCATAATCTTTGATGAATTAGGATCAGGCACAGATCCGGTTGAGGGCGCAGCTCTTGCCACAGCAATTCTCGATGAAGTACGTTTGTGTACTTCTCTGTGCGTTGCTACAACTCATTATGCAGAGCTTAAAGCTTATGCAATAGAAACAGACGGCGTTATGAATGCTTCCTGCGAATTTGATGTAGCAACACTCAGACCGACTTATCGGCTTATTATAGGAACTCCCGGAAAATCAAACGCATTTGCGATTTCCGAAAAGCTCGGGCTGCCGCAGCATATAGTAGAACGGGCTCATGGATTGATTGAAGATAATTCAAGAAGCTTTGAAAATGTTATTGAAAAACTTGAGAGCGCCAGAGGAGAGCTTGAAAAAGAAAAAAACAAAACGGCACAACTACGTGCCGAGTATGAAAAATTCAAATCAGAGGCTGAATCGGAGCTGCAAGAAAAACTAAAAAACGCAGAAGAGGAAAGCAGAAAAATTGTTGAAAAGGCGCAAAGACTTCTTGACGGAGCAAGAGCTACAAGCGAATATGTATTTACTGAGCTTGATGCAGTGAAGAAAGCAAGAAATGCGGCAAATCTTTCAGACAAGCTTGCTTCTGCAAAAAAAGACGTCAGACGCAGAATGCGCGAATATGATGACGAGCTTAACCCTGTTTATGAAGACAGCGACGACGGATATGTACTTCCGCGGGATCTGAAAAAGGGAGATCAGGTTGTCCATAAAAACCTGAAAGTCAGCGGTGTTCTGCTTGAAGATCCCGATAAAAACGGAAATGTCAGTGTGCGAATGGGAACTGCAAAAACTCGCGCAAATATTAAAGACTTAAAGCTAATTGAAGGCGTAAAGCAGGAGAAGAAAAAAAGCGCTGTTTCAACTTACAAAGCAACGGTCAGTAAAAACTTTAAACCCGAATGCGATATACGCGGAATGATAGGCGACGACGGATGCTTTATACTTGATAAATATCTTGATGAGGCATTAGTTGCCGGAATAAAGAGTGTGACTGTCATTCACGGAAAGGGAACAGGTGCGCTCAGAAATGCTATCTGGAAATTCCTGAAGAACGACAAAAGAGTTGCAAATTACAGAGCAGGGCAGTACGGAGAGGGAGACTACGGCGTAACTGTAGTTGAACTGAAATAAGCGTTTTTACCTAATTTATATATTATATTCCTTTCCGGGATTGAAAAAACAGGAATAATCTGATATAATAAAATATGAGTTTGCAAAGCTCGAATTAATTTAGAATAATACAGCTAACATAAATTACAGAAAGGTACGGTTATATATGGCTTCTAAAAAAATGCTTGCGATAGATCTCGGCGCGTCCAGCGGCAGAGGAATTATCGGCTCTTTTGACGGTAAAAAAATATCATTAAACGAAATGCACAGATTTTCCAACGATCCCGTTATGACACCCGGAGGATTCACGTGGGATACTCTCAGACTTTTACATGAGATTAAAACTGCTGTGCTCAAGTGCTCGCTTGAATGCGGAGTTGATACAATAGGTATCGATACTTGGGGAGTTGACTACGGTTATATTGACGCCGCAGGAGCTCTCATCTCAAATCCGTATCACTACAGAGACAACCGCACTGATAATATACCCGAATACGTTTTTAAAAATATTGTTCCGTGGAAGGAGCTTTACGATATCACCGGAATTCAGTCTATGAATTTCAATACTGTTTATCAGATGGCTTCAGATCTCAAGTACCGTCCGTGGATAGTTGAGTCTGCGAAGAAAGTACTCAATATGCCTGACCTGCTCGGATATTTTCTTACAGGTGAGATGAAGAGTGAGTATACCATAGCTTCGACGGGAGCTCTTTTGGATGCCAAAACAAGAAATTATGCTTTTGATCTGCTTGATAAATTCGGTCTTAAACGTGACCTGTTCTGCGAGCTGGTTTCTCCCGGAACTGTACTCGGAAAGCTTTTGCCGACAGTTGACGCCGAAACAGGTAATACAGGCGCAAGCGTAGTAAAGGTTGCTTCTCACGATACAGCAAGCGCTGTTCTTTCGGTTCCTGCCAAAGGGCACGATTTCCTCTACATATCAAGCGGAACATGGTCGCTTATGGGCATAGAGAGTCAGGAGCCTGTTATAACCGAGGAGTCACTCAAATATGACTTTACTAATGAAGGCGGCGCTTTCGGAACTATTCGTGTTCTGAAAAATATAATGGGACTTTGGCTTGAACAGGAATCAAGACGACAGTGGGCAAGAGAAGGTAAGAAATATTCTTTTGATGAGCTATCAACTATGGCGAAGAGGTCAAAACCGCTTCAGTCACTGATTAACCCTGATGATCCGATGTTCTCTCCTGCCGGAGATATGCCCGGACGTATCATGGAATATTGCCGCACAACAGGTCAGCATGTTCCCGAAAACGAGGGAGAGGTTGTGAGATGTATATTTGAAAGTCTCGCACTTAAATACAGATGGACAGCCGAAAAGCTTGAGACTATGACCGGCAGAAAATACCCCACTATCAATATTGTCGGCGGGGGAACTAAAGAAGAAATGCTTTCTCAGTTTGCAGCAGACGCTTCAGGCAGAGCTGTTATAGCAGGTCCCGTAGAGGCTACAGCGCTCGGAAATATTGCAATGCAGGCCATTGCGACAGGAGAGCTCAGCGGTCTTGACGATGCGCGTGAAGCCGTCAGAAATTCTTTTGACGTTAAAGAATATGCTCCTGATAACGCGATGAAATCACAATGGGACAATGCTTATAGCAGATTCTTAACGCTAATCGGCGAAGCTGACAGTTAATCGCGGTCACCGAAGATTGGAGAGATGATTATGAACAATAATAAAATATACGAAGCCGCCAAAGAAGTATATGCCGCTCTCGGAGTTGATACGGATATTGCAATTGAAAAAACAGCAGCTACTCCTGTGTCTATACAGTGCTGGCAGGGAGACGATGTAGGAGGATTTGAGAACCCGGACGGAATTTTGACCGGCGGAATTCAGACAACGGGAAATTACCCGGGAAAAGCTCGTACAATCGATGAGTTGAAATCAGACTTTGATTTTGCAGCCTCTCTTATTCCCGGAATAAAAAAGTGCAGTATACACGCAATATATCTTGATAATCAAGGCAAAAAAGTCGATAGAAATGAAATTGCGCCCGAACATTTTGAAACTTGGGTATCCTGGGCAAAGGAAAAGGGATATGGTCTTGACTTTAATCCTACATATTTCTCTCATCACCTATCAGCCTACGGATTTACTCTCAGCCACCAAGATGAAGGAATCCGAAAATTTTGGGTAGAGCATGGAATTGCATCAAGAAAAATATCAGAATATTTCGGACGTGAGCTCGGAATGCCTTCTTGCAATAATTTTTGGGTTCCCGACGGATTCAAAGATATGCCCGTATGCAAAGCTGAATACCGTGCGGCTCTTGCAAAATCCTACGATGAAATTTTCTCTGCATTCAAAACCGATAAAGCATATAATTTAGATTCGGTTGAAAGTAAAGTATTCGGAATAGGCGCCGAAAGCTGTACTATCGGATCAAATGAATTTTATATCGGCTGCGCTATAAAAAATGATATCCTTGTTACTCTTGATACAGGTCATTTTCACCCTACAGAGGTTGTTTCAGATAAGATAAGCTCAACGCTCCAGTATATGAACGGCATTCTTCTTCATGTCTCACGGCCTGTACGCTGGGACAGCGACCATGTAGTAATACTTGACGACGAAACCAGAGCGATTGCTTCTGAGATAGTAAGAGGCGGTTATCAGGAAAGAGTGCATATCGGACTTGATTATTTCGATGCAAGCATAAACAGGATCGCTTGTTGGGCAATCGGATCTCGCAACATGCAGAAAGCGCTTTTGCTTGCTAATCTGGAACCTGTTGAAATGCTTAAAAAATTTGAGCTTGAAGGTGATTATACTTCACGTCTTGCATATCTCGAAGAATTAAAAACACTGCCGTTTTACGCTGTGTGGGATAGATACTGTGAAATGCAGGGTGTTCCCACAGGTGATAAATGGATAGGCGATGTAAAAAAATATGAGGCAGACGTACTCTCAAAGAGGTAAACTTCAAAAATAAGTGAAAAATATCAGATATGAACATAAATAAATCTAAAATTAAGTTTTCCGCTTTGGCTGCATCAATAATACTCTCTTCAATTATTCTATCAAGCTGTGCTGTAAGTTCTGAAAATTATGAAACCGGATTTATGCCGGATGTAGGAGTCGGCAGGGAAGCTTTTGCGCCAGTTCAATCCGATGATACTTCAGACCAGAAAGCGGATTCGAGCAACCCACAAGCTATTCCGTCAAACTCCATGGTCATATGTATTGATCCCGGACATGGTTTTGAGGACGGAGGGGCTCAATCTGATTTCTTGGGAGAATATCTTGAAAAAGATATTACCCTTGATGTTTCAAAAAAACTTAAGAATCAGCTTGAAATGTTAGGGTATACCGTTATATTAACGCATGACGGTGAAACCATTCCAAAAACTCCTATTGATGATTCTAATGACAAATTCAACCCTCAGGAGAGAGTATCTTTTGCAAATTCTGTTGCAGGGAACATTGACTACTTTGTTTCGCTGCATTGTAATTCATATGATTCTTCAGCCACTTCAGGTACGAGAATTTACTATTATGAAGGTAATGCAAAATCAACAAATAATGATGCGGCAATTGCAGAAAGTATACGCGGTAAAATTGAAACTGATTTTCCTGACAGCGTAAAACCTACAAGTGAAAATGAAGTTTTCTATGTTGTAAAATACACTCATGTACCTGCTTCTCTTATTGAAATAGGTTTTATGACTAATGAACAGGATGCAGCTAATATGAAGGATTCAGATTGGCAAGTTAAGTTTGCTAAGTCCATTGCCGATGGAATAGATTCTTATTTTAAGGAAAATCCGGCAAAATAAGTCTTTAATATATACTGTTTCTATATGAGTTTTCAAATAATTAATGTCGCAAAGCGGCAGAATGGAGAAAAAATGATAAATCTTGAACGCGAAATCAGAGAGCAGCCGTCTGTGCTGTCTTCAGTTATTTCAAACAACGAAAGCGTTGCAGAAAAAATAGCTGCAGCAGCAAAAACGAAGGGAATATGCGGAATTTATTTTGCTGCCAGAGGTACGTCTGATCATGCCTGCATTTACGGTCAGTATATTTTCGGAATTCTTGCAGGACTTCCGTGCACACTCGGCACACCTTCCGTATTTACAAAATATAATTCTCATGTTGATCTTTCAAAATATCTTGTTATAGGAGTATCACAGTCAGGTAAAGCCGAAGATGTTCTTGAAGTGCTGAAAAGCGCTAAATCTGACGGAGCAGTTACGGTTGCCATAACTAACGATACTTCATCTCCTATGGCAGGAGAAGCTGAATATCATCTATACTGCGGTGCGGGACCTGAAGTAAGCATTGCTGCTACAAAAACATTTACCTCACAAATGATGCTTCTTGCTCTCCTTGCCTCTAAATGGTCATGCAACGAGCAATTTCTTAATGACTTAAAAGCAGTTCCTGCAAAGGTTAAAGAGCTTATTGATTCTCTCGATACTAAGCTTGAAGAGCTTGCAGTAAAGTGTGAGAATATTCCCGGCGCTGTAATTCTCGGTCGTGGTGTGTCATATAGCATTGCTCTTGAGGGCGCTCTTAAAATGCTCGAAACTAATAAAATCAAAATGAAAGGGTATCCTATTTCAGATTTCCATCACGGTCCTATAGCACAGCTTCATGAAGGCGATATGACATTTGTTATAGCCCCCAAAGGTGTTACAATTGATGACGCTATAGAAATCACAAAAAAGCTGAAAAATGTTAAATCAGATATAATCTTCATTACTGACGATGCTTCAGCTGTTCCTGATGGCGTTACAGAAGTTGTAGTTCCCGACACAGGTTCTGAATTTACATCGGCATTTGTTACTGTGCTGGTATTCCAGATTCTTGCATGCAAACTGACAATTCTTCGCGGTATTGATCCTGATAAAGCGGGCGTTATTAATAAGATAACTATAACGAAGTAAATTAAATTATAAAAGAATCATGGTGCAATGAGTTGAAATCTTATGTACCATGATTTTCTTTATAAGCCTATTTATTAAAGTAATATGTATATATAAATTCTCATATACTTAACCAAAGCGGAAAAATATCATACTGTCCGTGATTTGTTAAATGTATGTGAGGTTTAGTATAATGTCAGAAATCGTTGACAGACTGTGCGAGAATGAAATTGAAGACAGATGTGAAAGGCTTGCAAAATATCTGCTCGTTAATCAGGCAACAGTAAGAGATGCTGCAAAATATTTCGGAATCAGTAAGTCTACCGTACATAAAGATGTAACATCACGTCTGAAAGAGATAAACAACACCTTATATGAAGAAACAAGAGAACTGTTAGACAAAAATAAATCCGAGAGACATTTGCGGGGAGGTGAAGCCACAAAATTGAAATATAAAAGTAATGCAAACGGACAGTAAAGCAAAATCTAATAATTCGATAGTTATATCTAATTATACAAAATGCAAATTTTGTATAATTAAGGGAAGATAATATTAACCGCAAATGCAGGTTTCGCATTTGCGGTTTTAGTGTTATGTCAGTCTTCAAATCCATTTGGATTCATGCTTTGCCATCTCCAAGAGTCAGCGCACATATCTTTAATATTATTTTCAGCTTTCCAGCCAAGCTCTTTTTCAGCCAAAGACGGATCAGCATAGCATGTAGCTATATCGCCTGGACGTCTTGCCTTTATTGAATACGGAACTTTGATGTTATTAGCTTGCTCAAAGTTATTTACCATGTCAAGCACACTGTATCCTGTGCCTGTGCCTAGGTTATATACTTTAAGTCCTGCATTATCTTCAATTTTCTTTAAAGATTTAACATGACCTTTAGCAAGGTCTACTACGTGAATGTAATCACGGACACCTGTACCGTCATGTGTATCATAGTCATTTCCGAAAACACTTAGTTCAGGAAGCTTTCCGACAGCGACCTGAGTTATATAAGGCATTAGATTATTCGGTATTCCATTCGGATTTTCTCCGATCAGACCGCTCTTATGAGCGCCAATCGGATTGAAATATCTGAGTAAGACAATATTCCATTCCGGATCGGCTTTATGAACATCCATAAATATCTGCTCAAGCATTGATTTTGTCCAACCGTAAGGATTTGTGCACTGTCCTTTAGGACATTCTTCTGTTATCGGAATAAAAGCGGGATCTCCGTACACTGTTGCAGAAGATGAGAAAATTATATTTTTAACGCCGTGCTTTTTCATAACATCAATAAGAACGAGCGTTCCTGTTATGTTATTATTATAATATTCCCAAGGCTTTTGAACAGATTCACCTACAGATTTAAGACCGGCAAAATGTATGCAAGAATCAATATTTTCTTTATTAAATATATCTTCAAGTGCATCACGGTCAAGAATATCAGCAAGATAAAATTTTACAGACTTCCCTGTTATTTCTTCAACTCTCTCAAGGCTCTTTCTGCTTGAATTTGAGAGATTATCTACAACAACGACATCATATCCGGCGTTTTGCAGTTCTACAACCGTATGTGAACCAATATATCCGGCTCCGCCTGTAACAAGAATTGACATATCATTCCTCCGTTTCACCGCAATTATAAGCGGATAAAATCATTATAATTATTTCCAAAGTCCGTTGGGGTACTCACCATCGGCAATAAGCTGGTTGATACGTGCAATTGTATTCGCTTTATCTTCCGCGTATGTAACTCCGAACCATTTTGCGGTAGTTTCAAGAACCGTTACGCTGCACTCATCGTTGTTTATCATTTGACCGATAGCATTAGGAAGGAGCGCTTCACTCTTCAGCGGATCCTTAGTATTATCCTTTTTGAATGCTTCAAAGTCTTTTTCAAGCCCCTTGAAAACGGCAGGAGTGAATCCCCAAAAGTTCATTGAAACAACTGTTTCAGGTACAAGATTAACAGGATCTCCGTTATCTTCAAAAAAACGTGCTCCTGTATCAGTTTTATAAATCTTAGTGCGTTCTACAATAGTATCCAGTTTGCCGTCTTTAATATTGCATACACCGCGAGCAACGCTTCCGTTATCGGTTAATGTATTACCGACATGGTAGCCTACCATGCAATAGTCTGTTGAATCAAGTGATATATTTTTCAGATATTCAGCAACCTTCATGAAAGGATCTCTTCCGTAAAAGTCATCAGCGTTAATTACGACAAACGTATCATCCTTTAATACTTCGCTTCCGCACAGGAGAGCGTGAGTTGTGCCCCAAGGCTTTACGCGACCTTCCGGAATATTTTCAGCACCGACATAAAGCTCAGGCTTCTGAAATACATATTCGACCTTGATTTTTCCTTCAACTCGTTTCCCTACCGTTTCGTGGAAAACTTCATAGTTCTCTTCTTTGATGAGGAATACAACACGGTCAAATCCCGCTTTGATTGCATCATATATAGAAAAGTCTATTATAAATTCTCCGTTTTCCGTAAACGGATCAATTTGCTTGAGTCCTCCGTATCGTGAACCCATTCCGCCTGCAAGAATAAATAGTGTCATTTTGTGTACCGTACTGCTCTGTACAGCTTCCTTTCCTGAAAAATTGCTACACTTATATTTTAAAACAATTTAGGGAAAATTTCAATACAAATTTGAAATTAAAATTTTATTATTTCGCGCTTGTCAATCATATTGTCTTTCAATTTGGCCAATAACTGCATAAGCTGTTTATTTTCACTTTCGGATAGACATTTAAGAACTTCCTTTTCTTGAGCGCGAATCTTTTTTACCATAATTTCATTATATGCTCTGCCGTTTTCGGACAGATATACTCTTACAGCTCTGAGATCATAATTATCAGGTTTTCTCAATACATAACCATCTTTTTCAAGTTTTTGAAGAGTTACGCTGATTGTCGGAGCTTTCAGATAAGTTTCTCTTACTAAATCAAGCTGTGTTACCCCCTCCTTCTTAGCAAGAGCAAGCATTATAAGTCTTGAAGATTTTTGCAAAAGAGAATGCTTGTCCTCACCTGCAAGAAGTCTGGCATTCATAAGACTGGATATCTCTCCTATCAATGTTATCGGAGTAGAAGTCAGCATGGATATGCGTTCATCATCAATTTCTCGAAGAGGAAATTGCCTGTTTACATTTAAGTTCATTTTGTATCTCCTTTTTTTGTGAGACTGTACTTCAATTATCACAAAGAAAACAAAACATTGAATTTATTTCTCACACAAATTATATTATGCCATACATGTTATTTCAACAGTTAAGTTGTAAACAAAAAACGACTTATATCACTTAAAGGCTTTAGCAGTCTTATTTTGCTTGACAACACTGAATTATTTTAGTATACTCAATTTATATAAAATTTACTCGGCGGAGGAATTAATATTGTTTCATATTTTAGTAGCCGAAGATGACAGAAGTACGAGATTGCTTTTAAAAGCCGTGCTTGAAAAGGAAAGTTACACAGTCATTACGGCAGAAGACGGAATTAAAGCTTTAAGTATTATAGAAAACGAGCATATTGACCTTGCTGTAATCGACATTATGATGCCGAATATGGATGGTTATGATTTAACAAGGACTCTTCGCGAAAATAATGAGGAACTGCCTATTTTAATGATTTCAGCCAAACAGCTTCCATCGGATAAACGCCGAGGCTTCATAGTCGGAACAGATGATTATATGACAAAACCGATTGATGAAGAAGAAATGCTGCTCCGTATAAAAGCCTTACTCAGAAGAGCAAAAATATTCAGTGAGCGAAGAATCGTGATCGGAGATGTAACACTTGATTATGATTCATATACAGTGCGAAAAAAAGATGAAATACAAGAGCTTCCGCAAAAAGAATTTCAGATACTGTTTAAGCTTCTGTCGTACCCCGGGAAGATTTTTACACGTATACAGCTTATGGATGAAATTTGGGGACCTGAAAGCGATACGGGGTGGGAAACAGTAACTGTACATATAGGACGATTACGAAAAAGATTTGAAAATTTTAGTGAATTTGAAATTATTTCTGTAAGAGGACTTGGATATAAGGCAGTAAAAAACGTATAAGAATGAATCTCTCGAAAAAACATATTTACGGAGTTAATTTATGAAAAAAACAAACAAACCCCACCACTTGGCAATTACACTTATTTTTTCGAGTTTAATGTTTACTGTATTATTGACTACTTTGCTTATTGTGAGTTTTACAATATTTTTTCTTCTGCATTTCGGAGCATTTCAATGGATGTTACGCGGCGATACGGGAATCAAGATAACTATATTTGTTATGGCTTTATCAAGTCTTGTGGTAGGAACTGTAGTTTCATTTATATTATCAAAACGTCCTTTAAAACCTATAAATACGCTCATATGGGGAATGAACAGCCTTGCAGGAGGAAACTATAAAACCCGAATATCTCTTCCCTCTTGGTTTTATAACAATAACGAATATTCAATATCGAAAAAAATAACAGAAAGCTTCAATACACTTGCCGCAGAGCTTGAAAACACGGAAATGCTTCGGAATGATTTCATAAATAATTTCTCTCATGAATTTAAAACTCCGATAGTATCAATTGCAGGATTTGCTAAGCTTATACGAAAAGGCGGACTTTCAGACGGGCAAAAAGAAGAATATCTTGAAATAATAGAAAAGGAATCACTCAGACTTTCCCATATGGCAACCAATGTGCTTACAATTACAAACCTTGAAAATCAGACAATTCTTACCGATGTAGCAGAGCTCAATCTTTCCGAACAGCTCCGCAAATGCGTACTTCTTCTTGAAAAGAAGTGGAACGCCGGGAACATTGATATGAACCTTGAATTCGCCGAATATTTCATAAATGCAAATGAAGAAATGCTTAAACAGGTTTGGATCAATTTAATTGACAACGCAGTGAAATTCACACCGAATGGCGGCTCTGTCTATTTATCAGTAAACGAAGAAGAAAACAATATTTCAGTTTCGGTAACCAATACGGGTGACGAAATTCCACAGCAAAGTATAAATAAAATTTTCAGAAAATTCTATCAGGCAGATGAATCGCATTCGAATGAAGGTAACGGTATCGGTCTTGCAATTGTTAAGCGTGTGGTCGAACTTCACTCAGGTACTGTTAGCGTTGAATCGAGAAACGGACGTACAACCTTTAAAGTTGAACTTCCGAAAAAACAAAATATATGAATTTTACAAATCCGCTCAAACTATTTTTTTTATAGTGCGGATTTGTTTCTTTTCGGTTTAGATTTACATGTTATGATATATATGGTATCATGAGACAATATTATTTATATAGTGTCTTAACCATAGGAAAGGAACGGTATTATTGATATGAAAAAGATGTTAAAAGCTTTAAAACAGCGCGATTATATGTGTTTGATTGCTGCTGTTTCGCTTATCGTCTCTCAAGTTTGGCTTGATTTAAAGATGCCAGACTACATGAAAGAGATAACAACTCTTGTACAGACAGAAGGAAGCTTAATGAGCGATATTCTGTCTGCCGGCGGAATGATGCTGCTGTGTGCACTCGGAAGTCTTGCGGTTTCGGTTTTAGTATCTGTAGCAGCGGCAAGAGTGGCTTCCGATCTCGGAGCGGGGCTGAGAGAAAGTCTTTATAATAAAGTTCTCTCATTTTCCCTCGAAGAAATATCAAAGTTTTCCACTCCAAGCCTCATTACAAGAACTACAAACGATGTAACGCAGGTACAAATGTTAATAGTAATGGGTATGCAGTCTATAGTTAAGGCTCCGATAATGGCAGTATGGGCAATATCCAAGATCTCGGGAAAAAGCGGAGAATGGACTTTTTCAACGGCAGTTGCCGTAGTTGTTCTTCTGATAGTAGTAATCATATGCACTTCCCTTACGATCCCGAAATTTAAAAAGCTTCAATCAATGACGGATGATTTAAACCGTGTAACCCGTGAAAATTTAAACGGTCTGCGTGTAGTAAAAGCCTATAACGCCGAAGGGTATCAGGAAGACAAGTTTGACTCAACAAATAAACGCTTAACGGATACGCATTTGTTTACCGGACGGGTAATGTCGTTTATGATGCCTGGAATTCAGCTGGTAATGAACGGTTTGACTATGTCGATATATTGGCTGGGAGCATATTTGATAAATAACTCAGCTATGGAAAACAAGATAAACCTTTTTTCCGATATGATGGTTTTCTCTCAGTATGCAATGCAGGTAGTTATGTCATTTATGCTTCTTGTAATGATATTTATTATGCTGCCCAGAGCTTCTGTCTCGGCAAAAAGAATTATTGAAGTTTTAAACTGCTCTGAAAGTATAACAGACGGAGCTGAAACCGAAACCTTTGGAACAAAAAAAGGTGAAATAGAATTCAAAAATGTATCTTTCAAATATCCCGATGCTGAAGGATATGTTATTAAAAATATAAGCTTCAGCGCGCTCAAAGGAGAAACTGTAGCATTCATAGGCGCTACAGGCTGCGGTAAAAGTACACTTGTAAATCTTATTCCGCGTTTTTATGACTGCACTGAAGGCGAAGTTACTGTTGACGGCATAAATGTAAAGGACTATTCGCAAAAAGCTTTGCGTAATAAAATCGGTTACGTTTCACAAAAGTCAATACTGTTCTCAGGTACTGTAAAATCAAATGTGGCATACGGTGACCGCGGCAGCGGGGACTTTTTGGATTCGGATATTGTCGATGCGGTATACACTGCACAAGCTTCTGATTTCGTTGAAAAAGTTCCTGATAAATATGACGGATACATCTCTCAAGGAGGATCAAATTTATCAGGCGGACAAAAGCAAAGGATTTCAATTGCCCGTGCTATATGCAGAAAACCCGAAATTTTAATTTTTGACGACTCATTTTCCGCACTTGACTATAAGACTGACCGAGCTTTGCGTGAAAATCTGAACAAAAATTCCGCAGGAGTAACCAAACTAATCGTAGCTCAAAGAATCGGAACCATCCGAGATGCCGACAGGATAATCGTTCTTGAGGACGGAGAAATGGTCGGATGCGGAAAACATGACGAACTTATGAAAAATTGCGAAGTATACAGACAAATTGCATATTCACAGCTTTCTAAAGAAGAACTTGAAAAATAAACTTATAAAGCAGAAGGTTAGGTGATTAGAATTGGATAACAAACATCAAAAGCGCCCCACCCCCACGGGCAGACATATGCCGCCGAGACACGGAATGGGCAGAGGTCCCGGAGAAAAGCCGAAAAATTTCAAGGCGACATCGCTTCGCCTGCTGAAATACTGTAAAAGCCACTTCCCTCTCATGATTATTGCAATGATCGGAGCAACTCTCGGCTCAGTATTGACACTTCTCGGTCCTGATAAGCTTTCTGATATGACACGAACAATTACCGACGGCATAATAACGGGAATAGATTTGAATGCCGTATTCCGCATAGGAATGATTCTTGTTGCATGTTATTTAGGCAGCGCTGTACTATCTACTGCACAGGGAATCATTATGTCTACTGTTACTCAAAAAGTATCGCGTCGTATGAGAAACGATATTTCAGTAAAAATAAATGTTCTTCCGATGCAATACTATAATAAAACTTCGACAGGCGATGTATTATCCGTTGTCACAAACGATGTAGACACAATAGCTCAGTCGCTCAATCAAAGCGTCGGTATGCTGTTTTCATCAGTTACATTGTTTTTGGGTTCGCTATTTATGATGTTGATTACTGATGTATTGATGACGCTTACCGCTGTCATTGCAACAGTCATAGGATTTGCACTTATGAGCATTATTACAAAGCACTCGCAAAAATATTTTTTCAAACAGCAGGCAAACCTCGGCGAAGTAAACGGCAATATCGAAGAAATATTTTCAGGACATCTTATTGTCAAGGCTTATAACGGAGAAGAAAAAGCCAAATCGGAATTTTATAAAGCCAATAATAATCTAAGAGACAGCGGATTTAAAGCGCAGTGTCTTTCGGGAATGATGATGCCTCTTATGAATTTTATCGGCAATTTAGGATATGTTGCGGTATGTATTGTAGGCGCCCTGCTCACAATAAACAATAAGATCGGCTTTGAAGTCATCGTTGCTTTTATTATGTATGTCAGATTTTTCACACAGCCGATGTCCCAGCTCGCACAGGCAACGCAGTCACTGCAATCAGCGGCTGCCGCCGGAGAACGTGTATTTGCTTTCCTTGATGAAGAAGAAGTATCCGACGAATCGGGTAAAGAAGAAAAACTCGATAATGTTAAGGGACTTGTTGAATTCAACCATGTAAAGTTCGGATATGATCCCGATAAAATAATAATTCATGATTTTTCCGCTGTTGCAAAGCCGGGACAGAAAATTGCTATCGTAGGTCCGACAGGAGCCGGAAAAACAACTCTTGTAAATCTGCTTATGCGCTTTTACGAGCTTCAGGATGGCGAGATTAAGATTGACGGAATTCCGACGGATGCAGTCAGACGTGAAGCGGTACGCTCTCAATTCTGCATGGTTCTTCAGGATACATGGCTGTTTGAAGGAACTATACGCGAAAATCTGATTTATTGCTCAGAAAATGTTTCTGATGAAAAGATGATAAAAGCATGCAAATCCGTAGGAATAGACCACTATATCAGCACACTCCCGAAAGGATATGATACAGTGCTGAACGATCAAATTTCACTTTCACAAGGTCAAAAACAGCAAATGACCATAGCCCGTGCAATGATCGCCGATAAACCGATGCTTATTCTTGACGAAGCTACAAGCTCGGTTGATACAAGAACCGAAATTCAAATTCAGAGAGCAATGGACGAACTTATGAAGGATCGTACGTCATTTGTTATTGCTCACAGACTATCAACAATAAAAAATGCCGACCTTATTTTAGTGCTGAAAGACGGAGATATTATAGAAAGCGGTACACATGAAGAACTGCTTTCAAAGAACGGATTTTATGCGGAACTATACAACAGTCAGTTTGAGCACTCGGCATAAAAATATCTTACAAATATTTAAAAAATTACGGAAAGGCACGAAAAATGAATGAAGTAAAAAAGCCGAAAAAATCGCTGATATTTTACTATTTAATCGCTATCGTTGTTCTTTTGATTCTCAATTTTATTGCAGTACCGTATATGAATCAGCGTCAGATAAAAGAAACCGACTACGGTACGTTTATGAAAATGACCGAGGAACACGATATTGGGCGTGTTGAAATTCAAAATAATCAGATTTTATTCACCGATAAAGCAGAAGATAACATCTACAAGACTGGTCTGATGAACGATGACGGACTAATTGACAGACTTTATAAATCCGGCGCTGTTTTTTCAAGCGAGATTATCGAAGAAGCCTCTCCGCTGCTCAGCTTTATTTTATCATGGATCGTTCCGATATTAATATTTGTATTGCTCGGACAGTACATGTCAAAGAAACTGATGAAAAAAGCCGGCGGTTCTAACTCCATGATGTTTAATCTCGGAAAAAGCAACGCTAAAATATACGTTAAATCATCCGACGGAATTAAATTTTCAGATGTCGCAGGCGAAGATGAAGCAAAGGAAAATTTGACGGAAATCGTAGATTATCTTCACTCTCCCGGAAGATACACCGAGATCGGAGCCTCAATGCCTAAGGGTATTCTTCTTGTCGGTCCTCCCGGAACGGGAAAAACAATGCTTGCAAAAGCCGTCGCGGGAGAAGCCAATGTTCCCTTCTTCTCAATGTCCGGATCTGAATTTGTAGAAATGTTTGTGGGAATGGGTGCTTCAAAAGTCCGTGACCTTTTCAAGCAAGCGAAAGAAAAAGCGCCGTGTATTGTATTTATTGATGAGATAGACGCTATCGGTCAAAAGAGGGACGGACGCGTCGGAGGAAATGATGAGCGGGAGCAAACATTAAATCAACTCCTCACTGAAATGGACGGATTTGAAGGAAACAACGGCGTTATAATCTTAGCTGCAACAAACCGTCCAGAATCACTTGATCCGGCTCTTACAAGACCGGGAAGATTTGACAGGCGTGTTCCCGTTGAACTGCCCGATTTAAAAGGGCGCGAAGAAATCCTAAGGGTTCATGCGAAAAAGATAAAAATTGATTATGGCGTAGATTTCTCAAAGATCGCACGCATGGCGTCGGGTGCGTCAGGAGCTGAGCTTGCAAATATTATAAATGAAGCTGCGCTCAGAGCGATCAGAGACGGAAGAAAGTCTGCTTCTCAGCACGACCTTGAAGAAAGTATCGAAGTTGTAATTGCAGGCTATCAGAAAAAGAACGCAATACTCACAGACAAAGAAAAAATGACTGTTGCGTACCACGAAATAGGTCATGCTCTTGTAGCTGCCATGCAAACAAATTCTGCTCCTGTACAGAAAATAACTATAGTGCCGAGAACTTCAGGAGCTCTCGGATATACAATGCAGGTTGAAGAAAATAATCATTATCTAATGAGCAAGGATGAGCTTGAAAATAAGATTGCAACACTGACAGGAGGACGCGCCGCCGAAGAAGTTGCTCTCGGAACAGTAACAACAGGAGCTTCAAATGATATTGAGCAGGCTACGAAAATTGCACGTGCAATGATAACAAGATACGGTATGTGCGATAAATTTGATATGGTCGCAATGGAAACCATATCAAACAAATATCTCGGCGGAGACGCATCGCTGCAATGCTCTGAAACAACGCAGACAGATATTGATAAGAAGGTTGTAGAGATCGTACGCAGGCAGCACGAAAAAGCAGCTCAAATACTGCTTGATAACAGAGCAAAGCTTGATATTCTGGCTCAGTATTTGTTTGAACACGAGACAATAACGGGAGAAGAATTTATGAATATTTTAAACTCATAAATTATTAGATATTTTGAGAGGAAAATTATGCTTGAACTAAAAAATATAAAAAAAGATTATCCCGCCGGAGACGGAACAGTACACGCTTTAAAAGGAATAAATCTCAGCTTTAGAGACTGTGATTTTGTATCAATACTCGGACCGTCAGGATGCGGAAAGACAACTATGCTGAATATCATCGGCGGTCTTGACGGATATACGGACGGCGATCTTGTAATCGGCGGTACTTCAACAAAAAAATTTAAGGACAGAGACTGGGACGCATACAGAAATCATTCCATCGGATTCGTCTTTCAAAGCTATAATCTGATTACACATCAAACCGTTCTTAAAAATGTTGAGCTTGCACTGACACTCTCGGGTGTTTCTAAATCAGAAAGACGAGAGAGAGCCAAAAAAGCACTCGAAGATGTCGGACTGGGAAATCAGCTTAATAAAAAGCCCGGTGAAATGTCGGGCGGACAAATGCAAAGAGTTGCTATTGCGAGAGCGCTTGTAAACGATCCTGATATTATTTTGGCAGACGAGCCTACAGGTGCTCTTGATAGCGAAACAAGCGTCCAGGTTATGGAAATACTGAAAAAAATATCGCGCGACCGTCTGATTATAATGGTAACACATAACCCTGAGCTTGCAGAAAAATATTCTACAAGAATAATACGTATGCTTGACGGCAATGTGACTGACGACTCGGCTCCGATGAGTGAAGCCGAAATATCAGCCGCACACGATAAAGAAAACAAAGCTGCATATGGCACAAAAAAAGTAAAGCTGCCGTCTATGTCTTTTGCAACTTCATTCTCCCTTTCACTGCGAAATCTTTTTTCTAAAAAAGGCAGAACTACTCTGACAGCTTTTGCCGGCAGTATCGGAATTATCGGAATAGCCCTGATTCTGTCAGTTTCACAGGGACTCTCATCGTATATTGATACAGTTCAGGAGGATACGCTCTCATCCTATCCGCTTACAATTGAAAAAACTCATGTTGATTTCGGCTCCCTAATGACCACCTTCCTCGGAACTGCAGAATCTGGTTATGAACATGCTAACGATGCGGTTTACAGCAAACCTATTGTACGCGATATGATTCAAGCTCTTAATAATGTCGAAACAACGGAGAATGATCTGAAATCATTTAAAAACTATATTGAAGATAAAATGAATTCTGACAGTAATTCAGAACTTTATAACGCTGTAAGCGGTATTCAGTACACATATGATCTTGATATGCTTATATACACAGAAAATGTGGACGGAACAATAATTTGTTCAGACGCAGAAGAGCTAATGCAAAAAATAGCATCTGAAAGCTTTGGTATTGATATGTCAATGATGATGGGAGACAGCGATGTCTTTGCAAATTCTCCAGTTATGTCTATGATGTCGTCCGGAGGCTCATCATTTAATGTATGGCAGGAAATGCTGCCCGGAGACAACGGTTCTTTGGTCAATTCCCTTCTTAAAAAGCAGTATAATCTTATATACGGTTCATGGCCGACTCAGTACAATGAAGTCATTGTTTTAGTTGATGAAGACAATGAAATAGACGATATGACTTTATATGCTCTCGGTCTGAAATCAAAAGACGATGTTGATAAAATTGTTGATGCTGCACTAAATAAAACCGATTTGGAAGCGGACACACAAAGTTGGTCATATGAAGATATATGCAGCATGGAGTTCAGAACAATCCTGAATTCCGACTGCTACTCGCTTGATACACAAACAGGTCTTTATACGGATCTGCGCGAGAGTGAAACAGGACTCAGATATCTTTATGATAATGGAACTGTATTAAAAGTATCCGGCATTATAAAACCCAGCGAAGATGCAGTATCAGGTATGTTAAGCGGAACTATCGGATATACAACAATGCTTACCGAATATATAACTGACGAGGCTGCGAAGAGCGAAGTTGCAGCAAAACAGATTGAAGATCAAACCACAGATATCTTTACGGGACTTCCCTTCAAAAGCAACAGTTCAAATATGACGATTGATGAAAAATCCGCTGAATTTAAAAATCATATAAATTCACTTGATGAAATCGGAAAGGCAGAAGCTTATATTACTATCAAAAGTATTCCCGATGACGAACTTTTGAATTCTGCTGTAGAACAAACCATAGGCTCAATGACTCGTGAAGACATGGAAAATATACTGATCGGCGGCATGAGTGAGCAGACAGGCATGACAGAAGATAAACTTAGGGATTATGTATCTTCGATGAGCGATGAAGCGCTAATAGAAATCTTTGAAAATAATATTATTGAGCAAACAAAAATACAATACGCTGAGAAAGTTCTTGCACAACTATCAGATATACCTGCAGATCAGCTTGCATCATTACTTGATTCAGAACTATTGAGTTTCACGTCTGAACAATGCGCCGTATATTACGATGAAGCGCTTACGTTCTCCGAATCAAGCTATGAAAATAATTTGAAGCAACTGGGAATTGTCGATCGCGATGATCCTGCTACGATAAATCTGTATTCTGCAACATTCCAAAGCAAAGATATTATTGAGGAGGCAATTACAGAATATAATAGCGGCGTTGATGAACTTTCCGAGATCAAATATACCGATTATGTCGGACTCATGATGTCTTCTGTTACAACGATAATAAATGCGATAACATACGTTCTTGTAGCATTTGTAGCGATATCGCTTATTGTTTCATCAATTATGATCGGTGTTATTACTCTGATTTCTGTTCAGGAGCGCACAAAGGAGATCGGAATTCTCCGCGCTATCGGTGCGTCGAAGAAAAATGTTTCAAGTATGTTTAATGCTGAAACTGTAATTATAGGATTTTTATCCGGCGCTCTCGGTGTTGGAGTAACGTATCTGCTATGTATACCGATCAATATAATAATTCAGGGACTCACAGGAATATCAGGACTCAGCGCATTCCTTCCCATACCCGCAGCGATAATACTTATTGCAATAAGCATTGCTCTGACGCTTATTTCAGGTATTATTCCTTCAAGAAGCGCTGCTAAAAAAGATCCTGTTGTTGCACTCAGAACCGAATAAATTTATAAAATAATCGGAAGGTGCAAACTTTCCGATTATTTTTAAGCTATATTATTGACAAGGAATTTTTTATGTGATATACTGTAGGCATCAAATATGAAAGTGAGGTGGACAAAATGATATTTACTATACTGATAAAATCAAAAGCCGTTTTGTCCGCTGATTAAGATATCTTTTTCATACGGATATAATTTTATCTCAGCTGATTTTATCAGCTGAGATTTTTAATCTATAATGAATATGAAAGAGGTAATAAAAAGAATGATCTGAAATTTATCCAGCTTCAAAAAGGTAACCAAAAATTGTTTGAAATGGAACCTTTTAATGTCGTTCATGCTGATGAAGGAAATATAGAATTTGGCATGGATAAGTATATGCTTGTCGTATCAGGGCAATACCATCGTAAGTGATGGAATTATCAACACAAGGTATACATTTACAAAGGGGATAGAAAATGATTGAAAATAGAATAGATGATATACATATCGATTAAATGAGCAGCGCAGTTTAGACTTCATATCCCGATACGGAAAAGTATTTTGTGCGTTTGATGAAAACGATTCGGGTAATTTGTCGTTTGGCATAAGCAATGGAGAACATCGATATTTTGTAAAAATCGCCGGATTGAAAACAATTTGCTCCATCGTCTCTACTGATACTGCAATATCTAATTTGATTCAAGCGGTAAAAGTTTACGAAGATATCAAACACCCGAATTTGATTCAATTGATTGATCATTATCCTCTTAATGACCTATATGTCGCGGTTTTTAATTGGGTTGACGGTGAGTGCTTATTTGATCACTGGAATTTTGAAAAATATGCCAGGGACAGTACGCTAATTTCACCATATGATAAGTTTATCAATCTGTCTTTGAAAAAAGACTAAAAGCATTTGCCACACTGTTGTCTTTTATAAAAACAGTTACTGAATGCGGTTATGTTGCAATTGATCTCTACGATGGAAGTTTCATATACGACTTTTTGAGAGATACACTCACCATATGTGATATTGATCTTTTTCTTAAAGCACCACATACCAATACTATGGGCAGGATGTGGGGAAATTCACGTTTTATGGCACCTGAAGAATACGAATTTGGAGCAAAAATTGATGAAGTAACAAATGTCTTTACTATTGGAGCTTTATCTTTTGCCTTTTTCGGAGATGCTAATGATAAAATTTTTGAAAAATGGACTGCAGGAATGTCGCTTTATAACGTTGTTAAATGTGCGATGAATCCGGAACGAAATAAACGCTTTCATAGCATAGAAGAATTTATTTATAATTGGAATTTTGCAAAAGATATTTTAAATTTATAATATTTTGAGATATAAACATAGGGTGTGTTTGATAACTAAAGTCCAATACACCCTATATTATTATTGAATTATCTTTCGTTCCGTAAAACTGAGCGGCGCTTTAGAAACTTATCCACTCTCTTTTGTAATCTGATTGACAACTTTTCAACTCCGAGAGACAGAACATATGTTATCGACGGTATGAGCAGTGCAAATACAGCGAAAATTAGCCAACCTCCGAACCCAAGAGGAGATATCTCAAAAAATGAAGGCATTATTATCAGCGCACTGATAAATAATATAGGCAGACCTACCATAAGAGCCGTTCTGATTTTATTAAACGGACGGCATAGTCTGTATATCATCGAGAAACCTGCAAGTCCCATAAGCAATGTTATGATAGATGATGAAACAGCAGTATCAATATCAAAAGCCGCGGCAAACAGAATCACGCCAAGTGAGACAATGAGATTGGTAATCGCCGTCGGCAGAGCCGCTGAGATTACGTTAAACAGAAATTTCCCGCTGACTCTTTTTTCATTTTTCTCAAGCGCGAGAACAAATGACGGAATTCCGATAGTCAAGCCGCTGACAAGCGATATTTGAACAGGCTGCAATGGATACGCAAAAACCGCAAAAATAGATATAAGTGCAAGCGTAAAAGAAAAAATATTTTTTACAAGAAACAGCGCTGCAGAGCGTTCAATATTATTTATAACCTGTCTGCCTTCCGCTACAACCGACGGAAGGGATGAAAACTGTGACTTCATTAAAACAAGGTGTGCTATCTGACAAGTAACATCACTGCCCGACGCCATGGCAATGCTGCAATCAGCATCTTTCATTGCAAGAATATCGTTAACACCGTCGCCTGTCATTGCAACTGTATGTCCTTCCCTTTTAAGCGCTCTTATAAGCGTTCTTTTTTGTTCGGGCCTTACTCGTCCGAAAACAGTATAATCCCCGGCAATCTCGGCAATTTTCTCATCACTGTACCCTGTGAGGTCGACAGCATTATTATATCCGGGAATTCCTGCTTCCTTGGCAGCGGCAGACACAGTTCGCGGATTATCTCCTGATATTACCTTAATATCTACTCCCTGGCGTTCAAAGTATTCAAATGTATATTTAGCTTCTGCTCTTACCTTGTTTGTTAATATAACAAGAGCTATCGGAACGGGTTTCTCTGTGAGCGAAGCTTCATCATCCACTGAGAGGGCAATCACCAAAACTCTGCGTCCTAAAAGGACATATTTATCAATCATTTCACGATATTCGGCGTATCTGTCCTTCAAAACATATTCAGGAGCGCCCAGAACATATTTTTCTCTTTCTGAAAAATATACCATGCTTGTTTTAGTTTCGGAGGAAAACGGAACAACCTTTACAGCCGGACGAGCATTCTCTACTGAAAAATTTTCTTTCAGCGATTTCATTGTAATATTGTCTACCGACATGTTGGATACAAAATCTTCCAAAACTTTTAACGGATCGACTGAATTTTGAAGTGCTATAACATTTTCTACAGTCATATTATTTTCGGTAATAGTTCCTGTTTTATCAACGCAAAGCGTATCCACATGCGCCAAAGTTTCAATACACCCGAGATCATGCACAAGTGTATTTTTCTTTGCAAGTTTTATAACGCTTACAGCCAGCGTAACATTTACGAGCAAATACAGTCCTTCGGGAATCATACCGATGATAGCTCCGGCAGTGCTCTGAACATTTTCTCTGATGCCCATATCAAGAGAAAAATGATGTCTTACGAGCAAACCTATACTCATAGGTATAATAAGAATTCCGATTACCTGTATCAAGCGTTTGAGAGAAAGCATCATACCGCGGATAACATTTTTCTTAGACTTTTTTGCATCGAGAGTAAGTCTCGAAACAAAGGAATCAGCTCCCACAGCATCGGCTTTTGCACGGCATTCCCCTGAAACCACATAACTTCCTGACAAAAGCTTGTCTCCCTGAGCTTTCTTGATCTCATCGGATTCTCCTGTGACAAGAGACTCATTGACCTGAACTTCCCCGTAAAGGACAATGCAATCGGCACAAATCTGATTACCTGCACTAAAAAGCACAACATCGTCAAGTACAATATCTTCACATTTTACTACCTCGCAAGAGCCGTTCCGAATAACCGACACGTGAGGTTCATTCATTAGTGTAAGGGAATCAAGAGTTCGCTTTGAGTTAATTTCCTGTACGATTCCGATTAACAAATTTACTGTTATAATGACCAAGAATGATAGGTTGTTGAACGATCTTACTAAAATCAGTGCTGCGGCAATTGCGAAAAAAATTATATTAAAGTATGTGAATACGTTTCCAAGTATTATTTCCTTTACTGTTTTAGTAGGGGAATCAACACTTTTATTTGTCATTCCTGCGCTTATTCTTTCATTGACCTGTGAGCTTGTAAGACCAAGCTCGGGATCAGCATCAAATCTTGATATATCTTTATTTAGATTTTGTGTTTTGTCATTTCTGTTTGCCATAATAAATATTGCTCTCCTGATTTTTAGATGCACATATATTTAAAAAACTGTGAAATACAATAACGATATTATAGTATACAAAATTTTCGACAAAATATCAAGTGAAAATGATTAAAAATTTCCATTCATATTATTGTTTAAATGTACAATACTAATGTCGAAGGACAAACAGTTCTTCAATTTACTGAGTAAATAAAATTATTTTTAACTATCAGAAAATATCTGATAAAGAAAGGAAAATGAATTATGGCACAGAGTAATAAAATTGTAGTTCCCGCAGCTAAGGCAGCTATGGAGCAGTTTAAGATGGAAGCAGCTAACGAGGTTGGTGTAACACTTAACAAGGGTTACAACGGTGATCTCACATCACGTCAGGCAGGTTCTGTAGGCGGTCAGATGGTTAAGAAGATGATCGAAAACTACGAGAACAGCATCAGTGCAAAATAAGTAAGCTGCAAAAGCATCAGGGCATCATAATCATATGATTATGGTGCCCTGAAATTTATTGAGCACTTATTGGGGAAATTTATTATTAAATACTTAAAATGAATCTAAATTCATTACATCAATGCAAAGCTCCAACTGTAACTTAGATATCAGGTTTACTGTACGATTTGAAATTGAAATAACTTTTCTATAATCATCAATATAGTATGTTATTAACAAATAAGGGATTATATCCTTTTCCCTGAGATGTGCAAACAGGTTCGCACATCCAGAAAACTTATCAAGAAATTTTTCGAGCTGGTTCTCTGAAAAATCATTTGTTTCTATATCATATATCCATGAATCATTAATTGCTTAACCTCTCTTTTTCGAATGGAAGTAGTGTTAATTTCGCCTTTCTTACATGAAAAGGTCGGATTTGTTCCGATTTGTTGAGTTATACTGTCAAGATTCATGTTTTGCCCAATCAATTGTAATTTAATATATACCACAACGCTCTCCTTACATAAATGCAGTCATATATAATTTATAGCTAATGAGTTTACAGAATACAAAAAAGCGGTAATTTCAAAAAATTACCGCTTAATGACCCGTGGGGGAATCGAACCCCCGTTACCGCCGTGAAAGGGCGGTGTCTTAGCCGCTTGACCAACGGGCCGTATAAATAGCGGAAGTTGGACTTGAACCCACGACCTATCGGGTATGAACCGATTGCTCTAGCCAGCTGAGCTATTCCGCCATAATTGCCTTGCACATCCGTGCCGCGACAACGATAGTATTATATCATATATGTTACCCTTTGTCAATAGCTTTTTTGAATTTTTTTGATTAAATTCATTATCTTTGAGTGATCGCAATTTTCTTATCAATTTATAACTGAGTTAATTACATATGCTTAATACTGTAAATTATTCTGAATAAGCAGTTATAAAGAAAACGGACATACTTGACTTATTACCTTTCATTATGTAAAATATAAACTATAGAGCAATATTCGGAGGAATTAACAATGGGTCATTTTTTTGCATACATAAACAGAACAAAACTTATTAAGCGATGGGGACTCATGCGAAATACGGAAACTGAAAGTCTCAGTGAACATCTGTATGAAACCGCGCTTCTTGCTCATGCCTTAGCCGTAATTCAGAATACTAAATTCGGAGATAATGTCAATGCAGATAAAATCGCTGTAGCGGCTCTGTATCATGACGCATCTGAAATAATCACGGGAGATCTTCCAACACCTGTGAAATATTATAACGATGAAATAAAATCTGCTTATCAAAAGATCGAAGCTGAGACACGCGAAATGCTGATCTCAAAGCTTCCCGATTTTTTAAAAGACATATATTCCGACATACTAAGCGAAGAAATACTGACGGAAAAAGAAAAATTGATCGTAAAAACTGCGGATACACTCAGCGCTTATTTAAAATGCATTGAAGAACAAAAAGCCGGAAACCATGACTTTGAAGGAGCAGCAGTCGGAATAAAGAAAAAGCTTGACAGCAACTCACTGCCGGCTTTAAAATATTTTATAGAAGAATTCCTTGACAGCTATTCCCTTTCAATCGATGAATTAAAATAAACGCAAGGCAGGTTTCATAATATGATAAACAAACATTTTACTCATCTGCTGTTTGACCTAGACGGAACTCTGTCCGATAATTCAGACGGTATTATCGGCGGTATTATTTATTCACTAAAATCATTCGGATTTGAAATTCCCGACAGACATGAGCTTGTAAAATTCATAGGACCTCCTCTTTCGGAAACCTTCAGGGTTCTCTGCGGATTTGATGAAAACGGAGTAGCGGAGGCTGTAAATCGATACAGAACTTATTACAGGAAAACGGGAATTTTTGAAAATCGCATGTATGACGGCGTCCCCGAAATGCTGAAAGAATTAAAGAACAGCGGATATCACCTATACGTCGCAACATCAAAGCCCGAAGAATTTGCAAGAAAGATATGCGCGCATTTCGGAATCGATAAATATTTTGACTTTATCGGCGGAGCTACTTTTGATGGAGTTCGCGGCAAAAAATCCGACGTTATCAAGTATGTTATAGATGAGTGTAAGATTCCCCGTGAGGGCGTTTTAATGATCGGCGACAGATTTCACGATATTGAGGGCGCGCATGCGTGCGGAATACCCGCGCTCGGCGTGCTGTACGGTTTCGGAACTCTAGACGAGATGATATCATGCGGAGCGGATTACCTGGCTGAGACTCCGAGTGATGTTGTATCAGTTTTATTAAAGCAGAGGTGATAGGTAATATCGATGAAATATACTTTTGAAATTACGATTGCTGGTTGTTCGACAAATTAAACGGCGGGATAGGAAAATCAATGAGCTATGATGATTATTACCTGTGTTTAAGTAAGCTTATTCCAGTATTTGATAAATTAAACGATGAAATATCTATTACGCTTGGAAACGAAATATTTTGCAATCGTGATATTAAAAAGATAATAGATTATAGCACGGAAAATATTCCTCGGTATTTTTTTTATCATGATTTTTCTGTCCCGACCACAAAAATCCGCAAGAGCTGATAGTTTCATGCTTGCACTTCACGGTAATAAGTTCAACCATAATCTCATAGTACAAAATCCGGACGGATTTGATGAAATCTGTAAAACCGCTGATTTTTTGATTGGGAACGGATTTAATATCGTATTTAATCAAATCATCAGTAAACTAATGGTTAACGATTTTCCGGAGATCATAAAAAGAATTTCTTCTATTCCCTGCAAATCAAGGTTAACAATTCCTACGTATGTTCCAACTGAAAGAATGCGCAAGTATCAAACACTTAGGGCAAATTATGATGACTGCATGAAAATAGCTGAAATGGCAGAAAAATCAAACATGTGCAATAAATCATTGATTAATAATTGTAAATATCATTCGGAAATAGCAGTCATTAATAATATTTTTGAAAATGGATTTAATTATGAAATTGAAAAGGCAAATTCAATAAATTGGACATTTTTTAATATTATACAAAATCTCGATATGTATTACGGTAATGCAGGAGCACATACTAAATTACTCGGAAATATAAAAAATATGAGCGTAAATGAATTATATAATTCGATAAAGGCTTGTCAAAAAAATTATGACTATACATCTTACTACGATGATAATGTCTTTTATAATCTATCTAAACACTTAAAACACTTATCTGTAGGTGACAATAATCTTGTGTATTCTTCAAAAGAGGATTGTATTTATTCTTGGCTTGATTTATTAAAAATAAGAAATGCGATAATCGATTAAATATTTTAAATTTATTATTCTTTTAAAAAAGCAGAGGTTCTCAAAAATTCAAGAGCCTCTGCTTTCTTTTTATCTCAAAAAATCAATATTCAAATTCGCCTTCATATACGGTAACCGCATTACCCGTCAAAATAACTTTTTCATCGGTGTAATTTACAGTCAAATCTCCGCCTGCAAGCTTAACAGTAATGTCAACTCCATTATCGCAAAGTCCGTTTTCACACGCAGCAACAACAGCAGCGCATGCACCCGTTCCGCATGCAAGAGTTTCACCGTTGCCCCTCTCCCATACTCGCATTCTAAGGCTTGTCTTTGTAACAACACGAACAAATTCTGTGTTGATACGCTCAGGGAATATCGGTGCAAATTCAAACTGCGGTCCGACATTTTCTATGTCAATGCCATCTATAGCGTCGCAGAATACCACACAATGCGGATTTCCTACAGATACGCATGTTATGGAATAATCCTCATTTCCAATCTTTACGGGAGCCGAGACCATGGATTCACCGTCGTAAAGCGCAGGGAGTGATGAGACTGCCATATCCGCCTTACCCATATCTACTGATACAGAGCTTACTTTTCCGTCTCTCAAGTACAGCTTCATGCGGTGTATGCCGCTTCCTGTCTCTACTGTTATATATTCACTTCTGACATAACCCTTTTCGTAGAGATATTTTGCAACACAGCGTATATTATTACCTGCCATTTTGCCTTCGCTTCCGTCTTTGTTGAAGCTGCGCATCTTCGCATCAGCTACAGCAGAGCGCTCTATCAGTACGATACCGTCTCCGCCGATACCGTAGTGAGGTGTGCAGAGACTTACACACAAGGATTCGGGACACGTGATTGCACCGTCAAAATTCTCAATGAAAATGTAGTCGTTTCCGCAGGAGTGCATTTTTGCAAAGCGGATCTTACGTCTCCACGGACGCATGGCATTGATATCTACAAGTTCCGTATTGCTTACATTATATCGGCTTTCGATTATTTCGGCAAGAGCATTAGCAGTGTCGAGCGATGTCAGACACGGAATCATCAGCTGCATTGCGCGAAGGTGAAGCTTTCTGTAGTCACCGACCGTAGCGTCGACGAGCGCGCCCGTATAGATGATATAATCGATTTTGCCGTCTTCCATGAGGTCAAAAATTTCATCTGATTCCGATCTTCCGCATACAGACACAACGTCGATTCCGAGTCTTGATATTGACGCTGCTGTTCCCTTTGTTGCGTATATCGTTATTCCGAGATCATAGAAACGCTTTGCGAGTGACAGGATCTCCTGGAAGTCGCTTTCCTCTACGCTTATAAATACACCTGCAAAATTTTTACTGTACATTGACGGAACTGTAAATCCGGCAGCCGTTAATCCCTTGAAGAGTGCTTCCGAAACCGTACGACCGATACCGAGTACTTCTCCCGTTGACTTCATCTCAGGTCCGAGTATCGAGTTTGCGTCATTGAGCTTTTCAAACGAGAAAACAGGCACTTTTACTGCATAATATGGAGGTGTGCGATGAAGACCTGTTCCGTATCCGAGGTTTACAAGCTTTTCACCGAGCATAACCTTTGATGCAAGGTCTACCATCGGAACATTTGTTACCTTACTGATGTACGGAACCGTACGTGAAGCCCGAGGATTTACCTCGATTACATAAAGCTCGCCTTCATAAATGAGGTACTGAATATTTACAAGTCCTTTTGTTCCGAGCGCAAGAGCCAGTTTTTCTGAACAGTCGCAAATCTTCTTCAGGAATTTATCGCTGAGATTATACGGCGGATATACAGCTATAGAGTCGCCGCTGTGAACTCCTGCACGCTCAATATGTTCCATTATACCGGGGATAAGAACATCTTCGCCGTCGGATATTACGTCAACCTCAAGCTCAGTGCCGGGCATGTACTTGTCGACAAGAACAGGGTTATCAATTCCTCCCGACAGTATCGTTTCCATATACTTAACCGTATGTTCTTTTGAACGCGATATCGTCATGTTCTGACCGCCGATAACGTATGACGGTCTGAGAAGTACGGGATATCCGAGCTTTTCGGCGGCTTCCACAGCCTCTTCAACCGTTTCTGCTCCCATTCCGCGCGGACGCTTGATTCCGAAGGATTCAAGGAGAGCATCAAATCTGCTTCTGTCTTCTGCAATATCGATTCCGTCAGCAGAAGTACCTAAGATACAAACTTCGTTTTTATCAAGGAACTGTGTAAGCTTTATTGCGGTCTGGCCGCCGAATGCAACAACTGCGCCTATCGGCTGCTCAACCTTAATAATGTTCATAACGTCTTCCGGACTGAGCGGCTCAAAATACAGTCTGTCGGCTGTATCATAATCTGTTGACACTGTTTCCGGATTATTATTAACGATAACTACATCATATCCTAGCTGACGAAGCGTGCTAACGCACCTGACTGAGCTGTAGTCGAACTCAATTCCCTGTCCTATTCGTATAGGACCTGAGCCGAGTACCATGATAACAGGCTTACCGCTGCGCTTAAAGGTACGTGATTCACAGTATTTGTCACAGCATGAATAGAAATACGGCGTCTCCGCATCAAATTCAGCTCCGCAGGTATCAACCATTTTATAGCTGAAATCAAACTCGGGAAGTTTTTCCGCTCCGCTTATGCGGCGGATAGCATCGTCCGTATAGCCGTATCTCTTAGCCGTCTCATAATCGCCCTCGCAAAGACCCTTATCTTCAAGATGAAGTTCAAAGTCAGCAAGATTCTTTATCTTATTTAAGAAAAATTCATCTATCTTTGTAATCTCATGAATTACGTCAACAGCAACTCCGCTTTTCAGAGCTTCAAATACGGTGAATATTCTGCGGTCGTTTTGCTCGCTCAGTCTTTCAGTCACAGGCTTGTCCGACAGAGGATTAGCATTCAGCGTATCAAGCGATATTTCAGCTCCGCGTACAGCTTTCATGAGCGCCGCTTCAAAGCTCTGCGCTATCGCCATAACCTCGCCCGTAGCCTTCATTTGAGTGCTGAGCGTTCTGTCAGAGCCTGCAAATTTATCAAACGGCCACTTCGGGAATTTAACAACAACATAGTCAAGTGTCGGCTCGAAGCATGCGCATGTCTTCCCTGTTATATCATTTTTGATTTCATCAAGAGTATAACCAAGCGCGATCTTAGCCGTAATTTTTGCTATCGGGTATCCGGTTGCTTTTGAAGCAAGAGCCGAAGAACGCGATACTCTCGGATTCACTTCGATTACTGCATATTCAAAGCTGTCGGGATTCAGGGCAAACTGACAGTTACAGCCGCCTACGATTCCAATTGCCGAAATCATATCGAGAGAAGCCGAGCGAAGCATCTGATATTCTTTATCGGAAAGCGTGAGAGCAGGCGCCGCAACAATCGAGTCACCGGTATGGATACCGACAGGATCAATATTTTCCATTGAGCAGACAGCGATGACATTGCCTGCAGCGTCGCGCATCGTTTCAAATTCTATCTCTTTCCAGCCTGAGATACACTTCTCTATCAGAACCTGAGTGATCGGAGACATTTCAAGACCTACCTCGGCAATTGTGCGAAGCTCTTCCTCACTCGCCGCAATACCGCCGCCCGAACCGCCGAGCGTATACGCAGGCCTGACAATAACAGGATATCCGATCTCGCCTGCTATCTCAACTGCGCGTTCTATATCTTCTGCAATTTCAGACGGAACAACAGGCTGACCGATCTCTTTCATGAGGTCGCGGAACAGCTCTCTGTCCTCAGCCGTTTCAATCGCTGCAACATCAGATCCAAGCAGACGTACGCCGTATTTTTCAAGAGTGCCGTCGCGTGAGAGCTGCATGGCAATAGTCAGTCCCGTTTGTCCGCCAAGTCCCGCAAGAAGTCCGTCGGGACGCTCTTTTTCTATAATACGTCTGACGGTATCGGCATTCAGCGGCTCAAGATATATCTCATCAGCCATCGTCTTATCTGTCATTATTGTTGCAGGGTTGGAGTTTACAAGTACTGTATTTATTCCTTCATCTCGGAGGACTCTGCATGCCTGTGCTCCTGCGTAGTCAAATTCAGCGGCTTGTCCAATAATAATCGGACCAGAACCGATAACGAGAACCTTACGTATTGTATTATCCTTAGGCATCTATCTTTCCTCCCATCATTGAAATAAAGCGATCAAACAAGAACGACGTATCATGCGGTCCCGAGCAAGCTTCGGGGTGGAACTGTACGGTAAAGCAGTTTTTATCGGGATAATCCATTCCCTCGCAGCTTCCGTCGTTCGCATTTACAAAAGACATTTTACCCGTCTTTGTGCTGTCGGGAACCACTGCATATCCGTGATTCTGACTCGTAATGTAGGTTCGGCTGCCGCTAAGCTCGCGAACAGGCTGGTTTGCACCTCTGTGCCCGTATTTCAGCTTTACGGTTTTACCGCCCATGGCAAGTGCTGTAAGCTGATGACCGAGGCAGATGCCGAACACAGGCACCTCTCCGATAAGCTTTTTTATCTGAGCAATGCAATATATATTTTCCGCAGGATCTCCGGGACCGTTTGACAGCATAATGCCGTCAGGCTTTCCTTCAAGAATCTCCTCCGCAGATGTGTTCTGAGGTACAACTGTAACTTCGCAGCCGCGGGAGGTCAGACTTCTGATTATATTTTTCTTAGCGCCGTAATCAATGAGGGTTACAGAATATTTTTTATCGGTATCTGACTTATAGACTTGCTTTTCCTTTGTGCTTACTTCACTCACAACATTCTTTACGCTGTAAGAATTAAGTTCTGTAAGATCATCGGGAAGCTCGTCGCAAATCATTGCGTTCATAACACCTTTTTCTCTGATAATTCTTGTCAGCTCTCTTGTATCCACGCCGCAAACAGCGCAGATTCCTTTTTTCTTCAGGAAAGTATCAAGCTCGTATTCACAGCGAAAATTTGAAGGCATCTCGCAAAGCTCGCGTACTACATATCCGCGTACTGCCGGCTCTCCTTCAAAATCTTCTTCGATTACTCCGTAATTTCCTATCATGGGAAACGTTTGAATCACGATCTGTCCCGCATAGCTCGGATCGGTAAGAGTTTCAAGGTATCCCACCATTCCCGTTGTAAAAACGATTTCTCCGATACTGTCACCGGGCGCTCCTATACGCCGCCCTTCAAAATACTTTCCGTCACTTAATAATAAATATGCCATATACTCCCCCACCGACGATAAACGTCAACACGAAATTTATATATCTGAATGCCCGAACACCGTAATAAACGAAATACGGACAGAATCAGCTTTGTTTTATTCACAAAAGCTTGTGAATTCGGCTGTGTCGGTAAGAAAGCTCGCCACAGCCGTAAATCCTGCAATTTATGCAAGAGTTGCCGCCATAACAGCTTTTATAGTGTGCATGCGATTTTCCGCTTCGTCAAATACAATAGAGTTTTTACTCTCAAATACTTCGTCTGTCACTTCCAGAGCGTCAATTCCGAATTTTTCAAATATTGTTTTGCCTGTCTCCGTATTGAGATCATGATATGCGGGAAGGCAATGCATGAATTTGCATCCTTCTCCTGCATTTTTCATTAGATCTGAGTTTACCTGATACGGAAGAAGGTCGGAAATCCTCTCTTTCCAAATTTCATCAGGCTCTCCCATAGATACCCACACATCTGTATAAATAAGATCTGCGCCTTTTGTTGCTTCCATCGGATCTTCGATAAATTCAAGTACAGATCCCGTCTGTGAAGCAATTTTACGACAGGTATCAATAAGAGCTGCGTCCGGGAAATATTTTTTCGGAGCGCATGCTACAAAGTGCATTCCCATTTTAGCGCATCCGACCATCAGAGAGTTGCCCATGTTATATCTTGCATCCCCCATGTAAACAAGCTTTATTCCGTTAAGTGAACCGAAATGCTCTCTTATCGTCAGAAAGTCTGCGAGTATCTGAGTCGGATGAAATTCATTAGTCAGTCCGTTCCATACAGGAACACCTGAATATTTAGCAAGATCTTCAACTATATCCTGACCGAACCCGCGGTACTCAATACCGTCAAACATACGTCCGAGGACACGTGCGGTATCGGCAATACTCTCCTTTTTACCGATCTGAGAGCTTTTCGGATCAAGATAAACAGGGTGCATGCCGAGATCAGCTGCTGCAACTTCAAATGAGCAGCGAGTTCTTGTACTTGTTTTTTCAAAAATAAGAGCGATGTTTTTGCCTTCGCACATTTTATGCGGAATTCCCGCTTTTTTCTTAGCCTTGAGGTCAGATGCAAGGTCAAGAAGTCCTGCGATTTCCTCACTCGAAAAATCGAGAAGCTTCAAAAAATTTTTCCCTTTCAGATTCATATGTATCATTATTCCTCCGATTAAACTTTAAAATAGTTTAGGTCTCACGACTGACTGAAGCTCAGTCTTCGGCACACACATTTTTGATAATTTGGAGTGCTTCTTTCAGCTCTTCTGTCGGTATATTGAGTGCAGGAAGCAGTCTTACCTTATCTTTTGCACTGAGACAAAGCACGCCTTTATCTATACAATTTACTATTATATCTTTCGCTGCTTTTTTTGTCTTTATACCGATCATAAGTCCCATTCCGCTGACACTCTCTATACCTTTAGCACTGCTCAGTGAATCGAAAATAAGCTTGCTTTTTTCTTTAACTGAAGTCAGCAGATCATCGTCTATTCTCTCAATTATGTTTACAGCGCCGGCGCAGCATATGGGGTTTCCGCCGAATGTAGAGCCATGATCTCCAGCCTTCAGCGTGTTTTCAACTTTTTCTCCGAGAAGCGTAGCGCCCAGCGGAAGGCCTCCGCCAAGTCCCTTTGCAGTTGATACGATATCAGGCGTGATACCGTAATTCATATAAGCATAAAGCTCTCCCGTACGTCCGTTTCCCGTCTGTACCTCATCTACCGCAAGAAGAAAATTTTCACTCTTTGCAAGAGAAGCAAGCTCTTTTATGAATTCGGGATTCATCGGAAGAACTCCGCCCTCTCCCTGAATGCACTCGAACATTACGGCTGCAACCTTATTTTCTTTTACAAGACGTTTAACATCGTCAATATTATTTGCCTCAGCATACACAAATCCCGGAGTCAGCGGCATAAAATGTTCGTGAAAATGATCCTGTCCCGTTGCCGCAAGCGTTGTTACCGTTCTGCCGTGAAAACTGTTTTTGAGTGTGATTATCGTGGAATACTCAGCGCCCTTATTTTCTTCCGCCCACTTGCGCGCGACTTTGATCGCGCATTCATTGGCTTCCGCTCCCGAGTTACTGAAAAATACTTTTTTCATACCTGTTCTTTGGCACAGCAGCTCGGCAAGTCTTGTACACGGTTCTGTATAATAGAGGTTTGAGGTGTGCTGAACGGCGGAAAGCTGTGCGCTTACTGCATTTTTCCATTCGTCATCGGCGATGCCAAACGATGTAACACCGATTCCGGAACCCATATCAATATATTTTTTTCCGTCGGTATCATATAGAACAGAGCCTTTTCCGTGTGATATTTCAACCGGGAAACGCGCATATGTGCCTGCTATATATGTCCTGTCTTTATCAGATATTATACTCATAATAAAATCTCCGCTCCGCCGCAAAGCGGCGGTACAATTATATCAAAATATTCAACTTATTTTGTCGCGCGTTACCATAGTACCTGCGCCTTCGTCTGTCAGCAGCTCCATAAGTATTGAATGAGGAACTCTGCCGTCTAATATAATAACCTTTCTGACTCCTCTTGAAATAGCTTCGGTACAGCAGTTTATCTTCGGTATCATACCGCCTGAAACGATTCCTTCGGCTTCGAGAGTTTTAGCTTCGGAAACGGTTATTTCAGGAATAAGTGTTGAGGGATCATTGCGATCGCGCAGAATTCCGTCAATATCAGTCATCATGATAAGACGCTCCGCGCCGATAGCACCCGCAATATATGCGGCAGCTGTATCTCCGTTGATATTATATGAATTGCCTTGCTTGTCACAGCCTATAGTGGATATAACCGGAATATAACCTTTTTCAAGGAGATCAAGAACTGCGCCTATATTTATTTTCTTTATATTGCCGACATATCCCAGCGCTTCATTCTTAGGCTCGGCTTCGATAAGTCTTCCGTCCATTCCCGAAATTCCCATTGCCTTGCCGCCTTTGGTTTCAAGAAGATTTACAAGAGTTTTATTGACTTTTCCTGCCAGCACCATCTGCACTACGTCCATTGTTTCTTTATCAGTAACGCGCAGACCGTTTACAAACTCAGGCTTTTTCCCGATCTTGTCCATCAATTCGTTGATATCAGGACCTCCTCCGTGAACAAGGACTACCTTGATTCCGATAAGCCACAGCAAAACGATATCTTCCATTACCTGCTCTTTGAGCTGTTCGTTTATCATAGCGTTTCCGCCGTATTTTACAACGACAACTTTTCCGTTATATTTTCTGATATACGGAAGAGTCTGTGTTAGCATCTCCGCACGTTCGATATTTGAAAAATTATTATTCATATAAAATCAGCTTTCCACTATTCTTTATTATTTCACCATAAATTTATCAGGTTCTGTAGTCGCCGTTGATCTTTACATAATCATAAGTGAGATCACAGCCCCATGCCGACGCGCTTTCCGTACCTGAATTCAAACCGACAAGTATTTCTATCTCAGATTCAAGCAGTATTTTTTTAGCTTCATCTTCTGAAAAATCAACGCCTGCTCCGTTTTTGCATACAGTAATCTCACCTGCGGCGGATTTGAAAGAAACATCAATCTTTTCAACATTGACATCAGCTCCGCTGTATCCGATAGCACAGAGAACACGTCCCCAGTTGGCGTCAGAGCCGAACATGGCAGATTTCAAAAGGCTGGAGCATATAACGCTCTTAGCTACAACGCGGGCACAATCGAGATCATCGGCACCGCTTACAGTACATTCAAGCATTTTTGTTGCTCCCTCTCCGTCACCCGCTATCATGCGGCAGAGACAAACGGTAACTGAGTTGAGGGCACGCATAAACTCCGCAAAATCTTCTCCGTCTGAGGTAATTTCAGGATTTCCCGCCTCACCGTTTGCAAGAACGGTCACCATATCGTTCGTAGACGTATCTCCGTCAATACTTACCATATTAAATGTGCCTGAAATATCATTTTTAAGAGCAAGCTCCAGCATTTCGGAAGAAATTGCAGCATCTGTGGTTATAAAGACAAGCATTGTAGCCATATTGGGGTGAATCATTCCGCTGCCCTTAGCCATTCCGCCTATTCGGCATGTTTTACCACCTATAGTAAATTCGACAGCAGATTCCTTAACTCTGGTATCGGTCGTCATTATAGCTTCGGCAGCGTCACGCCCGCCGTTTTCCGAAAGTGATTCAACTAATTTCGGTATACCGTTCGCTATAGGCTCAATATCAAGCTTTTGACCGATAACGCCTGTTGATGCTATTACAACATCTTCGGGATCAATATTCAGCGCTTCAGCTGTCAGCTCACTCATTTTTTCCGCAATTTCGATACCGTCGGAATTGCATGTATTTGCGTTTCCGCTGTTGCAAATAACAGCGCGAGCCCTGCCGTCGGATATATGACGTTTCGTTACTGTAAGAGGAGCTCCTTTTACAAGATTTGTTGTATATACAGCAGCGCAGCTTGCAGGAGTCTCGCTGAAGATCATGGCGAGATCTTTTTTTGTGCGGTTTTTGCGTATTCCGCAATGAACGCCGCCGGCTGTAAAGCCTTTAGCTGCACATACGCCGCCGTTTACTGTTTTTATCATGATTTATATAAAACCTTTCTCATATTTAATGTTTAATTTACATGCGTTAATATTAAAGTTCAAGTCCCGACGTCTCATCAAGACCAAGCAGAATATTCATATTCTGGATTGCCGAGCCTGACGCTCCTTTTCCGAGATTATCATATCTTGCGGTAAGAATTATCCTTTCATCGTTGCCGAAAACCGATATTTCCATATCATCTCGTCCAGAATAAGCGGCAGCAGACAAAAATCCGTTTTCATCGGCATTATCATTATAATGCACTATTTTTGTGTTATATATTTCTCTGTAGATATTTCGTATATCTGATGCAGAACCGCAAATATACTTTGCAAAAAGCGGAACAGTTACCTCCATACCGCTGTAAAACGGCTCAATTATCGGGCAGAAAACAGGAGAAGTTGTAATATTTGAAATTTTCACCATCTCTTTAAGATGCTTGTGCGACTGACCGAGTGCATACTGACGCGGAGCTGACATAAGAGTATCTCTGTCCGCGCTTTCATATTCTGCTATAACCTTTTTACCTGCTCCCGAATAACCCGTCAGTGAAAAACAAGTGAGCGCGGCGTCTTTTTTTATAATTTTTTCTCTGACAAGCGGCTCAACAAGGGCAACAAATCCGCTCGCATGACAACCGGGATTTGCAATTCTCTTTGAAGCGGCTATTCTCTCTCGTCTGTCGCTTATCTCAGGAAATCCGTACTCCCATCCGTCGCAGGTCCTATGAGCGGTAGATGCGTCGATTACAGCGGTGTTCGGATTGTCAATCGACAAAACAGCTTCTCTTGCCGCATCATCAGGAAGGCATAAAAAAACAATGTCTGCGCTGTTTGCGGCTTCTTTGCGTGCTGCAGCGTCTTTCCTCAAATTTTCCGGCAAGGTGAGAAGTTCGATTTCTCCGCGATTTTTAAGTCTCTCATGTATTCTGAGTCCTGTTGTTCCGGCACTTCCGTCTATAAAAATCTTAGTCATGCTCTCAGCGCCTCCCTTACGTATTCTATCTGAGCTTCAACTGATTTTACCGAAGTTCCGCCTTCACTGATCCGCTTTTCGACACATGCAAGCAAATCAATATCGGCATACAGGTCTTCCTCGAAAAGCTCGCTGTACTTTTTATAATCCTCAAGAGGCAAAGTCTCTAATACAAGATCTTTTTTCATGCACTCGGCAACTATCTGTCCTGATATCTTATATGCGCTTCTGAACGGAAGTCCGCGGCGGACAAGGTAGTCAGCAAGATCTGTAGCGTTAATAAAGCCTGTCTGCGCGGCGCGCTTCATATTATCTCTGTGCACCGTCATTGTAGCGATCATCGGAGCGAAAACCTTCAAACACATCTCGACAGTTTCAAATGCATCAAATATCGCTTCCTTGTCTTCCTGCATATCCTTGTTATATGCAAGAGGCAAGCCTTTGAAAGCGGTAAGAAGTCCCATGAGATCCCCGTATACCCTTCCCGTCTTTCCGCGAACAAGTTCCGCCATATCGGGATTTTTTTTCTGCGGCATTATAGACGAACCCGTAGTATAAGAATCCGAGAGGGTGATATATTTAAATTCCCAGCTTGACCAAAGGATCACTTCCTCAGAGAAACGCGACAGGTGCATCATAAGAATTGACATCGCAGATGCAAGCTCAACGCAGAAATCTCTGTCGGATACTCCGTCTATGCTGTTGAGACATATACTGTCAAAGCTCAGTCTTTCAGCTTCAAAATGTCTGTCTGTATCATACGTCGTTCCTGCAAGAGCACAGCTGCCGATTGGAGAAACATTCATTCTGCGAACAGCATCCCGCAGTCGGTCTATATCGCGGAGAAACATCATTGCATATGCCATGAGATGATGCCCGAAGGTAATCGGCTGCGCTCTCTGCAAATGTGTATATCCGGGAAGTATAGCATCTTTATTTTCTTCAGCCTTATCGGTTACAGCAATCATAAGCTCGCGCACAAGCGATATTATGCTGCCTGTCTCGTCCCTCAGATACATTCTGAGGTCAAGGGCTACCTGATCGTTTCTGCTTCTGGCGGTATGCAGCTTCTTTCCGACATCTCCGATACGCTCGGTCAATACCTGCTCGATAAACATATGAATATCTTCGCAAGTCATATCAAAGTTCAGCTTACCCGATTCAAGATCATCGAGAATTCCCGACAATCCGTCAATCAAAGTCTCAGCTTCCGTATCGGTTATTATTCCCTTCGCTCCGAGCATTGCCGCATGAGCCATGCTGCCTGCTATATCCTGCTTATACATTTTGCAGTCAAAACGGATCGAAGAATTAAAATCATCAGCTATACTGTCTGTTACACCGGAGGTAACTCCCGCCCACATCTTTGCCATTATATCTCTCCTTAACTACTTGTAAGTTCGTTTTACTTTATCCTATCAGACGTAGTTTTAATGCGTCCGATAGGATAAAGTAAATGTATAATTATTCGTGTTTTATATTATCTAATACCCGTCCCTCACAAAAGTGAAGGACGGGCTTTAAATATTATTTTGTACCGTTTACGATTGCCTGAACTTTGATCGGAAGTCCATAGAGGTTGATGAATCCGGCAGAATCTCTCTGATCGTAGTCGCTTTCACCGAAGGTCGCAATCTCCTCGCTGTAAAGCGAGTTCTCGCTCCATACGCCTGCATTTATCATGTTACCCTTGTAAAGCTTCAGTCTAACCTTACCTGTAACGGTCTCCTGAGTCTTATCAACGAAAGCACTGAGAGCCTCGCGGAGAGGAGTGAACCACTGACCGTTATAAACAAGCTCTGCAAATGTGATGGAAAGCTTCTGCTTTTCGTGCATTGTCATCTTGTCAAGGCAGATAGATTCAAGAACGCTGTGAGCCTTATAAAGGATTGTTCCGCCGGGAGTTTCATATACTCCGCGGCACTTCATGCCGATAAGTCTGTTTTCAACGATATCAATAATACCGATTCCGTTCTTGCCGCCGATTTCATTAAGCTTAAGAATTATCTGTTTTGCGCTCATGCGCTCTCCGTCAAGAGCAACGGGAGTTCCTTTTTCAAAATCGATCTCAACATATGCCGGTTCATCGGGAGCGTCGATCGGAGATACACCCATTTCAAGGAAACCGGGTTTCTCATACTGCGGCTCGTTTCCCGTATCTTCAAGATCCATTCCTTCATGAGAGAGGTGCCAAAGATTTTTGTCTTTTGAATAGTTAGTCTCACGGTTGATCTTCAGCGGGATATTATGAGCCTCGGCATACTCGATCTCTTCATCGCGTGATTTTATGTCCCACTCTCTCCACGGAGCAATGATAGGCATATTGGGAGCAAAATGCTTGATCGCCAGTTCAAAACGAACCTGGTCGTTTCCTTTACCTGTGCAGCCGTGAACGATAGCGTCCGCATTTTCCTTAATCGCTACCTCAACAAGACCTTTTGCTATGCAGGGGCGCGCATGGCTCGTTCCGAGAAGATACTCCTCATATACCGCACCTGCTTTCATTGTGGGAATGATAAAATCATCCACATATTCTTCTGTCTGATCAAGAACATACAGCTTTGACGCGCCTGTTGCAATAGCCTTTTCCTCAAGACCTTCAAGCTCATCGGCCTGACCGACATTTCCGGAAACCGCTACAACCTCACAGTTATTATAGTTCTCCTTCAGCCACGGAATTATGATAGAAGTATCAAGTCCGCCCGAATATGCAAGAACTACCTTTTTGATGTTATTTTTATTCATCATTATCACCTCTGAATGTATATTTATTCTCGCCAATGATTAAGTATACATATATTATACACGTATATACTTATCTTGTCAAGTTGAATTCGCGAATAAATATGCAGTTTACAAATCGTTTACATGTTCCTCCCGCACAAAATCATAAAGCAAAAAGTTCGGAGTAAATATAGGTCTTTGTGCAGCATTTAATTTTCATAACCGGATACCTGTTTATTTCTTACTTTGTATCGGAATATAATATATTTTTAAAGCACAATGATTAAGGTTGACAACGGTATGTTGCTATGATATACTTTATATGTAATATTATACAAATTGTTTGATATTTTACAATGAAAGGTGAGATAAACAAATGAATTATGATGTTGCAATTGTCGGAGCTGGACCTGCCGGAATATTTACAGCTATCGAAATGCTGAAAAAGGGGTCTGACAAAAAAATTCTGATTGTTGAAAAAGGAAAAGCTGTCGAGGACAGGAGATGCCCGAAATCAGTCACCAAAAAGTGTGCTTCTTGCAAACCGTACTGCCATATAACGACCGGTTTTTCGGGAGCAGGTGCTTTCTCTGACGGAAAACTTTCTCTAAGCGCTGATGTAGGCGGTGATCTGCCAAACCTTATCGGCAATGACATCGTTCAGGAAACTATTGATTATACCGATAAAATTTATCTTGAATTCGGTGCTGATCCTCACATCGAGGGACTTGGAAACGATGACGAAGTAAAAGATATCCGTAAGAGAGCTATTCAGGCAGGGCTCAGGCTGGTGGATTGTCCCATCAGGCACATGGGCACAGAAAAAGCTCAGGAAATATATCTTGCGATTGAAAAATATCTTATGAGTGCCGGCGTAGATATTATGTTCGGTTGGGAATGCACCGATCTCATACTTGACGGATCGGCTTGTCTCGGAATACGTATAACAAGCGGCGATAGGTGTGAGGAAATCCATGCGAAGCACACTGTAGTTGCGACAGGAAGACGAGGCGCAGAATGGCTTGAAAAGCTGTGCTCTGAGTATAACATAGCACATCAACCCGGAACTGTTGACATAGGCGTTAGAGTGGAAGTCAGAAATGAAGTTATCGAAAGAGTAAACAAGGTACTGTATGAATCAAAGCTTATCGGATACCCTAAGCCGTTTAAAAATAAGGTTCGCACCTTTTGCCAAAACCCCGGCGGTTTCGTAAGCCAGGAAAATTACGACAATGATCTCGCTGTAGTAAACGGACATTCATATAAGGAAATCAAAAGCAACAATACAAATCTTGCTATTCTGTGTTCTCATAATTTCAGCGAACCGTTTAATGAGCCTATTGCATATGCACAAAAAGTAGGAGAGCTTACAAATATGCTTGCATCCGGTCATATCTTGGTGCAGAGATTCGGTGACATTTTAGACGGAAAAAGGACATGGCAGAAAGAGCTTTCTCAGTCGAATTTAAAACCGACTCTCCCTGATGCGGTGGCAGGAGACATAACAGCCGCTATGCCGTACCGTGCAATGGTAAACATTATAAATTTTATTCAGGCTGTAGATCATGTGGTTCCGGGATTTGCCTCAATTGAAACGCTTCTGTATTCTCCCGAGCTGAAATTTTACAGCAACCGCATCAAGATGGATTCCGAATTCAATACAAATGTCGCAGGTCTTCACTGCCTCGGAGATTCAAGCGGTTGGACCCGCGGTCTTATGATGGCGTCTGTAATGGGAGTTCTCATGGGACGTGTTCTTGCTAATGATAAATAATGTAAATTTCTCCTAATTGTTAATGGAATCAAAACACAAAACGCTTATTCGACTTTATATTTTTAAATACAGTTAACATAAGAATTTTTGAGTTGTGGTAAAATAATATCAGTACTCTTATGTGATATATTATTTCATTGACTTTTTTGAATTGGAGAAAAGAAATTGAAAAACATAAAAATTTCAGCTTTAATTCTCGCTATCTTTATTTATTCATCAATTTCAATCAACTTGACATCTTGTAATTATGCAAATGTAAGCGGAAACCGTGATAATGACATTTTTTCAAAAAGCGGAGACAATGCTGAAAAACTATCCGATGTTCAGAAAATCATGAGCTGCCTTTATGATAATCTGAAAACGAAAGACGGTAAAATTTTTCTTGCTTTCGGCGAAGAAGATACCCTTACAGTTAAGAACTTTAATACACTTATACTTGAAGATCAGCTTAATCTGTCAACTGATAGATATTCTTTTGTAATTGACGATAATGTTCTTTCTGTTCTCAGGCAGGATGACGCATACGGCGGAATCGGATATGGAAAAGAGTGGTGCGTTTGGCTTGAGGTTGCTATAAAAAATCTAAACACAGGAGAAATAACAGAACCGAGTGAAATAGGAATGATTTTATATAAATCATATGAGGCTGACGCACGTTTCAGGCGCGATATTTCTATCGATATCATAGAATCTGAAATATACGAAAAATAAACTGAAAACATTCAAAAGGACAGGAAGCTGATAAAGCTTCCTGTCCTCTCTCTATACTGCCCGTGTTACTGACTGTAGTTTACCGTTAAATTGTATTCTTCTGCAAGCTTGTTCCATGTTCCGCAGTCAACACATCCTGAACATTCCATACCGCATGATCTCTGGAAAATTTTCACAGCATCTTTGGTTTGAGTATCGTATACTCCGCTCTGTATAACATACGGTATATTATAATAAAGTCTCAAAGAATTAAGCATAATCTGAGTTATACACACGAGTTCGCTTCTTTCACCGCTGCTGAGCGTGTATCCGACAATATTCGGATATGGTGTAATTCCGATCGGAGATTCAAGTTCATTCACGATCTCCAAATATTTTTTCTTCAAAGCATTCCATGTATCTATATTATATTCTCCGCTTTGAGGCAATCCGCTTTGCCGTTGAAAAGTCTTCAATGCCTCTTCAGTTGTTTTATCAAAGACACCTGTTACCGGGATCGGATTCGGGAGCTTCTCCGCAAGAGCTATACTTCTGAGCATCCTTTGCACTGCTGTAATTCTGTTTTTCTCATCGGATAGATCGATAAATGCCATTATGTACTCCATTCTGCTATAGGCTGTAGCTTAATTTTAATTCTGTACCTCTCCGAGTCCTCCGCCGTATTGAATAGGTGCTCCCTCTCTGCCTTGTCTAAGAGAGAGATAAGTTGAAAGAATTGAATCCCATGTTGTCTCTCCTATTGTTCCGGAAACTTCAATTCCGAACAAATCCTGATAAATTCTGACAGCATTTGTCATAGCAGGGCCGAATATTCCGTCAACCGTAAGTTTTGGTATCGAAGTATAAGTGTCTGAAATCAGATTTAAATATTCCTGCATAGCTCTGACCTCATCGCCGCGAGAGCCGATTCTAATCGGATATCCGGGATACGGTTCCACACCTTCAGGAAGAAAGCCGGGAGGAAGCGTATCAATTATGCCCGTATATACAGAAAATAATTTATCCCAATCATTACCTCTTACAATCCCTGTTATAGGCAAGCCATAGAATCGCTGAAAGCTTCTAATCGCACTTTCGGTTGCACTGCCGAATATTCCGTCTATTGCTATTTGAGGTATACTGTCGTTAAACAGGCTGATAAAGTTAAGAAAATACTGTAATTCACGTACACCTGCACCTGTGTCTCCGAAATCAAGTTCAAGCTGACGTATGTTTGTTACATCTTCAATCGGTATTCCTTCTGATTGAAGGTCGGCTATACGCTTTACCGCATTATATATCCTGATTATCGCATACCATGTTGATCGTCCGACTATTCCATCCTCTTTCAGTGAAAATATTCTCTGAAACTGTCTGACTGCAGAGTCTGTTTCTGTTCCGAAAATTCCGTCAACTTGAGGAATTTTCGGTATTGACGGATAATTTCTTGATATTCTGTTCAGGCGTCTTTGAAAAAATCCCACATCGTTTCCCGAAGAACCGAATCTTAAAAGCCTTCCGGGATAGCTTTCTTCCGCTCCCTGAACCGGAGCGTCATATACAATATCAATATCATCTCCGTAATAATTTGTAAGTATCTGATACGGACCGTAGCCCTGTTCTGCAAGTTCAACGCTTCCCCACTGCGACAAACCGTCGCACTGAACCCTTACTCCGTCACAGTATGCTGCAAAAAGCGGTTCGACACTTCCCTGTCTGCTGACGTAGTTATTAAATATTGAATCCACGATGCGCGAAATATTTTCAAATATATCGCGTCCGTTTACAAATGACTGATCGTACGCCGTTGAATTTGTAATATCAAAATCGTATCCGCGGCTTCTGTAATGTTCAGAATATATTCTGTTAAGAGCGAAGCTGATCTGCGCTATAATATTTGCACGGATCGCACTTTCAGGCCACGTCGGATATATTTCACTTGAAGCCACATTTTTTATATAATCTGTAAAACTAACAGTGACATTCGGAGCAGAAGAATCGGGAGGTCCGAGATGAACGGTTATAGCTTCAGGTATGTACGGTAAAAGTATGTTGCTGTCCATTATAATTCTCCTGTTAATAAACTTTAATTTATATTGCTCTGCCTGTCTCCCGTGCCTCTCAAATTTTCATATTCCTCATTTTGAAAATATGTGACTTCCGGATTTATTCCCGAAAACATATCTACTTCCGTAAGCGGTATCATTTCGACATTTTGGATAGAGGTAATTCCGTCAAAAATAGGCACTCCGATATTTTCAACAGTATAATATCCGTCTGCCTTTACGGTTATAATATACTGTGAAAACGGTTTTGCATCGCCTCCGGGAATAAAGGAAATACTTTTCGGAGGAGCTTTCAGATCAACAGACTTTGTCATACCGTCCTCATCAGTCCTCAGCGAATACAAAATATCTGATTCTCCGTCATCATACGGTCTTATTAAAACCAAGGCATTTTCAAGCGGAATCGTGTCTCTTCCGCTTGTCACTTTTACTAATAGCTTTCCGTATGTATCATTGTTACTGTTCGGCATACACTGCTCCTTTAATTGAAATGTAAGAACATATACATAATTATAATATGACCATGGCGCTCTGTTTGACACAAAAAACTCCGAATCTCATTACTGAGTATTCGGAGTTTTAATGTTTTATCAAAGCATAGCTCAAATAATATCAGCTGTGCTTCCGGCTAAAAGTCCGTCAACAAACTGCTTTGCGGCACGTGCCGATCTGGAGCTGCGTCTGAGAGCAAATTTTTCAGCTTCCATATCAAGCTTTTCTACGATATATTTAATACCGTGTGCATCTGCTAAATGATGTACTATATCAAGATATGTATTTTTATCGGGACGATTAAAGGTTATCTGTATACCGAAACGCTCTGACAGCGACACGATTTCCTGAATTGAGTCATTCAGATGTATTTCATCGCCTTCTCTGTCTGAGAATCTCTCTTTGACAAGATGACGTCTGTTACTTGTTGCATAAATCACAACATTTTGAGATTTTGCAGATACCGAGCCTTCAAGCACAGCTTTAAGAGCGCTGAAATTGTCATCGTCGCTTGAAAAGGAAAGATCATCAATGAAGATAATAAATTTCAGCGGATTCGTTGTAAGCTCATCAAGAATAGCGGGAATTTCATGAAGCTGTTCTTTTCTGACTTCAAGAATACGAAGCCCTTCATCATAAAGCTCGTTTACAACAGCCTTAACGGTTGAAGATTTTCCTGTTCCGGCATCTCCCGTAAGGAGAATATTAGCAGCCGGTTTTCCTTCAAGCAGCGCTTTTGTATTGTCTATAATAATCTTTTTTTCACGCTCATAATCAATCAGATCACAAAGGCGTGTCATATCGGGATTCTGTACAGGAACGATCTGTTTATCCTGATTAATATAGAACATCCTATATGCCGCATAAATACCGTATCCGTATTTACCGATGCTTGCGATCCGTTCTCGGTATCCGCCTGCAATATCGATACCTTCCGTTTCCCATTCGGGAAGATAAGTACCGACAGGAAACTCTGACTTCAGATCGTTGGGAGTCAAAGACGCCACCGTTTGCATTGTGACCAGATCCTCAGCGAGGCTTTTTTCAAGAACAGTGCTCGGTGGTTTTATGCCTTGTCCGACAAGCTTTATATATATATTCTCATTATTGTTGACGATATTTTGAATATATCTGCTGAGATTTACGCTCCCTGTTTCATAAAGTGAAAATACAAAATTAGTGTAAGCATCAACAGAACCATCAATAAAAGTCGGAATATTGTTAAAAGCGGGTATTTGATGGGATTGAACAGTGTATAAAAAATTTGTCAAATGCTCTATAACAGGATCGTGGCGCAGTTCTCTTAAAACAGACAGTGCACGAATCCGTAAAAATAGTTCGTGTAGTTTTTCGGTCATCTTTAAAACTTCCTTAGTTTAAAATTGCACCCTTAGCACCGCTTGACACAAGAGAAGCATATCTCTTAAGATATCCCGAAAGCTCTTTTGTTTTGGGAGTGAAATTCTTCATTCTTTCCTCGATAACAGCATCGTCAACTTTAAGTTCAAGCTTATATTCGGGAATATTTATGCTGATGATATCGCCTTCCTCAACAATGCCTATCAGACCTCCGCTTGCAGCCTCTGGAGATACGTGTCCGATACAAGCACCTCGCGTTGCTCCGCTGAATCTTCCGTCCGTAATAAGCGCAACCGAGCTTCCGAGTCCCATTCCCATAATTGCAGACGTCGGATTGAGCATTTCGCGCATTCCGGGACCTCCCTTAGGTCCTTCGTAACGGATAACAACTACGTCACCGGGATTTATTTTGCCTGCGTTTATTGCAGTCTGAGCATCTTCTTCGCACTCAAATACTCTTGCAGGACCTTCATGAACGAGCATTTCGGGAGCTACGGCAGAGCGCTTAACAACACTTCCGTCAGGAGCTAAATTTCCTCTGAGAACTGCAATTCCGCCCGTCTCACTGTACGGATCTTCAATAGGACGGATAACATTATGATTGAGGTTAACTGCCCCCTCTATATTCTCACCGACAGTTTTTCCCGTAACGGTTATGCAGTCGGTATTAAGAAGATTTTTCTTAGAAAGCTCATTCATGACAGCATAAACACCGCCGGCCTCGTCAAGTTCCTCGATATATGTGCGTCCGGCAGGAGCAAGATGGCAAAGATTCGGCGTCTTTTTGCTGATTTCATTTGCAATATCGAGATTTATTTCGATTCCGCATTCATGAGCAATAGCAGGAAGATGGAGCATACTGTTTGTTGAGCATCCGAGAGCCATATCAACCGTAAGCGCGTTATTAAACGCCTCACGCGTCATAATATCAAGCGGTCTTATATTATTTTTAAGAAGCTCCATAACTTTCATGCCTGCTTGCTTTGCAAGCTCAATACGCGCAGAATAAACAGCGGGAATTGTTCCGTTTCCGCGAAGTCCCATTCCGAGAGCCTCAGTCAGGCAGTTCATTGAGTTTGCAGTATACATACCTGAGCATGATCCGCAGGTCGGGCATGTTTTGCACTCGTATTCTTTCAGTTTTTCAAGTGAGATCTTGCCTGCGTTGTACTGTCCGACAGCTTCGGAAATTGATGAAAAGCTTGTTTTTGCTCCGTCAACATGACCTGCAAGCATAGGACCGCCGCTTACAAACACTGTCGGTACATTCAGCCTTGCAGCCGCCATCAAAAGTCCCGGTACGTTCTTATCGCAGTTCGGAACCATAACAAGCGCGTCAAATCCGTGTGCTGCAACCATAGCTTCTGTAGAGTCTGCAATCAGGTCGCGTGTTACAAGAGAATATTTCATTCCTCTGTGCCCCATAGCAATTCCGTCGCATACGGCAATTGCCGGAAAAACGATCGGTGTTCCGCCTGCCATGGCTACACCTAAGCGAACGGCTTCTACAATTTTGTCGATATTCATGTGCCCCGGAACGATCTCATTGTAAGAGCTTACAATGCCGACAAGCGGTCTGCTTATTTCCTCCTCCGTCATGCCAAGCGCATGATACAGCGCTCTGTGAGGTGCGTTTTGTGCTCCGAGCTTTATTGATTCGCTGCTCATAATTATACAAATCCTTTCCAAAGCGGTATATCTCTTAAATATATCCGCGCTGATTTACCGTAAATTTATTTAAAAGAAAATACAAAGCATGGGGATAACATAATTTATGCTATCCCCTGCTCTGCCTAAATGCAGTATAAAAGCTATCAGTTGTTGATCAGCTTCTCTTCGCCGTTCCAGCTATAGAGCTTACGGATCTCTTCGCCGACTATCTCAGACGGATGCTCGCTTGCAAGCTTACGCATTGCCTTGAAGTGAACCTGACTGCCCGCATCAGACATGTCAAGCAAGAAGTCTTTAGCAAATGTACCGTCCTGAATATCACTGAGAACCTTCTTCATAGCTTTCTTTGTCTCATCAGTTATGATCTTCGGACCTGTGATATAGTCACCGTATTCAGCTGTATTGGAGATAGAATATCTCATTCCTGCGAATCCGCTCTGGTAGATCAGGTCTACGATGAGCTTCATCTCATGAATGCACTCAAAATATGCGTTCCTCGGGTCATAGCCTGCTTCAACGAGAGTCTCGTATCCTGCCTGCATAAGAGCACAAACACCGCCGCAAAGAACTGCCTGCTCACCGAAGAGGTCAGTTTCAGTCTCGGTGCGGAAGTTTGTCTCAAGAACGCCTGCGCGAGCTCCGCCGATTCCGAGAGCGTATGCAAGACCGATATCCCATGCATCCCCCGTTGCATCCTGCTCAACAGCGATAAGGCACGGAACTCCCTTACCTGCCTGATACTCACTTCTTACAGTGTGTCCCGGTCCCTTGGGAGCTACCATAATTACGTTTACATTCTTCGGAGGTTTAATGCAGCCAAAGTGAATGTTGAAGCCGTGTGCGAATGCGAGTGTCTTGCCTTCTGTAAGGTTCGGTTCGATGCTCTCCTTGTAAAGCTGAGCCTGCTTTTCATCATTGATAAGGATCATGATGATATCAGCAGCCTTTGCTGCCTCAGCAGATGTCATAACGCGAAGTCCCTGAGCCTCAGCCTTTGCCCAGCTGCGGCTGCCTTCGTAAAGACCGACGATTACATCAACACCGCTGTCCTTAAGGTTGAGCGCGTGTGCATGTCCCTGTGAGCCGTATCCGATAATAGCTACGGTCTTGCCGTTAAGCTTACCGAGATCGCAATCCTGCTGATAAAAAATTCTTGCCATGATAATTACCTCTTTTTATATAAATAAAGATTTGATTATGTTATGTATCCGTCAAAGCTCAAGCTCTGTTTTGCGGATAGTGCTGCTGCCGCGTTCAAGTGATACCACGCCTGTGCGGCATATTTCAAGTATTGTAAAATCACGCATAATATCAATAAATGCGTCGATACGCTGAGTGCTTCCCGTAATCTGCATTATTACCGATTCTCTCGTATAGTCTACGGTCTTTGCCCTGAAAGCCTCAGCCGCATCCTTAACATCGCTCCGTGTTTCGGGATCATTTTTTACTTTTATAAGCAAAAGTTCATAGCTTACGGAATCATCATCGTGAAGCTCTTTGATCGAGCATACGTCAGGAAGCTTATAAAGCTGATCGAAAAGCTGTCTTTTTTCCGTATCGCTTCCCGACGAACCGACCGTAATACGTGAATATTCGGGGGACTCTGTCTCACTCACCGTAAGATAGCTGATATTAAAGCGACGCCGTCTGAACATGCTCGTAACACGGTTGAGTACACCAAATTGATTTTTTACGAGAACTGCTACCGTAAATCCTGCCATATCAGTCACCAACCTTTACAATAATATCATCCATCGATCCGCCCGGAGGAAGCATCGGGAGAACAAATTCGTCCTTGTCTATCAGGCATTCAACAACATACGGTCCTTTTGTCTCAAAAGCTCGTCCGAGCGCTGCGTCAAGCTCCTCGGGAGTCGTGCACCTTTCGCCTTCAGCACCGAACGCTTCGGCAAGCTTAATAAAGTCGGTTTTTCTGTCAAGAACAGTATTGGAATAGTGCTTATCAAAGAACAGCGTCTGCCACTGACGAACCATACCGAGAACACCGTTGTTGAGAAGCAGAATAACAAGCGGAGTTTTTTGCGAAACTGCGGTAGCAAGCTCATTCAAACACATTCCGAAGCTGCCGTCTCCCGTTACAAGTACCGCGTGCTCGCCTGATCCCATTTGTGCACCGATTGCAGCTCCGAGACCGAATCCCATCGTTCCGAGTCCGCCGCTTGAAATAAATCTGCGGCTGTTCTTGAAGTTTAGATTCTGTGCCGCCCACATCTGGTGCTGACCTACGTCAGTTGCAACAGGAGTACCGGGAGCAAGATGTTTATTAAGCGTAAGAATAGCTTTGCGGGGCGTCATTCCGTCACGGTTATCGAGAGTATCCTTCTCTTCACGCCGAAGCTCTTCGATTGTTTCCCACCATTCAGCGTTGTTTTTCTGCTCAAGCTGCGGAATCAGCTTCTGAAGCGTCAGCTTCAGGTCTCCGCGCAGCGCGTGTGCCGGATTTACTGTTTTTGAAAGCTCAGCTCCGTCTATATCAATATGAACGATCTTAGCGGTAGTCGCAAATTTTGCTCTGTTACCTGTTACACGGTCGTTAAATCTGACTCCGAGTGCAATAATACAGTCGGCATTGTGCATAGCCATTGAAGAAGCATAATGACCATGCATTCCCTGCATTCCGAGAAACTTCGGGTGATCTGTAGGCATACCTGACAGTCCCATAAAGGAACATCCGACAGGAGCGTCGATCTTCTCACAAAGCTCTGTAAGCTCACTCTCAGCTACCGCGCTTATAAGCCCTCCGCCGAAATATATATACGGACGCTCAACTTCGTTTATACACTTCGCCGCTTCCGCAATGCGGATATCCTTTGCGGCATTTTTCTCATCGGGAACCACGCGTACTTGAGGTTCATATTCGCATCGGGCTACCTGAATATTTTTAGGCACGTCAATAAGAACGGGGCCCGGTCTGTCTGATACGGCAATCTTGAATGCTTCACGGATCGTATCCGCAAGCTCTTCCACAGAGCCGACTATATAGTTATGCTTTGTAATGGGAAGCGTAATGCCCGTAATGTCTATTTCCTGAAAGCTATCAGTTCCGAGCTGAGAAGCAAAAACATTTCCCGTGATTGCCACCATCGGTACAGAATCGAGATATGCGGTTGCGATTCCCGTTACAAGGTTGGTAGCTCCGGGTCCTGATGTTGCTATAACAACTCCGGGTTTACCGGTCGCCCTGGCATATCCGTCGGCTGCATGCGCCGCACCCTGTTCGTGTGCTGTAAGTACATGAGTAAGCTCGTCTTTGTATTTATAAAGTGAATCATAAACATTGATGATCTGGCCTCCCGGATAACCGAAGACAACATCGCATCCCTGCTCAATCAATGTTCTGACAATAATATCTGCGCCGGACAGCTTCATATATTTCCTTGCCTTTTCCTTTCTGATTCTTTAAAGCGGATATTCGCTCTTTATTACATAGCCTTAATCTCATCTATGATGAGTTCAGCCATCTTGCGGCAGCCGACCTTTTCACATGATGAGGACAATTCATCCTGCGGCATAATATCAGATGTGCGGTATCCTTTTTCAAGTACATTATACACTGCTTTTTCAATGCAGTCGGACTCATTTTCCATATCAAAGCTATACTTCAGCATCATAGACGCAGAAAGAATGGTTCCGATAGGATTTGCAATATCCATTCCTGCGATATCGGGGGCTGATCCGTGGATCGGCTCATAAAGACCGCATGTACCGTTTCCGAGACTTGATGACGGAATCATTCCGATCGAACCCGTTATCATAGAGGCTTCATCGGAAAGTATATCTCCGAACATGTTTTCAGTGACTATAACGTCAAACTGTGACGGATCCTTCACTATCTGCATTGCGCAGTTGTCTACAAGCATGTCGGTCAGCGTAACATCCGGATATTCTTTCGCAAGACGGTGCATAACTTTCTTCCAAAGTCTGCTGCAATCAAGCACATTGCTCTTTTCAACAGAGCAAAGCTTTCCTCCCCGCTTACGCGCAGTTTCAAATCCGATGCGCCCGATACGCTCGATTTCGGATTCGGTATAGCTCATATCATCCGTTGCTTTATTTTCGCCGTTTACTTCGGTAGTCTTGTGTTCGCCGAAATAAATGCCTCCGATAAGCTCACGAACGATTATAAAGTCTATTCCCTTGTCTACTATTTCAGACTTAAGCGGTGATGCGTCTGCAAGCTGCGGCCAGATCTTTGCAGGACGGTTGTTGGAATACACTCCCATTCCCGCGCGAAGTCTGAGAAGTCCTTTTTCGGGACGCATATGTCCGGGAACGACGTCCCATTTCTTTCCGCCGACTGCTCCGAGAAGTACGCTGTCAGATTCTATACATTTTTTAAGCATTTCTACGGGAAGCGGATCGCCCCACTTATCTATCGCGCAGCCGCCCATGTCCACGTCATCATAATTGAACGTGTGTCCGAATTTATCTGCAACTGTACTCAGTACACCGAGCGCTGCATTAACAATTTCAGGCCCGATTCCGTCTCCTCTTATTACTGCTATTTTTTTATTCATCGAGAAATCCCCCGTTAGTTTTGCTTCAATGAAGCAAGCAGTCCGCCTGCCGATATAATATTCTGAATAAAAGGCGGGAACGGCTGTGCCTTATATGTCTCTCCCGTCGTAATATCGGTTATAACTCCCGTATCAAAATCAACCGAAACCTCATCTCCTGACGATATTTCATCGACAGCTTCAGGGCACTCAAGTATCGGAAGTCCGATATTTATTGCGTTTCTGTAGAAAATTCTCGCAAAACTCTTTGCAATAACGCATCCTGTTCCGCATGTCTTGATAACAAGCGGAGCATGCTCGCGCGATGAACCGCAACCGAAGTTCCAGCCTGCAACCATAACATCGCCTTTTTGCACCTGTTTTACAAATTCAGTGTCGATATCCTCCATGCAGTGGAGAGCAAGCTCTTTTGCATCGGGTGTGTTAAGATAGCGTGCCGGAATTATAACGTCTGTATCTACATTATCCGAATATTTGAAAACATGTCCCTTTGTATTCATGCGTTTACCTCCGACGGATTTGTGATATATCCTGTCAGCGCGCTTGCGGCAGCTGTTGCCGGGCTTGCAAGATATACTTCGCTTTCAACGTGTCCCATACGTCCGACAAAGTTACGGTTTGTCGTTGCTATACATCTCTCTCCTGCGGCGAGAATTCCCATATATCCGCCGAGACAAGGTCCGCAGGTCGGTGTTGAAACGACTGCGCCTGCATCAATAAAGGCTGTCACATAACCGCGCTCCACACATTCGCGCATGATTTCCATTGTACCGGGGATAATGATGCAGCGTATTCCGTCCGCGATCTTCTTTCCGTTCAGCGTGCGGTATGCTACCTCCATATCCTCCATACGTCCGTTTGTGCAGCTTCCGATTACTACCTGATCTATCTTTATATCGGAAAGCTCAGAAGCCGGCTTTGTATTTTCGGGAAGATGAGGACAGCTTACGGTCGGAGTAACAGACGAGAGATCTATTTCTATGACCTTTTCGTATTCTGCGTCGGAATCTGCTTCAAAAATCACAGGTTCACGCTCCGAACGTCCATCCATATAAGCCTTTGTAACATCATCAACAGGGAAAATTCCGTTTTTGGCGCCCGCCTCAATTGCCATATTGCAAATACAAAGTCTGTCATCCATCGAAAGCGTTTTTACACCTTCTCCCGCAAACTCCATACTGCGGTATAATGCGCCGTCAACACCGATCTGACCGATAATTGTAAGGATTACGTCTTTTCCGCTGCAATTTGACGGAAGGCGTCCGCTGAGGTTAAACTTAATAGCTGACGGAACCTTAAACCAAGCCATTCCCGTTGCCATTCCTGCCGCCATATCCGTACTTCCGACACCTGTCGAAAATGCACCGAGTGCGCCGTATGTACATGTATGGCTGTCTGCGCCGATTATGCAATCACCTGCCGTTACAACACCCTGTTCGGGAAGAAGCGCATGCTCGATTCCCATTTTACCGACATCGTAAAAATGGCTGATGCAGTGATCGCACGCAAATCCGCGGCACTGTTTCGACTGTTCTGCCGCTTTGATATCTTTATTCGGAACAAAGTGATCGAGAACTATCGCAATTCTGTCTTTATTGAACACTTCCTCGAAGCCTGCTTTTTTAAATTCGTTTACGGCTACGGGAGTTGTAATATCGTTACCGAGTACAAGATCAAGCTTTGCATTTATGAGCTGACCTGCCGTGACAGTGTCAAGACCTGCATGCGCCGCTAAAATCTTTTGAGTCATTGTCATTCCCATATGAAAACTCCATATTTTTATTTTTCTATATTTAGCTTCAGTTTGCTTATACCTAAACTTGAGCTGTGAAATTACTTGGATATGTCTTTTACATAATTGTTATACGCACTGAGAAGCGCATGAGCGCCTGCGCGTATAATATCCGTATGAGTACCGACTCCCCAATAAATCTCACCGCTCGGTGCTTCAAGACCGATATAAGCCGCAGCAACGCTCTTTGAATTCTGATCCTGCATGCTGTGCTCTGTATAGACCTTAAGCATATAATCGTTTCCTGTAAATTTTTTGAGTGCATTGCTGAGAGCATCTATTGATCCGTTACCCGAAACCGTAAGAGAAGATGTTTCCTCACCGTTTTTCAAAGTTATGTCTGCTATGACCTCGTTTCCGTCCTGCTTAAACTGGAAGTTTTCTACAGAAACGGGATTCTTATAATCAAAGTAATGATCCTTGAAGATGTCAAGAACCTCTGATACCTTCAATTCCTTATGCTCATGGTCTGAGATACCCTTGCAGAGATAGCTGAGATGCTCTCGCATACCTGCCGGCAAAACATATCCGTAGGTTTGTTCGAGAAGATACCCGATACCGCCCTTTCCGCTCTGAGAGTTAACTCTTATCACGTCGGCATCGTATGTGCGGCTGATGTCTTTCGGATCGATCGGTATATAAGGAACTGTCCATTGTTCAAGCTTCTTTTCCTCACGCCACTTCATACCTTTTGCTATAGCATCCTGATGACTTCCCGAGAAAGCTGCAAAAACAAGCGAACCTGCATAGGGTGTTCTCTCATATACGTGCATTCTTGTGCATTTTTCATACACTTCAACGATAGACGGCATATCAGAGAAGTCAAGCTTCGGATCTACACCGTGAGAATACATATTCATCGCAAGCGTTATAACGTCAACGTTACCTGTTCTTTCACCGTTTCCGAAAAGCGTTCCTTCTACTCTGTCTGCTCCCGCAAGAAGCGCAAGCTCGGTATCCGCAACTCCCGTTCCGCGGTCGTTATGCGGGTGGAGACTTACGGTAACATATTTTCTGTATTTGAGATTTTTGCACATATATTCAATCTGAGTTGCATAAACGTGCGGCATGCTCATCTCAACAGTCACGGGAAGATTGATAATAACATTGTTGTCAGGACCGGGCTTGAGTATATCAAGCACTGCGTTGCACACTTCAAGAGCATATTCAGGCTCTGTTCCCGTAAAGCTTTCGGGCGAATATTCAAAGCGGAAATTCCCCTCATACTCAGCGGCAAGCTTTTTTACAAGCTTTGCTCCGTCAGTAGCTATCTTTTTAATTTCCTCTTTTGATTTGCGGAATACCTGCTCTCTCTGTGCAACGCTCACAGAATTATAGAAATGAATGATTGCACTCGGAGCTCCCTTGCAAGCCTCAAAGGTTTTCCTTATAATATGTTCTCGGCACTGAGTCAAAACCTGAACTGTAACGTCCTTCGGGATCATATTATTTTCGATCAGTGTGCGAAGAAATTCATATTCAGTTTCGGATGCTGCCGGAAAACCGACCTCAATTTCTTTGAATCCCACTTTTAAAAGAAGCTTATAAAACTCAAGCTTTTCCTTAAGATCCATAGGAATTACAAGGCTTTGATTTCCGTCCCTGAGATCAACGCTGCACCAAAGCGGCGCTTTATCCACATGATCCTTTTTTACCCAATCGTATGTAACTTCAGGCGGGAGGTAATATCCCACGCCGTACTTGTTTGCATTCATAATATATCCCCTTTACTGTTTTTTAATTAAATTTCCGCCACGGTATCTATTTCGACTAAAACATTTTTCGGCAACTCTCTTACCGCAACGCATGATCTTGCAGGCTTACCGATAAAATACTTTCCGTACACTTCATTAAATGCCGCGAAATCGCTCATATTTCTAAGAAAGCATACCGTTTTTATTACTTTTTCAAGCGAAGAGCCTGATTCTTCAAGCACTGCTTTTAGATTCTTGCAAACCTGCTCGGTCTGAGCTTCAATAGTATCGGCTTCTATAGTTCCGTTTGCGGGATTTATTGCGATCTGCCCTGAGGTAAATACAAGATTGCCGCAAGCTACAGCCTGCGAATACGGTCCGATCGCTTCGGGTGCGTTTGATGTATGTATTATTTTACTCATTTTTATGACCATTCCTTTCCACACTTTAGTGCATACAGTGCTAAAGTGGTGATTTGTGTCGATTTCGCCGCAGGCGAAATTCGCCCGTTCTCTCGGTGAAAGACACAAATCGTGTCTGAAATCAGATGAAATACACTCTATGCGCATTTTATTTTCAGACGTTCAACCTTTGCTGATTTAATAGATTATATTTACTCTACGATTTTGAAGCCTTCTCCGCGGAGAGCGTTAGCAATTTCCTCCACATGCTCGTAATTTCTCGTTTCCATAGCAATTCGCAGATAACAGCCGTTGACGCTCTCTATCTCGCTTGCGTGTTCATAGTGAACATTTGTTACGTTTCCGCCATGATCGGCTATTATTCTCGATACGTCCTTTAGCTGACCGGGTTTATCCATTAGCTCAATGAGGAGACAGCTTGAACGTCCTGATTTCATAAGTCCGCGCTCGATAACGCGAGAAAGAATAGTAACGTCGATATTTCCTCCCGAGACAAGGCTTACAACCTTTTTCCCTTTTATTGGGAACTTATCAAACATAGCTGCCGCTACGGAAACCGCTCCCGCTCCTTCGGCTGTCATCTTCTGCTTTTCAATAAGCGCAAGTATTGCAGAAGCTATCTCGTCCTCGCTTACAAGAGCAATGTCATCGACATACTTGCTTACAAGATCATATGTATTTTCACCCGGCTGCTTAACAGCGATTCCGTCGGCAATGGTCGAAACGCTTTCAAGGCATTCGATATGAGAATCATTTATTGAGTTATACATACTCGGAGCGCCTGCCGCCTGAACGCCGTAAACCTTGATCGACGGTCTGAGCGTCTTTATGGCATAAGCCACGCCCGATATAAGTCCGCCGCCTCCGATGGGAACTATAACAGCGTCAACGTCGTCCATCTCCTGTACGATTTCAAGTCCGATAGTTCCCTGACCTGCGATTACATCTTCGTCATCAAACGGATGAACGAAGGTATATCCCATCTCATCTCTCAGCTCCAGCGCTTTATTATATGCGTCGTCATAGCATCCGTTTACAAGGCAGACCTGAGCGCCGTAACGCTTTGTAGCTTCGATCTTTGATATAGGAGCTGTGTCGGGCAGACAGATCAGCGAGGACGCTCCGCTTTTTGTTGCGGCAAGCGCAACACCCTGAGCGTGATTTCCGGCAGAGCAAGCAATAACCCCGCGCTTCTTTTCTTCCTCGGAAAGCATCGCTATCTTATATCCCGAGCCCCTAAGTTTAAAAGAACCGGTTCTTTGAAGATTTTCAGGCTTTAAAAACAGCTTGCAGTCATCCATAATACCTTCGGTACGGACAATTGCTGTTTTTCTGATTATGTCCTTCAGAATAACGGAAGCATGAAAAATTTTATCCAGCGTCAGCATAAATCCACTTTTGCCTTTCTTTCGGGAATATGACGGGAGCTATACAAAAACACCCGCCCAAAGTATTCTTTGAGACGGGTGGGTTACACTCGCGGTACCACTCAAATTGCGACCGTCGTCGCCACTCACGGAATCCAACAATTCCTTTGCACTTACGCAGCATTCTCGGGAAGTATCTACTCACCGTTAAGGCTTTCTGACTTCCGGCTCGGAAGTGAGAGAATCTGAAACATCCGCTGCCGACTTTCACCGTACGCCGGCTCTCTGAAAGCTTCATGTTACAAATCATCTTCGTCATAGCTTTTTATCAATTACCGTTATTATATCACTGTAACACTGCTTTGTCAATACCTATCAGCCGACTTTTTTTACTTTTTTCCGAGATATTCATTGCACTTTTACAAGTTTCAATTATCTTTAACAGCTTATTTTTAAAATTTGCTATTGACAAGTCTGTTATAACTGTGTATACTGTATATATACAGTTATCAGAAAGGAAAAGCCATGCTGATTTTAATTGATAATAAAAGCTGCCTGCCTATATATGATCAGATATATTCGGCTATAAAAGAGCAAATACTGTCGGGTGAGCTTAAAGAGGGAGAGGCGCTTCCCTCTATACGCAACCTCGCGAAAGATTTGAGAATCAGTGTTGTTACAACTAAGCGTGCATATGACGAGCTTGAACGTGAGGGTTTTATCTACACGATCTCTGCTAAAGGAAGCTTTGTAGCTCAAAAAAATCTTGAGCTGATAAGAGAAGAAAATCTTAAAAAGATCGAAGAACATTTCAGCAAAGCTCATTCTCTTGCAAAATGCTGCGGAGTGTCAGATGATGAACTGATCGAAATGCTGCGAATAATTATTGCAGAATAAATTTATATGAAGAAAGGTACATACTCAAAATGAATGCAATAGAAATTAAAAATCTGACTAAATCATACGGAAGCTTTACGCTTGACGGGCTGAATCTTGCGCTGCCGACAGGGTGTATTATGGGACTTATAGGAGAGAACGGCGCCGGAAAAAGTACAACGATCAAGCTGATACTTAACATGATACACCGAGAAAGCGGAAGTATCACAGTTTTGGGGCATGACAATACTTCCTGTAATTTTGACAAAGTCAAAGAAGACATCGGAGTTGTTCTTGACGAACCGGGACTGCCTCCCATGCTTAAAGCATCGGAGATCGACAGAATAATGAAAAACATATATAAAAATTGGAGCAGCCATGACTTTAAAAGTTATTTGGATAAGCTCTCTGTTCCGAGGAATAAACCTTTTAAGGATTTTTCACGCGGTATGCAGATGAAAATGGGAATCGCCATTGCCCTTTCCCATGGACCGAAGCTGCTGATCCTCGACGAAGCGACAAGCGGTCTTGATCCTGTAATACGCGATGAAGTTATAAACCTATTCGGAGAATTTACGAGAGACGAAAATCATTCCGTGCTCATATCCTCACACATTATAAGCGACCTTGAAAAAATATGCGATTATGTTGCATTTCTGCATAACGGAAAGCTCATCTTATGCGAAGAAATGAACCTGCTGTATGAAGAATACTGCATGGCTATGGCTTCCTCGGATATAATAAATTCTCTTCCTTCATCTGCCGTGATCGGCAAGAGAGAAACGCAGTACGGAACAGAAGCAATAATCAAGCGAGGATATGCGCCGTCCGGAATAAAAACTACACCGATAGATATTGAAAAGCTGTTTATTTTCATGAGCCGCAGTTAAAATACACAGTATTATATGAAAGGATTCTCACCATGAAAGGTTTACTTATCAAAGAATTTTATGTTATAAAAAAATATTTTCGCTTTGTGTTTATTATGTCTGCCGCATTTATTGCATTTGCCATACTTGGGAACAACTTATCTAACATTGGATTTGCGCTTACCTATCCTATAATGATTGGCTCTCTCCTGCCGATATCTCTGCTGTCTTATGACGAGAATTTCAAGTGGAATACTTACGCTGCGGCCTTGCCGGTTCCGAAAAAATCTCATGTCACGGTAAAATATCTTGTAGAAATAATTTGTACGGCAGCAATGCTTGCGCTATGTACGATACCTATAGTAATCTACCTCAGCATTTCGGGAAACTCAGCATCTGTTGCCCCTGTTCTCATACAAATATCCGTAAGAGCAGTTGCAGCGGTTATAAGCACTGCAATTTTTATGCCGATCGTATTCAAGTTCGGCTCTCAGAAAGCAAGGCTGATGTATATTTTACTTGTAGCGATCATTATGTCTGTGAGCGTCGGACTCAGTTCCGACTTTATAAAGACAATATCCTTTGAGCCGAGGACTGCCGTCTTAACAGCAGTTATCCTTACAGCAGTTTTATACGTAATATCATGGCGTATATCAATTAAGATTTATGAAAAGCGCGATATGTAGGAAGAAACAAATAAATCCCCCGATACCAAACGGATATCGGGAGATTTATTATTATGCGTTTTTAATAGCTTTTATTATGGCCGACGGCTTCGGAGATGTTCCGTACATAAGCACGCCTACACGGTATATTTTTGCAGCTATCACTCCAATCAGTGAGGCGGAAGCCACAAGAATAACAGCTGATGTTATAATCTGCCACAGCGTTACCGTACTCATAGCAATTCTCGTAAACATTGCCATCGGAGATGTAAACGGTACAAACGAGCATACAGTCATGAGAGTGCTGTCAACCGAGCCTGATGACATCGAATACATGACGATGATAAATGATGCTATGAAAACAAGCGTTACAGGCATTACCGAAGTATTGATATCTTCAAGCTTTGACGCAGTAGAACCGATTGCCCCGAACATGAAAGCATATATGAAAAATCCGAGAATGAAGAACAGAAGCATATATCCGAGAAGGGAGATCGGCATATCAAATATGGACGCGATAATCATATTGTCGCTCCAATATGACAAATTCAGATTATAAAACAGAACGGCTGAGCCGAACACGGCGATAAGCTGTAAAAGCCCTGCAATACATGAAGCTATTACCTTTCCGAACATCATGCTTGTCGGAGATGCGCTTGTAATAAGGACTTCCATGGCTCTTGAGCTTTTCTCTGTCGCGACATTTGTCGCAACCATCTGACCGTAAAGAAGAATCACCATATACAGAGCAAAGATCATAATATATGTGTAGAAAAAATTCTGCATTTGATCTTTTCCGAGACTGACAGTTTCATTTTCTATCTGAATACTCATTAAGGACGCTGCTTCATCAGGCTCTATGCCTGCTTCAAGCATTGCATTCATTCTGCAAACATTTTCAAGCAAAGTGTCTGCGATTTCGGTATTTGAGTCATACATTGAAAGATTATCAACATAATAAGTATATGATGTGAGACTGTCAAACACAAAAGCGCATTCTGCCTCACCGCCTGTTACAGAAGCTTTTATATCATCTATGTTCTTATCCGAAAGTTGTACATCATAATCGGTAAAAGCTTCGCTGAAAGCCGATTCTATCAGATGTTGAACGTCATTCTCTTCTGCTGAAATGAGCATAATTCTGTCATTTTCAGAGTCAACAGCTCCGACCGAGGTATCACCGCCGTTTTCCGTATCAACATTTTCTTCTGAGACAGCACCGTTATCCGAAGAAATAGCTTCCGTAATTCTCGGAAAAAACATAATAACGGCTATCAAAAGCGCCAGAAAAACCGTAATACCTACAAAAATTTTATTTTTCAGATATCCCCACAGTTCAAATTTTAATATCGTGCTGAATTGTTTCATACAGATCACTCCTTACCTTAAATACTGCCGCCCGCGTATTCCACAAAAATATCGTTAAGTGTGGGTTCATAAACGCGAATTTCATCAATATCATATTTCGCTGTAAGAGAATTCATAACAGAGTGCTTCTCCTCAGAGCTGTTGAGCTTTATCATGAGAGAGCCGTCGTCTGTATCAGCACAGCATGTACCGAGATCTGACTTGATTTTTTCGGTATTTACCGCACGGACAATCAGACGATCTCGCGCATATCCGCGTTTTATGTCGCGCAAATCTCCGTGCAGAGCCACTCTTCCGCGATTTATAATAGCTATGCTGTCGCAAAATTCTTCTATGTAACTCATTTGATGGCTTGAAAAAATTACGACCTTGCCTCTTCCTATTTCTTCTCTTACGATATCCTTTAAAAGCATCGCATTAACAGGATCAAGTCCAGAAAACGGCTCGTCAAGTATTACTATCTGAGGATCATGCGCAAGGGCTGTAACAAGCTGTATCTTCTGCTGATTTCCCTTTGAAAGAGTATCAAGCCTCTTATTTCTGTACTCGCTCATTTCAAGTCTTGCAAGCCATTTATCAACTGAAGCTACAGCATCGCTGCGCTTCATTCCTTTCAGCTCGGATAGATATGTAAGCTGATCTATTATAGTTTTTTTAGGATACAGTCCTCTCTCCTCGGGAAGATACCCGATTCCTACCTTGCTGCGATCAATAGGCTTTCCGCCCAGCAGAATTTCACCGCTGTCCGCTGCAAAAACTCCCATTATTATTCTTATGGTAGTTGTTTTCCCCGCTCCGTTTCTGCCGAGCAGACCGAATGCACTTCCCCCTTCGACCTTGAAGGAAACGTCACTCAGGACTTCTTTTTCACCGAAGCTTTTATACACTCCGTTTATTACAAGCTCCATCTGTACCTCCGTTATAGCTCATATTTTCCTCGTTCGATTTTCAGTATATCACTGTTTTAAAAAAATTGCAAGTAAATTTTGCGTCTGTTCCGAATCCGATAAACTTTCCTCCTTATATTTCCCGGGTAATTTACCGCTGAAACAGAAACAAACACGGCATCGTTTATACGCACACAGCCGCAGATGATGCGTTCAGCGCCGGCTTTTAATTATCAATACCCGCCTACAGTTATTATATCACATATTGGTTATAAAAGTCAACAATACGCGATTAAATTTATCTTTAGTTGTTGATATAATTAAACAAAGGTGAGTTAGTACGCTGTATTGCGATACCTCGGAGGGAGCATAATGAAAGATACGGATTTTTCAAGTATATGTCTCAGTGAAATAGGAGAGCGAATAAGCGAGCGCCGAAAAAAGCTCGGAATGACGCAGGAAGCGCTTGCCGAAACAGCTGATTTAACTACTCAGTTTGTTTCGTATGCCGAATCGGGAAAACGCGCTATGCGCCCTGAAAATTTGCTAAAAATCTCGGTAGCGCTGGGAGTAAGCGCGGATTATCTGCTGACAGGAGATATCGTTGACAAGGATCTTCTTCTCATTTCCGAAAAGCTGAGGAAGCTGTCGCCGTCCCAGCTGAGAATCATTGAAAGCATTGCCGACGAATGTACAGAGCTTTTCGGCAAGCAATAATATTATAAAAAACTCAGTCGAAAAATTTTCGACTGAGTTTTTCTTGTTTATTTAATTCCCAAATGAAGTTTTATATATAAACTTGACCTGACCGCTCATTTCATCCGAAATGCCTGAGAAAGATTTGTAATTCTTTGATACATCAACCGTTGCCTTGACTCTTGTAAGCAGTCCTGCAAGATCTCCGTCAACAGCATCTTTAAGCTTTCCGACTCCTTTTTCATTGAATTCACGAAGTCCCTCAGACAGCTTAAGAGAACCGTCTCGAAGCTCGCTGACACCGCTCTGCAATGCAGGCGCGCCGTTTTTAAGGGTTAATATACCATTATACAGCTCTTTTATTCCTTCATCAAGCTGTGATGCGCCATCGCTCAAAGCATCAGCACCGTTTCTAAGCTGTGCTGCTCCGCCGGCAGCCGAACCGACACCTGCCGTATATTGATTGAGTCCCGAATAAAATTCATTATAGCTTAAAAGCTGCGCTTTGGCGGCACTGATGCTTGCCGCACCTGATTCGGCTGACCTCAGAGCCTCTGTAATTTGGTTCTGAACCTCAGAAGAATTCATATTCTGTTCTATCAGCTCTGATGTTTTTTCATTTGTTTTTAATTCTATAAGCCGCTCAATTTCAGCCGATGATAACTGCTCCTCCGTTTTTGCTGAAATAAGCTTTTGAATATCTTCCGAATTCATTTGCTCATCTGTTTTTGATGATATGACGGCTTTTATCGATTCAGATTTCATTTGATTGTCGGTATTCGCATTTATGGTATTTAGAATATCTGATGACGCCATTTGCTCATCAACAGTATCGGAAATTATTTTCAGAACAGCTTCTGACGCCATTTGATTGGCAATTGTACTTGATACGGCTTGCTGAACCTCTTCACTGACAGAGCCTGCGGCTACAGCTTCGGCATAGCTCTCAGGAGTCATATTCATTGATGCCAAAACCTGAGAGGTAACACTTGTCTTAACTTCCTCGGTAACCTTATTTGCAACCTCTGTTTTTACCGCTTCGAAAACTTTGACTTTAACTTCAGCTCTGACAGAGGCTTCGACCTTTGGTTCAACCTCGGATCTCACAGCAGCCGCGATCTTAGGTTTTATCTCAGCCCGCACGGCGTCGGTAACTGCGCTCTTTATAGTATTCCTCTGAGAATTAACAGCCGCTGTGACCTTTTCTCTTGCCGTATCTTGTGCAATCTTCAGGACATTATTGCCGTCAAGAGATACAATAACTTTATCAAGCACGTCTTTGTAGTTATCAATTGTAAGATTCGGAATATCGACACCTGCGTCTCTGATCTGAGATTCAGCCATGCTCAGCAGTGAATCAAATACAGTTTTTGCTCCGTCATTCAGCTTGGCACTGTTACTGTCAAGAATGTTAAGTCCGTCTGATAGCTCTGCCGCTCCTTTTTGAAGCTCCGCTGATCCGTCCCTAAGCGCGCCTGATCCGTTTTTAACCTGAGCCGCGCCTTCGGCCAGCTTATTTATTCCGGATATAAGTTCTCCTGATTTTTCAAGAAGTGTGCAAAGTCCGGAATAAAGCTGAGACGAACCATCCATCAGCCGGTTCATAGCGTCTGTCAGCTGATCGAGTGAATCTGTCAAATCATCCGCACTGTTCAATTTTTCGGTATTTATCTTATTAAATACTTCGTTTGTCGCTATTGTTACCGTATCGTTCATCTCGAAATTTCTGACATCGGCTGTGATCTCAACGAACGACGGAATTTCAAGCTTTTCGGGATCAAGCTTTAAATTCTCCTGAAGCCCCGGCAAAGCAACTCCCACAACTGCTGTCCTGCTTCCATCGTTTATCAGTTTTCCGCCCGATACATCAACATTTGTGAAAACGTCATTATCAAATAACATTCCTGTAAGCATGACAAACGGAACATACATCTTTTCTTTTTTACCGTCTATTTCAACCGTTTCATACTGATTATTTTTATAGTCAAAGCGAATCGTTACTTTACCGCTCTTCCCTTTCAGCTCGTCAGGAGCAATACTTTTTCCGTCAAGCTTATATGAAACACTGATATTTACGGGCAGTTCCTTTTCAATATCGCCCATATAATATATATCGTTTCCGTCGGCATCCCAAATTCTTGCGCCGTCTCCGTTCACCGTATAGCTCTCATCACCCTTGATATTTTCAGGATTCTCAAGCTCAGAACTGTCGGTAATTTTATCGCTTCCGAGTGAGTTCTTTATCCAATCGCTGACAATGATTTTTTCAACACTTCCATCAGCTCCTGCTATAACGTAAACAGTTTCATCTTTTTCAATATTCTCACTTTTCTGTTCGGCTTTTGTTTCCGTTTTTACTTCTTTTTCTTCTTTAACTTCTGCTTTGCTGAGTCCCGCAGCATATGCCGCGCCCACTCCGCCGAGTGCTAATGCAGTACATAAAATTATTGATACAGGCTTTAGAAATTCTTTTTTAAGCATGTTTGTTTTCCTCTCTAATACGTATTGTTTTTTTCCTCATACCGAGTGTAGTTGCACAAATTACACGATCAAACAGCATAAGCAGAGCAGGCAGAATGAATATTACGCAAAGCATACTTACGACCGCTCCGCGAGCCATCAGCATACACATAGAGCTGATTATATCAATATCCGAATAAACTGCAACACCGAATGTCGCAAGGAAAAGCCCCATTCCCGAAACTATAATTGATGAGATCGATGTTGAGATAGCCGTCATGACGCTTTGCCGCTTATCAAGTCCGCTTATTCTCTCAGACTTATAGCGAGTTGTCATCAGAATTGCGTAATCGACCGTTGCTCCGAGCTGAATTGTGCTGATACATATAGGCGCTATAAACGGAAGCGACTGTCCGAGATAATGAGGAAGCCCGAGATTTATAAATATAGCAAATTCTATAAGCGTTATCAGTATGAACGGAAGCGACGCACTCTTTTCAACGATAGCAATGATAACAAATATTGCAATTATTGAAACCGCATTGACGACCTGAAAATCACGGTCTGTCGTTTCTATCATATCCTTCATGCACGGAGCTTCACCGATAAGCATTCCGCCGTCATCATACTTTTTTAGTATCGAATTCAGCGAATCTATCTGCGCGTTTACATCATCGCTTGCGACACTGTATTCGGAATTTATAAGCAGCAGTTCCCATTTATCGCTTTCAAGAATACTTTTTATACTGTCGGGAATAATTTCCTCGGGCACACGGCTTCCGAGTACCGATTCAAGTCCCAAAACATATTTAACACCGTCAACATCTTCCATTTCATTTATCATCGCTCTGACCGACTTTGTCGAAACATCTTCATCCACGAGCACCATATGAGTAGACGAAATATTGAAATCCTCAGAAAGCTTTGAATTCGCAATAACATATTCCATGTCCTGCGGCAGGCATTCACCCATATCATAGTACACTTCATCATTGGTTTTACTGTATCCGTACAGAGCAGGAGTGATAAGAAGTGCAAATACTATGAGGAATATCGGAAAAATTTTAACTGCTTTTTCAGAAAATTTTGTCATGTCGGGAATCAGCGATCTGTGCTTAGTCTTTTGAAGAACCTTGTCGAAGACAAGTATCAATGACGGAAGAACGGTTACACAGCCGATAACGCCTAAAATAACGCCTTTTGCCATCACGATTCCGAGATCGCGTCCGAGAGTAAATGTCATAAAGCAAAGCGCCGCAAATCCTGCAACCGTTGTTATAGAGCTGCCGACAACCGACGCGAGCGTTTCATGTATTGCATATGTCATTGCTTCTTTATTGTCGTCATACTTTGTCTTTTGCTCATTGTAGCTGTGCCACAGAAAGATTGAATAATCCATAGTAACCGCAAGCTGGAGCACGGCTGACAGCGCCTTTGTTATGTATGATATTTCTCCGAGGAAATAGTTCGTTCCGAGATTCAGAAGTATCATCATTCCGATAGAAGCGAGGAATACAAACGGAACCATCCAGCCGTCGAGGAATACAAGCATAGCGACAGTTGCCAAGACAACAGCAATTCCTACATATACCGGCTCTTCTTTTTCACACAGATCTTTCAGATCCGTAACAAGCGCCGACATTCCCGAAACAAAGCACTGCTTACCCGCTATTCTTCTGATTTCGCGGATAGAATCCATTGTCTTGTCGTCAGATGTAGCGGTATCGAAGAATACAGCCATCATAGTGGAATTTTCCGTATTGAATTCATTAAATATTTTATCGGGCAGTATCTCCATGGGAATTGAAATATCCGCTAAAGTAGAATACCAAAGAACGGTTTCAACATGATCGACTTCCTTGATACTGTCGCAAAGCTTTGCTATGTCGCGGTCTGACATATCCTCAACAATTATAAGTGAGAACGCTCCTTTGCCAAAGTCTTCAAGAAGCTCTGCCTGACCTGCAACGGTGTCCATATCTGACGGCAGATAATCAAGCATGTCATAATTGATCCGCGTGTTCGCCATGCCTATTACCGAAGGAATCATGAGCAGAAGCGTCAAAATCAATATCGGTACGCGGTATTTAACAACCGCTTTTGAAAAACGCATGTATAATCAATCCTCTCTTTCTTCAAAATAATTACTGCTTATTATATCGGGCATTTGATGATCGATAATTTTTACAGCTGTAATTATGGTGCTGAAGTTCAGTATTCCTTCAGCAAGAATAGCGATTCCTGCAAATATACTGAGCATCCTTCCGCCATCACCCGGTCTGAAAAGAAGAACCGCTCCGAATATTCCTGCAATCACTGCCGACAATAATATAACCCACCAACGGGAGATACCGAATTTTTTTGAATCGAATGCAATTTGGGCTTTGAAAAGACTGTCAGCTAAAATAGACAGTCCAAGCGTAATGCAGATAAAGTTCATCAGTGTGCCCGGATGTGTGAGCATTACTGTTCCGAGAATTATCATTAAAATCCCAAATGTCAGATCATATTGAAACGCAAGCCTGTATAAGTCCTTAGAAAAATATCCGATAAGCTTGATAATCCCGAACAATATAAGCAGTATTCCGCAGATAATGCCGAGGGCTGCAGATGAAAATTTCGGGAACAGTATAAGCAGTATTCCGAGAGCACACAGCAATGCAGAAATAACTATATAACCTATCTTTGCCGTTCGCATCGGAAGCTTTGAACGCATAAATAAAACCTTCCTTTCAAACAAAGCACAGCTGACAGCCGTACATTATAAATTTCACAAATATATAACTATCTGCTTCAATTACAGTATAACGGCAAGTGCTATCCTTTGAAACAGACAAATTACTCACCTATGACAAAAAATCAGACACTAAAACAGATTTGCCTAAAAGAAAAACAGCCTTACGGCTGTTTCAGATGATATTTTTGTTACTTTTCACTTTCTCTGCATCGTCTTATAATCTCATCGGAAAGTCCTCTGCAAAGATACAGCATATGCTTGATCTCCTCGATAGAACCGTCGGGCATTCCGCAGCTCATCCAATCCACACATAAGCCGAAAAGCTCGCACTTTGTGAATCTTATAAGGATTCTTCTGTCAAAATCGCTGACTGTACCCACACCGAAAACGGTATCCAAATATCGTGTTACAACGTGCTCACAAATATTCATAAAATATGTCTCAAAAATATCTCGGTTTACGGAATTATAAATATGAAGAACTGCTTTTTTATTTTCAAGCGCAAAGGAAAAAGCAGCATTGAAGCATTCCTCGGCAGAGGCTATGTTCGGATATTTGCCGATAATATCGTTCGCCGAATCAGACACGATTTCTTCTATCAGCGACGGAATATCTCTGAAATGATAATAAAACGAATTTCTGTTGATCCCGCAGTCTTCAACGATGCTTCTAACGCTTATTTTGCTGAGCGGCTGCTGATTAAGGAGCTTTAAAAAAGATGCTTTTATAGCCATCTTTGTAAAATTCGGCATTTGACTTTTTTCCTTTCCGAAAACAGTAAAATCTTAATTTTTATTACAGTATATCATGAGATTTTTGAGTCATGGTATCATAAATGTTAATAAATAATGTATTCATTCCGATTTGTAAATTTATGATTGGACTTGTAATAGACGCTGAAATAATATATAATAGACGTGAATTTATTTTCGGAAGGCAAAAAACTATGTCAGAAAAATTATTATTAAGAACAACTCCTGCCGAAGTCGGGGTTGAGGAAAGCGCAATCATAAAAATGCTTGACGGTTTTAAAGAAAAGCAGCTTGGTGTTCACGGAATTATGCTGCTCCGTCACGGCAAGGTATTTGCGGAAGGCTATTATGCTCCGTACCGTTCCGATCTTACGCATATGATGTATTCTCTCAGCAAGCCTTTTACTTCTACCGCGATCGGCTTTGCTATAGAAGAAGGACTTATAACGCTTGACGACAGGCTTGTAGACTTTTTCCCCGAAAAGCTTGACGGCAGACCGTGTGAAAACATGGAGAAAATCACGGTGCGTCATCTTTTAACAATGAACAGCGGTCACAAATACGAGCCGGATTTTGTCAGGGATGCGCCCGACTGGGCGGAAGTCTTTTTAAAAACATACGTTGATTTTGAACCCGGTACAAAATTTACATACAACACCTTCGGCACATATATGCTTTCGGCTGTAATCAACCGCGTTACGGGAATGCCTGTTGAAGAATATCTTAAGCCGCGGCTTCTTGATCCTCTCGGAATCGAAGATTACAGATTTGAAAAATGTCCCGCCGGAATATCAACGGGCGGATACGGATTCAACCTTAAGCTTGAAAGCGTTGCGAAATTCGGTCAGTTCTGTCTTAACCGCGGAATGTGGGAAGGACGTCAGCTTATAAGCAGTGATTGGATAGACGCCGCAACTTCAAAGCAAGTACCTACTCCTCCCGCCACGCCCGATTGGGATAAGGGCTACGGATATCAGTTCTGGAGATGCGCTCCCGAAGGCTCATACAGAGGTGACGGAGCATGCGGTCAGTTTATTATCGTTCTTCCGAAGGAGGACATGGTAATTGCAATGTTTGAGGGACTCGGCGATATGCAGGAGCCTCTGGATGTTTTGTGGGAAACAATACTTCCGGGACTTCATGATTCTACGATTCCCGAAAACTCCGAAATGCTTGCTGAAATGAACTCTCGTCTATGTTCCCTCTCGGTCAGATTACCGGAAGGTGCGCCTGATTCACCTCTTGCTTCAAAATACAGCGGTATAAATTATAAAATATCGGAAAACGCATCAAAAATTACCGAAATGCAGTTTGATCTTAGCACAGATAACAAATCCGTACGTATTATGATTGACGGGCATGATGTCAGAATACCTCTCAGATACGGATGCTTTGCCGAAACCGAAACGGGAATCAAAGCGGAGGAATGCAACAGCTACACGACGCTAATTTATGAAAGATGTGCAGGCAGCATGGCATGGAAAGATGACAACACGCTGTCACTATGTATCTCTTGCACTACCACTCCTTTTACGGATGACGTGACAGTAAAATTTGATGAAAGTGGCATTATTGTTTCGTGGAACAGACGAATTTCAATGGGAATCGCCGATTTTACCGTTTTCGGCAGAACAGAATAACAAAATTTAATAGGGCATCAAATGATGCCCTATCTGTTTCACTGTTCAGTTAAGCTGTACTCTGACTCAAGCTTTTTAAAAAGTCTGAGCAGGACAACCGCCGCCGCAATAGACAGTATAAATTCCGCTGTAAACTGCGCATATGCAAGTCCGTAAAGCGGAAACAGCATATTCAGTACGATAATCGCCGGTATTTCAAGTACGATCTTTCGGAAAATTGCAAAAACAAGCGCTTTTTTTCCGAGACCGCAAGCCTGAAATATTCCGACAGCGAGAAAATCTATGCAGAGAAACGGAATACCGAGACACATTCCGCGCAATAATCTTACTCCATAATCAACTACCGTTTGATTTTTCATAAATAATGCTGTAATATCTCCGGCACAAATATAATAAAGCGCTGATACAAACGCTAAAAAGACTACCATGATCTTTGCCGCAAAAGCTGCGGCTTTTTTCATTCGCTTCACATTTCCCGATGCGTAATTATAACTTATCAGCGGCATTATCCCCTGTGAAAATCCGAGAGCTATCTGCATCGGAACCATATTTATTTTTTGAATGATTCCCATTGCCGCTACGGCATCGGCACCGTGAGAGGCAGTAAAATTATTGAGTACCGTCATACTTGTAACATTCAAAAGATTCTGAATAGCTGCCGGAATTCCGACGGCAAAAACCCCTACGGTTATCTCCTTTTTCGGACGAAACATAGACGGTCGTATGCACACGTAAGTTTTTCCGCGTTTTACATATAGGAGAACAAAGAAATACATGCAGGCAGCGCAGTTTGACAGGAAAGTTGCAAGTCCCGCGCCGGCCGCTCCCATATTAAGTCCGCCTTTCATAATGAATATCGGATCGAGAATCATATTCAGTACACACCCGCTCATAGTTCCGATACTTGCATGAAGCGACGCTCCTTCGGAACGCACAAGATATGCTAATACTACATTAAGTATCGACGGAGCAGCTCCAAACGTAACCGTCCATTTCAGATATTCGCTCGTTGCATCGGCGGTTAAGGTATTTGCGCCGAGTATACGAAGCATCGGAACATGAAATATCGTATAAGCTGCAGAGAACAGTATTCCGAATATAAGTGCGAAATAAAATCCAAACGCAGAGCTGCGCTTGACGGTATCATAATCCTTCCTGCCGAGTCCGCGGCTCATCATGCTTGATGAACCGACGCCGAAAAGATTATTTACGGCATTAAATGCAAGCAGAACGGGAGCCGCAAGCGTAACAGCCGAATTCTGAATAGGATCGTTAAGCTGACCGACAAAATATGTATCGGCAAGGTTATACACCACCATAACCAAAGAGCTGATGACTGTCGGAATGGAAAGAGTCATTACAGCGCGTGAAATAGGCATATCTTCAAAGAGATTCTTCTTTTCTGTGTCCTGCATTTGATGTTTTTCCTTTCAAGTTTACAATACAGATTATTATATCACACACCGACAATTCAGTCAATTAACTCTGCTTTAATTTTAAGATAATCAGCTTTAAGTAAAAGTTTAATTTATTCAAATCAATGGAGACTTCCCTATATTTCCGAAAAATCAATATTATTTCAGTTTTATCTTTGTTCTGTCTTGCATATTATAAAGGTTTGTGTTAAAATGTATACGCTATTGCATAAATCTATCATAGAAAGAAGGACTTCAAATAATGAAGATTCTTGTAATTAATGCCGGAAGTTCATCTATAAAATATCAGCTCATTGATATGACAAATGAAAATGTTCTGGCAAAAGGAATGTGTGACCGCATAGGAATTGAAGGCGGAAATTTCAAACACAAAGCTGCGGGACACGACGAGTATAAGATTCAGGTTCACATGAATAATCACGGAGAAGCGATAAAGCTCGTCACAGACGCTCTTGTCGATCCCGATCACGGAGTTATTTCCTCAATGAGTGAAATATCAGCTGTAGGACACCGCGTTCTGCACGGTGGAGAAAAATTCTCAGGCTCTGTTATAATTGATGAAAAAGTTATCGCCGCTATTGAAGAATGCTGCGAGCTCGGACCTCTTCACAATCCCCACAACCTTACGGGAATCCGCGCATGTGAAGAAATTATGGGCAAAATCCCGCAGGTTGCCGTATTTGACACAGGCTTCCACCAGACTATGCCCGAATATGCTTACCTATATGCTCTTCCGTATGAATACTATGAAAAGTACGGAATCCGCCGCTACGGCTTCCACGGCACATCTCACAGATACGTATCGATGCGTACCGCCGCCGTTCTCGGAAAGAAGCCGGAAGAGTTGAAGATTGTAACATGCCACCTCGGAAACGGTTCGTCTATCGCTGCCGTAGACGGCGGTAAGTGCCTCGATACGTCCATGGGCGTAACGCCTCTTGAAGGTATCATCATGGGTACCCGCTGCGGATCTATCGATCCTGCAATCGTTCCCCTGCTCATGGAAAAAGAGAATCTCACTCCTAAGGAAATTGACAATATAATGAACAAAAAATCAGGCATTTTGGGTGTGTCTCAAAAAACAAGCGACAACAGAGATATTGAGCAGGGTGCTAAAAACGGTGATAAACGCTGTCAGCTCATCGAATCCATAATCTGCCATCAGCTTGTTAAGTATATCGGCGGATACGCTGCCGCAATGGGCGGAATCGACGCTGTAGCATTTGCGGGCGGAATCGGTGAAAACAATCCCCACTACCGTTCAAGAGTTGCGGAAAAGCTTGCATTCCTCGGCGCTGAGATTGACGAAGAAAAGAACAAGCTTCGCGGTGAAGAAATTGATATTTCAACTCCCGATGCTAAGCTCAGAATGCTTGTTATCCCCACCAACGAAGAGCTTATGATCGCAAAAGACACATATGAGCTTACGCGTAATCTTGTTAAGTAATCAAGACATTTGAATAAAAAGAAGATTACAATATGGGAAAGCTTAAAATAGGCGTCTTCGGCGCTATGCGCGGCATGACCATGATAAGTCAGCTTATTCAGACAGGAGAAGCCGAGCTTGTAGCTATCTGTGACAAGTATGAACCTCACTTTTGTCACAGCCGTAAAGAAGCTGAAGATAAATTCGGCGTATGCAATATAACATATTACACGGACTTCGATGAATTCATTCAGCATGATATGGACGCCGTAATACTTGCCAATTACGCAAATGAGCACGCTCCTTATGCCATTCGTCTCCTTGAGAGCGGCAGGCATGTGATGAGCGAATGCTTAGCCTGCGCTACAATGAAAGAAGCTGTTGAGCTGATCGAAGCAGTAGAGCGTACAGGCAAGATATATACATTTGCTGAAAATTACTGCTATACTCCCGTAAGACTTGAAATGAGGAAACGCTACCGTAACGGCGACATAGGAGAGCTTATGTATGCCGAAGGTGAGTATACTCATGATTGCTCAACAGAATGGGCAAGCCTTACTCAGGGAGACAGAAATCACTGGCGCAATCTTATGCCGTCAACCTTTTATTGCTCTCACGCAATAGGCCCTGTCCTTTTTATGACCGGACTGCGTCCCGTCAGCGTAACTTCATTTGAAGCGCCGCCACGTCCGTTCCTGACCAATGAAGGCTACACCGCAGGCGCATATGCAATGACAGTGCTGACACTTGAAAACGGTGCGCTTGTAAAAACTCTTCAGTTTAACCTTAAGCACAACCATCCCGGAAACAATTATCAGCTTAACGGAGATATCGGCGCGCTTAAGGATATGGGCAACGGCGAGATTAATGCACATATTGAAATCCCGAAGAAAACTACAGAGCTGTCGGAAACATATACCGTCCTGCTCACATTCTTCCCAAGGCTGAAAACTCAGGACACGGCGGAGGCGACTACTGCACAACGCATATGTTTATTAACAGCATACTCGGAGATGAGTTTGCAAAAGAATATGCAATAAACATATATGATGCGATCGACATGTGCATACCGGGTATACTCGGCTATAAATCTATCGTCAACGGAAATGTTCCGATAGAAATACCGAATCTGCGCAATCCCAAAGAACGCGATAAATACAGAAACGATACTTTCTGCACATTCCCGAAAATTGCGGGAGACCAGTATGTATCGCACAACAGATTTATCCCTGACGGCTTGCCTGACGAAGTATATGAAAGAGCGCGCCGCAAGTGGCTGAGCTGAGTCTCATATACTCAAACAATAATATAATTCAAAACCGAGCATAAGCGTTGATCAATCGCTTCATGCTCGGTTTATATTTATCAGTCAACGTCAAGGTGCATTTTACATATCGGAGGAAGAAATACAGCGTCAATTCTGCGAAGCTCAGCTTCTGTCAGCTTAATTTCTGCCGCTTCTCTGTTTGCCTTAATATGTAAGGTATTGGAAGAACCGGGAATAGCCGAAACGCTGCTTTGCCGCAGTACAAATGCAAGCATAAGCTGATGCACCGTAATTCCCTTTTCTTCCGATATTGCAGAAAGAGTTTTATCATTTATTATGTCAGGGTGCATTCTTATAAGCTTTCCTGACTGCAAAAGCGGTTCATACGCCATAATTCCCACAGAATGATCTTTTGCCCACGGAAGAAGATCATATTCGATTCCTCTTGAACCGACATTATACATCACCTGATCTACCGCACATCTGTCGCCGCATGGAATCTCAAAAAGCTCCTCCATATCTGCAACATCAAAATTTGAGACTCCCCATCTCCGTATCTTACCGCTCCGAACAAGTTCTTCCATACATTCAACTGTTTCTTCAAGAGGAACATCACCTCTCCAGTGAAGTAAGTACAAATCTATGTATTCAGTGCTTAAGCGTCTCAGGGAATTCTCACAGCTTATAAATATTTTGTCACGTCCTGCATTATGGGGATAGACCTTTGAAACAAGAAATACCTCTTCCCTGTCATAATTGCTTATTGCTTCTCCTATAAGGGATTCCGAAGCGCCCTCACCGTACATTTCGGCAGTATCTATCATGTTCATTCCGATTTCAATTCCGTAACGAAGAGCCTCGATTTCTCTCTGCTTCTTTGACGGATCATCTCCTATCGTCCAGCCGCCCTGGCCGAGTATCGGTATGTGCATTCCGTTTGCATCTATTCTGCGCATATGTTCTGTCTCCTCAAATTTTATCAATATTATTTTACCATTAATGAATGCAATCTTCAATAGAAAATAAATATTAAAATCTGCCTTACGAAATAAGATTGACGTATAAAAAGCATAGTTACAACAAATAATTCTATTGCAACTATTTTTTTGAAAGGATACTATCAAAATGAAAATCAAGTCATACTATATTTCAGCAATTGCGGCAGCCCTCTTGGCAACAGCTTCAGTATTTGCCGCAGACGGAAAAATTTCACCTGCACTCGATACGATAGCCGCCGAAAGTGAAATGATAAAATCGGGTGTTATTGGTGAGAGCGTAAGCTTTACTGCAAAGGATTTTGAGGCTGCCGCAGGCATAATGCCTGCTTCGGTTACAATAACATCACTTCCGTCTGAGGAAGACGGAGAATTGAGACTCGGAGTTTCAAATGTTTCAGTCGGTCAAACTATTGCTGCATCAAATCTTGATCTGCTGAGATTTATACCGACTGAAAATACTTCTGAAGCTTCATTTAAATACACGTTTGACAGATCATATTCTATCTCATGCAGTATAAAACTACTTGAAGAAGAAAATCAAATGCCGTCAGGAAACAGCAACATGCGTGCAATAACACAGCAAGACGTATCATACTTCGGCACGCTGGAGGGAAAAGATCCCGAAGGAGATAAACTTAAATATGAACTTGTAGATTTTCCGGCTCTCGGAATCGTATCGCTCACAAATTCATCAGACGGAAGCTTTAAATATACACCTTACAGCGGAGTTCGCGGCGTCGATACTTTTTCCTATCGGATAACTGACGAATACGGCAACTACTCGGATGTATGCGAAGCATCTGTAAAAATTATTCCGCGCTCATGCGATGTCGTACTCGAAGATATGAAAGAAAACGTATCATATAACGCAGCACTCACAATGATATCCTGCGGAGCTATGGAAGTAATCAACGAAAACGGAAAATCATACTTTGATCCTGATGAAGGAATCAGTCGTGCAGATTTTCTTAAAACTATGATGATATCGCTCGGCACAGGAAAACTGTCACCCATAAAGACAGTATTTACTGATGACAGCGATATTAATGATGAATATTCAGGATATATTGCCGCGGCATATAAACTGGGAATAATTAAAGGTGAAAAGACTGCATCAGGACATTATTTCAGGCCGAACGATATTATTACGCATGCAGAAGCATCTGTTATGCTTAATCGTGTACTCGGAATAACCGCCGGCGATGTGTCAGAGGTTTTTGCTCCGTTAGATAATATACCTGCATGGGCATATTCAGATATTAACGCTCTCAATTCTTGCGGAATAATTAAAAATGTATCAACTGCCGCATATAACGACATTATTACACGCGGAGCGGCTGCACAAATTCTTTACTGCGCAAAAACTTATTTGGATGAATAAAAAATTTAAATATGATTATAATAAATTTATACCCACTTTAAAGAATATATAATAAGTGAGTCTTTAAAAAATAAAGAGTCCTTCTTTATTTTTTAAAATCATCTGGAATAATGCAGATGCAAAGAAAGGATATAAAAATGGAAAATCAGAACAATAATCAGCAGAATAATCAGAATCAGAGCCAGAATCAGAACAACCGCAGCGAGAATAAGAATCAGCAGAACGGACAGAATAAAAACTCAAACAATCAGAATCAGAACAAGAACGAGCAGTCTGACGATCAGTAAAAATTTTTTCGGTGTGGGTATGGAAAACGGGCAGGCAAGTTATAATAACTTGCCTGCCCGTATATAGACCTTTATCCGAAAGAATTTAATTTACAAAGTCAATTGCCATATAGTAGTAGTCATAATACTCACTGTAGCCTTCAGTTTTCGGATAATAGAACATAATTCCGACTGTTCCATCCATGGTAGAATTATTTCTTGGCGCCGTAACGATAAATTTCATTTCTCTGCAATTAAATGTTGTGCCATCTTCAGTTTTGATCTCAACAGTTGTATCTATCAACCGTGTGAAGTTTATTCCGTCAGAAGATTTATAAATATCAAACTGAGCAGGCGTATATGCTGTAGCAGCATTTTTTGGAACATTTGAAGCAAAAATGTAGAATGTACCATCGGGTGCCTGTGTCATAAACAGTCTGCGCGGAGTTGTCTTAGATGTCGTGAAGAGGGCTAACATTGATTTATCGGGAGAGACCACATTTAATTCTTTATCATATACAGAATGGTAAAGCGTAGAAGTTTCACCTTTTGTATTGCTGTAAAGAAGATGGAAGTTTCCGTCAGAATCAAGATATGTGCATCCAGTACCGTATGTTCTCTGAGATATAAGTCCGGATAAAGGTGTAGACGATGTATACTTCGGATCTCTTACCATCTTTGAAATAACTTCTTCTTTTGTAGCGTCAGGTACTCTGAAGAGGTAAATGATATCCTGAATATATCCGCTTCCTCCAAATGCAGGATTATTTATAAGATTTGCGAAAGTAGATTTCTTAACGTCACGCTGTCCTACGAATATGAATCCTCCGTTGCCGTCCGCATAAGCGTTAAAGTAGCAACATCTGAATTCAGTTTCTACAGTGCGGCACTCAGGCATCCACTTATGGCTGTTTATATCGAAAGTAAACCAAGCAAGCTGACCGGGAATATCTCCGCCGGTATAAAGAGCGTATATCTTTCCGTTTTCAATATCGGGAATAGGTTGCGAATATCCGTATCCGCCTTTACCGGTTACCGCAAAATTGGGATTAGCCTGATAGCTTTGATATTCATTAGTTGCAGCATTGATTTCATAGATCGTCAGCCATGCGCCTTCCTGACGCTGTTGATGAACATACTTTGGCTGGTCGACCGAAATTATTGAAATATAAATTGTAGAGCCGTTACCTGCAAAAATATTAGGTGCGCAACTTCCCTGTGAGTGCGGATATTCAGCTTCAAATACTACTTCAAATTTGTCAGACGATATTTTTATTACAGTGAATTTATCCCACTGTATACCATCGCTGTCGACTCGCGAATCATTTACATATACGGAAAATGTACCGTATGGGGTACGAACAACCTTAGATTCGTGTCCGCCGTGAATACCGGTTCCGTCAGCAAGAATTGCTTTTCCGTCAACTTCAATTTTCTTGGCATAAGATATTTTTATACCGTTTTCATCATACACAGTACCGATATTTGCAGCTGTAGGATCTTTTCCGGTTTCAGGAGATGCCTTGCGTGTAAAGATGAGCTTGTATGTGCGGTCAGCTGTGAATTCTCCGAGTGTATACTTTACTGCTACATCAATTTCAAATGTGCTGCCTGCCGCTACTTCACTCATTGCTGCTACTACAGCGTCGCCGTTTGTTATTTCTACTTTTTCAAACTTACCGTCCGCGTTTGCTTCAGCATTAACAATTGCGCTGATCTTATCAAGAATTACATTCTCGTCTGCTTCTGCTGTATAGCTG
>JAAWQR010000022.1 GCA_022800625.1 Clostridiales bacterium | reverse complement strand
ACATTCTCTCTGTTTAAACCAGAACCTTTGTCATTATCACCGTCTTTTTCCTTAACCGTCAATATATAAACGCCACGCTTCAGCACATGGTCTGGGTTAAAAGTGATATATGGCTGTGTCTGAGATCGTGAATTCGTATGCGTTTCACGCCTGCAGCTTTCGCACCTCTGTCCATTTCGTGATGAAGATAACTTTTTGTAAGTTCAAATATCCTGTCGTTCTTTTCGATGTGGTAGAGTTGTCCTAAATAATCCTGCATTTCCTCTACAAGAAAATCAGGCATTTTTATTGTGCGATTGCTTTTCGGCGTTTTTGGTTCGGTAATCACATCTCGTCCGTAAATCCGTTGGTATGATTTATTGATTGTTACAGTTCTACGCTCAAAATCAAAATCATTAGGTGTTAGAGCAAGAAGCTCGCCTTCACGGATTCCGCACCAGTATAGCATTTCAAAAGCGTAGTAAGAACGTGGCTTATCCATCATTTCATTTGCAAATTTAGCGTATTCATCCTGCGTCCAAAACTGCATTTCTTTACTTCGAGCTTTTCCCATATTACCAACCTTTGCAGCAGGATTCTCTTTTAATCCGTAAAATCTTACTGCGTGATTGAAAATAGCTGAGAGCTGATTATGCAGCGTTTTCAGATATACAGGCGAATAAGCTTTCCCACGTTTGTCTTTGCTTTTGATCATCTCGTTTTGCCAAGCAATAATATCCTTTGGCTGAATTTCATTGATTTTACGCTTTCCGAAGTAAGGCAAAATCTTCGTGCGGATGATATGACCTTTTGTGTGCCAAGTGTTTTCCTTGATACGGTTTTTCATATCAACCGTGTATGTGTCAACAAAGCTTTCAAAGGTCATATCTAAATCCGCTTGAACCTTATTAAGTTGTTCACGCTCCCAAGCCTGCGCTTCACGCTTTGTAGTAAAGCCTCGTTTTGTAGTTTGTTTTCTGTTTCCTTGCCAATCGGTATATCGGTAATATACCTTCCAAGTGTTTGTTTTTGCTTCCTTATAAACTGCCATTACTTAATTCCTCTCTTTCTTGTTTGAGCCGTAACAAGCTCTTTCTAAAAAATACTGTTTGTTAATGCGTCCTGAAATTGTTAGGAAACCCTGCGATTTCAGTTCGGCATTTAACTTTTGTACGATTTTGTAGGCGTAGGATTTTGATACGCCTAATTCTTCTGCGACTTCTTCCACTCGCATAAAAGTTGTACTTGCCATAAAAATCTCCTTTCTTCAGGTTTGTAGTTAATGAGATAGTCCCTTCACTTATCAATTGGCACGGAAAATTTGATTTTGAGCCAAAATTTTCCCACACAAATCAATAGTTACGGAAGTTTAGTTTTGCACGAATATTTTTGCCGTTCTATCCGAATGTCGTTTTTCTATGCCTGACCCTTTCTCAGCGGCGTTGCTTCGCTCGTTTCCTTTTGGAAAGTCCTTGCAAAGTCATATCCCATTCAGACGGTCATTCAATTATTATATTGAGCAAATTTGCTTAATTCTCTTTTATTATACTAAGCATATTTGCTTTTGTCAAGTGGTTTTTAAGAAAATATTAAACTTTTTTGTTTTGTTTCCTCTTGACAATTCCTAAACTTATATGCTATACTACTTGCAGATACATAAGGCAAGGAGTGAAAACACTATGGCAATAGGTGAAAGAATACATTTCTTTAGGCTTTTGCGTGGTATGACGCAGAAATATCTCGGTACGGCTGTGGGCTTTCCCGAAAAGAGCGCCGATGTACGCTTGGCACAATATGAGACAGGAACAAGATCACCCAAAGCAGACTTAACAGCGGCTTTAGCACAGGTACTTGATGTTGCACCACAGGCGCTTTCTGTTCCCGATATTGACAGTTACATCGGTCTTATGCACACGCTGTTTACTCTTGAAGATATTTACGGCATTACCGTCAGTGAAGCAGACGGGGAAGTATGCCTAAAGCTCAATAAAGAGAACGGCGCTGATTTATTGCCAATGCTGATTACGTGGAAAGAACAAGCTAGAAAATATCGCAACGGCGAAATCAGCAAGGAACAATATGACCAGTGGCGGTACAACTACCCGAAATATGATGAAACGCAACAGTGGGCAAAAATACCGTCACAAGAGCTTAATGACGCAATGGTAGAAGCATTCAAGGATAGACTTAAAGGTATGTAAAACGAAAAAGAGCTAACAGACTTCAACAAAAATCTGTTAGCTCTTTATTTATGAATAATCTGAAAGTGTTGTCAAACTGTTGTCACGAGGACATTTTCAGCTTGAAAAAGTCAGTAATATCAAGACTTTTCAGCATTCCTGATATCACTCCCACTCAATTCAAATTAACTTATTTACATATTTTTTAGCGATAAACAGCCGTTTTTATTGAGAAATTCGGCTGTTTTTTCTGTGCTTTTTTCTTTTGCTTGATTTTTTAGTACCGTTTTAGTACCGGAGCTGTTGTAGCTTTTCGGCGATCTCGTTCTGCTTTTGCGGATATAGGTGGCTGTATGTGTTTAGTGTTGTTTCCACCTTCTCATGACCGAGCCGTTCCGCAATCAGCAGGGGAGAGCAGCCAAGCTCAATAAGCAGGGAAGCGTGAGAATGTCTGATATCATGCAGGCGAATTCTTTTAACGCCTGAGTTCTTCGTCCCTCTCACCATTTCATGTTCAAAGAAATGTTTTGTATGTGGGAACAGTCTGTCGGTGGGTTTCGGCTCGTACAGCTTGCTTATATAGTCCTGTAGCTCGTCTTTGAGGAATTCGGGTATTGTTACAGTGCGATTGCTTTTCGGTGTCTTAGGCGGCGTTATAACGTCTTTACCGTTAATGCGCTGATATGACTTGTTTATAGTTATGGTGCAGTCCTGTGCGTTTACATCGGCTATTGTGAGGGCGAGAAGCTCACCGATCCGCATACCTGTATAGTACAGCGTAAGAAAAGCGGCTTTAGATTGCGGCTTATCCTCTACAGCTTCAAGAAATTGCTTGAATTCGTCTTTCGTCCAAAATTGCATTTCCTCTGCGTTGCTCTTTCCCATACTTCCGGCACGGTGACAGGGATTTTCAGAGAGCTTGTAATACTTGACCGCATAATTAAAAATGGCTGTGAGCTGATTATTAACCGTTTTGAGGTATGTTTCAGAGTAAGGCTGTCCTTTATCGTCCCGATAAGCAATAAGCGTGTTTTGCCACTTCCTGACGTTTGCAGGGGTAATCTCGTTGAGAGGGAGCGTGCCGAAGTACGGCAGCAACTTCTGATCTACAACATACCGCTTTTGTATGATCGTGTTTTCTCTCAGACGGTGTGACATGTCCTCAAAGTATATTTCAACAAAGCTTGCGAATGGCATTGTAATATCGGCTTGCTGCTTTTCAAGAAAGGTGCGCTCCCATTCCTTAGCATCGCGCTGAAGCTTAAAGCCGCGCTTTTTCTTTTGCTTGCGCGTTCCTGTGTAGTCTGTGTAATAGAATTTGCAGAACCATGTCTTTGTGGCTTCGTCAAAGTATGCCGGCATTGCGTGCTCCTTTCATGAAAAGGGAGCAGCGAAACGCTACCCCCCTTACGGTTTTTAATCGTTGTAATGTCCTTTGCATTGCAGAATCTCTATAAGACCGTCAGAGACGCGATAAACGATACGGTGAGTATCGTCTATTCTTCTGCTCCAAAAGCCGCTCAGATCGCCTTTCAGCGGCTCAGGCTTGCCGATGCCTTGATATCCGTTTCGCTCTATATCCTGCAAGAGCTGATTTATACGGCGCAGTACTTTCTTATCCTGCGTCTGCCAATATAAATAATCCTGCCATGCCTTTTCCGAAAAAGATAGCTTACTCATTTTCCATGTCCTCAAGCTCTTTCAGTGTTTTTACAACAACTTTACCGCTGTCGAGCTGCGACAGGCTCTCGGACAGAGCCGCCATGTTGGAACGGCTGTAAAACGGGTCAAACGATACGTCAAAGGGTATTCCGTTCTCGCGTACCATCTTTTTCGCGAAGATCGTTATTGCGGTTGACATATTAAGACCGAGTTCGCCGCATACATAGTCAAACTGACGCTTTAAATCTTCGTCCATACGGATATTTACAAGTGACTGTGCCATGTTCAACACCTCTCTTTCAATATCATTATACTACATTGTATGTACAATGTCAATATATAATACATCAAAAGACTATTGTTCATTTTTGAATAAAGGCTATTCGCCGTGCACTCTGAGACATAAGCTGACATCGTTACACGCGCGCATAAAGCAATATAGGTAAATCAATCAGAAAGGAAGCGTATCATCAGAATTAAAAGTAAATTCATTATCAGGCAGTTTATCCGCGTTTCCTAACTGTGCTTGATTTTCTTTTTTAGACAATATTTTTTCACGCCATAAATTATAAATATCATCATCAATAGTTCCGTTATCATAAAGAGCTTTCATTTTTCTAAAATCTTTAAAAAAAATTGCACACGAAGTGTCATTAAAATATAGCACAGGAACGTTTGATTGATATTGAGGATGCAAATCGAAGATATACATATCTGTCACTTTTGAAATCTCAATTATTAAGTTATAAAAATCAGCATACGTGTTGAGCTTATCACTCTTTTTTTCTGATAGACCACAAAGCCAATTTAATGAAATGTCAAGATAATCAGCTATTTTTGTGAATATCTCAACATTTTTTACATCTCCATTTCTAATGTTAGAAATGGTATTTACTCCGAGATTGCAATCTTCGCACATTTTTTTTGCTGATATTCCTTTATCCGCAAGAGCTGATTTGATTCTATCTGCCGCTTTTTGTGGATTATACATAATAAAAACTCCTGCTAATAAAATATTTTATACAAGATTTCACACGCATACCCGTTGACATCAACGGGTATGCGTGATATAATAGATACAGAGCTTGAAGCACTGTATCTAATGCAATGTGGTAATTACATTATACCGTGTTTTTTAGCTCAAGTCAATATTTTTTCGGAGGTTTTGAAATGTATAATTTTCAAAAACACTTTAATGAGCTAAAAGAAAAAGCAGGACTTACAAACTATCGTATTGCAAAGGACCTCGGAGTTGATCGTGTGCAACTTCTCAGATGGGCACGCGGTGGAGTTGAACCCAAACCCGAATGGCTTTACAAAATCGCATCATATTTTGAAGTGCCTATGGAAACTTTCTTTACTGATGAACCCAAAATGAATTATACCGCTACAACAGGACGCTACACGTCTATCGTTGAAGGATTGCGCCGTCTCGGATATCTTGATTTTCATGATATTGACGATGATCGCATTGAAGTTGAATTTAACGGTGAACAGCTCGGAATTTGGAGCGTGTATCATCAGACTTTTGTTGATTGAGAGGGCACGAAGATGAAGCAATTTTTGAACGTCAGAGACGTTGAGCAAATTTTGGAAGTCTCGGAGAGTAAGGCATATGACATTATCCGTAAACTAAACGAAGAATTACAGAGCATGGGGTATTTGACTATTGCCGGCAAGGTATCTGCTGCATTCTTTCAGAAAAAGCTTTATGGAGTTTCCGTTGACAATCGAGAGGGGGAAGGCGCTTGACAGATCGAAAAGGAGATTCAAAAAATATTCCTATTGAGCTGCGAAAACTGCCGCAATGGGTGTGCAGACGGGACAAGCTCCCAATCAATCCGCGTACAGGAGAAGGAGCAAAAGCAGGTAATCCGACGACGTGGGGGACGTTTGATGAAGCTCTGAGAGCTTGCAGAGATAAAGGTTATAGCGGTATCGGTTTTGAATTTGCCGAAAACGGCGGCATTGTCGGTATTGATCTTGACCATGTTGTGGACGAGGACGGGGTGATAAAATCTTGGGCGCAGGTCATTGTCGATAGCTTGAAGAGTTACACCGAATATTCGCCGTCAGGGACAGGACTACATATATTTGTGCGCGGAGATATTCCGTGTGACGGTCGAAAAGCAGTTCTAAACAAGGACACGGGCGAAGCTATAGAGATGTACAAGGCACGGCGGTATTTTACAGTAACCGGGCGAAAGGCATTTATATACGATTTCTGCGAAAATTCGGACATGCTTTTGCAAATTTACAATTCTTATTTTGCAGAGCAGAAAGCTGAAAAGCCGTTGAGCGTGCCCACAAGTGCTTATACGGTGGATTCGTACTTACAGAGAGGACTTGAAAAAGATGCAAAGCTCCGCGCTTTATGGAACGGTCAAAGAGATACTACAGATGAAAGTTCCTGCGATATTGCGCTCATGAATAAGCTTGCGTACTGGTGTAATCTTGATACTGATGAAATGATTACGGCTTTTCTTAGCTCGCCATATGCCGCGCTAAAGGACGATAAGCACGCGAAGAAACTACAGCGCGATGATTATCTGCAACGTACGGCAAAGGCTGCTATACTGTCATGTGATCGTACTGCGGTCGAAGATGATGCGGAATATAAGGAAAGACAATCCGAGAAGGCGAAAACAACAACGAAACAACCGCAGGCAGGTGAAAAACGTAAGCGACTGACAATATCAGATGTACGCGATACACTGAATGAGCTTGGTATATCAGTGAGATTTAATTCAATGTCAAATCTTATGGAGGTTGAGGGAATGCCTGCGCCATATTCAAAGGAAAACGCGCCCAATATACTTCCGACATGGCTGTCTGATTATCTCATGGGTGCAGGATATACAAGAGCAACAGAAGTTCGTGTCGCAAGCTACATTGCATGCGTAGCCGATGAGCATAGGTATAACCCTGTAGAGAATTACTTGATTTCGACAAAATGGGACGGTGTTGACCGTTTGCCGGAAGTATACCGCATTCTCGGAATTACTGAGCCGAAGCATCAAACGTATATACGAAAATGGCTGATACAGTGTGTTGCTCTTGCCCTGAATACTTTTGATAAGGCTATCGGTGCAGAAGGGGTTCTTGTTCTTCAAGGAGGGCAAGGTTGTGGAAAAACTTCATTTTTCCGTATGCTCTCACCGTTCCCGAAGTGGTTTATCGAGGGTGCTGTACTTGACGTCCGGGACAAAGATTCTCAGATACATGCCCTCTCAGGTTGGATTACAGAGTTGGGAGAGCTTGACAGTACTTTGAAACGAGAACAGGCGAGCCTAAAGGCTTTTATAACTCAGACTTCCGATCTTATTCGATTACCGTATGCGCGAGCGGCTACACCGTCACCGCGACGTACTTCATTCTGCGGTACTGTAAATCCCGAGGATTATCTCAGAGATGAAACAGGATCGCGCCGCTTTTGGACTGTTCCGATAACAAATATTGATAAACAGTCACTTTTTGCATTATCTCGTGAATGGGTGTCTCAGCTTTGGGGACAGGTTTATCAAAAATACTGTGAAAATCCTAAGTCGTTCAGGCTGACCGATGAGGAAATGAAGCAATTGCAAACTGATAATTTCAGCTTTACTATTCCGCTACCATATGAGGAAGAAATAAGAAAGATTCTTGACTATTCTATCCCACCTAATAAATGGGACTGGTGGAGTGCTGCCGATCTTGCGGACAGGATCGGCGGCGGAGCAACAGCGAGGTCAATCGGAAAAGCTTTTAAAAAGGTCTGTGACGAGCTTCCACAGTGTGCCCCAATTGTGCCGCCTCGAACTTATAGAAAGATACACGGAATTCGTGAGCGACTTATCCCCCTATATAAAAAATATCCAATAAGAAATCAATGGAGCAAATAGGGTGAGTGAACGATGGTACATGAGTGGTGCATCATGACGTTGCTAATGCACCACTACTTTAATGATAAACTTTTATTGAGTGGAGAAGGTGGATTAAGGGTGGATTATACTTTTATATGTCATCCACCCGAACAAGCCCAATAAAATAAGGTGTTATTTGTACAGGGTGGAGAAGGTGGATTAACTTTTATATAAAAGACTTTAATATAAAAAACAGATAAATATACCATATAACAGGTAAATACAGTAAAAAACATAAAGGTATAGGAATTCAATACACCTCATGTGCCCTGCTAAAACCACTGATATTATAACACATAATCAACCGAAAGGAAATTGAAAAATGGATATAGATAAAAATGCAGACGAGCGGAGAGAGGATTTATTCGAACTTTGCTGTGAAGCGATTCAAATGAATCCTAAAAATTTTAACCATATAGTGAGTTTGCTTGTAGCTGATTTTGTTCCCAGTGCAGAAAAATTACTTCTTTCTAAATTATCAAAAGAAGATATCGAGCAAGAAATTGAATATTTTCAAAATGATACTGCATGTGATAGCATGCTTCGCACGAAAGAAATCGTTTCATATCTGAAATCAGTATTACCGAAAGCAAAGGAGAAATCAAATGACACAGATCAGACTGAGCAGCGAGACGCGTCCTGAGCTTGACAGAGCGATTGAAAATCTGCGCCCATACATCAAGCGGTGCAGGATACCAAAGACGCAGACAGGGCGATATATAAAGGCTTATATCGAGCTAAAAGAAAACGATTCCGAGCAAAAAAGATGAATTGGAGGGGGGCGCCTTGATTCGGGGCATCCCCTTTACGGAACGGACAATGTTTACAATATATCACTTGACAAATTACCCATTTTGTGGTACAATGTAAGCAATAAACAGAATAGTATTTTAGTACCCCGTATGTGTTCTCCTCCAATGTCTCCAAAAAGATTTTGCATGTACGGAAGCTATAACAGGCGTGGGAAATCGGTTGATCTGATATGATCGGCTGCATTTCCTGCGCCTTTTCTGTTTATATAATATAAATTCAGCCGACTATCGGCGTAAAAGATTAGGAGTTTACAGATGAATACAGAGAACATGAACACAACAGCGGCAGAAACCGCAGCAGCTACCCCGGCAGAAAACAAGGGGGATAACAAGACTTTTACTCAGGACGATGTAAACCGCATTGTGCAGGACAGACTTGCAAAAGATCGGGCAAAAGCGACAGAGGAACTGAGTAAAAAGGAACAGGAGCTTGCACAGCGCGAATTTCGGCTGAACAGCAGACAAAAGGTTATCGACAGAGGATATCCGGAGAGCCTTATTGATGCGCTAAACTGTACAAGTGACGAAGCCTTTAACAAGGCGCTTGATGCAATTGACAGTCTTATAAAAGAGCGCACGCCCGACAAGCATCAGCAGGAGCTTGAAGCTAACAGAGCGCGTTTTACAACTGTTGAAAGGCATCACGGGGGCGGCTTTTTCTCAAAGCCTGACCCGATAAGAAAAGCAATGAATTTGACAAACGATTAAGGAGTTAATATAACATGTCTATAAATTTAGTTACACAGTTTCTCCCATATGTGGACGAGCTGTTTACAACGGAGAGTAAGAAATCTATACTTACAAATCAGGACTTTAGCTGGACGGGCGCGCACACGATAAAGGTGTACAAGATCAGCACAAGCGAAATGACTGATTATAAACGTAATCCGACAGCAGGATTTACCGCAAGCAGATACGGCACTATAAAAGACCTTGACGCAACCACAGAGGAATTCACTCTTAAGAAAGACCGTTCCTTTACATTCGCAATCGACAAGCTCGATACGGACGAAACAGCACAGCAGCTTGAAGCAGCGTCCGCACTTGCACGTCAGCAGAGAGAAGTAGTAATTCCCGAGGTTGACAGTTATGTATACAGCGTTATGTGCAATAATGCAGGAACAAAGCCTGCAGCTGTTACTCTTGATGATACAAATATCTACACGGAAATTTTAAAGGCAAGCAATGAGCTTGATAATGCGGAAGTACCTGAGACGGGACGCATTATAGTGGTATCCCCCGACGTATACACAATCATGAAGCGTTGCAAGGATATCGTTATGGAGACAGATATATCAAATGAAATGCGTCTCAAGGGTGTTATATCCAATCTTGACGGTGCGTCGGTAATCAAAGTACCGTCAGTGCGTCTCCCGAAGGACTTCGGCTTTATGATGGCTCATCCGTGTGCGTGCGTAGCTCCTACAAAGCTCGAGGACTACAAGATACATCAAGACCCGCCCGGAATAAGCGGCTCACTTGTTGAAGGTCGTATTTGCTATGACGCTTTTGTACTCGATAATAAAGCAAAGGCTATATATTATCAGGAATACAAAGCTGCAACTACTACGCCGTCAACGCCGAGCGATAATCAAGAGCAGTAACAAAATTCGCCCTTGCCTTCACTTACCGAGAGGGTAAGGGCGATTTATTTAACGTATACGGAAGGAACAAGGCAAATGAGAACCCGAGACAAGACTTACGCCGACTATGGACTTGACAAAGCCACAGTTAAAGTATTGATACAGCTATGCCGTGATATGCGCTGGTATAGCTTACTCAGTGAAGCGGCACAGGAAGTATATCCGACTATAGCGGTAGAGCTTACAAACAGCTTACATTTAGGTTGGTCGTGGGGGACGCTTGATAGCCGAAAATATGTACCAATCGACATAAACAGTTTTTACGGATACCGCCGTAAAGTTCTGTGGCTATTCGGGGAAAAGCTAAAAGCCGAAAATGGCGGCGTTCTTCCAGTATTTGAGCATTAAGCCGCTATATTTGCCTTGCTGTATTCTGTACTAAGGACACTATAAGCGAGGTGTAGAGAATGGCAAAGAAATATAAAGACGAGCTTCTGAAGGCATTTTTAGAGTGCAGAAGCATAAAGGAAATAATGGCAACTACAGGACTGTCACGAGCTACTATAGAGCGATACAGAGATGATAAAGGATTCAAAGAAGAACTTACACGTTTGAAAATGGAATCGATCAGATCAGCTCTCAATCGTATGCAGCTATCACTTACAGATATTACGCATGAAGTGCTTAGTATTGCCAAGGATAAAAAGATAGCTCCGCAAATAAGACTAAATGCAGCGCAGATTCTTATGTCACAGTGTAAATCATGGACGGAAACAGAAGAAGTCTTAACACGTCTTGCGGCTGTTGAGGAAGCTATCAGAGATGAAAAAACATAACGGAGAATTATGTATAAATCAGTTTTAACAAGGCTCACAGAGCTTGAAGAAAGAGCAGAACATATATTGTCGGAACGTAAGAAACACGAACCGTTTTATGAAGTAGTACCGTGGTGTCTTATGAGAGACGAAGTCATAGTATATTATTATCCCGAGGGTACATACAGACAGCCGACAGTATATGAGAATATGCCATTTGCGCCTGTTGTAGAATGGGCGAAGAACAATTGCAAAGAGCACGATATTGAGTTTACAATGGATTCCTGCGCCGAATGGCTGTATTTACGTAGTCTGTCAAATCCTCATTACTCAGAGGAACAGAGGGCACGCACAGCAAAGAAATGGCTTGCAGATTATCCCGAATTTGCATTACTGTCAACAGATCCACAAGAAATAGAATTTGCGCAGATTATCAGCAAATTTCCGCAGCAGTTCCATTATTATGCTGAATAGTGCAAATCGTTTGAAACGTAAAATAGTACCGAAATAGTACCGCGAGCATAAGAAAAGAGCGAATATCGCCTTATAATTCAAGGGTATTCGCTCCTTTGTTGTTTATTCCCACTCAATGGTAGCCGGTGGCTTGGATGTCACATCATAAACTACGCGGTTGATTCCGCTTACTTCATTGGTGATTCTCGATGATGCACGCGCCAACACTTCATAGGGAAGTCTTGCGAACTCACATGTCATGAAATCGCTCGTGCGGACAGCTCTGAGAGCAAGTGTGTAGTCATATGTCCTGAAGTCTCCCATGACCCCCACGCTCTTTGTATCTGTAAGCACTGCAAAGTACTGATCAGCTCTTGCTGCTTCATCATTTGAATTCATGAGCTCATAACGGAATATTGCATCAGCGTCGCGGAGAATATCACATTTTTCTTTTGTAATTTCTCCGATAATTCTGATGGCAAGACCGGGACCGGGGAACGGTTGACGCTGTACGAGTGTTTCAGGAAGTCCGAGCATGATACCGAGTTTTCTGACCTCATCCTTAAACAGTCCTGACAGCGGCTCGATTACTCCCTTGAAGCTCATCTTTTCAGGAAGTCCGCCGACGTTGTGATGGCTTTTTATTACGGCAGATTTGTTAGCTCCCGATTCAACAATATCAGGATAGATCGTACCCTGAGCCAAGAATTCGGGATTTCCTTGCTTCTTTGCTTCATCTTCAAAAGTACGTACAAATTCGTCCCCGATAATTTTGCGCTTCTGCTCGGGATCAGTGACACCTTTCAAACGTGTCAAAAAGCGTTCCTCTGCATCTACATATACAAAATTCAGACTGCGCTTCTCAAAAACGGCACGAATCTCGTCAGTTTCGTTTTTGCGCATCAAGCCGTGGTCAATATATATACATACAAGCCTGTCTCCTACAGCCTCAGAGAGAAGAGCGGCACAAACAGATGAATCAACTCCTCCAGATAATCCGAGAAGAATACGTCCGTCCTCGTCTACGCGCTCACGTACGGCAGCTATCTGAGTTTTCAGGTAGTCCGCCATTGAATAATCGCCGAGAGCGCCGCAAACCTCATACAGAAAGTTTCTGATAACATCCGTTCCGTTTTCTGTTATTTCAACCTCGGGGTGGAACTGTACGCCGTATATTTTGCGCTCATCGCATGAATATGAGGCAACAGGGCATGTATCAGTTGACGCTGTTGCTTTAAAATCAGAGGGGAGAGAATATACGCGATCCGTATGACTCATGAGGACGTTGAAGCTTTCGCTCATTCCTTTAAAGAGGGAAGACTCAGCGACAATATTCATTTTCATAGCGCCGTATTCGCTCTTTTCGCAGGAATCGACCTTTCCTCCCTGCATGTGGCAGATAAGCTGCATTCCGTAGCAGATGCCGAGAAGCGGAATTCCAAGCTCAAATATAGCAGGATCGCAAACGGGTGAATCTTCTGCATATACGCTGTTCGGACCGCCTGTGAAGATCATTCCGATAGGAGCGATTTTTTCAATTTCTTCCTTTGTAATCGTATACGGCTTTATTATTGAATAAACACCGCATTCTCTCACGCGACGCGCAATCAGCTCCTTATACTGACCGCCGAAATCAAGTATCAGAACAGTCTGACAATTCATTAAAATACCATGCCTTTCTTCTGCGGCTGAAACAGCCTGTACAAATATACTTATTTATATATTTTATAATATACCCGACAGTATTGTCAAGTGGAGAAAGACACAAATCGACTTTTTCTATTATGAATTTTTTACACTTGCTAAAGCTTTTAAGAAAAAATTAAATATACTGCTATTGCCCTGCAAATTCCACAGCAGTATAATATAATTATCAGTCAAATTTGTAACGGTAGGATTTTTACATTGATTCGCTTTGAACGATTAAGGAGGTATAAATTTGAAAAAAATACTCATAGTCGAAGATGATATACATATCGGAAATGTGCTTGAAGAAACTTTGAGCCGTGAAGGGTATTCTGTAACTCGTGCATATTCAGGGACGGAAGCGAAACTTATTCTCTCTGAGCGCACACCGGATCTGATCCTGCTTGATCTGATGTTACCCGGACTGAGCGGAGAAGAAATACTTCCTGAAATTCACGGTATCCCGACGATTGTTCTCAGTGCTAAGGTTGGTATTGACGATAAGGTAAACGTACTGCGCTCAGGCGCGGTTGATTATGTGACAAAGCCTTTCAGCATGAGGGAGCTGTCGGCGCGAATCGAAGTTCATTTAAAGAATTACAGCACACCTCCTGTCAGACTTTCATTTGATCTGCTTGAGCTTGATACGGTGTCACGCAGCGTATTTGCCGCAGGAAAATCTCTAAAGCTTACAAGAACCGAGTATGCGATCCTCAAGCTTCTGATGCAAAACTGCGATCAGGTTATTGCAAGATCAATCCTGCTTGACAGAATCGGAAGCGATACTCCTGATTGCACGGAGAGCTCTCTGAAAATTCATATAAGCAATCTCAGACGTAAGATCAGAGAAGCGTGCGGCAAGGAATATATTGAGTCGGTGTGGGGCATCGGCTATAAGCTGGGAGTAGGATCATGAGCCGATGTACGAAAGATAAAGTCTTTACCGAATCTTTACGGACATCTTTACCGTAATCTTTACTGTGTGCTGATATAATACAGGCATCTTAAAAGAAAGGCTTGGGTAATAAGTTGGAATATGTATTAAAAACACATGCGCTCAGTAAAAGTTACGGAAACTTTAAGGCGCTCGATTCTCTGAGTATGAACATACCGTGTGGATCAATTTACGGATTTGTCGGCAAGAACGGAGCCGGAAAAACTACTCTTATCAGATTGATATGCGGACTTCAGGAGCCGACATCGGGAGACTATACTTTATACGGAAGAAAAAACGGAAGCGACGACATCTCAAAATCTCGGCGCAGAATGGGAGCGGTAGTTGAAACGCCGTCAATTTATCTCGATATGACTGCAAAGGAAAATTTAGTACAGCAGTATACTGTGCTCGGTATGCCTACCTATGACGGCATAGATGATCTGCTTCGTCTGGTCGGACTTCAGGATACGGGGAAGAAGAAAGCAAAGAATTTTTCACTTGGAATGCGTCAGCGTCTCGGAATTGCAATAGCAATGGCGGGAAATCCCGATTTTTTGGTGCTTGACGAGCCTGTAAACGGTCTTGATCCTCAGGGGATTATCGAAATGCGCGAGTTGATTCTCAAGCTGAACCGCGAGCGCAGAATAACAGTTTTGATATCAAGCCATATTCTGGATGAGCTGTCGAGGCTTGCAACGCACTACGGCTTCATTGACAGCGGCAGAATGATAAAGGAGATAAGCGCGGAAGAGCTTGACGCTGCATGCCGCAAATGTATCAGGATCGAAGTCAGCAATATTGCAGCGCTTACAAGAGTACTTGACAAAATGAATATAGATTATAAGATACTGACGGAAAGTACTGCCGATATTTTTGCGAAGCTGGAGTTTTCCTCGCTTGCAATGGCGCTGCAGAAAGAGAATTGCACCGTTATATCAATGAGTGAACGCGATGAAAGTCTTGAAAGCTATTATGTGAATCTTTTGGGAGGTGTCGGAAATGATTAAGCTGCTTCGCGCAAATATGCTCCGCCTCAGGAAAAATAAGCTTTTCGGGGCTCTGCTGGTAATTATGGCGGGACTGTCTGTAATTATGATGATTATGAATTGCAAGGCAGAGCTTAGCTGGGCTGAACTGGGATACACAGATATGATGAGCTTTGATAAGATGTACTTTAATTTAACTCCTCTGCTCGGAATTTTCTTTGCGGTTATGATAAGTATGTTTACCGGAACCGAATACAGCGACGGGACTATTCGCAACAAAATTATTGTAGGACATTCAAGGAGCGATATATATCTGTCAAACTTTATCACATCGATAGTATCGTCGTTTGCAGTAGTTGCCGTGTGGCTTTTAAGCGGTCTTGTGGGTTTGTTCTTAATAAACGAATGGTATCTTCCGCCGAAATGGGTGCTTATTTATATTCTTGTGATATTGTTGCTGTCAAGCGCTATGTCGGCAATTTTTACGCTTATAGGAATGCTGATGTCAAGCAAGGCTTCTTCCGCGGTTATCTCAATTATCGTATTTGTTGTTATGCTCGTTGTATCGACAACTGTATCTCAGGCACTGTCAGCTCCTGAGATGATGAGCGGTTATCAGCTTACGTCAAACGGAGTTGAAATGACAGAGCCTGAACCGAACCCGGGATATCTGAGAGGGGTGTCGAGAGATATTGCCGAAGCGGCTATGGATATACTGCCGACGGGGCAGGGTTTGAATATAGCAAATCTCAGTATGACGGAACCAGCTTTGCCGATGATAGCCTCGACCTTAATAACTGTTTTTGTGACCGGTATAGGCATGGTGATTTTTAAGAAAAAAGATTTAAAGTAACAATTCTTATCTCTTGTGTACAGGAGAACCGGGCTATCTGAAAATAAAGAGCACGGAGAGCAGATGTTAGCTTACTTAAAGCAGGAAAGGCGTGGTTATAAAATGGATATTCTGCCGTGGATAACAGTGTTTTCAGCAGTTGTTATTCTGCTTTTATTGTTAAAACTGCATCTTATGCGCAAATCTCTTCGTGAAATATCGTCAGGTCTTTCGGAAAAGCTTGCCTGTGATACAAATACGCTTATCGATGTTTCATCTGACGATAAATATATAAAAGCACTTGCGACAGAATTGAATGACAGACTGAGAACACTGAGTGACGCTCGAAACAGGTTTGTGCTCGGAGATGCTGAGGTGAAAAATACCATAACAAATATATCACATGACCTGCGGACTCCGCTTTGTGCAATATTCGGATATCTCGACTTGCTTGAATGCGAAAATTTGACCGAAGAGCAGGAGAGATATATAAAAACAATCAGAAACCGTGCGGAAATGCTCTCATCTCTCACAGAAGAGCTGTTCATATATTCGCTCACTGCGGCAGAATCGGAGCAGATAGAGACTTTTCCTACGAATATAAATGCTGTTTTGGAGGAAAGTATTGCGGCATTTTATGCTTTGCTCAGCGAGAAAAAAATTACGCCTGTCATAAATTTAACGGAGAAAATAATTATAAGAAATGCAGAGCGGAAATCGCTGTCGCGTGTGTTCTCAAATTTACTTAATAATGCCGTAAGATACAGCGATGGAGATCTTGAGATAACACTCTCGGATAATGGCGTCGTTACATTTGCAAATACGGTGCATGAAATCGGAGAAACAGAGGTCGGTAAGCTTTTTGATAGATTTTATACTGTGAATTCTGCAAGAAGCTCAACCGGACTGGGACTTGCCATTGCTAAAACTCTGGTGGATAAAATGGGAGGTATGATATCGGCAAAGCTTGAAAAAGGGAGGCTTATTATAACGCTGGCTTTCAGCGAATAACATAAAAGAGTTCAAACTTTTACGCTTTAGGATTGACTTGCGGGATTTGATATAGTATAATTTGATTTGTAGTTATACAGAGCGCATTGATGCGCGTACTCAAATTTATTAAAATCAAAGGAAAAGGTTTAAGCACTTTATGAAATCATACGACGCATACGATCTTTCAGCCTTCGGAGCTGTTCCGAGCGAAAGACAGATGGAGCATTTGAAGCTCGGAAGAAAAGCATTTTTTCACTTCGGTGTGAATACATTTACAGATCTTGAATGGGGAGAGGGAACGGAGCGCGAGAGTGTGTTTGATCCTCAGAATCTCGATTGCCGTCAGTGGATACGCACTGTTAAAGAGGCAGGATATAAGCTTGCAATCATTACAGCAAAGCATCATGACGGATTTTGCCTGTGGCCAAGCAAATACAGCGAGCACACCGTAAAGAACAGCCCTTATAAAAACGGAAACGGCGATATTATACGCGAGTTTACCGACGCATGCCATGAGTACGGCATAAAGGCAGGCGTTTACATATCTCCGTGGGACAGACACAGTCCGCTGTGGGGAACAGACGAATACAGCGTCTATTATGAAAATCAGCTTGTAGAGCTTCTTTCAAATTACGGAAGAATTGATGAGGTCTGGTGGGACGGAGCAGGCTCAGGAGAAACCCCGTATAATTGGAAGTCATGGGCTGAAACCATCAGAAGACTTCAGCCGCACGCATGTATATTCGGTTCGATCGGAGCTACTCCGTGGGTTGAGTGCCGCTGGTGCGGAAATGAGGAAGGCTTTGCAGGCGATCCCTGCTATGAGACAGTCAACGAGGACGCCCTCTATACGGAAGAAACGAGCCACCTCAACCGCGGAGATTTCTGCGGTGAGAGATTTATCCCCGCTGAAGTAGATGTTTCTATCAGACCGGGTTGGTTCTATCATGAGAATCAGGTGAATGATGTGCGCTCTGCTGCGGCTCTCGTCCGCCTTTGGTTTGAATCGGTCGGCAGAGGACAGATGGAGCTTCTGAACTTCCCGCCGGACAGACGCGGTCTTATCCATGAGGCAGACGCTGCAAGTGCGATTGAAGCCGGCAGAAGAATTTCGGCAATTTTTGAAAATAACCTTGCAAAGTCGGCAAAAACTACAGCTTCATCAACTCGACATGCCGATCTTACCCCTGAAAATGTTCTGAATGACGGTGACAGCTTCTGGTCGCCGTGCGACGGACTTCCCGCATCCCTTGAGCTGTCATTTGACGCTCCTGTTACATTTGATGTGTTCTCGGTATCCGAGGAAATAAGGCTCGGTCAGAGAATAGACGGATTCAGAGTTGAAGCTTTCGTCTGCGGTGAATGGAAAACTATAGCGGATAAAAAGTCAATGGGATATAAATGGGCAGAGTACTTTGAGCCTGTTACATCTGACCGTGTTCGCCTTGTAATATACAGTGCGGCGGCAGCTCCGGTAATAAATTCTTTTGAGCTTTATAAAATGCCCGACGGAACATTTGCGGAAGAAAAGAAGACGAAGGAAAGATCAAATCTTGTTTCTCGTATTGAATATGCAGGAAACAGTGCAGTTGTCAATTTCGGCGGTATTTATGAGTTTAATACCGTTGACTTCTACTCGGAAGAAAAAACGGGCTATATCCTTGAAGCATTCGACGGAGCTTCATGGTATGAACTGGAACGCTCAGCTATGCCGAAATCGGGACGCATCGTGTGCTCTGTAGCTAATGTATCGGGTTCGTATCAGATCCGCCTGACACTCGATCATAAGATTGATGAGAGCACGGATATTCATGTATTCGGCTGATCGAGCGGGGTATAGTTTTAACTTAAAAATTCACTATAGGAAAAAACGTATCGCATCAGTGAGAAACTTACTTTTCATTGATGCGATATAATTTAAGCTGTGATTTTATTGTACCGCCGTCCGTTCGGCATTAAAGGAGAGAGTCATGGAAAAAACAAATGTTATGCGAAGGCTTGATCAAAAGAAGGTAAAATATATTCCTCACTGCTATGAGGGGACGGGAGCGGTAAGCGGAATTGAAGTTGCGGAATCGCTCGGGCAGGATCCCGAATGTGTATTTAAAACTCTCGTCACTGTCGGTGCAAGAGGAAATCATTATGTTTTTGTAATTCCCGTAACACATGAGCTGTCACTCAAAAAAGCGGCAGCTGCCGTCGGAGAAAAAAGTGTTGCAATGATAAAATCAAAGGAGCTATTGCCGCTGACAGGGTATATTCACGGCGGCTGCTCACCGATAGGAATGAAAAAGCAGTTCAGAACCGTATTTAATGCAACTGCCGAATCCTTTGATACGATTATGTTTAGTGCGGGAAAGATCGGCTTTCAGGTTGAAATGTCTGTTTGCGATCTGAAACGCGTCATTGATTTTGAATTTGCCGATATTACGGAGTAATTTGCACAAAGTAGTAAATATCTTATGTGCTGTGTGGACAAATGCGGTGAAATGTGGTAAAATAATAATTATCTTATGCTATACATAATATTTGAAAGCAGAGATATGAAAGGTTTGGTAAAACAGAATGAACAAAACAGTTATTCCCGAAGGCTATTCTCCGCGGCTCGGCATATATGATACTCAGCGCGCTATAGATTTTATAAAGCGTACATTCAGTGATAATCTGAGCAAGGCTTTAAATCTGAAGCGTGTTTCTGCGCCGCTGTTCGTCTGTGAGAACTCAGGACTGAACGATAATTTAAACGGTGTGGAACGTCCCGTTGAATTTGATATACCCTATGCAGATGAAAATGCTCAGATCGTACATTCGCTTGCTAAGTGGAAGAGAATGGCTCTTGCAAAATACGGCTTCAGGGAAGGCTTCGGACTTTATGCCGATATGAATGCAGTAAGACGGGATGAGGAACTTGACAATATCCATTCCGTATATGTGGATCAATGGGATTGGGAAAAAATCATAAATCGCTCTCAGCGCTGCCGCGGTTATCTTGAAGAAACCGTAAGACTTATAGTCGGCGCGCTTTGTGACACAAACGAGCTGCTGACGGCTCGCTTTCCCTCTCTTGACTGCAAAATAAACAGAGATGTTGCGTTCGTCACAACACAGGAATTGGAGGACAGCTATTCTGAGCTTTCACCTAAGGAAAGGGAAGACAGGTTTGTACGCGATAACGGAACCGCATTTATAATGCAGATCGGCGGCAATCTTAAATCGGGAAAAACGCATGACGGAAGAGCGCCCGATTATGATGATTGGAGTCTTAACGGGGATATCATGGTATGGAATGATGTTCTCGGTCATGCTTTTGAAATTTCTTCCATGGGAATCAGAGTTGACGAAGAATCGCTTGCCCGTCAGCTTGAGATCGCAGGCTGTAACGACAGACGTGAGCTTGATTTCCACAAAAAATTGCTCTCGGGCGAGCTTCCGCTTACCATGGGCGGCGGCATCGGACAATCGCGTATATGTATGCTTATGATGCAGACAGCTCATATCGGTGAAGTTCAGGCGTCTGTTTGGGATTCTTATACAATAGAGGTATGCAGTAAGGCAGGAATTGCGCTTCTTTAAGAGTACAGTACATAAAAATGATATAAAAACATAAAAAACGCCGATTTTCGGCGTTTTTTATGTTTTTCAACGCAGATATTTACATTTCATCCTTGAAAACATGCTCTCTGACACTGAGACGCGATATAGCTCGGGCAAGCTGAGCCTGTATCGAGCGATATTCCACGCGGCTGTGCTTTTGGAGCATTTCTTCTCTGGCGGCATCAGCCGCCATTTTGGCACGGTTAGCGTCGATTTCTTCGGGACGTTCTGCCGTATCTACGAGAATCAGTACGTTTCCGTTCTCAACTTTCAGCAGTCCTTCCGATACAGCCGCAAGCTTTTTTTCTTCTCCCGGAAGCTTGTATTGAAGCTCTCCCGGAGTTATTGCGGCGATTATGTCGCAGTGATTGGGCAGGATGCCATACTGACCGTCGGTCGTCGGAACTATAAGCGACTCACATTCTCCCTCGTAAAATATATCCTCAGCAGAGTATATACTGACTTTCATCATAGCATAATCACATCCTTTCGATCGATTTATGCTTCATTCTTTTTAATTTCGGCAGCCTTGCGGACTACATCGTCGATTCCGCCTACATTGAAAAAAGCGCTTTCGGGATATTCGTCCATTTCACCGTTTATAATTGCAGAAAATCCGCGAACGGTTTCTTTGAGCGGCACATATGCGCCGGGAATTCCGGTGAATTTTTCTGCGACGTGCATAGGCTGTGATAAGAATTTTTGTATTTTTCTTGCCCTTGTAACGGTCAGTTTGTCTTCCTCGCTCAACTCTTCCATACCGAGGATTGCAATAATGTCCTGAAGCTCTTTGTATTTCTGAAGCATCTCCTGAACTTTTCTTGCAGTTTCATAATGTTCAGCTCCGACAACATCCTCCTGCAATATTCTTGAGGTTGATTCAAGAGGATCAACAGCGGGATATATGCCTTGCTCGGCAATTCGTCTGCTAAGTACTGTCGTTGCATCAAGATGCGTAAAGGTCTGGGCAGGCGCAGGGTCTGTCAAGTCGTCTGCGGGAACGTATACAGCCTGAACTGATGTAACCGAGCCGTTTTTTGTTGAGGTGATTCTTTCCTGAAGCTGCCCCATTTCTTCTGCCAAAGTCGGCTGATATCCGACGGCTGACGGCATTCTTCCGAGCAGGGTAGAGACCTCGCTTCCCGCCTGTACAAATCTGAAAATATTGTCAATAAACAGAAGCACATCTTTATGCTCTTCGTCACGGAAATATTCAGCCATCGTAAGTCCTGACAGCGGAACGCGCATACGTACTCCGGGCGCTTCATTCATTTGTCCGAATACAAGAGCCGTTTTTTCCGAAACTCCGCTCTCTTTCATTTCGCACCAAAGGTCATTGCCTTCGCGGCTTCTCTCGCCGACTCCCGTAAATATGGAATATCCGCCGTGTTCAGCTGCAACATTTCGTATAAGTTCCTGTATCAGCACCGTTTTACCGACGCCTGCTCCCCCAAACAGTCCGATCTTACCGCCTTTTGCATACGGTTCAAGAAGGTCGATGACTTTAATTCCCGTTTCAAGAATACTTACAACCGGTGACTGCTCGTCAAAGCCGGGCGCTTTTCTGTGAATACATCTTTTTTCGGCATTTTCGAGCGGCGCTTCTCCGTCGATAGGCTCTCCGAGTACATTGAACATTCGCCCGAGAACTTTCTTCCCGACAGGCACGCTTATTCCTTCGCCCGTAGCGGTAACGCTCATACCTCTGTAAAGACCCTCGCTTACCGAAAGCATTATCGCCCTTACAGTTCTCCCTCCGATGTGCTGTGCAGTTTCCAGTACTCGGACTTCACCGTCAAGCTCTGCCTTCAGAGCTTCGTTAAGACGCGGAAGCTGTCCTTCCGGAAACTCAACGTCAATAACAGGACCTGAAATTTGTACAATAAATCCTTTATTCAAGTGTTTATCTCTTCTTTCTGTTGTTTTTTTGAGCTTTAGCTCCTGAGGCGATCTCGGTTATTTCACGGGTTATTGCCGCCTGTCTGACTCTGTTATACTGTACATTCAGTTCTGACAGAATCTTATCAGCATTGTCTCCTGCCGCGCTCATAGCGGTCATTCTTGCGTTTTGCTCGCTGCAAAAGCTGTCGACAAGCGCACTGTAAATAAATCCTGTAATATAGCTCGGTATTACGCTGTTTAAAACTGTTTCGACAGACGGGGTAAACTCAAATACCTTGTGTGAATCTGTATCGTTTTCGGGAAAAAACTGATTCCTGTGAAAGGGAAGAAGCCTTGAAGCTACAGCCTCCTCAGACAAAGAATTACGCATATCCGTGTAAATTACAAAAATTTTATCGAATTCTCCCGAATCGTATCTTTCAAGAAGCTTTACCGAAATTTCACGAGCGCGCTGCATTGTCGGATTCTGCGCAGGATAGAGAAAGCTTTCTTCAATCGGTATGTGATGCTTTACAAAGAACTGCCTCCCGTATTCACCGACAACAAACAGCTTCGTGTCGGTATGAGACCGGATCATTTCAAGAGCTTTTTTCAGAACATTATGGTTGTAAGCTCCCGCAAGTCCCTTGTCGGAGCTTATAACAAGACAGCCGTATGTGCCTTTCAGCTTTTCAGAGCCTTCGGGAGGATAAAAATACTTGCTGTCAACATTCGGGGCAGTTCTGAATATACGTTTTATTTCTTTTTGCAGCGCTGTAAAATAAGGACGCGTTGTGTCAAGATCATTTTTTGCCCGCCTCAGCTTTGTTGAGGAGATCAGATACATTGCGTTAGTGATCTTGCGGGTATCGCGTATACTCTTTATTCGATTCTTGATCTCCTTGGTACTTGGCATAACACTTAGCCTTTCACAAATTTATTTTTAGAAAATTTTCTTTGAATTTTTTAGCGTATTCAACGATCTGACGGCGTAGCTCGCTTTCAAGAATTTTCTTTTCGGAAATTTCGGCATAAATATCGGGACGGTCTTTTTTTATGTTTTCCGTAAGCTCATCCTTGAATTTTCCGATAAGCTTTACCGGAATGTCTGATAAAACATGAGCAGTTGCCGCAGCGAGGATTATGACCTGAGCGGAAATAGACATAGGTCGGTACTGACTCTGTCGGAGAACTCTGAGCAACCCCTGACCGTACATAAGCTGTTCCTTTGTAGCCGCGTCAAGATCGCTTGAGAACTGAGTGAAAACTTCCATTTCGCGGTACTGAGCAAGATCAAGCCTGACAGTTCCCGCAGCACTTTTCATGGCCTTTGTCTGAGCGGCTCCTCCGACACGTGAAACAGAAAGTCCTACGTTGACGGCAGGACGCTGTCCCGCAAAGAAAAGATCGCTTTCAAGGAATATCTGACCGTCGGTAATCGAGATAATATTAGTTGGAATATAAGCGGAAACGTCTCCTGCCTGAGTTTCAACGATCGGCAGTGCAGTCAGGCTTCCTCCGCCTCTTTCATCAGACAAGTGAGCCGAGCGTTCAAGCAGTCTTGAATGAAGATAAAATACGTCTCCCGGGTATGCTTCGCGTCCCGGCGAGCGTTCAAGAAGCAGACTTATAGAACGGTACGCTATTGCATGTTTTGAAAGATCGTCGTAAACTATCAGAACATCACGTCCCGCATTCATAAAATATTCCGCTATTGCACAGCCCGCATAAGGAGCTATATACTGCATAGGAGCGCTTTCTCCTGCGCCGGCGCTGACTATAACCGAATAATCCATAGCGCCGCGGCGTTTCAGATTATCGGCAAGCTGTGCGACTGAGCTTGCTTTTTGACCTATTGCAACATAAATGCAGATAACGTCTTTGCCTTTTTGGTTAAGTATCGTATCGAGAGCGATTGCAGTTTTACCTGTCTGTCTGTCGCCGATTATGAGCTCACGCTGACCGCGCCCTATCGGGAACATGGAGTCTATTGCTAAAATTCCGGTTTCAAGCGGCTCGCACACAGGCTGTCTGTCAATAATTCCGGGCGCGGGTGTTTCGATCGGGCGGTATTCCGTGGTTTTTATCTCTCCTTTTCCGTCAATCGGAGAACCGAGCGCATCCACAACTCGGCCGAGATATTCTTCTCCTACGGGGATGCCTGCGCATTTACCCGTTCTTGATGCTTTAGAGCCTTCACATATTTCGGAGTCATCGCCGAAAATGATACAGCCGACGCTGTCTCTTCCGAGCTCCTGCACCATTCCCCGTATTCCGCAGTCAAATATTATAATTTCACCGTAAGTCACATGCTCAAGTCCGGAAAGAGTTGCAATACCGTCTCCGACAGTAATAACAGTACCTATTTCTGCGTTTTCGGCTGCCAAAGAAAAATCTGATATTTTACTCTTCATCAGCGGAATTACAGTGCTTTCGGAAATTCCGATATTACCCGAAGAAGCGGTCTCCCTCAGGTATTTTTTCAGCTGTCCCAGACGTCCGCTCCCCGTCCAGTCATACACGTCGCAGCCGATTGTCAGTATAAATCCGCTGCTTATCGATTCATCAATAATTACTTTAGGCGTATCTTCAACGCCGTATTTTTTGCTTATAAACAGACGCAGCTTTTCCAGCTGCTCAGCGCTCGGAGCAGCTTTACAGGTAAGCTCTGCTTCCGAAAAAGCTTTCTTATTTATTTTCTCCGCCGGCATCGGAATCCTCCCCCACGCTGTTCAGAAATCGGTCGAAAATTTCGGAGCTGTCAGTCGGGCTGTTAAGCATCAGCTTTTCAGCAGCCGTAACTATCATTTCGGAAATATCCTCATGCGCGCTTGCGAGTATTTTTGCCTTTTCGGCACGCGCATCAGCTGCCGCATCTGACAGAATTTTTGCAGATTTTTTATCAGCTTCGGAGAGTCTGCGCTCTGTCTCTGCATCAATGCTGCGGGCAGCATCTGCTTTTGATTTTGCTATTTCTTCTTCTGCATGCGACATTTTTTCCGTATATTCAGCCTTCATAGCTTCCGCCGAAGCTAAATTTTCACGAGCCTCGCGATCCATGTCTTCATAATAACTGCTTCTTTTATCCATAAAATTTTTTACGGGTTTATACAGCAATATATATAGACCGAGGGCAAGCAGTACAAAATTAAATATGTGAAGAAAAATTTGCTGAATATCTATATTAAGCGGGATGTTCATAAATTTGCCTATACCTTTCTGCTCTGTCAATGATTGAGCCATACAGACAGAGCCTTCTCTGAAATTATTATAATATCACCGTCGGATCTGTCTGTCAGAGAACGAATATAATAAGTATTGCAATGATAAGAGCATAGATAATGGCGGTTTCAATAAATACAAGTCCGAGCATCATTGAGCTTCTGACCTGACCGGCAGCTTCCGGCTGGCGAGCAATTGCGTCAGATGTTTTTGCAATGGAAATACCCATCGCAAGCGCTCCGAATGCGGCTGCAAGTCCGATGGCGATTCCTGCAGCGAGCGCTTTAGAACCGGACGCATTGTCTGTTGTTTCGGCGGTAACCTCCTGAGAAATCTCAGCACCGTCGTTGTCTCCGACTGCGCCGACTGTCGGAATCAGGCTCATTGTGGTCATAAATGCAAATGTAAGTATAAGAATAAGTGAAAGAATTTTTTTCATGATTATCTCCGTTCTGCCGTGCTAAGGCGGCATTGTTTTGAAATTTTTTGTTTACCGAAATTTATTGTTGGGTTTATTTTATCTCTTGAATCCTTTGCAAAATTTATGCGCGGTTCAAAACAGCTTTTTTATGCTTTTTCTCTTTTTTTCTGTGAGGCTCGGTTACTTCTCCGTAGAATACGGAAGTAAGCATAGTAAGCACGTATGTCTGAATAAGCGCATGAAGAAGAGTAAAGAGAACAGCCACAATAACGGGAAGCACAAAGCTGAGATACATTGTGTAATAGACAAGCTCAGTTACGAGAAGTCCGCTCAAAAGAGCGCCGAAGAGACGAAAGCTCATTGATATCGGAAGCGAAAACTCTTTAAGCGTACTGGCGACTCCGCGCAATTTGTTTGCGGCAATTCCCCCCGAAAGTATTACTAGATATGACTGACAACCCATCGCTATGGCGGCGTTGATGTCGGACAGCGGGGCTGGAAGCGCTATCGAGTGCCCGAGAACGGTTGTTGCCTGAAGCCCGAAAAGCTCAAACAGCGTGCTTGCAAAAATATAAATACCCGCCGAAAAGATGTAAACGGTGAGAAAACCGTTTTTGTGAGGACTGTTTGACTTTGCGAGTCCGTCGAAAAAATCCACCAGCTTTTCAAGAAGGATCTGAAATCGGCCCGGAATCAGCTTGAAGCGCGGTATTACGAAAATTCTGATCATAGCTGCCGCAAGCAGAAGAGTTCCCGTAACGTAAAAGGCAGATATTAAGGCAGGATTCACATCCTTGATACCGAATAAGGATATCTTTCCGCTCTCATGAAGAACTGCGTCGCGCATCGTCTCTTTGATAGATTCGGCATGCTGCAAATGAGGCGAGCTTGCTATACATACTCCAAAGCCGATCGCTGCGAGTATGAGAAGTATGACAACGGTCATTTTTTTGTTGTGTTTCATAGCTTATGTGTTAATCATACCTTTCCTTATTTTAGTTCCGACGGAACATTGAGTCGGCAAAATTATATGGTTGCCGATTAGATATAATGATACTCCGATTTGCTGTGAATTTCAAGTAAAAGTTTCAACAAATTTTTATTTTTTTTGCTTTACGGCTCTGTCAATATATATGTTAAAGTGAAACTATATTACCGTAATAAAAATATTTGCATCTGAAAACAAAAAATCACAATATATCTATTGACAAAATTGCGCAGCGGTTGTATACTTAAAAAAAAGAGTCGGAGGAAGGTTATGATCCGTAAAATCAGCTTTAGCACATATTATTTTGACTATTACTTTTTTGATAAGGGTAATGGTGGTTTGTGCTGCAATGTCAAAAACGGAAGATAACATTCGGTTTAGACCGACGAAAACGGTCATTTGTCGCACGGATCACATATCCTGTGCGGCTTTTATTTTTGCACAAGCCGAGAATATCGAGCTGTTCGCTTTTCAGATATGATTTATTGAAAAATCTCGGCAGTAAGGAGAGGAATTGAAATATGATAGCTGTAATCAAACCGAACGCAACAGAGTCGCAGAGAAATAATCTTGTTGAATGGATTCGCGGACAGGGAATAGACGTACATATTTCCGATGGACATGATTATACCGTAATCGGACTTATCGGAGATACAGCAAAAATAGACATGGATCTTATCGAAAGCCTTGATATTGTTGATTCGGTAAAGAGAGTTACAGAGCCGTTCAAGCAGTGCAGCCGCAAATTTCATCCTGACGATACTGTGATAGATGTCGGAGGGGTGAAGCTCGGGGGCGGAAATTTTGCGCTGATCGCAGGACCTTGCTCTGTCGAATCAAGAGAGCAGATCATAGCTGTGGCAAAGTCGGTATGCGCATCAGGTGCCGCGTTTCTTCGCGGCGGCGCGTTCAAACCGAGAACATCTCCGTATGATTTTCAGGGACTTAAAGCCGACGGTATAGAACTTCTTCTCGAAGCGAAAAAAGAAACGAGTATGCCTATCGTAACGGAAATTATGGACGCTTCCCACCTGCCTCTTTTCGAGAACGTAGATATAATTCAAGTCGGTGCAAGAAACATGCAGAATATTGAACTTTTAAAGGAACTCGGAAAATCAGGTAAGCCGATTCTTTTAAAGCGCGGTCTGGCAAGCACGCTCAAAGAGCTTTTGATGAGCGCAGAATATATAATGGCGGGGGGGAACTCCGATATTATCCTGTGCGAGCGCGGTATACGCACGTTTGAAACATATACGAGAAATACACTTGATCTTTCGTCAGTTCCGCTTCTCCATGAGATGACGCATCTTCCCGTTGTGATCGATCCGAGCCATGCTACGGGGCATTCCAAATTAGTTGAGCCGATGGCTCTTGCCGCTGCGGCATGCGGAGCAGACGGAATAATGATCGAAGTGCATAACGATCCGATGAAGGCTCTTTGCGACGGAGCTCAGTCTCTTACTCCCGATCAGTTTGACAGAACAGCAAAGCGTATTATGCAGATCAGAGGCGTACTATGATGTGTGATAAAACTTCTTTTTCAGTCGGCGTTGTCGGTCTCGGGCTTATAGGAGGTTCGATAGCCAAGGCGTATAAAAAAACCGGACACACCGTGTACGGATACGACAAAAATCATACCGTGACGGAATTCGGAATACTTTCCGATGTGCTTGACGGAGAGCTTACACGGGATAAGTTTGCAGAGTGCGATCTGATTTTAGTCTCTGCATATCCCGAAGCATCAATAGATTATATAAATCAAAATGCAGAATATTTTCCGAAAAATCTGTTTGTTATAGACTGCTGCGGAACAAAAGCCGCGGTTTGCCGCGCAGGTTTTGAGGCTGCTGAAAAATACGGTTTTACCTTTGTCGGCGGACATCCGATGGCGGGAACGCATAATTCCGGATTCAAATATTCGAGAGCCGATTTGTTTATCGGTGCGCCCATGGTTATTGTTCCGCCTAAATTTGATGATATTACACTTCTTGATCATATAAAATTTCTTCTTTCACCTGTAGGATTCGGTTCGATTTCCGTAACTACCGCGGAAGAGCACGACAAAATGATAGCTTTTACTTCACAGCTTGCGCATATTGTGTCGAGTGCATATATAAAAAGTCCGACAGCGTCTCAGCACAGGGGATTTTCTGCGGGAAGCTACAGAGATATGACGCGCGTTGCATGGCTCAATCCTACCATGTGGAGCGAGTTGTTTCTCGAAAACCGTGAGCCGCTTTTGTTTGAGCTTGACACTGTAATTGAAAATCTTACCATGTACCGTGACGCTATAGCCGACGAAGATAGTGAAAGGCTTTGGAAACTGCTTGACGACGGACGCCGGCGCAAGGAAGAAGTAGACGGAAACATGAGGAAAAAATGATTTGTTCACGGTATATGAAAGGGAAATAAGATGACCGTATCAATAAAAAATAAGGACAAAATCTGTAAATCTCTCAGCGGACGTGTGTTGATCCCATCATCCAAATCGGAAGCGCACAGATATATAATATGCGCGTCCTTAGCGGATAAGCCGACGGAGATCCGCGTAAACAGCATATCAAGCGATATTGCGGCAACCGTTGACTGTATGCGTGCGCTCGGGGCAGGGATTACGGAAACGGAATACGGCTTCAAAATCGAGCCTATAGCTGAGTGCGTGAAAAATCCGTGTCTCAGATGCCGTGACAGCGGCTCAACGCTCAGGTTTCTTTTGCCTGTTGCGGCGTCTCTCGGCGCAGACGCGGAGTTTTTTATGGAAGAAAGACTTCCCGACCGTCCGCTTTATCCTCTTGACGAGGAAATGAAAAATCACGGCTGTACACTCAGAAAAGAAGGCAGCCGACTGTTTTGCAGCGGCGCGATGAGAGGAAACAGTTACAAAATAGCTTCAAATATATCTTCACAGTTCATCAGCGGTATTCTTATGGCGCTTCCCGTTTTGGACGGCGGAACAATTGAGCTTACAGGAAAGACCGAATCGAAAAAGTATATCGAGATGACCGTCTGCGCTATGAGAGCGTTCGGTGTTACAGTCGATATAAATAATAGTGTTATCACAGTATCGGGAAAATATAAGTCACCGGGCAGCCTTGCTGTCGGAGGAGACTGGTCGGGAGCGGCATGCTGGCTGTGCGCAGGTGCTTTGAGTGATGAGGGGATTACATGTGTCGGTCTTGACATAAATTCAGCTCAGGGTGACAGACGAATTCTCGACGTCCTCCGCGATATGGGGGCGGATGTTAAAATTAACTCTGACGCCGTAACGGTTTCACGTGCAGAGCTTCGCGGGATTGCCGTAAATGCAGAGGATATTCCCGATCTTGTCCCCGTTATAGCGGCGCTTGCGGCAAGAGCTGACGGAGTAACAAAAATTACAGGCGCTGCGAGGCTCAGAATAAAGGAAAGCGACCGCATTGAATCTACAAGCTGTATTCTGAATGCGCTCGGAGCAGATGTAAAGGAAGAGATAGACGGACTCACAATTGTCGGAAATCCATCTGTTAAAGAACTTGATGGCGGTATGGTAGATTCCTTCAGAGATCACAGAATAGCAATGAGCGCAGCTCTCGCCTCTCTTTTCTGTGAGGAAGATGTAACCGTAACGAATGCCGAAGTAGTTTCAAAGTCGTACACGGACTTTTGGCATGATTTTGAATCTCTGGGCGGAAAAATAACGATTGAATAAAGTAAAAAGACTAAAGACTAATCCTCAAAACTATGATGAAAGGTATAGCACATAATGAGCAGTATATACGGCAGAAAACTTAAAATATCCGTATTCGGTCAATCGCACGCACCTGCTATCGGTGTGTGTATAGACGGATTCCCCGCAGGGTTTAAAATTGATTTTGATAAACTCGGAGCTTTTATGGCAAGACGCGCCCCGGGACAGGACAGCCGCTCAACTCCGCGAAAAGAAGCGGATAAGCCTGAATTTGTGTCCGGACTTTCGGGAGACGGATATACATGCGGTGCCCCGATTACGGTGCTGATTTACAACAGCAATACAAGAAGCTCCGACTACAGCGGTGTAAGCGATGTTCCGCGCCCGTCTCATGCTGATTATGTAGCTTTGATGAAATACGGAGAACACAATGATTTTGCGGGCGGCGGTCATTTTTCGGGAAGACTGACAGCGCCTCTCTGCATAGCAGGAGCGCTGGCAATAGGTTTGCTTGAGAAAAACGGCGTTAAGATTTCTGCGGAAGTAATCGAGGTCGGAGGAGTTCGCGGAAACCGTGAAGCAATGCTTGCTCAGATTGATAAAGCAAGATGCGAGCTTGATTCCGTCGGAGGGATAGTGGAGTGCAGAGCAGAGGGACTTCCCGTTGGTCTGGGCGATCCTATATTTGACGGTATGGAAAACAGAATAGCGTCGGCGGTGTTCGGAATTCCGGCAGTCCGCGGTATCGAATTCGGACGCGGATTTGAAGCGGCGGCAATGCGCGGAAGCGAGCACAACGACGCTTACTGCATAGAGAACGGCGAGGTCAGAACAAAAACCAACAATCACGGCGGAATTATCGGCGGGATCACAACGGGAATGCCTGTTGTATTCAGAGCCGCATTCAAACCGACTCCGTCAATTGCACGCGAGCAGGTCAGTGTCAGACTCTCTGATATGAGTGAAACTAAGCTGTCTGTACACGGCAGGCATGATCCGTGCGTTGCACTGCGCGCCGTTCCGTGCGTTGAAGCTGCCTGCGCAGTAGCCGTTCTTGACGCTATGCTTGAAAACGGCGCTGAGATCAATGTTTGAGCAGCGAAATTACGGCTATTATGAAAGGAAATTTAATAAATGGATCTTAATGAACTGAGAGTTGAAATTGACAAGATCGATAGATCACTTATCGAGCTTGTATCAAAGCGTATGGATATAGCGGGAGAGATAGCCGAGTACAAAAAGAAAAACGGTCTTCCGATACTTGATTCCAAGCGCGAGCGAGAGAAGCTCGCAGAAATATCGGATATGGCGGGCGATAAAATGAAGGAATATATGAGGGTTCTCTATTCCCTGATTTTTGAGCTGAGCCGCTCTTATCAGTCCTCACTTAATCATACCGAAACAGAGCTGTACCGTGAAATCACATCGGCGATAGATAACACAACTAAGCTTTTTCCGACGTCATGCACAGTGGCATGTCAGGGCGTTGAGGGAGCAAATTCGACGGCGGCGTGTGAAAAACTGTTTAAGTCTCCCTCAATTATGTACATGAACAGCTTTGAAGCTGTTTTCAATGCTGTTGAGAGCGGTCTTTGCCGATACGGTGTGCTTCCGCTTGAAAATACAACGGCAGGCTCTGTCAATCGTGTATACGACCTTATGATTTCAAAAAAATTCACTATAGTAAGAAGCACAAGGATCAAGATAGACCATAATCTGCTCGTTAATAAGGGAGTTGAGCTGTCGGAAATACGCGAGATATTTTCTCATGAGCAGGCGATAAGCCAATGTTCAGAGTTTTTGTCTTCACTGCCGAATGTAAAGGTTACAGCGTGTGAAAATACTGCGATTGCCGCTGAAATGGTAGCAAAATCGGGCAGACGGGATGCGGCGGCGCTTTCTTCATATGCCTGCGCCGAGCTTTACGGACTTGCGTGCCTCAAAAGGAGCGTGCAGAATAACGATAACAATCATACAAGGTTCATATGTATATCGAAAAATCTTGAGATATATCCCGGAGCAGACCGAACGAGCCTTATGATGGTTGTATCTCATAAACCCGGTGCGCTGTATAAGATACTTGCGAGAATATACGCACTCGGTATAAATCTCAGAAAGCTTGAAAGCCGTCCGATGCCTGACCGCGATTTTGAGTTTATGTTTTATTTTGATTTGGAAACGTCAATATATTCGTCGGAGTTTGTAAGACTGATTTGCGAGCTTGATAATATGTCCGAAGAATTTCGCTATCTCGGAAGCTATTCCGAGGTTATCGGCTGAAAAAATAAAAGGAAGTTCACTGCAATCATGAAAATACTTGTAATTAACGGGCCGAATTTAAACATGCTCGGAATACGCGAACCGAATATTTACGGACACGATACATATGAAGACCTTATGCGTACAGTCACGGATGCCGCTCTTGAAGCAGGAGTAGAAATAGATTTCTTTCAGTCCAATCATGAGGGATCGATTGTAGACAGAATACAGGAGGCATACGGAGACTGTGACGGAATTATCATAAATCCCGCAGCGTATACGCACACGAGCGTGGCTATTCTCGATGCGCTTAAGGCTGTAGGTATTCCCGCAGTGGAGGTTCACATTTCGGCAGTCTCCGAGAGGGAAGAGTTCAGACAGGTATCGTATGCCGGAATGGCATGTATCAAGACATATGCGGGTTTCGGATTTGACGGATATGTAATGGCGCTGCACTGTCTTATAGATTATAATTCCGAGAAAATATCAAATTCCGATAATAAAAACGGAAAGCAAGAGCACGTAAAAAATGAGCGCAATATTCATTAAAACGCGAAATATTGCAAAATACAGTTCTAATTTTCAAAAAACTATTGCAAAATCAATTCAGATATGATATAATCATCATTACGTGAGTAACTTTATGTGAGGTGAATGATATGAAGTCGGGAATACATCCGAATTATGAAGAAGTAACTGTACGCTGCGCTTGCGGCGAAACTGTTAAGACTCGTTCTACAAAGATAGACGGAAGCGGCGAGATCCGTGTTGACATTTGCTCAAAGTGCCATCCTTTTTTTACAGGTAAGCAGAAGTTTGTTGACGCAGGCGGTCGTGTTGATAAGTTCAAGAAGCGTCTTGAAAAGAGCGGTAAGTAATTTACGTACTGTTTTGTCCGTGAATTGTCGGGCAGGATAAGCGGGTCTTAGTAATCTGCACTCCTGTCCGACTTTTTTTGTTTTGATTGGTTTTGAAGAATATTATTGAAAGGAACGGTGACAAAATGGCTGAAGAACGTACATTGTTTGATACGGAAAATAATAAAGAGCGGAGAGCCGTGCTTTGCGCGGTTTATGATTCGGACAGTGAAGCGGAAGCCTCTGTAAGTCTTGACGAGCTTGAACGGCTTGCAGAAACGGCAGGCGCCGTATGCTCGGCTCGTCTGACTCAAATGAGGGACGCTCCCGACAGACGCACTGTTATAGGCAGCGGAAAGTGCGCTGAACTGAATGAGCTTTGCAGTACTCTTGAAGCTGATCTCGTGGTTTTTGATACCGACCTTACCCCGTCTCAGATAAAATCGCTTGAAGATGAGATAGACCGAGATGTGCAGGTTATAGACCGCAGTATGCTGATTCTTGACATTTTTGCATCGCATGCAAGATCTGCCGAGGGAGTTCTGCAGGTAGAACTTGCTCAGCTCAAGTATACGGCTCCCCGTCTTGTCGGACACGGACGCGAGATGTCGCGTCTCGGCGGCGCGGCATCGGGTTCTATCGGTTCAAGGGGACCCGGAGAGACCAAGCTCGAACTTGACCGCAGACGTATCAGGGCGCGTATAGCCTCTCTTGAAACAGAGCTTGAAAAAGTTGCGCGCTCCAGAGCCGTAATACGACGTTCGAGAGAGCGTTCGGGAATCAAGAGATGCGCTATTGTCGGATATACGAACGCCGGCAAATCGACTTTGCTTAACAGACTGACCGATGCGGGAATACTTGCCGAGGACAAGCTCTTTGCAACGCTTGACACAACTACAAGAAAATATACCCTTCCGGGCGGAGCTGATATACTTCTAACCGATACCGTGGGATTTATAAGAAAGCTTCCGCATCATCTTATAAAAGCGTTTCGCTCGACTCTTGAGGAAGCTGTCTATTCCGATTTACTCATGATAATAATAGACGCGTCCGATCCTGCATTTTCAGATCACTTGAGTGTAACGGAAAATCTCCTTGAAGAGCTGGGCGCAGGAGATAAACCGAAACTTTATGTGCTTAACAAGTGCGACAAGGCTGACAGCGAAGCGCTGAATGAGCTGAAAAAATCGGACTCGAATGTGCATTATGCCGCAATTTCAGCTTTAACAGGCGAAGGAGTAGAAGATATGATATCTGCTCTTGAAGCTATGCTTATGGCAGGGAAGCGCACAGTAAAATTGAGTCTTCCACAGTCGGCGGGCGCGGCAGTCAATGAAATTTATATGTCTGCCGAAAATGTTGAGATAAACTATACTGCCGACAGTATTGAAATAAAGGCTGTACTTGACGAAAGACTGTATGGCAAATTCGGCAAATATGTAACAGAGGAATAAATCGAAATACGGCGGCAAAACTTTGAGAAAGGCATCTCAATAATTAATGAAAGACAAGAGCATAAGAGAAAAAATAACACTTTTGAAATGTGCAGATGCGGAAATTGTTGTCAATAAGTCAAGATTCATCGGACATGCGGCTCCTGTAAAAGATGAATCGGAGGCAAATGCCTTTATTTCGGAAATGAAAGCAATTTATGCAGACGCAACGCATAATGTTTTTGCCTATTATATCGGCGGCGGTGCGATTTCAAGATGCAGCGATGACGGCGAACCTCAGGGCAGCTCGGGATATCCAACTTTGAACGCGCTTAAAATGTGCGGAGCAGACGATTTGTGTGTAGTTGTTACAAGATATTTCGGTGGCGTTCTCCTCGGTACGGGCGGACTTGCAAGAGCATATGCCGCTGCGGCGAGAGCTGCTGTAGAAGCGTCTGGCTTTGCTCATTACGGAATATTTAAGATAGTAAGAATAGAGCTCGGATATTCGGAATATCAAAAACTTTCTTCAAAGCTGGCGAATGAAGGAATTCCTGAAGAAAATGTCGAGTTCAGCGACAAAGTCTCGCTGACCGCAGCTTTGAGCGGAGATACTTTTGATAGTATTTCCGCATATATTACCGATCTTACAAAAGGAATGGGTAATATATCTGTTCTTCGTGAAGAAGAACGCCGTGTTCCGTCCGCTGATTAAACATTTCATTCCAAATAATATATTTTTGCTGAGCAAAAAAGTAAAAAAAGTATTTTTTGCGTATATTAAGAGTCGAATATTTGTGCTAAAGGTTGGCTTTGTTTATGGATGACAACGTCAGAACTATAAGAGACATCTTCTATGAGCGTGAAGAACGCTCGTTGTCCGCACGCGCTTTTCTTACAAGAAATACACGCGGAAGAGAATTTTACTGCGAGCCGTGCTGCAACAGAACGGAATTTCAAAGAGATCGCGACCGCATTATCCATTCTAAATCTTTCAGAAGGCTTATGCACAAAACACAGGTCTTTTTGCTTCCGGCGGGAGAGCACTACAGAACCCGCCTCACTCATACGCTTGAGGTAGCTCAGATAGCACGTATTATTGCAAGGGCTTTGATGCTTAACGAAGATCTTTGCGAGGCCGGTGCGCTTGGTCATGATCTCGGTCATACTCCGTTCGGTCACGCAGGCGAACGTGTAATGCAGAAATGCTTTTCCGAGGATTTTACTCATTATAAGCAAAGTCTCAGAGTCGTTGAAAAGCTGGAAAATGACGGAGACGGGCTGAACTTGACGTGGGAAGTCCGCGATGCTATTGTGAATCATACGGGGGATAATACGGCGGCAACACTTGAAGGCGCCGTCATGCGCTTTGCAGACAGAATTGCATATATCAATCACGATATTGACGATGCGTGCAGAGCGGGTATCCTGTCGGTCTCGGATATTCCGAAGCCTTTGCGCGATATACTCGGCGAGACGCACAGCGGAAGAATAAATACAATGGTGACCTCAGTGATCGAAGCAAGCTTTGATTCTGACAGAATATCAATGACTCCCGAGATATCAGAAGCTACGGATGAGCTGAGAGCATTTTTATTTGAAAATGTCTATGTTAATTCTGCGGCTAAAAAAGAAGAAAAAAAGGCTATGCTCCTTCTTGAAAGTCTGTTTGAATATTTTACCGCAAATCCTGACAGAATGCACGGGATATATCTTGCTGAGCTTGAATATGAGTCTGTTGAGCGGTGCGTGTGCGATTTTATTTCAAGCATGACCGACAGATATGCGATAAATCTTTATAAGGAAATATTTATACCGAGTATATGGCAGACGCCCAATGAAATTTGACAGAGTGGGATTATGATACCAAACAGTGTTATTGAAGATATAAGATACAGGTGCGATATTGAAGATGTGATATCTTCATATATTACGCTGAAACGCGCCGGCTCAAATTTAAAAGGTTTGTGTCCGTTTCACAGTGAAAAAACTCCGTCGTTTACAGTATACAAGGATACCCAAAGCTTTTATTGCTTTGGGTGCGGTGCAGGCGGAGACATAATAAGCTTTATTATGCGTCAGGAAAATCTTGATTATGTATCTGCTGTCGAATTTCTTGCAAGACGCGCAGGCATATCGCTCCCCGATTTCAGCGCGGCAGATACAGTGCATGCCGGTCCTTCACGCTCAAGAATTCTTGAGATGAATGTTGAGACCGCAAAGTTTTTCAGGCGTATGCTTTTCGATGATAAAATCGGCGCTCCCGCAAGAGCTTATTTAATAGGAGAAAGAGCGCTTTCAAGCTCGGTCGTGAAGCACTTCGGTCTCGGGTATGCTCCTGCGGGTTCACATTATCTCAGAGACCATCTGCTTTCTCTCGGATTCACTTATGAGGAGCTTACGGCAGGATATATCTGCGGCAAGAACGACCGCGGGTATTACGATTATTTCAGAGGACGGGTGATGTTTCCCATAATTGATGTGTCGGGAAATATCGTAGCCTTCGGGGGACGTGTTCTTGATTCTTCAAAGCCTAAATATCTTAACACATCGGATACTCCGGCATTTAAAAAGAGTAAAAATTTGTTTGCCCTCAACTATGCAAAAAAATCCGAAGAGAACTCACTCATAATATGCGAAGGCTATATGGACGTTATAGCCATGCATGCCGCAGGTTTTACAAACGCTGTAGCGACGCTCGGAACGGCAATAACCGCGGAGCATGCGAGAATAATAAAGCGTTATGTATCGAAGGTAATACTTGCATATGACAGCGACGACGCCGGAAGAAAAGCCTCGGACCGTGCAGTGCGGTTGCTTGAAGAAGCAGGCGTTGATTCACGGATACTTGTAATGAAGGGCGCAAAAGATCCCGATGAGTTTATAAAAAAGTACGGAAGAGAGGCATTCAGACGCCTCCTTGACGAAAGCCGTTCAAAATTTGATTATACGATAGAAACGGTAGTAGGGAAATACAATATTGATAATGCTGATGAAAAGATAAAGGCGGCAAATGAGCTTTGCCTTGAAATAGCATCGGTATATTCTCGAGTTGAGAGAGACATCTATATTTCAAAGGCTGCCGAAGCGCTTTCCCTTGATAAGAACAGCGTAAGGCTCGATGTGGAAGCTGCGATAAAACGCTCGTCAAGAGCGGAAAAAAAGAAGCAGACAGGTGAGCTTATAAGAGTTACGTCAGGTATTTCGGACAGGGTGAATCCCGATTTTGCGAAGCGTCCCAGGGCTGCCCGCATTGAGGAGGCACTTCTCGGAATACTGCTTATACATCCTGAGTTTGAAGTCCTTGCTTGTGCGGACAAGCCTCTGTGTGATGAGGATTTCTTTACCGATTTCGCCCACAGAATATTCTCTTTTATTTCAGAAAAGAATAAGACGGGAGCTTTTTCCGTCAGTGCTATGTCCGAAGCTTTTACAAATGACGAAGTCTCACGAGCCGTGAGAATGCAAACGGCAAGACGCGGACTGTCAAATGATGAAGATACATACAAAACGTATGTTGAATCTCTCAGAGAAGAAAACAGAAAATCAAAATCGGATTCGCTTGAAGATATACTTTCCGCAAAGCGCAGTCAAATTTAGGATTTTCTTATCAGTATAAAACTTATATTCAGTCACAGTATCGGATTTCCCGATATTTATGATAATAAATCACTTATTTTGGAGCATTAATGAGTACAGAAGAAAAAAACAGAGTGGATCAGTTTATCGAAAACGCAAAAGAAAAAGGAAAAGTCAGCAACAGCAACATTTTACAGCTTGCCGAACATTCCGGTTTTGACAACGATCAGCTCGATCATTTGTATGAAATGATTGAAAGCAGCGGTGTTGCAATTGATTATTCGGACTCGGAGCTTGAAGATATTGCAGACGGCGAAGAGGATAACGGAGATATCGACCTGCTGCTTTCCGAAGAGGGAGTTGCAGTAGATGATCCTGTCAGAATGTATCTGAAGGATATAGGACGCATACCTCTGTTAACTCAGGAAAGGGAACAGTATCTTTGCGAACGGATTGCGGAAGGCGACGAGAGAGCAAAAAACGAACTTGTAGAGGCAAACCTCAGACTTGTCGTCAGTATTGCAAAAAAATATGTGGGCAAAGGTATTTTTTTCCTTGATCTGATACAGGAAGGAAATCTCGGTCTGATGAAGGCTGTTGATAAATTTGACTATACAAAAGGTTATAAGTTTTCAACATATGCAACATGGTGGATCAGGCAGTCTATAACACGCGCGATCGCCGATCAGGCAAGAACAATACGTATTCCCGTTCATATGGTTGAAACTATTCATAAGGTTTCAAGGACTTCAAGACAGCTTTTGCAGGAACTGGGACGCGAGCCGACTATAGAAGAAATATCTGAAAAAATCGGTATGAATGCAGACAAAGTACGTGATATTATGAAAACGGCGCAGGAGCCTGTTTCTCTCGAAACTCCGGTCGGCGAGGAGGAAGATACGCATCTTGCGGACTTTATCCGCGATGATTCTTCTCCGACTCCGTCAGAGGCGGTTTCTTTTCAGCTTCTGAAAGAACAGCTTGATAAAGTACTTCACACTCTTTCACCAAGAGAGGAAATGGTAATAAAGCTCAGATTCGGTTTTGACGACGGACGGCCGCGAACGCTTGAGGAAGTCGGAAGTGAGTTTAATATAACAAGAGAGCGCATACGGCAAATTGAGGCTAAGGCATTGAGAAAGCTTCGCCATCAAAGCCGTTCAAAAGTTCTCAGAGGATTTTTAAGCGATAACTAATCGTTATATTTGTATGTTCAAAATACCTGAGCATCTACGGAAGGAGGAATATTATGAGCATCAAAGATGAAAAAAATGCGTCAGTGGATTCGTTTGATTATGTTACAGACGGAAAAGAATCTGCGGAGGAAAACAATGCCGCATCCGGCAGCGCCGAGTTTCAGGAGGGAGAATATCCTGATTCGGGGGAAGCTGCGGAAGTTTCCGGCGATATATTCTCCGAGGATGAATTTTCTGAGGAAGAATTCATAGAATTTACTGATGAAAAAGAAGATTTTGAAACGGAAGACGTTGAGACGATACTTTCGAGCGATCTTTTCCCGATTGATGATCCTGTTCGTATGTACCTGAAAGATATCGGAAAAATACCGCTTTTGTCATCTGAAAAAGAACAGAAATTAGCAAAAAGAATGGCAGAGGGGGATGAGATTGCAAAAAATCAAATAGTTGAATCCAATCTGAGACTTGTTGTAAGTATTGCAAAGCGATATGTTGGAAAAGGACTTTATTTTCTTGATTTAATTCAGGAAGGAAATCTCGGTCTTATGAAGGCTGTCGAGAAATTTGACTATACTAAAGGATATAAATTTTCGACATACGCAACATGGTGGATAAGACAGGCAATAACTCGTTCTATTGCAGACCAAGCGAGAACAATACGTATACCTGTACATATGGTTGAAACTATACATAAGGTTTCAAGAGCAAACAGAGAACTGCTACAGGAATTGGGGCATGACCCGAGCTATGAGGAGATCGGAGAACGAATCGGTCTCGGAGCCGACAAGGTTCGTGAGATCATGAAAATATCTCAGGATCCCGTGTCTCTTGAAACTCCGATAGGCGAAGAAGATGACAGTCATCTCGGAGATTTTATTCCTGATAATGAAGCTATGACTCCGTCGGAAGCCGCATCGTTTCAACTTATGAAGGAGCAGCTTAATTATGTGCTTTCCACGCTGACTCCGCGTGAGGAACTTGTACTCAAGCGCCGCTTCGGACTTGATGACGGCAGAGCGCGCACGCTTGAAGAAGTAGGACAGGAGTTTAACATTACGCGTGAGAGAATACGACAGATTGAAGCAAAGGCGCTTCGCAAGCTGAGGCATCCCAGCCGTTCGCGAAGGCTCAAGGACTATTTGAATTAGAAATTTTAGTGCGATTTATTAAGATTGCTTTCGGCGATACACACAAAAAATGCACAATATTTTTGTGTAATATAACCAAATACCCGCCTTGCAAAAAAATAAATCAATAAAATTGACTAATTCATACGCTGATATAAAGTGAAAACTGCTTGACAAATATACTTATTGGGTGTATAATTAAAATAAGATTTTACACTATAAGAACAAGTCATATTTGCGCATACCTTAAGGAGGATTTTTAATGAATAAGAAGCTTTTGAGCATTTTGATGTGTTTAATAATGCTCGTATCTCCCATGCTTGCATCATGCGGCAATAATACCAATCCGGCTGATACATCGGAAACCGGAGATTCGGTATCGACAACTGAGAAAACTGACAGAACGCCGATGACACTTTCTCTGTGGCTTCCCACAGATAAGTCCACAACAGAGGAAGCTGTAAAGCTTGTTGAAAACGAGATAAATAAGCTGACACAGATTAAATATAATACTGCAATTGAGCTTCATGCAGTAGACCGTGATGAGTATCAGGCTGTTATTGATAAAAAGCTGAGTGATATTGATGATGTTAAGAATAATACTGCGGCGGCATCCGAATCTGAACGCCTGAAAGAGCTTCAGAACGCGATTAACGGTATTCTCCCCGGAGAAGAGGTCGAGACTGAAGCTGTTTCCGGAGAAGAGACTGCAGAGACAGAAATCAATGAATACGGTCAGAGCGTCGATGTATATCCCGCAGTTGCGGATGACCAGCTTGATATATTTCTTGTAAAAGGTTATGATAAATATAAGGAGTATTCGGATACAGGTCTTGTTGAAGCTTTAGATGAACAGCTGAACGCAAATGCTAAAAAGCTGAAATCATATGTTTATCCGACATTCCTTGAGATGGCAAATATTAACGGAATTTACGGAATCCCCAACAATCATGCTCTCGGAGAATACCAACTGCTTCTTGTTAATAAGGAGCTTGCTGAACAGTACGACTACAATGCCGATGAGCTAAACACGCTTCTTGGCTGTAAAGATTTTATCAAAGACATAGGTTCGCAGAACATCGCGGGAGTAACTCCGCTTCTCGGTGAATGTGAAGCAGCGAATATGTATTATTTCTCAAGCGACGGCAAATGGTCTGTTATTGCAAATCACATAGTAGATAAAGACTTGGATAATGTTTATTATGAGACATTTCAGATAGCTCCGCGTGTGCTTTTTGATATTGAAGAGTATGGCAAAACATACACAATGATGAGAGAACTTAAAGAAGCGGGATATGTGGGAGACGGTAAAATTGACAATGGAGAAAAGTTTGCTGTCGGAGTTATAAAAGGTGACGGCTCATTAATTGACGAGTATTCCGATGATTATTATGTGTATACACATGCAATACCGGTTGCAGATTATGATGATATTTTTGAGTCGGTATTTTCCGTGAGCACCCATACTAAGGATGTTGGACGTTCAACTGAAATTATAACATATTTAAATACCGATCAGAAAATCAGAACAATTCTTCAGTACGGTGTCGAAGGTGTTCACTGGGAAAGTGATACCACGGGAGATGAAGATGTGATTCACCTGTTAAATCATGATTATTCAATGGATATAGTTGATACGGGAAATGTATTTCTTACCTACCCCGGCGACGGAATTCCGATGAGCTATTGGGATAATTTGAAGCAGCAGAATCTTGATTCTGCCGCTAACAGATATGCAGGCTTTGAATATTTGACCGAGGATAACAAAGCTTATATGGATAGAGTTGCCGATGTCTCGGCCGATATACACTCAAGACTTGAGAGCGCATCTGCAGATCAGCTTCCTGCAACTATCCGTTCGATTTCGGCAGAACTTTTTGAAAATGATGATATAAATTCTCTTCTTTCAGGAGGAGCGGGTGAAGACATAACCGACACTCTTATGATTCTGTTTGAGAATCATATAAAATAATGCAATAATTTAAAGAACTTGTGTCACACGTCTCTGCTCTCAAACGGATTCATGTGACACAAAGTTTATAGAAATATTACTTTTTATGTTACTTTGCGCAGAGATTACAGCGCTTTGTAATAAAAATTTTTGTCGAGCATAGCTCGGGAAAGGAAGTTTACGATGAAAAGACTCATATCAATGCTATTGGCTGCAATGATGATTATCAGTATGGTTGCCACAACTGCAATGGCAGTGAGTTCCGAGTTGCCATTTGAAGATGTAGCTATAGATGCATGGTATTATCAGCATGTCAAGGATGCCTATACTATGGATCTTATGCACGGTCAGTCGAGCGTTAAATTCGCGCCTGAAGTATCAATGAAACGTTCTGAGCTTGTGAAGATTCTTGCAAATATTGCAGGTTTGACAGACGAAGAATTACAGTCGAAAAATTATGCGGCAGAAGCTGCAAAAAAATTCACTGATGTTAAAGAGGATGACTGGTTTGCTTCGTTTGTCGGTTGGGCAAACTCACAAGATATCCTGAGGGGTTATGAAACGGGCGATGTAAGACCGAATAACTCTGCAAGCCGTCAGGAAATAGCAGTTATGTTCGGTCGCTTTATGAAAGCAATAAGCTTCAACTGGAAAGCCGAATCAGAAACTCCTGACTCTCTTTTCACTGATAATGATGAAGTGGCAGATTGGGCTTATTATGAAGTATATCTTCTGAAAGCTATGAATGTTATTTCCGGCTATGAAGGCGGAAGTTTCCGTCCGACAAAGCCTATGTTAAGAAGCGAGATAGCTAAGGTCGCGGCTGAATTTGTTAAATTCAGAAACAATGAACTAGATGAATCTATTCCCGAAACACCGGAACTTTCGATTACGGCAGAAGCTGATGCTGTTGTAACTGCTGAAGAATTAAATGCTTTGACAGGAGCGCTTAATACAAATAAATATTTTACTTCAGTATCAATTGCAAATTCCGATGATGCTTTGGCAAAGATCGCTGCAGTTGAACCCGGAAACAGTGCCGAAATAGATCTTAAAGTTGTTTTTGAATCAGTAAAATATTCTTCGGATCGTACATATAAGCTTAACTTAACGCGGAAGCCGGTAGCCGAAGTACCCAATCCTGAAGTACCGGGAGGACTTACATTCAGCTATACAGCAGAAGCAGACGAGAATGTAATTCTTGATAAGATCAGCGCAATTGTTAATGCTGAAGCAAACGCGGACGGTAAGTT
>JAAWQR010000021.1 GCA_022800625.1 Clostridiales bacterium | reverse complement strand
ATAGGGATTCGAACCCCAACAAACAGAGTCAGAGTCTGTCGTGCTACCGTTACACAATACCGCTACAACGTCTTTTATTATATCAAATCTTTCCTTTTTTGTCAATACCTTTTTATAATTTTTTTGATTTATGAAATCATTTTTCCCGCTTTCCGATTTTATTTTACCCTTACTGTAAAATAATTATTCGCAAATTTGTAAAAAACGTGATCACAGTCTCGATAGAAAAAGTTTATATTGGTATTTATACAAACTTCAGTTATGCTAAAATAGCTCAACACTTAAAGTAGTGACACTAAGGCGGCATATGAAAATTTTCTTACCACAGATGCCGCATGGAACATTGTTCTGCCTGAGCTTATGATTCTACAAACTGCTCACATGCACGTAAAGGATGCGATGTCTCTGGACGGACAGAAAGTAGACGATCCTCCGGCAGAACTTGACGCTCTTCCATGGACGCAGATCTTTGCTGTGCTTTACGCACGCGGATTTGACGGAACTATGTCGATAGAACCGCATTAAAGCGTTCATAATAACAAGCTCGGCAATATCAGAATAAACTGCACGATCAATTTTGTGAGAAAATTCATGCTGATATAAACCTCTGATGTTTACCGTAACCGGGTATAATAAACATAAAACTCTGAGACATGAGTTCTATAAGTCTCAGAGTTTTTTACATATAAGCAACAACGCGATTACCTGTGCCGCTTGTTATTTATAACTATAAATGTAATAAATGCGACAATAAGCAAAACGGCAGCGGCGATCCCGAAATCAAGCTCGCTCATATACCGAAATATTCCGCTTACAGAGCTTGCCGCAGTACAGTATATCATATTCAGTTTTGCAATCAGTGCATTATTCATAGATGATACCCTTCTCATAATAAATATACTGTTTCGGTAAGCTGAAATGTCATACGCCTTAGACTTTAATATGCCTTGTCAGAATATTATCTATCGACTGAATCTAATTTCCCTGTATTTATGCTATATATTCAAGTATGCTCGTTTATATTTTCATTATATCACCTATTTAAGATTTTGTCAATATATCTTAACAAATATATCATGAATATTTTTTAATCAAATAGACACCCTGTATCACTTCCGATGAAACAGGGCGTCTATTCTGTAATTCTTTATCTATACACTTTCTTTGCGTTCTTTTTCATCTCGGCAAGATTATACGCATCTTTTTTTCTGAAAGCTACAGCTATTTTCAATGAAACAGCCGCGCTCAAAATAATTACAAACAATGATGCAACAACTGCCGTTTTTTTCATGCTCTCGATCTCATTTTCCTCAGGAGCAGGTATAAATATATTTTCAAGCTCCGCCGCATTTCCGTCAATGCTTATCGCATTGACCTCGGATAAGTCGAAGGAAACGTTTTCATCAGCATAAATTATAATACCTATATATCCTACAACATCAGTCTTGCCGTACTCCGAAAGATCGCACACCGCATGATATTTTCCATCTTTCTCTATCATATCGGGAGAAAAAGAAAAGTTGAATTCTGCGCGGTTTTCCCCGCTTCCGAATATGAATACCGCACTTTTCGGTGTTCCGCTGCTAACCGAAAAAACAAATTCAATATAAGGATTCTGAGAAATATTCATATCGGACGGGGGAGAGCAAAGCATCATTCCCGCAGGAACGCCGTCGCCTGTATCTGTTGTACATCTGAGCACTCTTGAATATGTATTTCCATTGTGTGGCTCCGTAAACGAACCGAATGTGCCGACACCGTAACCGCTGCTCCATCCCTCGCTGCTATAGGACGATGAAAAGTCCCATAAGGACAGACTGCTGTATTTGTCAGGCAAAAGGCTGCCGACGCTTTGAGCCGTACTGTCAATAAGAAGTGAACTGCTCGTTTTCATGCTTTGCTTCAGAAGCCTGCATTCCGTTTGAGAAAGCAAAGATTCAGCTGCAGAAAGAAAAATTATCCTTGCCGATGTCATTCCGATGACGCCGCACAGATCTGCATATTCTTCGGCAATTCGATTCATATCATGCGGTGTGTATGTATGAAGGGAAAACATTGGAGCACTGAGGGAGAGAGCACGCAGATTTGCAACTATTCCGTCAGTCACAGCGATATCGGAGACGTCCGATATATCATACATCACTGCCCACGGAATATGACCGATCTTTGACAGCCGTTCGGCAAACAGGGCGCAAAATGCCTCAGGTGAAGCAAATGCGTTTTTATCGGCTTCTGCCGTCAGCGGTATCGTGACAAAGATATTTTCATTTACTTCTGACGCCGCTCCGTCAATAAGTCGCGCCGCAAGTGCAATTTCAGACGCATATTTATATAAGTCCATGGGATGTCTGCCGACAAATTCAGAAGAATTTATTCCGGAAGACAGTACAATAGAAGCAATTTGCGGATATCTTCCGCAAAAAAATGTCACGGCGGCAAGATACATGTTCTGCGCTTCCTCCGAATCCGTTCTGAACAAGAATTCTTCGGACAACGCACTTGAATAGGTAAGCATGGCTCCGTCTGTAGAAGATTTTACAGGAGACTTACAAACAAGCCGAAGATAAACGGACACTCCCGAAGAAAGGTACGAATTCATTCGGTCATCGATTTCACGAAGATAATCCGATGAGGCGGAGAAAACATATCCGCCGCTCGACAGTGTGATTTTTGATTTAGCAGAGCTTTCAAAAAAGCTGTCAAGCGCAACATCAAACAATACATATCCTGCATTTGACTCATATACCGAAACAGGATCAGCACCGTAAAGTCCGAACGGTGTTGTTACGGAATTTTCAGGAACTGCCGCTGCCGCAAAACGACTCTCGCTTACACGGAGCTTTTCTCCCTCACTGTCCGTAACAGCTATATAAAACATATCTGAAGCTCTCGCATGAGGATATTCGTCTATCGGTACGTCGATTGAAAAGCGTGATGACATTCCGACCTTTCCTAGAAGCTCGCCTTCGCCGTCTTGATCTATTGGAGATATTTTATATATACCGAGAGAATCTCTTTTGTGCTCGCGCACTATATTTTCATCAAGCCTTCCTTCTGCTTTCAGCTTACCGTCAGCTACGGTAAGAGATGTAAGCAAACACGGAAGCGCTTCACACGGTTCACCGGTTTTATAAAGCATAAGGCTGTCAAGAACGGCAGTTTCATTTTTATTGCTTCTGAATGTCACAATTGCACCCGATTTCTCAATCGGCGACGAAATCCTCAGCATTCCGCATCCCCTGCCTGCCGGCATGCTTACATATGACTGCACCGACTTAGGATCCGAAACATATTCCGCAGCACTTACGCTGCCCTCGGATATCCCGACGGAGCAGAATGATACGGTATCCTTACTTTCGTTTGCGTTATAGGAATGATCATTCCTTGAGACTTGACCCGCACACATCACAACATCACTTTTATTCGTATAAAGAGTAATGCTGTCCTCCGAGATAGACGCCGCGCCTGACAGCACCGACAGTGACTTAAGCAAATTAGTCCGCATAAAACCAAAGCTGATACTTTCCGTCAGAAACGGATCTGAAATTCTGAGAGAAGAAGGCTTAAATTCATCTCCTTCATATTTAAGGCTAAGCGACACAGAGGATATTTCAGCTGAATCGGGAATTTCCGATAAATCGGCATAAAGTACGGTCGGCACACCTGCTGCTGAGGTCACAGAAGATATAAAGTCAGTCTCCGCCGCCGATATCGTCAGAGTGACCCTTACCCTCGGAAGTGTGTTTTCTTCCGACGCATTCCCCTTTAACAGCACGCCGAAACCAATGCTCATCTTATCAGTTAAATCCGAAATATCGGACTGGTCAATACTAAAGTTGAACGACAACTCAAACGTACCGTTTATGACAGTCCCATCTGTAAAATGAGTTTCAGATTCCGAGTCCCCGCGCTTTACGGAGCTTACACCCGAGATGCTCGGAGACAAGTCTGAATTATATATGAAAAGTGCATCTGACGGAAGAAGAATGCTATCAGATATCAGTTCTCCTTCATGGCATATTTCGGAATATGACGTCAGCAGATCACCCGAAGCCTGTGCAGCTGAAACGGACAGCGCGAACAAAAACAAAACGGATATTATTATAGAAAAAGTCAAAGCAGTTTTTTTCATGCTTTTCACGCAAATCTCCTTTCCGCCGAAAGACGGCTTTATCGATCGGTCTGTATACGATAATTATAACAGGCTTCCTCATTTTTTGCAATATGCACGCAAAAATTCACCGAGGCTCTCGGACGTGCGCCTCGGTGATCTTACTTTGATTTATGCCGCGGGATTATTGACGATTCCCGTGAAGAGCGGCACGCCGTCTTTATCTACCGTAAAGATAAACGGACGGTCAAAAATGATTGCATCAAATGCGGATGAACCATCTTTCATCTCAATTTCCACGTAAGCCGCGGCTTCACAGCCTGCCTCGTCGATCTTAACACGCACGGCTTGATCCACCTTTGTTACGGACTTTCCGGAAGAACTTTCATACAAAGGCGACAGATCGGCAGCATCGCCGTCAAAAACATCATTTATTCCGAGTTCCTTCAGAGCCGGGATTAGATCAAGCTTTGTTGCAATATCAAATTTCGGAATCAATATATCGTGGCATGCTTCATATTCTGCCTGCGGATCAGACGGACGGAGCTTTTCCGAAAATATGAAATCTACCGTCTCACGGTCTGAGAGCAACTCTGCGGGGGTGATTCCCTCGTTCGGGAGAATAAAACTCATAGAATATCTTTGATCCGCAAATTCCTTTGTTGCCGCACAGAAGCTTTCGCCCTCATAGTAAAGCGCATCAGAGTCCGCCATAAAGTCGCACGAAACATCGCCGCCGTTCGTGTGGAAAGTCCCCTCTGACGTGCGGTACGACTCGATCTGCTTGTACCAATCGAAATCACAGTAAAGTGTTGTAAGCAATACCATGGCTGTATCTCTGTCCATTTCTATCTCGTCCGTGTACTCGCTCAAAATACCGTTTGTTTGCTCGTTTACCCAGTCTCTCAGCATATTATTATATTCTTCCGAACCCACGTCTCCGACAAATGACGAGGCGATGTAATTCTTTGCAAGTATATCAAGTGTATCTTTATTGTAATCGCGGTTGTTTGCCATCCACAGGGAGGCGGCAGGTCTGCATTTCACCTTATCTTCGTCGGCATATATACTTTTATTCAAGATCGATATTTGTTCTCTGAGCACAGCTGTATCGCTCTCTCCGAGCAAGTCTGTCAGCTGACGGCGGCTGTTTCCGCCCGCGCTTTCTGCAAGCATACCGAGCGCAGTATATATATTCAGCGGTGAAATTATTCTGTTTGTCTCACCGTCATTCTTTAAAAATTCAGACGTACTTACAGCGAAAAAGCTTTTCAGGGATTCGACCATTATACCCGCATTCGTATTGTCAAGCTCTCCTGACGTCGGATATTCTGCGGCGCATACTCTGAGAGCCGACGGCTTCCCCGAAGAAGCGCTGTGAGGATTCTCCTCTCCGTGATTTCTCATCATTGCAATGGGAGTACAAATTGTACCGATACAGAGAGCTGCGGCAGCAACCGTAAGCAATATCCGTTTCACGATTCCCGGACTCTTTTCATATTTATGATCTGCTGCGCTTTCTATTTTCTCATCGCTGATATTTGTTATAGCATCGTATATTTTTTCATTTTTCTTTTTCATACCGTTATACCTTCCTTTTCAAGAAATTCTCTGAGTTTTTTTCGCAGTCGGTACATAATCTGCGCTGTCTGAGCATCGCTCTTTCCAATCTCAGCTCCGAGAGCCGAAACTGATTCGCCGTACCAATACCGCCTTATAAACAGCGATGAATTGTCCTCGCTCAGTGTATCAAGCCAATTTTCAATCTTTTCAGTCAGAAATCTGCCTTCGATTTCATTGTCCACGCTGTCACACTGTGAGCCGATCTCACCGTGAGGAACGCATTCTTCAAGCTCTGAAAGCAGAATATCTTCGACACCGCCACGCTTTCCGGCTTTTCTTTTCCGATATTTGCTGATCGCAAGATTTCTTGTGATCCTCCCTAAAAACGCGCGCAAAGAGTTTGGATTCTCAGGAGGAATCCTCTCCCAAGCCGCGTAAAGCGCATCGCTTACACATTCCTCCGCATCGCGCTTGTCCGACAGAATATTCATGGCGATACGAGAGCAATATGCTCCGTATTTGGCTTCGCTTTGTACTATCGCTTCTTCGCTGCGGTTTATGTAAAATTCAATTATCAATTTGTCTTCGCATCTGAGTTCATTCTCCAAGTTGAGCCCTCCTTTCACGGTTTTTATTACCCCCCTCACCTATACAGTCGCAAAAACGGGCGGTATATTGCGGAATTTTTCAATATTTGTGAAAATATTCTGAGGGAGGCGCATTTGTGTCTGTCCTACAACATTAACTTATTTATCGTAATATTCAAAACGAAGTTCTCCGTTTATTTGTTGCTTTGCTTCACAAAACACAACGTCTCCTCCGTATCCTCCGTCTCCTGTAAAACCCGCAAAAATTCTTTTTCCGCCGAATATTGCCGATTTCGGTACCAAGCCGCACCAAATTGCATTATTGTTCGGAAAGCGCCAATTGGAGAACGGCTCTTTTGAATAAGCGTATCTGGCAACTCCGTCTATCGAAAAAACAAGATAAAAATAATCTCCGATTTTGAACCAATCCGGGCATTCGGGATGCTCACACCCATCATACTCTATCATAGCTCCCAAATCCTTATAATTTGACATATCCGGCTTATCCGATACAAGATGAGCAAGACAGCCTTTTCCGTTTGAAATCAGATTTGTTGTAATGAACATATGATACTTTCGATCAAAAAAAATAATCTTGGGATCCCTCGCGCGGATTTGTTGATATTTATTCGGCACAATAAAATAATCTTCGCTTTTTTTGAAATTTATTCCGTTCTCCGATACGGAAAATTTAAATCTTGCGGGAGTGGAATCGTACATACGGACGGAATACCACGCATAATATTTTCCTTCGGCGTATATAACCGATCCTGTGCAGATAGAGCCTTCATACTGAGCTTCTACAGGCACCGCCATAGGATGCTCTTCCCATGTTTGAAAATTATCGGTCGAAATATGAGCCCACTGATGTGCTCCGAGTCCCCACTTGCTTCCGTGATGATGGCGGTCTCTGAGGAAAAACAAATGATACCGACCGTCCCCGCGAGCTCCTGTATCCTCTTCATACGAATAAGGCATACAGTCTCCGATATTTATACCGTTTTTTCGTATATCCTCAATCTTGACATTATGTCTTATGCTTGAGAGAGGTGCATCTTTCGCTTCTCTCTCAAAAAAAACAGTTGAGAGCGCGAAGTCTCCGCAAGAAAGGCTTTCGGAACACAAACTGATTTTTCCCGCCGGCCATTCTTCATCCCGCAGTTCCTCATTGACAAACAGCTCAATACGGATATCGGTGATTTTTATTTCAATCCTGTCTCCCGCTTTTATATCGGCATTTAAATGCAGCGGTTCCTCACGGAAGCTGTAATATAAGCAAACACAGAGCTTTTCATCTGCCACCGTAACTCTGAGCGGGCTTTCCCCGTTTGTTTCTAGCCATGCCGTGCCTTCTTTTATCACAGCGGTTATTTTAATATTCATTACCGATACCGTCCTTTTCATATTGAATCAAACTAAAGCTTTTTTTTCTTGTTATTATTCCGCAGGCTATCGCCGAGTACAGCGCAGCTCCGTATGCAGCTTCTTCCTTATGAGTCATAAATATTTCCGTTTCAAATATGTCTGATATTTTTCTCCTGAGGGCAGGGTTTAGCCGCATTGCATTTCCAGAAACCACAGTTTGAGCATGATGCGGCAAAGCTGCCGTTTCCCTCATTATTTCATACATGTCATACATTTCGCGAATAATTGCTTCAAGTACTCCGTCGATCAATGCCTCAGGAATCAAGTTGTTCATTCCGATATTTTTTATATATCCTCTTACCGCATCATCATAACGTGTGCCTGCAAATTGTGTTGATATATCGAGCTTTTCCCGCCCGCACTTCGTTTCAGCATTTTTTTGCAGTAAGCTCTCCATTTTTGAATATACTTCTTGTCTGCTGATATTCATTCCCAGCATTTGAGCTGTTTTTACAAAAAAATCTGCAAGTACAGCATATGCTTTTCCTCCGCAAAGGCATGAACCTGACAACAGACGCTTCCCGTCAAAATACGGTCTGATTTCTATACACGAATCGGCTGTTTTACCGTAAGTTGTTATCGGCACGCTGATCTGAGAGCCGGTTCCAACATTGATCAGTATTTGATTATCATTTTTTAATGAAGCAAATGCTGCCGCCTGATTATCTCCTATGGCGCATGCAACCGGAATCCCCTGAAAAGATCCGATAACGCCGTAGCTTCCGTCGAACGAATTACCTTTGATTACAGTCGGAATAAAGCTTTCCGAAATCCCGAGTTTAAATAGCTTATCATATGAAAACTCCAAATCATTTACATTGAAAAATCCAAGTCCCGCCGCATTGGTCGGATGGGTTATTACCCGGCTGTTTCCGCACAGCTTCATTGCCGCAAAATCAGGAATCGTGCAAATCTTTACTGCATTCTGATTTAAAAGTCCGAGCTTTTGCAGTGCATATAAGGTCACAAACCCGTACCCTGTCGGTACGCTTTCGCCGGTAATATCCTGTATCTGCCGACAGATGCTCCGTCCTTCAACGATCCTTGCACCGAATTTGTTTTGCCATGTATAAAAAGGAGACAGAACATTATTATCCTCGTCCAGGCAAACGATTCCGTGCATCTGTCCCGTAATGCCAATTGATTTCACTACCGAATATGTATCAATTACAGAAAGGGCAAAATTTATAATAATTTCGGAGAGCGATACGGCGTCATGAGCGTATCCGTCGGAAAATCCCGGAACTTCAACTTCACTTGAGTGTTCAAAAGTGTACATATGAACCGTTTTACCGCTTTTAAGATCGATAAGCTGCGCTGAGATTGAAGTTGTTCCGATATCGATTCCAAGCGACAAGGCTTCGTATTCAAAAGATTTTTCTGTACTAAAATCAAAAAACTTATCAAAATTATGTTTATTTTCGAGAATATCGCAACATTCTTTCTTTTGTCTGGCACTCAGCTTTTCTAAATTTTCAAGCTCCGACCGTCTTTTCTTGATAAGCGTATCAACGTCTATAATACCGTCGCACCAAAGCTTAATATCGGCAATTGCAATGCCGAGTTTGCGCATCTGCTTTATTCGATTCAGCATTTCAACATTTTCATCCGAGTATTCTCGATATGAATTATTGCTGCGGCTGACGCATATGAGTTTTTTACTTTCGTACAAACGTATAGTCTTTGCCGTTAATCCTGTTATGCGTTCAACATCACTGATTTTCATAAATATGACCTCATATATTGCAAATTTTCCGATTATAGGACTATTTTAATCTATCCTTTACGGGCAAAGTCAATACATGTTCAATCAAGTTTACGTTTTATTTACATTTGAAACGGACATTTATAATTATTATTTTGGATTTCGCGCTGATACGCCGACTATAATTCGACGGTATTTTTATAATATTTTGAGGGAGGCGCATTTTTTTACCGTCTCCCTTGATTCGTACTGTATTTATTTCTTTAAACCCAAAGCCTCTTCAAGCTCGTCAATCGTTCTGTCAAATACGGAAAGTGCCTTTGTCACCGTTTCCTGCGATGCAAGGTCAACCCCTGCAATCTTAAGCTCATCGATCGGATAATCAGAGCCGCCGAGCGACAGAAATTTCAGATAATCGTCAACACGACAACCCTGTTCAATATTATCAGCTATCGCGACAGCAGAACAAAATCCCGTTGCATACTGATATACATAAAAAGCTCTGTAAAAATGCGGTATCCGCGCCCATTCTATATCGTGAAGTCCGCAGATATCGACACCGTCGTAATAGGCAAGATTCAGCTCACGGTACAGGGAGTTCAGGCTCTCGGCCGTAAGAGGTATACCCTCGTCATACATGTCGTGCGCCCGACGCTCAAATTCCGCAAACAATGTCTGACGAAAGACCGTAGTGCGGAAGCCCTCAAGAAAATGATTGAGCACATATGCGCGTCTCGCGGGATCAGTCTCGGTTTTCAGCAGGTATTTTGTGAGCAGTACCTCGTTTACGGTCGATGCGACCTCCGCCGCCATAATCTTATAATCATGATTAGCAAAGTCCTGCGCTCTGTCCGAAAAATATGAGTGCATTGCGTGCCCAAGCTCATGAGCTATCGTAAACATATCGTCAAGCGTGCCCGTAAAGTTAAGCAGGACATAAGGATGGACTCCGTATACTCCGCAGGAAAATGCGCCTGTTGTTTTTCCGCGGTTCTCATAAACGTCTATCCACTTTTCAGAGAACGCACGCTCGAGCAGTGAAACATATTCTTCTCCGAGCGGCGCGCACGCGCGCTTCACTGTTTCGCATGCTTCCTCATATGTCACTGTGATATTCGGAAGATTTGCAAGCGGACAGTACAGATCATACATCTGAAGCTCATCAAGTCCAAGCGCACGTCTCCTCAGAGAAATATATTTTTTCATACTGTCAAGTCCCGCTCTCACAGCGGATGTCAGGCTGTCATACACATCTGTCGGAACATTTGATGCAAAAAGTGCGCTTTCGCATGCGTCACCAAATCCTCTGACACGTGCAAAATATGAATCAAACTTTACAGCCCCCGAATACATTGCAGCAAAGGTATTTATATATTTGCGAAATTCCCCGAAATATTTTTCATAAGCCTCACGCCTGAGCTCACGGTCTGAGCTTTCAATGTACACCCTGAAATTTCCGTGTGTCAGTTCGACAGCTTCACCGTTTTTATCAGTTATCTCAGGGAATGTCATATCAACGCTTTCAAGCATTCCGAAAGAATCCGACGGAGCGGCCGCTGCGTCCGATAGCATTGCAAGCATTTTTTCGCCGTTTTCGTCAAGAGTATGCGGAGCCATACGCGCAATGTCTTCGATTATGTGACGGTACTTTGAGAATTTCTCCGATTTTATTATCTCGCCGAGCCGCGCCTCGCCAATAGACAGTATTTCAGGATTCATAAACGCAATCTCTGAGGAAAAGCGTACGATCAGATTAACGGCGCGTCCCTCCATATCCTGATACTCCGCGTCTCCGTTATCCGACTCTTTATGAAGGCTCGCATATACGTATACAAGCTCGACCAGCTCTGCTACTTCATATATTTTTTCAAGCCCGAGAAGGAGCGAGTCTTCACTCTGTGCAAGCGTACCTTTCAAATCGGCGCATTCGGATATACCGAGTCCTGCCCTCTCATATGCCGCGTTCCATTTTTCACGGTTTTCAAAAATGTGCGACAGATCCCACATAAATGCGCTGTCGGCTTCTTTTCTTGATTTTATTGACACTTTAATATTTTCCTTTCACTGTAAAATACTGTTTCGTCCTATAATATCATTATTATCCCGAGAATCTCAAAAAAATGCGCGGACTGTACCGACGCCGCAAAAAAAGCCGACGCCGGCATAGTCCGCTCTGCCGGTTCATATTATTAGCTGTGAGCCCGTATTGCCGCCTATTTTTTAAACGGAGCAATTTTGTGACTGCATATATTATATTTCGGTCTTTTTAAGCTCTTCGACACACTTTTTGCATATCTTTTTGTCATGATATGTAATAACATTGTCAGCGTCTCCGCAGAAAAGGCACGCAGGTTCATATTTCTTCAGTATTACGCGGTCGCGTTCAACAAATATTTCCACCCCGTCTCCGGTGGCAAGATCAAGTCTTTTTCTTATTTCAATGGGGAGCACAAGTCTTCCGAGTTCGTCAACTTTTCTTACAATTCCGAGTGATTTCATAATTATAACCATCCCTTTCTTTGAATCTTTCCCGTACGGTACCGAATTCATTCCGAAAAACGTGCGGAATATTCCGGCCTAAGTTTTTCGGCATTTCCTTATCACACAGTTATTTTATCATCCATGTGATCACTTACATGACATATTTTACCATGATTTTATCTTATTGTCAACCCTTTTTCAGGAAAAAATCTATTATTTCTGTTAAAATTTGTATTTTTCGTTTTTAAACGACACATAAATCCATTATTTACCATATACACAAAGAATGAGGGCAGGAACTTATGCTTGGAAAATGTTTTTTTATAATATGCCTGATATCATGCGTCAGCGCAGGAATAAACGGGAATATAGGAGCGCTGTCAAGTGCGATTCTGAACGGCGCGGGACGCGGAGTTACGCTGTCGCTGTCAATGCTCGGCATGATGTGCCTGTGGTGCGGCATAATCGAGGTTTTGCGTCAGATCGGAGCGGTTCGTTTTCTGTCCCGTCTCATGCGGCCGCTCCTAAGCCGTTTGTTCCCCTCCGCGTTTGAGTCGGGAGAAGGAGACGAGGAGATCGTAGCGGCAACAGCGGCGAACATGCTCGGAATCGCCAATGCGGCAACTCCTTTTGCACTCAGCGCAATGGAAAAGCTTGACCGAATAAACCCTGATCCCGAACGGGCAAGCGACGATATGGTAACTCTCGCCGTGCTCGGAACGTCGTCTATCAATCTGCTCCCCACTACCGTCATAACGCTGAGACACGCGGCAGGCTCAGTCTCCCCATACTGCATAATCATTCCCGTATGGATATGCTCAGTATTCTGCACTGGATTTGCCATGTTACTGTGCCGTCTGACATGTCATGAGAAAAAAGTACGCTCTGAGGGCAAACCCGCGGGCAAAATGAGGACAAATAAAATAAACGATCGTCACAAATCAGGAGAGAGATCAGGGCAAAGCCATGACTGAATTTATTTCATCACTCATAATACCTGCCGTTATACTCGCAGTCGGAGCTGTAATGTTTCGCCGTGCCGATGCGTTTGAATGGTTCGTGCGCGGAGCACGTGACGGAATGAAAACCACGGTATCAATAATTCCGACTATGACGGCTCTCATGGTTGCGCTGTCGATGTTTTCAGCAAGCGGAGCTGCCGATCTGATAGTCAAATATCTGTCGGGTGTATGCAGCGCTGTCGGTATACCGTCCGAAATACTCCCGCTCGCCGTCACAAGACCGATATCCGGCTCCGCTGCATCATCGGCATTTGCCGAACTTCTTGACAGCGTAGGTCCTGACAGTATTGCCGGACTTTGCGCCTCCGTCATCATGGGAAGCTCCGATACGCTGATATACGTAATCGCCCTTTATTTCGGAAAAACACGTGTAAAAAAAGCCGGAAGAGCGTTTCTGATCGCCTCACTCAGCGCGCTTCTGTGCCTGTTTTTATCATCGCTTCTTGTAAGAATCTTTTTTTCATAAAGAATTGCATATCGTGCAGATGAGTGGGAAAAAATGGTGTATGAAAAACATAAAGGAGAGTAAAAATATGGTACGCGGATGTGAAAAGAGAATATATTATGTAAAAAACCCGGAGAGCGATATCTTTGACGAGGCATATCTGGTGCTGAGACGTCAGGAAGCGGACTCTCTTGCGGGAAAATGCACGACAGATGAAGAAATGCGATTTGAAGCTATGCGTATTTTGAGCGGAATTTCGGGAAACGGAGAAAAAAATGAAAAAGAGCGCAGCAAAATAAAATTTGCGCGCGCTTTTGTAGCGGGAGCAGCGCTTTCCGCAGCTCTTACCGCCACTATCACCGCAATAATATATTTTGCTGTGTGACTTTTGTGCGGAGCTGTTTTGAAATCCGCTATTGACCTTGACGGAAAAATGTTGTATAATTATATGCGAATTGTGTTCTGCCCGAGTAATGTGCGATCGCCTGCATATTACACAAATTTCGGGAAGCATTGTATATCCGTAAATCTCCGCCGCCCTCGGAGAATTCACCTTATGCCGGCATTCGTTACGACGCTGCTGCTGTTTTTGCCGGCTTTTCTCGGTTTATATTTTGTCGGTGCGGGGTTAAGATGTCCTCGTGCTTTTGCCGTTCAAACCGCAACGGAAACATGGAATTTTCATCGTGCGGCGACACAAACTACGCATGTTTTATATAATTTTTGATTCTTGCCGAAAACGAAATGATTCGGCTCAATTTTGAAAGGATATTTAAAGTGGCAAAAAAGCAAAACAATAATAATACAAAGCTCAGAGTAATGATGCTCGGAGGACTTAATGAAATCGGAAAAAACCTCGCCGTTATTGAGTACGGCGACAGCATGATCATCGTTGACTGCGGAATTGCTTTCCCCGACGAAGACATGCCGGGAATTGATCTTGTAATACCCGATTTCACATATATCGAAAAAAATGTCGATAAGCTCAAAGGGATACTTATAACACACGGACATGAAGACCATATCGGTGCGATACCGTATCTGCTTCGTCAGGTGAATGTTCCGGTATACGGAACGCGTCTGACTCTCGGAATCCTTGAAAACAAGCTTGCGGAGCACAAGCTTCTCGGCTCAAGAACTCTTGTTACGGTTGAGGCAGGCTCAGTCGTATCGCTAGGCGTTTTCAAGGCAGAATTTATTCGCGTCAACCATTCCATCGCGGACGCATGCTGCATTGCGATCACAACGCCTGTCGGAGTCGTAATGCACAGCGGAGACTTCAAGCTCGACGTATCTCCAGTCGGCGGCGAGATGATGGATCTTACAAGGATCGGAGAATACGGAAGAGAAGGAATTCTCCTTCTCATGTGTGAATCCACAAACGTAGACAGACAGGGCTTTACCCCGTCGGAACGCCATGTAGGCTCATCTCTCGACAGCATTTTCATGCAGAATCCTCATAAGAGAATAGTCATTGCGACATTTTCATCTAATGTTCACCGCGTACAGCAGATCATAAACACAAGCGTTAAATTCGGCCGCAAGGTCGCAATAACGGGACGCAGCATGATAAACGTCATCGGAGCCGCAACAAGACTCGGATATATGGAAGTTCCCGACGGAGTAATTATCGACATTGCCGATCTCGGACGCTATCCGTCTGAAATGGTAACTATTGTTACTACAGGCTCACAGGGAGAGCCTATGTCCGCACTGTACAGAATGGCTTTTTCAGACCACAATCAGGTATCGCTTACTCCCGACGATCTCGTTGTTCTCTCTTCTCATGCGATCCCGGGAAACGAAAAGCTTGTCGGACGCATAATCAACGAGCTGTACCGCCGCGGAGTAAACGTATATCATGACGACGCTGAGGTACATGTTTCGGGACACGCATGTCAGGAAGAGCTGAAGCTGATGCACGCTCTCACAAAGCCGAAATACTTTATGCCGATTCACGGCGAATACCGCCACCTCATACAGCACAAAGAGCTTGCCGAATTCATGGGAATGGACGCGCAGAATATATTTGTGTGCGATATCGGACAGGTTTTGGAACTTGACAGGAACTCATGCAAGAGAGCCGCCCCCGTTCCTTCGGGAAGAACTCTTGTAGACGGCTACGGCGTAGGAGATGTCGGAAACATCGTTCTGCGCGACCGCCGTCATCTTGCTCAGGACGGACTGATCGTTGTTGTTGCAACGGTAGACATAGATCAGAATACGCTGATCTCAGGTCCCGACATAATCTCCCGCGGATTTGTATATGTGAGAGAGAGCGAAGAGCTGATGGACAATGTGCGCGATATTGCAAAGAATATGCTCACGGAAATGCTTGAATCGGGCGTTACCGAATGGACTCAGCTAAAACAGCAGGTAAAGGACGCACTGTCAAAGTATCTGTATTCAAAAACAAAGCGCAGACCGATGATCCTGCCTGTTATAATGAACATTTGATGAGGTAATATTTATATGATAAAGCATATAATTTTGTGGAAGCTGAGAGACGATATACCCGAATGTGAGCGACAGACATGCCGCGAAGAGGCAAAACGCCGCCTTGAAGGACTTGCAGGCAAAATAGACGGCATGATAAGCATAAAAGTCAACGCATGTCCTCTTGACAGCTCAAACGCGGATATGATGCTTGAGAGTGAATTTGTCTCTGTCCATGCTCTTGACGGATACCAGAAAAATCCGCTCCACCTTGAGGCGGCTTCCTACGTTAGAAGCGTAGTTTCGCAAAGACTTTGTCTCGATTTTGAGGTTTGATTTAAAAATATATGAGAAACGAAGGAAAAAGCGAGCTTCTCTCCCCTGCGGGTAATCCCGAAAAGCTGAAATCAGCCGTACTGTACGGCGCTGATGCCGTGTATCTTGCCGGCAAAGCATACGGAATGCGCGCGGCATCGGGAAATTTTTCGGATGAAGAGCTGATATGGGCAGTAAATTACTGCCATGAGCGCGGAGTCAGGCTCTATATTACACTCAACGTAATGCCGCGCACGGCAGAATATCCAGCTCTTGAAAAATACATAAAATTTTTGTCTGACATCGGCGTTGACGCGGTAATCGTATCCGATCTTGGTGTATTCTCTCTTGTAAGAGAAATCGCGCCGAAGCTTGAAATACACATTTCAACTCAGGCATCTGCGGTTTCCGCCGCATCATGCAATGCGTGGTACAAAATGGGTGCAAGCCGCGTTGTCCTTGCGCGCGAGCTTACATTCCGCGAAATACTTGATATCAGAAACAATATTCCGAAGGAGCTTGAGCTTGAAGCTTTTGTGCACGGAGCGATGTGCATATCCTACAGCGGAAGGTGTCTGCTCTCAAACTACTTTACGGGCCGAGACGCAAATCACGGAGCATGCGCGCAGTCATGCAGATGGATATATTCGCCGTCAAAAGTGCTTGATCTTGCGGAATCCAACCGTCCAGATGAGAAAAGCGCAGTTTCCGTCATTGAGGACGGCGGCGATACATTCTTCATGTCTTCAAGAGATACTTCGATGATCGAGCACATACGGGAGCTTGAAGAATCGGGAATAACAAGCTACAAAATCGAAGGCAGGGTAAAGAGCGCATACTACACCGCTGTTGTTACCAATACATACAGAATGGCACTTGATTCGTACAGACGCGATCCTGCGGGATACTCTACAGATCCCCTGTGGATACGTGAGCTTGACAGCGTAAGTCACAGAGAATACGGCACCGGATTTTATTTTACTCCTCCGCACGAAAACGCAAACACGGTAACCATGCACGGTTATATAAGGGAAAAAGCTTATCTTGCAACGGCTCTTGAAACCTCGGATACGGCAGACAAGGACGGTCTTTACGACGCACTGTTTATTGAGCGCAACAAGCTTGTTGGCGGTGAAAAGGTTGAACTTATCTCCCCGGGAAAGACGGGCAGAGGTTTTACAGCCGATACACTGAGAGATGAAAACGGTAACAGTATTGAGTCAGCGCCCCATCCGGGAATGCTCTTTAAGCTAAAAGTTCCCTTTCCGGTATACGAAGGCGATATTCTCAGAGGCGGAGAATAAAGAGCGAACATATGGGGCACTGCCCCATACCGCGCGCATATGGGATTTTTTAAAAGTTCCCTTTAAACTCTCAAAAGCTTTATAAAGTCTGCTTGGGCGCAGACGGAGCGTTAGACTTAATTCTGCATTATGTTTAATCTTAAGCTCACTTTTAAAAATGATTGACAGCATCGATACGACAGTGTGAATTCAGTAAAATCCCCCATAAAACAGCATTAAAAAGGAGTTTCGGCATATGATCGATATATTAAAAGCGTTTTTTATCGGAATAGTACAGGGAATTACCGAATGGCTGCCCGTATCGAGCACGGGACACATGATAATTTTCGACGAATTCGTAAAAATGAACATGAGCGACGCTTTCAAGGAGCTTTTCCTCGTAGTTATACAGCTCGGCTCAATTTTGGCGGTACTTACACTCTATTTCGGGAGGCTTAATCCGTTTTCGGGAAAGAAATCCTCAGCGGAAAAAAAGTCAACATGGAGTCTGTGGAAAAAAATAATCGTCGCCGCAATACCGGCAGGTGTTTTCGGAGTATGTCTTGACGATATCCTCGATAAATATTTATATAATCATGTTGTGGTCGCGCTTATGCTTATAATATACGGTATTGCTTTTATAGTGATCGAGCGCCGTCATAACAGCCAAAACAAAAAATATAAGATAGTTTCAGCTGAAGATATTGATTACAAAACCGCGCTGAAAATAGGTGCGTTTCAAACGCTGTCACTGATCCCCGGAACATCGCGTTCAGGCTCAACGATCATCGGTTCAATGTGCGTCGGAGTATCCCGCACAGCAGCGGCTGAATTTTCATTCTTCCTCGCAATTCCCGTAATGCTCGGAGCAAGTCTGCTTAAAATTTTAAAATACATAGTAAAGACAGGTTTTTCATTCAGCGGAGTAGAGCTTATGACATTGGGAGTTGCCACCGTAACTGCATTTATCGTATCTGTCGTTGCAATTAAATTCCTCATGAGCTTTGTTCGCCGTCACAGCTTTGAATCTTTCGGCTGGTACAGAATAGTACTCGGCGTTCTCGTGCTCGGCTCATATTTTATATTCAGATAAAATTCGCTTCGGATAAGCTCCCGAATATAACTTAAATCCAAATAATAAAAAAAGCATTTGTATCCCCACAATATCTATTACTCGGCGCTTTCCCTACCCTACAATAAATACTCAAATGAAGGAACAGCAAAAAGATGGACAGTAAAAAAGGATTCAGAGCAAATATTTTCAATCTTACAACAGCAGCAATGCTTCTCGCGGCCGCTCAGCTGCTGCCTCTTATCACAGGGCACATTCCGCAGATCGGAAGGATGCTGTGCCCGATGCACATTCCCGTTCTGCTGTGCGGATTTATCTGCGGTCCCCTTTGGGGCGGTATTATAGGCTTTACAGCTCCGTTTTTGAAGTATATTACAGTCGGGATTCCCGTTCTTTTTCCGATTGGAATCGCTATGGCATTTGAGCTTGCCGCATACGGAATCATTGCAGGTCTTCATATTCCCATGATATCGAGGAAAGAAAATAAAATAACGGGAAAATACATAATAAATCTATATATTGCTCTGATAGATTCCATGCTTTGCGGCAGAATCGTATACGGAATTGCAATGTTTATTTTGATGGCTGCGGGCAAAAACAGCTATTCATTCACAGCATTTCTTACAGAGGGCTTTGCCGAAGCCTTACCGGGAATTATTCTTCAGCTCGCGGTAATACCTCCGCTTTTTATAGCAGTATCCGCCTTGCGCAGATATGAACTGGAAAAAAGATCGCTTTCCGAATAAATTTTAATTAAAAAATTACCGATCGCATTTGCTTTCAATAAAAGAAAGTAATTTTGCTCGGTAATTTTTATTTTACTTATTTCAGAAACATTAATATAACGCGAAAAGACGCTCATATGAGCGTCTTTTCTGTTTGACCCGTGGGAGAATCGAACTCCCGTTTTCGCCGTGAGAGGGCGATGTCTTAGCCGCTTGACCAACGGGCCGCAGGCAAGAGTGTACTTGCGTTTTCAGCTTTTATATTATACCACATATCGTTACTGATTGCAATACCTTTTTGAAAGTTTTTTTATTTTTACAAAGGAGAAATTCATTGATACCTCAGGCACTTGAAAATCAGGGTAAATCATGATACAATATAATCAGAATTAATCTTCAAATAATTATAATATCAAGGAATTTGTTTAATTTATGAAAACATGGGAAGAGCTTGAAAATGAATGCAAAAGCTGTACGGCGTGTCCGCTAAGTGAGACGAGAACCAATTGTGTGTTCGGCGCAGGAAGCAAATCAGCATCTTTGATGTTTGTCGGAGAAGCGCCGGGTGAAAAAGAGGATCTGTCGGGCATTCCGTTTGTCGGGGCCGCAGGAAAGCTGCTTGACAAATATTTATGCGCTGTCGGCATTAACCGCGACGAGGTCTATATTGCTAACATCCTGAAATGCCGTCCTCCGAAGAACAGAGATCCCCTGCCTTCCGAGCAGGATATGTGCATTGAATATCTGCGTGATCAGGTAAGACTGATCCGCCCGAAGATCATCGTATGCCTCGGCAGAATAGCAGCGATGCGGCTGATCGATCCGGGATATAAAATTACCAAGGAGCACGGAATTTTCGTAGAGCGCGGCGGCTTTACAATGACGGCGGTATATCACCCCGCAGCTCTTCTGCGCGATCCGCGGAAAAAAGAGGATATGCTTACCGACATGAAGAAGATAAAAGCGCTGCTTGACGAGAAATGATTCCGAAATCAACCGCACCATTATTCTTTATGCTAACCTCTTCAGTTTAGAAAGGCATATATAAATGAAAAAATCTATTGTTTCACTTTTTATGATTTCAGCTATGCTGACATCCCTTGTTTCATGCGGAAGCGAAAAATCTCCCACTCAAAATCCTCAGGGTGAAGAGTTTCTTACCCGTCCTACAAAACCGAATTACTATGAAGAGATAGAGATATATGTTGACAGTATCGCAGACAGGTATGACTTCAGCGGCGAAACATTCACATATATCGGCCGCGATGATGAAAATTTTCCCGCAAATGAAGATATCAGCGGAAGTGTTTTGAGTAACGCCATCTATGCAAGACAGGGTGAGCTTGAAGAAAAATTTAATATTAAATGGAATTACGTTGTTACAGAGAGCGGAGATGAAACTCAAAATACGGTTATACGCGATTTTGAGGCAGGCGGAAGCTCATATGATCTCATTTACGGTTCTATGCTGACTGTCGGTCAGAGACTTATGGTCGGAAGTATGCTGCGTGATGTTGATGATTTCATAAATCTAGACCTTTCAAAAGAATGGTGGATAGATTCGCTTAACGATACCTTCAGACTGAAAGGTCACCTATATTTCCTTACAGGCTCTATAGTACTCAATAACTTTCAGGACGCCTCATGCGTACTTTATTCAAAAAAGCTTGCTCGTGAAAACGGAATCGCAGGTCTTTACGATCTTGTTATCAACGGCGAGTGGACAATGGACAAAATGCTTGAGTCAGCTGCAAAAGTACCTGTCAATCAGAACGGCGACGGAATATACAGATACGGTCATCCGAGCGGTGTTGATTGGATATTTGCAACCGGAACAAAGATTACCAGTTTTACTGACAGCGGTATTCCTTATGTAGAACCTGTGCTTACCGGCGCTGTTAAAAGCATTGCAGACAAAATGTCTGTTGAACTAAGCGACGAAACAAAGACCGCTTTTCTTTATTCACTCAACGATTATGAGAGCGAAGATCCGACAGAAAAATACGGTGTTGAGGACATGCGCGAATTATTCATAAACGATAAAATCCTTTTTTGGTTTGACTACACCGGAAGTATTGTAAACTTCCGAGATAAAAATGCGGACATCGGTGTTCTGCCTATGCCAAAAGGAGACAGATACCAAACTCAATATTATTCTTATTCAAATCCGTGGTATGGAGCGGCTGTTTATGTTCCGAAAAATATTAAAAATGCAGATATGACAGATGCCGTAACAGAGGCTGCGGCAGCGCTTTCGGAAAAATATGTTAAACCTGTTTTTTACGATCAAATGCTGAAAAACGACAGCGCATATGATAATGAATCAAGTGCAATGATAGATATAATATTTAACACGAAAATATATGATATTATTGATATATTTTCAAACGGAAGTCCCGACACATGGGGCAGCTATATGTCAACGCTTGACTATGCCGTTAAAACGGACTCTACCATGCTCCCGAATTTTTACGAGGCTTATGCAAAAAATACAAATGAAGTAATACGTACAGTAATGGACAGCATACCCGACTGAAAATTAACTTTTTCTCTATTATGCTGACATTCGTCAAAAATTACAGTATAACAAACACTGAGGAGATATCAAAAAATGATATTTCCTCAGTGTTTTGACATTGTGATAAAATATTTTGAATAAATTTCATCAAAATTTCTTATGTTAATACGATATTAATATATCAACGCTATACTTATTACATAGCTAAAGCAAAAATAATGATGAACTTATCATAAAAACAGGAGAGACTTATGAGAAAACGATTTATGTCGGCTGTAGTAGCAGCCGCAATGCTCTTCGGATGTATTCCCATCTCGGTGTCAGCCGAGAAAAATACCGCGCTTTATACCTCAGACGGACGGGTTGAAATGTTTGCTCACGATACCGCAGCAAAGATCAGAGACCTTACTGAGGAAGGAAGCATGAGCTGGAGTGTTCCGGGAGAGGCAATGTTTTTCGTCACAGTTAAAAAGAAATGAAAACAAAGATGCTTTAACGGTTGATTCAAACATCAATAATATGTCGGAAAACGGAGTAAAAATCGGAGTTAAAAACCGCAATAAACAGGCTTTTAAAATTTTTACAGCCGACAGAAACGGCATCCTTACAAAACTTGGTTTAGCTCTTGATATTCAGCGGAATTACGATGAAAATCCCGGCGACTTGAATGTAAGCGTTTATAAGGCAGACGGCAATAATGCTCCGACCGGCAACGCTTTGTATGAAACAACGCTGACACAGGTCGATGCCGGCGGCTCTGTAAATGCAGTAAATCTAAATTTGTCCATTCCTGTAACGGAAGGAGAAAATTATGCCGTGGTTATGATTCCGTCAATCAGCGACCGTGAGGATTGGGACGCATTATATGTTTGGCTGTACGGCTATAACGATGCATCGGGACTTTCAGGCGTGCTTAACGATCGCGGAATTTATGAGTACTCCGCTATAGATGAACAGTACGGAATGTCTGTGGAAATTATGCCGACCGAATAGGACGGCACTTCGGAATTTGCCGTAAAAACTATAACAATTGACGCAGATTATTATGAAACGTATAAAGATTTCAAGACGTCGTTCGCATGGTCTGACGGATATCCTACCCGCCATGGATACGATACGTCGGGAATTATATTGATAGCGTCCGAACAAGATGACGAAACATGCTTCGGATATTCCGTATCGGTTCCGAAATCGGAAAGTGAGAGAATACTCACTTATACGGCGTCGATTTCATCTACAAGCGCCAAGACAGAACTTTTCCTTGACGGAGAGGATACCCCGGCTCTAACTTCCGAAGCCTTGAAAAACACGATCGGAAAAGCAGGCGACTTTTATGAGAAAACATATTCGCTCACAATCCCCGCAAATTCCGCAGCAGAGCTGAAAGTTACGGCAGATAATATATTTGACTCGAACGCCGATCTGACATTGGGCGCAGTATCTCTTTCCGACAGCAAAACAATATCGTCAAAGGTTCGCTCGCTTATAAAGGATTCCGAAGCATTCCTTGAAGAAAATCAAAAATCAGTGCTGAATGTAAATATCGACACCTCCCTTTTTGAAAACTATAAAGATAAAATATCCCGTACATATGATAATGATATCAACGCATTTACTGCAATATCGGGAGCTTATACTACTTTCCGCTACGCGTAAGTAGACGGCTTCAGTTTAACTAAAGATAGTTTTTATTTTCTTTATAATATTACAAAACAACCGAATTACTGCTTCATCAAGGACGCAAGCGATTCCCTGATTATCTCCTCTACCGAACCGCTCATATCGACATTCTTCATTGCGGCAGCAATCTCCGAGCGCGAGTAGCCGAGAACGGCAAGAGCATCCCTTGCATCTGCCATTTTGCCCTTGTCGGCAGAAGCTTCTGTAGTCTTGACATTACCTTGCACATTCTGAATATCAAATTCGGGAAACGCCTTCATAAGCTTATCTTTAAGCTCAAGAACAACCCTTGCAGCAGTCTTTCCGCCTACTCCCGGCGCACGAGAGATAGATTTGGTGTCCTCTGCGGCAACGGTAAAGGCAAGTTTTTGAGGTGTAAACAAAGAAAGTATCGCCATTGCCGCTTTCGGACCAACTCCCGAAACTGATATCAAAAGTTTAAACGCGTCAAGCTCCGCTTTCGTGCTAAAACCAAACAGCTCTACCGCATCTTCCTTAACGGACATGTGAGTATATACTCTGACTTTTTCACCTGCGGCACATGTTCCGTCGGGATTGTAAATCGGAGTCGGCAGAGTTGCCAAAGTATTTGCAGTAACGGTCAGCCTGTATCCTACTCCGCCGCATTCTACTACAACCGATGACGACGCTATATCAGATTCCGTAATTATTCCGCATAAGGTGTATATCATTTTGCTCTGACTCCTCGCTTTGATCTAAGACATTTTATTTTTCTCACGCAAGCTGCGCGCAAATATCTGCGCCATACAAATTCACATGCTGTAAGCGCTGCGAAAGTTCCCATTCCGACACAGGTAAGACTAATCCCCGTTTTAAATGCCTCAGAACAGTAATTCATTTTTATTTCGTGTGTGCCTTTTGATACGGGGAAGGATATGAGAGAACCAAGCGTCTTGTCATATTCGACCGGTTCTCCGTCGCAGGTAATGTTCCATCCCTCATCATACGGGATCGTCGTCATAAAGACCGATTCTTCATCTGCAACTGAAATGTTTCCCTCAAGCCTGTTTTCAGAATGATAAGTTATTTCAAACTGAGAATCAGCAAGCTGTTCCGCTATACTGTCCATTGCATCGCTGTTAAACGTATAGAAATAGCTGTCACAGTTCTTCATATACATTTTGTCTTCCTGCTGTGCAAAACTGACTGAAAATGTCTTATTTTTTTCATGACTTCCGAGTTCAATTATTGCGTGCGAGTCATTAGTAAAATAATTTCCGTAACCCATACCGTCAACGCTCAAGGTTGCCTTGCGAGGCCACTTTGAGGGAATGTACATATATATAGGCGAATCTGTGTTTGGCTTTACTCTGTATGTCATACTTGGAGAACTATTTTCTCCCGATTTTTCATACCCCGTATGATTATCCTGAACATTCAGCACAGTACAGTCTGAATGAAGCGTTTCTTCTATCTTCTGTTTCTCCCAAACTTTTATTCCGAAATCTCCGCATATTGCGCCGTAAACAGCATTCATCACGTCAAACGGTGTGTCATATTCCTCTTCGCTGATATCAATATCCGAAATAAGGCTTGATGCGGCAAAGGCTACGGACAGCGCATACGGATTTTCGTAGGTTTCTATACCGGCGTCCGTTTCGCCGATCTTCTTATAGAAATCGGAAATATACTGCGGAAGCTTATCATTCACACTGTCAACATACAGATATTTTATACCGAAGAAGGAATCTGACGGAAGCGTACCGCCGACATATTTTGACCAATGAGACTTTGAGGTAAATCCGAAACTCTCCAAAAGATCGATCACGCTTGCGTTAAGCGTTGATGTCGAATTTGAAAGTCCGCGCAGTCCAAGTGCAAAGTTATCGTTCGGCTTGCGATGTTTGAGCTTCTCAGCACGGTAGAAACCGTCATCGGTGTTTTCAGAAATCGCCTCAATATACGGATCGAGAAAATCTCTGTAAGAATCTCTTGAAGAGAACACAACGTCTTCATCAAGCGCATACAGATTTACTACTCCTGCGGCGAACATTTCGCCGCACATTATTATAACGAGTGCGATTGCCGATATGCTGAGTCCTTTTGAAGAGGCTCCTGCATGAGTGAAGCGCATTATTGCAAGATACAGACCGATTATGCCCACGGATGCCCAAACTGCCCTGAATGTAGGCAGATTTTCCACCTCAAGAGCCTGTAAAATAAACAGGATTAAAACAAGCACTGCTCCGCAGGCGACAACCTTGCCGTATCCGAGACGTGATATCCTGATAAACACCTCATATGCCATAATAAGCGCCACCATTACAAAAATAAATGTAAAGCGCGCGTTAAGCCAGTTTGGCTTTTGGAAGCCGTGCCAGATAAGGTCGGCTGTGGTTAGATTGAAGCTGACCGTGAAGAACAACATCAGTACGCCCGCGCCGATTTTTTTACGCGGCGCAATTCCGGGAGTGATAAAATAAAGAGGTGCAAGCAGAGGCATCATCATTCCGCAGTATAAGAACGGCATACCCTCGGGGCGCACGGAATCATATGAGCCGAAATATATTTTTGATAAAATGTCGGTAAAATTATAAAGCTGTGACGGGGCAAAATTCGGCTCGGAAAATTCAAGCTTGCCGAAGCTGAGCGAATAATACGCTGTAAACACTACAACGGCGGAGATCATGACGGCAACGAGAGAAAAAATCCCGATACGACCGAGAGTCCTTATAAAATGAGCCTTTATATGAAGCGGATTTCTCTCTTCGCGTGTAAGCGAGAAAAATCTGACAAAAAAGTATACTGCAACAAAGATACACGTCATATATCCGATGTAGAAATTGCTGAGCACGGCTGCTGCAAGGAAAAGTGTATATGTTCCCGCTTTGCGGTATTTAATGATCCTGTCAATACCGAGCATTATGAGCGGCAGACAGATAATGTTATCTGTCCACATGAGATTGTGCTGCATGACGACAGCAAAAGCGGAAAGAGCGTACATTGTCGAGAAGATAAGCGTTGCTGTAGGTCGGCGTTCTCCTCTTGTTCCGTGAAGAAAAATACCGAAAGTAAATCCCGACGCGCCGCATTTAAGCAGAAGAATGAGAAGGAGCGCCTCGGTCATAAATTCCTTTGGAAACAGAAGTGTTATTAGATTAAACGGACTTGCGATATAGTAGGCGAATATTCCCATGAATTCACCGCCGAGCGCACGCTCAAATGAGTACAAAAAGCTTCCGCCTTCAGCAATTATGGAGCGAAATTTTTCAAGGAAATACACATACTGCGCGTTGAGGTCGAGCACAAGCGCGGAATTATTTGAAACAGGCCACACGCCCATTGCAACATATATGAGAGCCATCAGGACAAACGGTGCAAGAAAACAAAATCCGAGATATTTTTTGCCGTAAAAGAAGCGGCGAATATTTCGCGGAGTGCTCTTTATCCCACATAAAATACGTGAGGAAAGCTTTTCTTTTTGCAAATAGATTGATTCGTTCTCATCTGATTTAAAATAATTTTTATAAGAGATCGCACGTCCGTGGCTTACCGACTGAACGGCACCTGCCGCGGAAGCTTTATTTTCCGTTATATCACACTCTTTTTTTATATCTTCATTCATAATTTTAAGTCGTACCTTTCGTATGATTTGTATGAATCTGAGATTGCCTGATCTTACTTTTCAGCAGGAATAATTCGTTTGATAGCCTTTTCGAGCTTTTCGCGCTCCCACATCATGTCGCGTCCGCATCCGTCGCATACTATTCTGATGTCACTGCCGACTCTCATTACGCTAAATATTTTTGATCCGCATGGGTGTTTTTTTTTCAGCTCCAGTTTATCTCCGATCGATATACGGGGAATTTTCATATGTATGCGCCGCCTTTCTGTTTTTTCTTTAGTTTTTATTATTCCGCAGTGCGTGCGGAGCCGCATATTGCCGTTTCTTTCGTGAAAGAAACGGGCACAAAGAAAGCCTTCCGGGGGAAAATCCCCCAGAAGCTGCCCCCTTACTGTGCTCCGCGAAAACCTCTGCGCAGTCTGTGAACAGACTGCTTCGTTATTTTTTTGAAATGAAGTTTACGGGGACATGGTAACGGCTATCGCTCAAAATATCGAGATTGCTCTGCAGTAGAGGCTTAACTATAGACAGCACTCAGTTCAAAGAGCTATAAGTTAGGCTTATGCCAACGATTTGTAAATATTCTTATACGTTTCCGTATAGCGTAATATCATGAGTTGATGTCATATTATTTCGTTTTTGTAAAAATAAGTTTTATATGAGTTGATTTATATGCTTAAATTGTAATCCAGTATCTTTTTACTATGGCATCATCTATAACGAGTGTACTTTCAAATGTACCGCCGTTGTTCAAAATTGTTTTCTCACTTCCGATATTGTCTGTATTACAAACAAGAAGAAGTTTATCAATTCCGCGCTTTTTTGCATTAAGTAAATTAAGCTTCAGCATTTGTGTTGCATAACCTTTATTGCGTTCATATGGACGAACGGTATAACCTATATGCCCTCCCCATGTGCTCAATATCGGTGTATCAATATGATGTCTCAGATCAATTATTCCAACGATTTTATTGTCAGTTTTTCTGACTGCAATGTATATGTTAGATGGGACTCTTCCGATAGGACATGTATCGGGATTGCTCATGATCTTAGTATCATATATCCAATCTTGTATTGATGAACAACTATCTAAATTTCCGCACCCGGCAAACTTATCATTGTCATCAGAGTCCATTATTTCTTGTTTAAATTTCAAAATATCATCTGCGTACTCTTCGGAAGGTTCTGACAATTCTATCGTATCCATTTTATTACCTCGAAATTTGAAATCTATATTCATTTAGCTTAACAATTTATCAGAATGGTTACATTGCTCAACTTTTAATGAACTTATGATTTGAGAATATAATCAAGTCGCAGATAGGTTACATAACTTCTGCGAAATTTTGGCAAGCGGCGCAGAAGTTATGCGTACACGCATCAAAGTAACGCGTCAAGTACAGGATGATATCTGTAGCACCAAACTCTCCTGCGGAGCAATCTCTGCATTTTGGGAAATTGCCGTCACCATGTCCCCGTAAACTTCATTTCAGGAAAATAACGGAGCGATAATCGCTATGCGTATCGCGCGGGTGTTTTCTCGGAGCATAAGTAAGGAGGCGTGCTTCGACTGCATTCAGTTGCGCGGAAGTAGGGTTCAGCCCCGGAAGGCTTTTTTTGTGCATCTTTTTTCACGAAAAAAAGTGCGATAAGTGGATATGCAATCTCTGCAGCACAATCAAAGTAAAAGAGTCCGTGAGCATAACCACATGGCGATGCTCAGCATTTTGCCGTGCCGCATATCGACACTTTGGCATTTAACATTTTTATTATAACATAAACAGAAAATAATGTAAATACGCCTGGCGATTTTCAACATAAAACAGGAAAAACTCCGCCCTTTTAAAATTGAAATTTTTATATTGTCTAAAATCTAAGAATATGATATACTATATGTAATTATGTATTATGGAGGATCGCTATATGATAAAGCTTGAAAGAACTTCCGTTATGAATTTTGAAGGCGCGCTGAGAGGTGCTCGCAATCCGCTTAACAGTTGGGCAAAAAGCGACAGCAAATATGATGAAAAGGGCAATTATATCCTCGGGGAAGCAGACCTTGATCTCGGTCGCCGTCTTGTCAGCTCAGGACCCGATCACAGAAAATTCATCCGCCAGATTATAGTTTCCGTTGATATAACCGCGCCTCTTTACTGGTGGAAAGAATATGATACATATAAGGTCGGCACAGTCGCAAATTCATGCAGTACCATGCACAAGATCCACTCAAAAGAATTTTCCCTCGACGATTTCAGTCATGACCGCATGTCGGGTACAGCCCTTACCTGCCTTGACAGCATAATTAAGTGTCTCGAGGACGCTCGTGTAAAATATAACGAAACAAAAGACAAGTTGTATTGGAACGATATGATCCAGCTTCTGCCGTCAAGCTATAATCAAATGAGAACCTGTACTTTAAGCTACGAAAATCTCATAAACATATACTGTGCCCGCCGCGGCCATAAGCTTGCAGAATGGCATGAAGTATGCGATTGGATAGAAAATCTGCCTTATGCGAAATATCTCATTCTTCCTGCATGCAAAAAGAATAAGTAAACAGATTCCTGAAATTCACATATAAAGCAGAAAGGTTTTTCGACATCAATGGAAAAATTATCGAAAGAATATACAGCCGCTGAGAGGGCAAAAGTCGGGCGCAACGCAGGTATTGTCGGAATTGCGGTAAATCTCGTTCTGTTTGCAATGAAGATAACAGCCGGAATTTTATTTTCAAGCGTTGCCATCATTGCCGACGCTGTAAATAACCTTTCTGACGCAGGCTCTTCAATTATCATGATGGTCGGATATATATTCTCGTCAAAGCCTGCGGACAGAAAGCACCCATACGGCCATGCCCGTTTTGAATATCTGTCAACCTTATTTATTTCAATTATCATCACGGTACTCGGACTTGAACTGTTTAAGGGATCGATTGACAGCATTATTTCGGGCGAAAGTGCGAGTTACGGCACTGTAGCCGTAGTAATTATGGGAATCAGCGTTCTTTTCAAACTTTTTCTTGCATATTTCTTCCGCAGAACGGGCAAAAAAATAGACTCTGCAACTCTTGCCGCAACCGCGGCAGACAGTATAGGTGATGTTGCCGCAACCTCAGCAATCATTATCGGTATCTTTCTTACTCCTTATACGGGAGGTGCAACTGACGGTGTACTCGGATGCCTGATTGCTGCATATATTCTGTTTCTCGGTATTAAACTTATAAAGGAATCCTCCGACACTCTGCTCGGCACAGCTCCCGACATTGAAACCGTAGAAACAGTCGTTAAAAAGATTAAATCATATGACGGTGTTTACGGGATTCACGATCTTGTCATGCACAATTACGGAACAGGACGCTTCTTTGCATCTGTTCACGTTGAAATGGACGCTGATGAGGAAATAATGAAAAGTCATGACACGATAGATAATATCGAAAACGATATACTGCGTGAACTTGGAATTCATTTGGTGATACACCTTGATCCCGTATTCCCGCACGATGAGAGGATAAATTCACTTAAGTCCGCTGTGCGCGGCGTTATAGACGAGATATCTTGTGAGCTGTCCTCACCGATATCTATGCACGATTTCCGCGCCGTATTTGGAATAACGCACACAAATCTAATTTTCGATATTGTAGTAGCGCATGAGCTTCCGATATCCGAGGAACAGCTTTGTTTCATGATACGGGAAGGAATTTGGACACTTGACAGCACATACTGCGCGGTAATCACCGTAGACCGCGATTATACTTCGACAGTATATTAAAAATTTTAAAGCCGCTTTTTCAGGCGGCTTTTATACATAATCGGCTGTATTTTTTCCCAGGCAGCATATTTCATCTGAGCTTCAGCATATATCCCACACCTCTCACGCTTACAATAGAGTCTTCGCCAAGTATTTTGTCAAGCTTGCGCCTGAGGTGATTCACATAGACGTCAGTACAATTGGTATCGTTATCCTCACTCCATATTTCATTTCTCATAGCCTCTCGTGATACCGGTGTGCCCCTATGACGTAAAAGCAGTTCATATAGCGCACCTTCCTTTTTAGTCAGCTCCGCTGATTCTTCGCCGCATGACACTGTAAGCGTTGTCGGATCATATTTTGCACTGTCTCCCGCTTTTCCGACGCCGAGTGTGGTTCTGCAAAAATTATGAAAAATTTCGGACATTTCATAAATGGAAAAGGGAAGCGCTGCCGCACGATACTTTTCTCCGTGCGATGCCAAAAGCTCTATATGAAAATTTTCGGACAAATACTTTTCGTCATCATATAACACAATTATGCAGTCATAATTTCGAGCCTCAGTGTCGTTCGGTAAACAAACGGCGACTTCAAGCGTAGACGCACAATCAAAACGGTTTACAAGAGCGCGCAGCATACTGTCGCGCTTTTCATTTCCTGTTGATATGTATACTGCCATAATTTTCTCCGTAATTCCTCCCGCACTCAACACTGATTATTTATTGATTCAAACAGTTATCAAAAACTCATACAGTACATATAAAATTTGCTGTAGCAATTTAATTTGTCCGTATGCTGAAGCGGAGTATCTCATTTTGAGATACTCCGAACTTATCTTTACAATTTAAAACTTTTCTATACCTTTAAGTATCGACTCAACAGCCGCCTCATCTATCTTACGCGGATTTGTTCCAGTACATGCGTCGTTGACCGCACTCTTTACAATGTGCGCTTTCTGAGCCATGTAATCCTTTTCGGAAATGTGTACATCGGCAAGAGTCTGCGGTATACCGAGTTCACGGCTCATTCTGCGAAGCGTTTCGATAAGATTCTGCGCGCCCTGTCTTGCGCTGAAGGACGGAAGTCCTACAAATCTTGCAATTTTTGCAAGACGCTCGCAGGTTACGCTTGAACCTGAGCTAAAAGCATCAAGTCCTGCGTTATACTTCATAACATGGCAAAGCACCATAGCATTTGCACGTCCGTGCGGTATATGGAACACTGCGCCGAGCGCATGTGCGATACCGTGATTTACGCCGAGACTCGCATCATTGAACGCCATTCCCGCAAGACATGAAGCTGTGTGCATTTTTTCGCGTGCTTCAAGATCAGATCCGTTTTTGCACGCGCGCGGAAGATATTCAAACGCAAGCTCAAGAGCCTTTTCCGCAAAAGCATCAGTAAAATCATTCGCATTTATTGAAATATAAGCCTCAAGCGCATGAGTGATCACGTCAAATCCTGTATCTGCCGTGATATTTGCAGGAACGCTTGCTGTCAGCTCATCTGAAAGGATCGCAGCATCGGGAAGGAGGCTGTCTGTTACAAGCGGATACTTAACTCCTGCCGCCTTATCCGTGATAACCGCAAATTTAGTGACTTCGCTTCCCGTTCCGCTCGTTGTAGGAACTGCAATAAGCGGAAGAGATTTTCCTGTCTTTTGAGTATACATCAAAATCGTTGCTTTAGCTGCGTCAATAACAGAGCCTCCGCCGAGAGCTACCACAACCTCAGCGTTCTCATTAAGGAGAAAACCGAGTGCTGATGCTATCAGTTCAACCGGAGGATCTGGAACAATATCCGAGTACACGGAAACTTTTCCGCAGTTCTTCATAAGAGAGGAAACCTTATCGGCGTTGCCCGACTTTTTCATAAAAGCATCGGTAAAGAGAACCGCTCTTTCCGCATCTATTTTTTCAAGAGCCTCAAGCGAATTTTTTCCGAAATACACTGTCGGCTTTATACTAAACTTATTCATGATTATTCCCTGTCTCTTTTTTATTTAACTTGTTCGATATCAGTCGATATGTGAAGCTCAATAATACAGCTCAATATTATTGTATTCAAAGATAGATTCCCATTTTTCGCTCGGGCGAACATCGGTAACTACGATATCGATATCACAAATCTCGGAAAAATTGACAAATGAAATTTTGTCAAACTTCGTATGATCTATCGCCAAAATAGTCTTGCGCGCCGATTTTATAAAGCGGCGTTTGAGCTGAGCAAACGGCTCGCGCGTATCGGTTATGCCCTTGGCGGTGTCAAGTCCCTTACAGGATATAACCGCATAATCGGCATAATATTTGCCTACAGCTTCCTGTGCTCCGTCTCCGTAAAACGATTTTGAATCCGACTGATAGTTTCCGCCGAGCGATATTACGTTCCAATCGTTGTTCTGCGGAAGGTCAAGCAATATTTCAACGGAATTTGTAATAATCGTAAGATTCTTTTTTGAAAATATGCTCTTGACAGTAAACAGTGCAGTTGTGCTTGAATCAAGCAGCAGGCTGTTATTGTCTTCAATAAGCGCGCCTATTTTTTCTGCGATATACTTCTTTCCCTCAACATTTGTCTGCTTGCGTACGGTAAAAGGAAGATCGCTTGTGATGTCGTCGTTCCTCACGGCTCCGCCGTATGTTCTCTTTGCATATCCGTCGGATTCGAGCCGTTCAAGGTCACGCCTGATCGTTTCTTCCGTCACGCCGTAGCGCTCGGCAAGTCCGCTTACCACGACCTTACCGTTCACCATCAGCTCGCGAAGTATTTCGCTTCTTCTCTCTATCGGAAGCACGGCTTATCAGAGAATTGACGCCCAAAGGCTTTTATCGGGATTCGGGATAACGGAGCTGTCGAGAAGAAGTCCTTCCGCTCCGACCTTTGCTTTAGCTGAATCTATTGCAGCGGTAACTGCTGCAACATCGCCTGTGAGGAGCATGTAGCTCTTGCCGCACATTCCTCTTGCAAGTCTCAGTTCAATAAGAGAAACGTCACTCGTCTTTGCCGCATTATCAGCCGCAACTATAATAGCCGGAGCTGAGAATGTCTCAAGTACGCCGAGCGCCTTAGCGTCATGCACGGGAGCGCCGCCGTAGATTGCCGGGAATATATCTTCATGGGGATTACCGAGGACAAATGAATCGGTGAGCTTATCGCCGAGCTGACGCTTTGCAGCGTCAATAGCTGCGCTGATTGCGGAAAGCTCTCCGCTGATTAGCGTTATGTACTTTCCGGGACATACGACCGACGACTGCATAATTTCTATATTTGAGGTTTTCACCATAAGATCCGCCGCTGTAATTCCTGCGGATACTGTCTGATACTCAACCATTCCGAGAGCCTTATTTATCATACTGACAACCGTCCTTTTTTATCTTTTTATATAATTTAAAGCTTTTCGATTACGACGCTTGTGTCTGTAACCTTTTTAATCTTCCCTGTAAACGGAGCATGAACTGCAACTCCGAGTTTTTCAGCGGCATATGATCCTACAACATCTCCAGCGCTCACAGTATCGCCGACTGAAACGCATGCAACAGACGGTGCGCCTATGCTCTGACTGAGCTTGATCTCGGCACTCTTGCACGGTACATCTTCATCAATCAGCGGCGACGGAGTATCATATTTTGCAAGTCCGAGACGTGCGATAAGACGTGACATCGGAACAAGTCTGAACTCACGTGTGCTGTTTACGGGATCGGCTTCAATACCCTTCGGAGGCATTACACCCTGTGATCTGAGCGAGCCTTTTACCTCTGATATAATTGTTCTCGGGCTGAGTCCCTGACCGCATGCGTACATTTCGCAAAGTCCGCAGGATGAGCATGAGAAAGATGCGAGGAACGCCGATGTATCTGCGGCTGTTCCCGAAGCTACGGCGCGCATGATCTTGTGAGGCTCAATCGGATGACCGAGAAGGTTTCTTGAGCAGAGATCCGTGCACATTCTGCACTGACAGCATGCAGCAGCCGCGCGCTTTGTAATGATTCCGACGGGAGCGGTGCGCTTCTGCACGATATAAGCGTTATGGGGCATTACGAGCACGGCGTTTGACGTCTTTGTTACAACATCATTCTCCGAACAAACTCGACCTGTCATAGGTCCGCCTGCGATCAGCGTAACATCGTCGCGCGTCACGCCGCCTGCAATTTTTATAAGTTCTTTATATGTAATACCGAGCGGCGCTTTAAGCGTGCACGGATTTTTAACTTCGCCTGCAATAGTGATGTACTTGTGAGTTACAGGCTTATCTTCCTTCCATGCGCGGTATACATTGAGTATTGTCTCAACATTGTAAACGATACATCCTACGGTGATCGGAAGCGCGCCCGGATTTACAACGCGTCCTGTAGTCTCATATATCGTTACGACCTCGTCGCCTGCCGGATATATTTCGGGAAGCTCGCCTATTGTGATCTTCTTAAATTCTCCGAGATGAGCCTTTACCGCATTTACCGCTTCCTCATATGCAGGTTTAACTGCAATTATTACGCGTCCCGCGTCAAGCGTATCGGCAATCTCTTCGAGCGTCTCCATGATTTCCTTTGCATATTTTGCAAGAACCTGTCTGTGAAGCTTCAGAAGAGGCTCGCACTCAGCGCAGTTCAGAATAATTGTATCTGCCGCCGCATTGAGCTTTGCGTATGACGGGAAGCCTGCTCCGCCTGCTCCGACTACGCCGGCTTTTCGCATTATTTCACTTAATTTGTTTAATTCCATGCTTATAACCATGCCTTTTTTTGATTTTGTGTCGTTTTGTGCTTCGATAAAATTAAGCACATATATGCCGATACCGAAACACGTTTCTATGATAAAAATATGATTTTACTTTTCGTCAACAATGCCGACAATGGCTGCGTCAACAGGTGCATCCTCAAGCCCGCATCCGATTCTCGCGGCGCTTCCCTGTGCCACCAGCACAGTCTCGCCGATACCTGCGCCTACATTATCGATAGCTACAAGCTCACAGCTTTCCGACATCGATTCAAGGGGGCGTACTACAAGCAGCTTCTGTCCGACTAATTTTTCATTTTTTCTTGTTGCGATTATGCTGTCGACTACTTCTCCGATTATCATTAGCTATCCAATCCTTTCTCATAAGCGCCGCGGAAAACGGTATCATATCTTATTTGAACCGCAGAGCCGCGTATGCCCCTTTTTTGTAAAGTTTGCGCCGTATGCCGATGCTTCGGCGCACCGAGCAAGCCTTACAAAAAGGGAGGTTGCGCTGCCTCCGTTCAAATCACGGAGGACAGCGATTCCCTTTAATAATTACTTAGATGCGGGAAGGATCTTCTCAACATCGCTGTGAGGTCTGGGGATTACGTGTGTTGCAACGACTTCACCGAGTCCGCCTGCTGCCGCAGCGCCTGTTTCAACAGCTGCTTTAACAGCTCCGACGTCTCCGCGTACCATTACTGATACGAGTCCCGAGCCGATCTTCTCTGTGCCTACAAGCTCTACATTAGCTGCCTTGAGCATTGCGTCAGCTGCTTCAATAGCAGCTACAAGACCGCGGGTTTCAACCATACCAAGTGCCTGCTGTACCATTCTCTTTATCTCCTTTTTTTCTTTTTCTGCGGGAGCAGCCGTTTTGGTTTCTGCTGCCGCCGTCTTTGCGGATTTTGTCCCTTTTGCTTTTGTTGCCATGTCTTATTCTCCGCCTGTTTTAGTTTTTGTTCTTCGCAAGACGCGAAGCGCTGAGCCGCACAAGCCTTAGTGTCTCGTCATGCGGATTTGCAATGACATTTGACGCCATGATCTGCGCCATGCAGTTCTGCTTTGCACAGCTTACGGCTTCGCTTACATCGGAAACGGTTCCCGTGATTACAATAGTAACCATTCTTCCTCCGAGCTTACGCTCCCATGTGACAAGCTCTACATCGGCGCTTTTGCACATAACGTCAAGCGCGTCGATTGCCGCAACCGTGCCCGACACTTCAACAAAGCCGAGCGACTTTATTTTGTCAACTGCCATTTAAGAAATTTCCTTTAAGCTTTATTTTACGCCTTGGGAAGAATCTTTTCAACGTCGTTATGAGGTCTCGGGATTACGTGTGTTGCTACAACCTCACCGAGTCTTGAAGCAGCTGCTGCGCCTGACTCAACAGCAGCCTTAACTGCTCCGACGTCTCCGCGTACCATAACTGATACGAGTCCTGAACCGATCTTCTCTGTTCCTACAAGTACTACCTCTGCTGCCTTAACCATTGAGTCTGCCGCCTCAATTGCTGCTACGAGACCTCTTGTTTCGATCATTCCGAGTGCTTCCTGTGCCATTTTATTTTCCTCCGAAAAATATATTATTTTAATTTTTATCGAATGCGTTGAGCTTAAGCATTTTTTCAGCGTCCTCAGACATGCCTGTTATTATATGCTTTGTTACTACGCCGCTTACCTTGTTTGCAGCTTCTTCTGCTGCTTCGACTGCCGCTGTTACATCGTCCGTGCTGCCGCGAAATTTAACAAGCACGAGCAGCGGTACGGGCAGTCCGTCCGGATTTACCGGTTTATTTTTATCAAAAGGCTCTACGGTAACATTAGCCGCCTTACAGCCTGCGTCGCATGCCGCAAATGCTGCAACAAGTCCGTACACCTCGATTATTCCGACTGCGTTTCCAAGCTTCATACTTATAACCACCGATTTCTCCTGATTTGATCGTTTTTGCCGCGGCGAAATGTTCCGCCGTTCGGAACAAGACTCAAATCATATCTGAATAGGACTGTTGTTCACTCCGCGCACACTTTACTTTCAGACATCATTACGGAATTATAGCAATCTTGAGACCGTCCTGTCTGAGGTTGGTCTGAAGAGCTTCATTTGCGTCTGCAAGATGGAACTTATGCGTGATAAGCTCGTCAAGCGGAAGTCCGATAGCCTTTGCACGCTTCAGGAAATCAAACGTCGTCGCATAATCGCGGAGGGTATAAACCCATGAGCCGACAGTTGTTATCTCTTTAGCGCAGATATCGAAGTGCGGATTGATCGTAGCGTCGCCGCCGTTGATGAAGAATCCGAGTTCGCAAAGTCCGCCGCCGTTGCGAATAAACTTATAGATGTTTGCGTGAGCGACAGGAGAGCCTGTGCACTGGAACGCAAAATCTGCAAGATAGCCTCCGAAAGATTCCTTTACGCCTTCGGCAAGAGCGTCGCGTCCGTCAAAATTCTTGAAATTGACGGTAGCTGTAGCTCCCATTCTGAGTGCGAAATCAAGTCTCTTGTCGTTTCCGTCAACAGCCGTGATGTTCTCAATACCCATTGTTCTGAGAACTGCGATACAGAGAAGTCCGATAGGACCGCATCCCTGTACTGCTACGCGAGAGTTGAAGCGAAGAATACCAGTTGTTTTTGCCCTTTCCACAGCGTGGATAAGAACTGCGGCAGGCTCGATAAGGATTCTCTGATCGAGGTCGAGATTACTTACGTTAAATACAGTAGATCCGCCGCGAATCACTATGTAGTCCGCATACCAGCCGTTGAGATGAACGTCGTCGTCAGGAAGAAGTCCGTAAACATCAGCGCCGCCGACATTCTGCTTGTTGAGGTCAAACATCGTGATATCGGGGTTATCCTTAAATATCATACATGTTACGACCTTATCACCGAGTCCGAGCGGCTTTCCCGCGCTGTCCCTCGTAACATTTTTACCGATCTTTACGATCTCACCGGTTCCCTCATGACCGAGGACTACCGGAATGAGTGAAAACGGGTCGCGCTTAAATTCATGAGCGTCAGTTCCGCAAACTCCGCAGCCTTCCATTTTCACAAGGATATCGTCGTCCCCGATTTCGGGAATTGGATATTCCTTAATTTCAAAATGCTCTTTATCAGTGAGCATTGCAACGCGCGAGGTCTTGGGGATAGCAGTTCCTAAGCTTTTAGGCGCAGGAGCGCTGCTGCCGCCGCTTATATTTTCGACCACGCGGCGCACTATATCTTCTATTCTCTGCTGTTCTGTCATTATTAACCATACCCTTCTTTGAATTCATGCAAGACAGTTCATGTCAGACAAAATATTCATCGAAAATCTTCTTTCCGAATGCGGCAAGCGCCGTATCTTCTTCCTCTGTTCCTCCGCTAACGCCGAGTCCGCCTACGATCTTTCCGCTCAAATCAAGCGTCTCGCCGCCTCCGAAGATGACGATACGTCCGCCGTTTGTATGCTGTATTCCGTAGAGCGATCCGCCGGGAGCTGCCAGAGAAGCAAGCTTTTTGGTGGAAATTTTCAAAGAGACAGATGTGTAAGCCTTGTTTATCGCAATATCGCGGCTCGCTATGAACGAGTCATCCATGCACTCAAGGAGCTTAAGGTTTCCGCCGTCGTCGGCAATAGCCACGACCGCGCGAACGCCTATCCTGCGCGCTTCCTCCTCAACCTTTTCGGCGAGAAATTTTGCGTCGTCAAGAGATATTCTGTCTATCTTTCTTTTTTCGCGTTTTACGGTCGGTTTCCCGTCATAAATCTCACGAACCACTTGTCCGACGAGCTTTTCAATATCTATGCTCATATGTAGAGGGGGATTATTTGCCGAGAGCGGCAAGAACCTTTTTTGTGATCTCAGAGATCAGCGCGTTGTCCTCAGATGAGCTCTCCGAATGGCAGTGACCTCCGCAGGTATGGCAGCTTGCCTTGCCGTTCTTCAGGTTCGGGCAGAGATCTGCAGGATGCTTACCCTTGAGACCGAACTGACGTCTGATCTCATAAAGTCTTTCAACCTGATCGTCTGAAAGCTGTTTCGGACCGCCGAGCTGCTTTGACTGATAAAGAAGTCTTGCATAAAACTCAAGAGATTCCATCTTGTGGTATGCGTTGATAAGAGAATCCGAATAAGCAAGAGCTCCGTGGTTTGCAAGGAGAACTGCATCATAGTACTGGAGGTACTTGGAAACAGCGTCCGGAATCTCCTCTGTTGAAGGCGTGCCGTATTCAGCGATCGGAACGCAGCCGAGAGCGATAACCGCTTCGGGCATTATAGGCTCAGTCAGCGGAATGCCTGCGATTGCAAAGCTTGTAGCGTAAAGCGGATGTGCATGAACAACGCTCATAACGTCCGGTCTTTCCTTATAAACTCTCATGTGCATTTTGATCTCAGACGAGGGGCGGAAGCCTTCGTTTGCCTGAATAACTTTACCGTTTGCGTCGACCTTGCAGATATACTCGGGAGTCATAAAGCCTTTTGATACGCCTGTAGGTGTGCAAAGGAATTCGTTATCGTTAAGCTTTACAGAAATGTTTCCGTCGTTTGCCGCAACCATTCCTCTGTCGTAAATTCTCTTACCGATTTCGCAGATTTGTTTTTTGATCTCGTACTCTGACATTTTGTGCGATCTCCTTGTGATTTTTTGTTTATTTTAAATAAGGGGACATGCCCCGTCATTAAGCGGTTTATTTCGGAAAAGTCCCCAAATTTCACTTTTGTGTGATTTTCGAGCATTTTCTCTGTTTCACCGTATACATCATACCACTATTTTTTGATTTTGTCAATAGGTTTTCTGCTTTTATGATGATTTTTCATTATAAAAATGTGGTATTATGTTGTTTTTATACCTTGAATACCTGATTTCAGCTGTTTACTCGAATTATTATTTCAAATAATCGAGAATATCATCAATGCCTTTTTTCTCTTTAGACGAAGTAAAAAATATCTTTTCGCAGCCGCAAAGCTCAAGCCGCATTTCAGCCGCCGCAGGATTTCCGTCGTTCCTGTCGCATTTCGTAACGATTCCGACTACAGGTCTGTTTGCGACAGCGGCACATGCGGGAGGAAAAATACTGAATTCATCGACAGACGAAAGCACAAGCGCTACAACGTCCGCTTCATATGAATACACGGCAAGCGCGCCGCCCAGCTCTCTCCCCTCGGCATATTCTCCGGGGGTATCGAGAAAAGCATCGGAATAATCGATATACTGCGTCTTTTTGTATACAAGTTCTTCTCCGCGCAGCGCTTCGATAAGCGTTGTTTTTCCGCTGCCGCTTTTTCCTATGAAGATCATCTTTTTCATTCTTACGACCATTTCTTTCCTTCGGATTTGTGTCGGCTTCGCCGCAGGCTAAATTAACCCGATCCTCTTCGGCGAAAGGCACAAATCGTGTCTGAAAACAGCTGACATACGTCTCCGGCTCTATTTATTTTTCAGACTTATGTCTTCGTTATTTCGCAAACGGTAAATCCGAGCTTTTCCTCAGCATAATCGATAGCTGCGGCAATCGCCGCTTCAACCTCGGATATGCTCCCGACCGTTATCAGCGTACCCGAAAAACGGTCAACGAAGCCGATCTCGGCTCCCGAAGCTTTAAGCGACAGATCTGCGGCGATTATCACATATTCGCTCGGCGATACCGTCAGTATGCCTATCGCAGATTTTGTGCTGTAATCCGCCTGCGGATCAAGTCCGAGCTTGCGGTACAGCGTTTTATCGGGATTTGCAATAATATGAGCAAGCGTTATCTGTTTACCGGGAACGCTTTCCTGAATCATTCTCAGCTTAGCTTCTTCCATTCCTAAAAGCCTTTCTTTAGTTACTGTTATCCGCCGATAACAACGGTCAGTCCGAACTTTTCCGCTGCGGCTGCAAGCAGATTCATCTTATCTTTTGAAGGAGACTGAACATCGCCCATGGGATAATCGCGTCCGAGTCCGACATACTTATCGTATCCGAGTCTGTGATACGGCAAAAGATGAATTTCATCTACACCCGAAAGCGATGCTGCAAAGCGTGCAATATCGGATATTTCCTCCTCCGTATCGTTAAAACCCGGAATTGTCGGCACACGGATTATCATATGTGCACCGCTATCTGCAATTTTTCTGATGTTCGAGAGAATCAATTCATTTCTCAGTCCGCAGAATTTTTCATGTTTTTCGGAATTCATATGCTTGATATCGCACAGAACCGTATCGATGTATTTCAGCGGCTCTGATATCATATCAAACGGCAGGCATGCCGTGGTTTCTACAGCCGTATTTATTCCCTCGTCCTTTGCCGCCGATAGAAGAGCTGCTGCAAACTCGCTCTGAGCTAAAGCCTCACCTCCAGACAGGGTGACGCCTCCGCCGCTTCTGCGGTAGTACGGCATGTCCTGTCTGACCTTTTTCATGACTTCTTCAACGGTTGTGTCATATCCGACCGTCTTGATCTTACCGCCGGTTTTCATTCTTTCGATTCTGTGGCTCTGAGATTCGGGGTTGCAGCACCAGCGGCATCTCAGGATACAGCCTTTAAGAAAGACTACCGTGCGGATCCCGGGACCGTCGTGCGTTGAAAATTTTTGTATATCAAACACGCGTCCCGAAACTGAATATTTGTCCATTTATATTATACCTTTCCGTATCAGGTATTGTTCCTATATCAGAATGAGCGCTGCTCCGTGCGGTTGATTATATCATCCTGAAGGGATTTTGAAAGCGTGGTAAACAGTGCGCTGTAACCTGCAACACGGACTACAAGTCCTGCATACTTCTCGGGGTGCTTCTGAGCGTCGCGAAGCGTTTCTCGGCTTACGACATTAAACTGCATATGGCTTCCCTTGCGCTCAAAGTACGTCTGTACGAGAGCCGCGAAGTTCTCAAGTCCTGCCATTCCCTCAAGTGCGCTCGGGTGGAATTTCATATTAAAGAGCGTACCGTTTGAAGCAATACCGTGGTCGAGCACCGATACGGAGTTTGCAGAAGACGTCGGTCCGTGAACATCGCGTCCAGCACTCGGCGAAACGCCGTCCGCCACGGGAGTTTTCGCATATCTTCCGTCGGGAGTCGCACCCGTCTGCGCGCCGAGCGGAACATTTGCGGATACCGGATAAAGTCCTGCCTGGAAGATTCCGCCTCGCGGATTTTTATAATTAGGGAGCGGACGCGTATACGTATACGCTGCCTCTCTTGCCATCATGTCAACCGCTTCGTTATCATTTCCGAATTTAGGAGCGTCAAGGATCATCTCGCGTATCTCGGCATATCGGCTGTTACCGTCTTTATTCTTCAGCGTATTATAAATTTCCGCCACGACTTTTTCATTTATTTCAACGCCGCTGTGCGACAGCTCTGACGCTATCTTTTCCGTCATTTCAGTGATATCTGCACCGTCAAATTTACCGAAGTTATGCTTCATCGCCTCGTTCAGCTCTTCAAGGGTGAATTTGTGCTGTTCGTAAACGAGAGTTTTTATCGCATACAGAGCGTCGGCGACATTTGCAATTCCGAAGCCCTGCGGTCCTGTGAAGTTGTATACCGCGCCGCCCTGCTCGGGAGTTTTGCCCTTCTTTACACAGTCGTCAAGCATGGACGAAAGATACGGAAGCGGGCATCTCACCGCATGAGCCTCGTCTATCGCATTATCCGCGTTTACAAGGAGAGATATTGCATAATCCATCTGTGCTTTATATGCCGCAAAGAATTTATCAAAAGAATCAAGCTCGCAAAGCTCTCCCGTTTCAAGTCCAACCTGAACACCGTCAAGCTTTCCGTTTGCGAACACCATCTCCATAGGCTTCAGCATATTAAAGAACGCCGCATCGTGCCAGCCCCATGTTTTTCCGGGGACCTGCGGTTCAACACAACCGATTATGCAGTAGTTTCTTGCTTCTTCAAGAGGAATTCCCCGAGACATAAGAGACGGAATAATAACTTCATCGTTGTAATATGCGGGAAGTCCGACGCCCGTTCTCGTAAGCTCCGCCGCGCGGATAATGAATTCATGCGGTGTGCGGTTCCAGATACGGACAGAGAATGACGGAGCAGGAAGCATAACGTGCATTGTCGCGTCTATACACATAAACGACAGGTCGTTTGTAGAATCCTCGCCCTCGGGAGTCTGTCCGCCTGCGATAAGGTTCTGGAAAAGCGAATATCCGGCAAAGCCTTCCGCCGAATCTTTATCACGGCACTTGTTCAGGTCGTTGAGTTTTACCCAAATGCAGTCCATCAGCTCCTGAGCAAAATCTCGCGAAATTTTTCCCGATTTGATATCAGCTTCATAATACGGGTACATGTATCTGTCGAATCGCCCGGGTGAGATCGAGTGTCCGCTTGATTCAGTCTGGAGAAGCATCTGAACAAACCAGAAGCTCTGGCATGCTTCATAGAAGCTGCGCGCTCCGTATTCAGGTACTCTCTCACAGTTTTTCGCTATCTGTTCAAGCTCTGCTCTGCGGTGCGGATCACTTTCGCCCTTTGCCGTTTCACGTGCAAGAGCCGCATATCTGTGCGCATATGTAATCGCAGCTTCACAGCTCATGATAATTCCGTCAAGAAGCGCCGACTTTGCAGGATAGTCCGCGTCTCCGAAGTTCATCTTCACTCGCTCCGCCTTGACTTCTTCTATGATACCGCGGTAGCCCTTTGCGAGCACATCATCATATTTTACACAGACATGTCCGACGCCGTTATAGAAATAGTTTCCGGGCGTGAACACATTGTGCTCCATAGCAAGGAGAGCTTCGGGAGCAATAAGAGAGGTCGCAAGCTCCGATGTTGTTTTTCCCTTCCAATATCGGTAAACTCCGCGCAGAGTTTCCTTAGTTTTCTCGGAAATACAGAACTTATCGGCATTACGCTCCGCTACGGTGTCAAACTCCGCCTCAAGCCATTCGTATGAAAACTCGGGAAATACCTGACAGCCTCTCGGAGCTATTGTAGCAGAACCGACGATCAGTTCATCGGGTCTTATTGTTATCGGAATATATTCAAGTATATTTTTAAAAGCCTTTGCACGCCTTGTTACCATAGGCTCTCCCTCGGTCTGCATATAGCTTTCCGTCAGGAGAACTGCGCGATCCGCTTCGATCTCAGGCATTTTGCGGAAAAGCTCTGCTTTAAGGCGTTCGATTCTGTCGCTCTTTTTGCATTTTTCGCTGTTATATGTAGGCAAAAAATCACATCCTTTTTATTTTGATGTAAAAATACAACTCATATTACAATTATGCACTATTGCGCCCGATTTGTCAAGAGAAAGCAGGAATAAATTTTGTTTTTTTATCAAATTCGCGCTGCATAGCGTGGTTTTGTGTTGGATTCATGCTTCTTCTATAATATTTCTCAAAGCATCGACTCCGTTTTCGGCAAAGTCCGTACAGACATTTTTCAAACTCATGCACGACGAACCGATACAGAAAGAGCGTTTCGCGCCATTCATCATGGCAATATCGTTCTCCTCATCTCCAAGGCATGCCGTTTCAAAATTTGAAGACGAAAGCCGCATTTGCAAGTCAGCAAGCGCACTTCCTTTATCTGCAAATCTGTTTACATATTGAATAAAGGTATTTGTCGAATCATGCCAGTGGAGTCGAAGTGAAGAATACTGCGGAAGATCGATCGGCTTTGATAAAAGCGATATTTTATATATTTTTTCGCGTATTTCATATATATTTGAAATTCTTTTGGGTGAAAAAGCTTCTGCCGCGCCTTCAGCATCGCCGAAAATATAATTTTCAAACGCTCCGTGAAATACTACGGGTGCGCCTGTCACCGTGAACATCTTGAAGTTTTCCGCCGCTATGGATTTCCCTGCAACGACCTTTCCGTTTTTTATCGTGCATGCGCCGTCACAGCTTATAAAGTATACACTGTCCTCAAAATCGTGCAAAAAGCCGAGCAGTTCACCGTAGGTTCTCCCTGATGATACCGCAAAATTTATATTTTTATGAATCGTCTTTTCTATCAGCGATATTATCTCTTTGCTCAATTCTGTCTCTCCGTACGGCAAAAGAGTCCCGTCAAGGTCAGACACGATAAGCTTAATCATAAAACTGCATTCTCCCAAATCTACATTATGTAAAACAAATCTATATTATATATGATACCACAAGTCATGCTTCCCGTCAATCGGAAAACCTTCCCGCAATGCAGAAACAGCAGCATATAAACTGTCTGTGTGAACCGACCTGCGCTGTTCTACTCTTTCAAAACTGCTCATTATTATAATATTATAATA
>JAAWQR010000047.1 GCA_022800625.1 Clostridiales bacterium | reverse complement strand
TTCTCATCTTCTCTTGCATAGCGTCCGAGAATCGTTGCAAACATTGCTCTTGTGAGCGGTTCATCGGGAGCGAATCTAGTGGGTGACACGCCGTTCATTACGCTGATATCGTACACAAAATTCACGTAATCGTTATACCAGCCGTTTTCCGCCAGATCCGTAAACTTGTTCTCATCCTCCGCATGAGTTACGATGCTTCCTGCCGCAAGCGTACCTGCAAGCATAGCCGCCGCCAACGAGCCCGATAATATCTTTTTGAATGTCATAGCGATTTTTCCTTTCTTTTTTCGGCAAAAACTTTTCGCCTTTTTAGTTATACATTTATATTATATATTATTTGCTCTTTTCTGTCAATTGCCCTTTTTCACGATTTATCACATTTCTTTTTGTATATATTCAACAAACGAGCATGTTATACAATTTATCATCTTCAGCGCGCTACTATAAAAATGAAGAGTGGGATTACGCAAACGATCCCACTCTCCAAAACATAACCTACTTTTGCTTCAGAAGCCATGAACTGACAATTCTTTCTTCCTTTATATCGTCGTACCAATAATATGATGCCCCCGGATCAAACCCCATCGAATTATAATATACAAGATATCTGTAATTCATCGGAGTTTCTATTCTGTTTCCCTTGCTCATATTTTGATTCAGTTCATTTATTGTTTCATGAGAGAATTGTAAAACCTGGTGTGACGGATTGAACACATATGTGTTGTTTTTTGTGATCCATGCTCTTGAGTGCTCATTTGTTGAAATCGGAGCATAAAACATCGTACCAGCGCCGCATATTACAGTATTATTCTCAAATACGCAGTTTTCGCCTTCAATATATACGCTTGAGCATACAACGCTTCCGTCGGCTGACGGCGGCGTAATTTTCGTTGAACTGTACCCCATATACGCAAAAATATTATCATGAATGTGCTGATTTTTCATTTTGTTCGTTCCGACGCCGTTTTCATCAGGCGCGGTATGATTCCAGTTCTCATTTCCCGTAACACAGGATACGATAACATTGTTTGCATATTCTATATTTTCTATTTGGCTGTTGTACGGAGTATAATCTGTATTTTGGCAGGTCATAGCTCCTCCGCCGTGATGAATATAGGTGTTTTTTACCTGAATATTTTTTGCGTCTCCGAAAAATTCAAAGCAAGTTTCGACTTCGCAGCCGTACAGATAGCCTGCCTCACAGTTCTGAACCGTCATATTTTTTGCAGCTCCGCCCTGAAGTCCGTATGTACCGGAATATTTGAGAGAAAGATTATCAAAAATTATATCTTCGCTGTCGCCCTCAGCAAGGATAACATATCCGTTGCGTGACGCTGCGATCTCATTAAACTTGACAGACGGGTCAACATCGCTGTAAAGATACAGCTTTCCTTCTTTAAAATCATGGAAATATTCATAGTTGCGCTGAAGCGCGTCTCCGATATTGCGGCAGCGGCGCGGTTCGGCCGTATATATCTCCTCTCCGTTGGATACCGTCGCATAATTATTTCCGTACCCGATTGTCAGGAAAACTCCCGCCGTTCTGTCCTCGCCGAACGGATCGTCCTCATCTGAGGATTTGATCCTTATTCCGAGCGCGCGTCCGCCGTCAAAAGCCATGTTGCCGATTTCGGACGCTTTGCCGCACATTGCAGGATCATCATCAATTTTGTCAAGTACCCATATATTCGGATATTCCGTAGGCAGCCAGCTTCCCGTGCCATTTTCAAAGTAAAGCGAGTTTCTGAATTCGGGCTTCGCGCCCTTTCCGTATGCCGAATATGTAACATATGAGTGAGCTATCAAAGTCGTCATCGAGACTATTCCCTCGTACTTTCCAGAATAGAATACACTGCCGCGCTCAAAGAACACTCCGTCGCCATAGCTTACTCTTCCGAACACATCACTTTCATTTTCAAGCTTTGCAAGCGTTTTCCATGCGGTTTCGGGAGATTTTCCGTCGTTGTTATCATCACCGTTTATACTTGAAACATAATACGGCGTGCCGCCTGCATCAATTATATCCTGCGGCGTAACTCCCGATTCCGAGTTTTTGATCTCGTCTATTCTTTTATCAAGAAGCGCATTCATCTCTTCTTCAACATCAGACGAGTATCTCTTGTAATTTATATCCGTACTGCAAGTATAGTTTTTAAGATAATCTTCGATTCCCGCATTTGCTTCGGGACTGAATTCATTTGCAGCCTCAGTTGATTCAAACACCGCAATATAGCGAATGGCAAGCTCGCCGTGAGACGCATCAGGCTTCAGAAGTATATGAGGAAAATTAAGCTGCCCCAACAGTTCGGGATGAGCTTTCACCATTTCCGACAAATCAATTGCTGCCGTCCTGTATCCGCCGTCCTCGGATTCGCCCTCGGTAAAATCAAAATTTTCCGCCAGGTGAACTGAGCTTTCATCTGAATTCATCAGAAGAACACCGTTCATTTTGTCATCTGAACCGTCTTCATATGCAAAGCATATCTTTATCACGGGAGTTTTTTCAAGGTCGATCTTCGCAACCCTTACGCTTATTCCGACAGAGCGTCAGGATCAAGCATGTTAAGCGGATTTTTTGCATTTTCTATAACATAAGCCGACAGCACGGGATAATCTGAGCTGTTTGTAGCTGTTGTCAGCCTTGTGCCGAGCTTGCCCTGCATTACCGTACCGCCCCAGTACAGATACTTCGCACCGTATACGGCATAGCCGTCGCGGATGGGATTCGGAATGTATCCTTCCCACTCTTCGGGAGCTTGCATGCCGTAAAGCTTCATTATCAGCTTTGCCGCTTCTGCTCTCGTCGAAGTAGAACCGGGTTCATAATTCGGTGTCTCTCCCGCGCTCGGTTTCCCGTCCATGATTCCGCATGCGCGCATTATATCTATGGCGTCGTCGGCATACGAATAGTTTTCCTTTATTTCATCTTCATCGGCAAATGCGGCGGGCACATCGTCAGCCTCCGCCTCGGCATAGCCGGCATATCTCATATATCTGCTGATCATGGCTGCGGCTTCCGCTCTTTTTATCGGTGCTTCAGGCTCAAATGTATCGGGCGATGTTCCGTTGACGATTCCGTTTTCTGCCGCCCAACCTACATATCCCGAATACCAACTGCCTTTTTCAACATCCTTGAATTTACCGCTGCCCGATTCGTTTTCCTCCGCGCCGTCTGCACGCCCGAGTATCGTTACAAACATAGCTCGCGTCAGCGGAGCGTCGGGCTCGAATTTACTCGGAGCCGTTCCTATCATAAGTTCGTTTTCATATGCAAAACTAACGTATTTATCGTACCATGAGCCGCTTACAAGATCATTAAAGGGCAGCTTTTCCGCCTGTGCGCTGTCCTCTTCTGCAAAAGTAGCTCCGCCTGCCGCAAGCGTACCTGCAAGCATTGCCGCCGCCAGCGAGCCCGATAATATCTTCTTGAATGTCATAGTCTAAGTTCCCTTTCGCAGTAAAATTTCATTAAATTTAAGCTGTTACCAAAAAAGTTCTCTCAGCTTGAGTTATATGTGTATTTTACATCAAGCAAAATATCAAGTCAATTGTTTTTTTTACCAAATCAACATATAAATTATTGTATACAATGTACAACAAAAAGAGCGAAGGCTGTCCCACGCTCTTTTAATTTGTTATATATCATATGTTTTATATTTCTTTGCCGATAAGAAACCTGCCCGCGCGTTCAGGGGCATCCTTAGCGCCCTCCCACGGCTCGTCCGCATATCTGTAATCAAATTTCTTGCAGAATTTACCAACGTCGTCTCCGAGTGCGGTTATATACTCCTCCTCTTTTGCGCCGACCGTTTTATAAAACTCCGCAAGCTCCTTTTTTGACAGCCTTTCAACCGCCGCTGAAAGAAATCTTGCAAAATGCGGCAGACAAAAATGATGCTGAGCCATAGTTTTTTCTCTGAATTCTTCGTCACTCTGCCACAGCAGTGCCGCCGTCTCCATCATGCTTGAAAAATTATTCTCTATCCTGTCGCATATGTAGCAGCCGTCTGCAACATCTCTGAGCCGCTTTGCTGCGCCCGCCGCCGATTTTGCAGGAAACATTCCGCATTTCATCTCATCTTTTATGTGCCCTAAGTGACTTTCCAGAATAAGGGCAAGCGGAAGCTTCTTTCCCGCCGTGAAAAGCTTTGCAAGATGCACGTTGCAAAAGCCTGCCTCATTTGTGCGTATGCGGATGTCTGGTTCCATCATAGATGCGCCGAGTATCATCTCGGTTTCATCGGCTTCAAGCCTTGAGTACAGTCTGCAAAACGGGCATTCGCCGCTCTCAGGCGCTGATTCAAATTCTTCGTTTACAGGGATAGTGTAAATCTGTTCCATAAAATATAACCGTGTCCTTTCTTTATTCGGCAGACAGCCGAAGTATAATTCCGTATCCTTTGACTTGCAGAGTAATTTGTGATACAATATAGTCAGTAAAAATTACAGTCAGCGCCGCGGGCGCAGCGGAGATTAATTATGATAAAACCTGAAATCATCGATGCGGGAGTAAAAAACGGCAAGCAGTTCGTCGCTCTTCGCGGTGTCGGAAATTTTTCGGTATTCAAAACCTTTGACTGCGGACAGTGTTTCCGATTTGATCCTTCGTCAGATTTGCAAAACGGATATGAAGTATCAGGAGTCGCATTCGGCAGACATGTATCCTTCAAACAGGAAAATAATAAAGTTATTATATCGGGAGCAACCGAAAAGGAATACCATGACACATGGGAGCGCTATCTGTCGCTCGACTCTGACTATGACGAGATAGATAATATGATAACTCACGCGCTCGATGAAGCGGGGAATTCGGTAATGGCTCGTGCGGCAGATGTATCGCGCGGTATCCGCCTGCTGAGACAAGACTCATGGGAAGCGCTCTGTTCTTTTATTATATCACAAAATAACAACATTCCGCGCATAAAAAAGATAATTTCCGCACTTTGCGTAAAATTCGGCGAAAAACTGTCTGACGGAGAGTATGCTTTTCCGACAGCTGAAGCTTTAGCGGCGGCAGGAGAAGATGAAATATTTGCTCTCAAGACAGGCTTCCGCGCATCGTATATTGTTGACGCCGCCCGAAAAGTCTCAAGCGGAGAGATTGACCTTAACAAGGTAAAAAATGAAGCTTCCTTTGACAAGTGCATGGAAGAGCTTATGAAAATACGCGGCGTAGGTCCTAAAGTAGCCTCATGCGCTCTGCTGTTCGGATTTGATAAAACAGAGGCATACCCGATAGATACATGGATGAAAAAAGTTGCCGCAAGACACTTTGAATCAGGTCCAGATCCGACAAAATTCGGAAAATACGCAGGCATTGCACAGCAGTACTTATTTTATATGGAAAGATACATAAACGGCGGGAAATAATCACGTCAAACTTTCAGCCACGGAAGGGAGCGGATAAAGCATATGAACAGAAAAACCGATCGTACATCTCCGATTGCTGTTTTTGATTCAGGACTGGGCGGTATCAGCATTTTACGTGTGCTCAGAAATCTGATGCCGAATGAGAACTACATATATTACGGCGATTCGGCAAATGCCCCATATGGAGAAAAAACACACGATGAGGTAAGAGCCGCTGCTGAAAGAGTAACAAAGCTTCTGCTGAGTGAAGGCGCAAAGGCGGTAGTTATCGCCTGCAACACGGCAACAAGCGCCGCCGCTGAATATCTGAGGGCAATAAATCCGAATTTACCCATTATAGGGATGGAACCTGCTGTAAAACCTGCCGCATGCTGCTCAGATCATCCGACAGTGCTTGTTATGGCAACGCCGCTCACTCTTAAAGAAGAAAAATTTCGTCTGCTCACCAAAAAATACCGCGACTGCGCAAGCTTTATCGATGTACCGTGTCACGGACTGGTAGAGATGGTGGAAAGCGGAGTTACATCGGGAAATGAGATGAACTCTCTCCTTCACGGAATTCTCGATCCGTATACAATCGGACAAAAAATAGACGCCGCAGTGCTCGGATGTACTCATTATATACATGCGCGAGCGGCAATTGAAAATGTACTTGCGGAAAATTTATTCTCTCCCGAGTCGGAAACCTTCGATTCCCACGGCAATAAACATGTACAGATATTCGACGGAGCGCTTGGTACTGCAAAAGAAACGGAACGCCGGCTGAACGAAGCCGATATGCTGAACACATCGGACACTCGCGGATCCGTCAAGATATATAACTCGTCTGAAGATACGGCGCTCCTTGAGCGTTCCTACAAACTTTTAAACATATAAAAAAGCTTAAAGCGGGCAATCACCGCATCGGCGTTACCACTCACTTTAAGCTTTATTTGATGAATAACACATTCACTCAACGTCGGTTTCAAATTCGTCTTTGCCGACGCCGCATTCGGGGCATGTAAAATCCTCCGGAAGATCGTCCCAAGCAGTGCCCGGCTCGATTCCATTATCGGGATCGCCCAGCTCCTCATCATATGTGTAACCGCAAATTATGCAAACGTACTTCATTGCAATAATATCTCCTTTTAGATTTATTTATTTCAGGCTTCAGCCTGTCTTCAGAATTGCATTGCTTATTATATCACATACTTATATCTCATGCAATATGCAAAATAAAAATTGTGCGTAATATATTATATCGAAAATTCGACATTTATGCCCGATAGATAAGGTTGTTTATGAAATTGTGCGTTTGCGACATATTATCAACTTGTTTACAACCGAATATTGTGCAATATTCGGTGTTGACAAATGTGTTGAAGTGATGTATAATATAAAAGTACTCAGCGAGAGCAAGAATCTCCTGATAGAAAGTTGAATAGTTGGTATTATTGACGCAGAGGGTCCACCTGTTCCCATTCCGAACACAGAAGTTAAGCTCTGTCGTGCCGACAATACTTGCATGGCGACGTGCCGGGA
>JAAWQR010000020.1 GCA_022800625.1 Clostridiales bacterium | reverse complement strand
GGGGCGGCTTCGGGGGCGCGCAGCCCCGGAAGATTTTCTTTGCGCCATTTCACGCCATAGGCGTGAACATGCGGCTTTCTTTTATAAAAGAAAGTGCGATATACGGATTCACACGCTACTTCCGCGCAGCGGAACGTAGGCACGAACAAAAAGTGCGACAAGAGGTTACGCACATACTGCACGGCTTTAGATTGAAAGATAAATAAAAGCAGAGGAAGCAAATCCCCTGCTTTATTTGTTATGCTATCGGCTCGCCGTCTGGTGTAAATAGCGGCAGGGCTTCAAGATATACGATATCCTCTCTCTTTGCCGCATCTCCCTCGGCAAGAACCGTCATACGTCCCACGATCTCACCGCCGACTGTGTTCACAAGCCGTTCAAGAGCCGCGAGACTTTCTCCTGTGGAAATCACGTCGTCTACGATCAGTATTCTCGCACCTTTCATAAGAGCCGCGTCCGCGCCGTCAAGATACAGCTTTTGCTCTCCCTTTGTAGTGATCGAACGGTCGTCAACCTCAACGATATCCGTCATGTAAAGCTTTGGCTTTTTTCTTGCAAGCATGTATCGGCGATTCCCCGACAGACGCGCCATTTCATGCGCCAGCGGAATTCCTTTTGCTTCTGCCGTCAGTATATAGTCGTGATTCGGAGCTTTTTTCAGCAGTTCCTCGGCACATGCAGTAGTGATCTCAGGATCTCCGAACATGATGAAGCCTGCGATAGACAGTTTGTCGTTTAGCGGACATATCGTCAACTCCCGCTCAAGTCCCGCTATATTTATTTTATACTTCTTGCGTTCCATATTATGCTGTTCCTTTCATAAAATTTCCGAAATAACGACATATTCACGCTCTCAGCGCAATACCGAGCTTTTCTTCAAGAGCTTTCAGTATCTTTTCGGCAACCTTATCAGATTCTTCATCTGTCAGCGTCTTTTCGGGATCGCGGAGCATTACCGCAAATGAAACACTCTTCATACCCTCTCCGACTTGACGTCCGCGGTAAACATCAAACAGTTCAACCGATTCAAGAAGTCTTCCGCCTGCTGCCTTCATAACCTCAGCAATTGCACCGACTTCAAGGCTCTCCGCACATACAAATGAGAAGTCGCGTTCAACTGCCGGATATTTCGGCACTGGTCTATAGTCCACAGCCTTGCGCTTTTCCTCAAAGAGAGTCTTAAAGTCAAGCTCACACACATAAACCTGCTCAGTAAAACCGTAATTTGCCGCAACGGTCGGATGTATTTCTCCGAAAATACCGAGCTCACGTGAGTTCACGGAAACTACAGCACATCTTCCCGGATGGAACGCAGCGTCCTCTGAGCATGACTCAAACTTCACGTTATCTATACCTGCAATATCCGTCAAAGCTTCAATATATCCCTTCATACGGTAGAATCCGTCAGTTCCCTTCTCGCCGTTTTTGTAGAAGCCAAGCGAGATTTTACGTCTCTCATCGGGCAGTTTTCCCTCTTCAGTCGGAATATACACAGTTCCGAGCTCAAAGAGAGTCACATCACGGTTTTTAACCGAGCTGTTGTCGGAAAGTACATTCAGCATCGACGGTATTACAGTCGTTCTCATAACAGATGTATCCTCGCCGAGCGGATTTTTAATTGTAACGGAATTACGGCGCATGTCGTCCGCTTTCATCCCTATCTTATCATAGAATTTAGGACTGATGAATGAGAAAGTCTGTATTTCGTCAAGTCCCATTCCGAGCAGCATATCGCGAAGCCTTACTTCAAACGCCTGCGACGGAGTTCTCATACCCGTGCCGTATACCCTGTCAACGGTAGATTCAATATCGTTGTACCCGTAAATTCTGATAATTTCCTCAGCTACATCGGGCATCAGTCTGACATCGTCTCTCCACGAAGGAACGATGATCTCATTCCCTTCCACACCGAAACCGAGTGAGAGAAGAATCTCCTCCATGCGTGAGCTTTCTATATTTACACCGAGAAATTTATTTATAATATCAGCGTCAAGCAGCAGCTTTACCGCTTCTTTTTTTGTCGGATATACGTCAATAAGTCCGTCAACAACTTCTCCCGCTCCAAGCTCGCGTACCAGCTCACATGCGCGTGCAAGCGCGGAGATCGTGTTCTCGGGATCAAGTCCCTTTTCAAAGCGGGAAGAAGATTCGGTTCTCATGCCGAGAGTCTGTGCACTCCGTCTTACGTTACCCGGATGGAACACAGCCGACTCAAATACTACCGTGGCGGTCGTATCTGAAATTCCGCTGTTAGCACCTCCCATAACTCCTGCAAGAGCAACGGGCTTCTTTTCATCGGCAATAACGAGCATAGACGAATTCAGGTTATGCTTAATATTGTCAAGAGTCACATATTCCTCGTTTTCCTCAGCATGGCGCACGATAATATGCGAGCCGTCAAGGCATGAGTAATCGAACGCATGCATCGGCTGACCGTATTCGAGCATGATATAGTTTGTAATATCAACGATATTATTGATCGGACGGACACCCGACGCGCGAAGTCTCATTCTCAGCCACAGCGGTGAAGGTGCGATCTTTACATTCTTGACAACCTTTGCAGAATATCTCATGCAATGTTCGGGAGCTTTAATATTTACTGACAGGTAGTTTTTTATATCGTCTCCGTCGTTCGCATCTTCTCCGAATGAGGGTGTAGGAATGTTCAGTTCTTTTCCGAAAGTAACTGCGCTTTCACGTGCAAGTCCGATCACGGACAGGCAGTCCGGACGGTTTGAGGTAATTTCAAACTCTACGGCAGTGTCGGTGAGCAACAGCACATCGTGAATATCTGCACCGATCTGCGCATCTTTAAGTCCGCAATCGTTAAGTATGAGGATTCCGTCCTCAATAGCTCCGGGCATATCGTGAGTTGTCAGACCAAGTTCTGCTATCGAGCAAAGCATTCCTTCGGATACTTCGCCGCGCAGCTTGCCTTTTTTTATCTTGATTCCGCCGGGAAGGCGAGAACCGTCGGTAGCTACGGGAACTACAGCACCTGCGAATACATTATTCGCTCCCGTTACAATTTGCAGTGGATCTTCTTTTCCTATATCAACGCTGCAAATGACAAGGTGATCCGAATTTGTATGTGGAGTAACGCTCAGTATGCGTCCTGCCACAACACCTGAGATTTCCTCGCCGAGGGTTTCAAATCCCTCAACCTTAGAGCCTGTAAGCGTCATGTTGTCGCAATATTCTTTGACTGACACATCGGACACATCAGTGAAGTCCGAAAGCCATTTCATTGATAATATCATAGGTTATGACCAAATCTTTCTTTAGAATTTGTTTTACTTTTCTTGTTTTTAAGGAATAGGAATTTCTGTGCCATCGCATAAGTTTTTTATGCAAGTTGAATCTGTTAATAAGAAATTTCCGCCTTACCGCAGCATAATCCTGATAAAACATATATGTTTTTAGATGTTTTATTCAGACTGCGCGCAGAATTATTTAAACTGGTGCAAAAATCTCACATCGTTCTCATACAGGTAACGCATGTCGTCAATGTGATACTTAAGCATCACTATTCTCTCAACACCCATACCGAATGCAAAACCGCTGTATTCATCGGGATCGATTCCGCAGCTTTTCAGTACATTAGGATGAACCATTCCCGAACCGAGAATTTCTATCCAACCTTCTCCTTTACAGAGACGGCAGCCTTTACCGCCGCAAGCGAAGCATGAAACATCAACTTCGGCGGACGGCTCTGTGAACGGAAAGTGGTGAGGACGGAAGCGGATTCTTGTATCCTCGCCGAACATAGTTTTTGCAAAGGATTCAAGCGTGCCTTTAAGATCGCCCATTGTAACTCCGCGATCTACGACAAGTCCTTCAAGCTGATGGAACAGCGGAGAGTGAGTAGCGTCAACTGCGTCCGAGCGGTAAACACGTCCGGGAGAAATAATTTTTATCGGCGGCTTTTTCTGCTCCATCGTTCTTACCTGAACAGGGGAAGTCTGAGAGCGGAGAAGAATATTGTCTGTGATATAGAATGTATCCTGCGTATCGCGCGCCGGGTGATCTTCGGGAATATTCAGCGCCTGAAAATTATAGTAATCAAGCTCTACCTCAGGTCCTTCGGCAATCTCATAGCCCATACCGAGGAATATTTCCTCAAGCTGACGCTGTACAAGGCTTATCGGGTGCATAACGCCGACGGGTGTTTTATGCCCGGGAACGGTGACATCGATTTTTTCGGATGCCAGCTTTGCCTCAAGCTCACGCGCACGTGCGGCTTCGCGTCCCGCTTCGATCTTAGCCTCAATCTTAGCACGGACTTCATTTGCCAACTGACCGATAACGGGACGTTCTTCAGCAGACAGCGCACCCATACCTCGGAGCACAGCGGTCAGTTCTCCTTTTTTGCCGAGGTATTTTATCCTCAGCGCTTCGAGATCAGCGCCCGCCGCATCAATAGCAGACGACGCTTCCTCTGCAATCTTTAAGAGTTTTTCTTTCATGGAATATATATCCTTTCAAAAATAATAAACGGGGGGAGAAAACGTTTCTTTCTTTAAAAAGAAAGGCGCATATTCACGACATCGGCGTGAAATGACAAAGAAACTTTAGAAAAAGTCAGTACCTACTTTTATAAAAGTTATGATGTCATTTTAATGTATACTGTAAGCACAAGTGCCGTACTTTACGATGTACCGCGTAAAAAACAAAAAATCCCGCGTAACAAATACGCGGGACGGAGCAACCAGCTTCGCGGTACCACCCGAAATTCAGGCAAAGAGCCAACACTCATCTCCGCTGTAACGGGCAGACCCGCGGCGCACTTATCATACGCCGTCTCGGAAGGGAAAGGCAGATAATACATGACGAACCGTCTTTCAGCCGCGGACAGTCTCTCTTTTTCCGTCTTTTGTATCACCGCCGACTTCGTCAGCGATTTACTTTTTATCAGTATCGTTTAAATGTACACTGCAATACAAGATAATGATACCACACAGAACAGCGAATGTCAACAGATTTTTTCGGATTTTTCAGCGCGAGCCGTATATAGCTATACGCTCTTGAAAAAAAGCGTTCGTTATGATATACTTTAAGAAAAACAGGACAGTACACAGGAGTACAGACAGAGAATGTTCGGACGAAAAAAAGGCTGGACGAGAAGCAAAAATCCCGACAGCAAAAGATATAAAAACGATATGGCGGCGCACCTGAACGGTATGCCGCTCAAATGCGTATGCGAAAAGGTAAACGGAATTGAAGAAATTGTCGGCAAAAGCGGAGCTATCGCAGTGAGAGACGGAGAGCTGATGCTGTATGCGGGAATGGATATAGTGCTTCGCTGTGATGTGCTATCAATGAGCGCTTGGGAGCTTATGTCTCTCGACGGAGTTGTGATCACAGCTCCCGACCTTGAACACGGCGGCACCGAGCGCACAGTGACCGCATACTACAGCTATTGGAGAAGCATGAATGAGTGAAGAGCAAAAATGGATATATTGATAGATGAAACGCTTGACGGCAAAACCGTGAAAGAGGTTTTGACAAACACGCTCGGTTATTCGGCAAACATGATAAAAAAGCTCAAGTTTTCCGAAAACGGAATCCTTGTAAACGGCTCGTTCGTCACAGTAAGACATACTCTTGAAATCGGTGAGCGTCTGTCTCTTTCGGTAGAAGACAAATCGGAGGACGTGAGTCCTTACACTATCCCCGTGAATATTCCAATCGAAATAATATTCGAGGACGAACACGTCACGGCTGTAAACAAGCCGCCCGACATGCCCTCTCATCCGTCGCTCGGACACAAGAATGACACCGTAGCCAATGCCCTTGCATACAGATACCGTGAGAAAAATTATGTTTTTCGTCCTGTCAACAGGCTTGACAGAGATACGAGCGGTTGTATGCTTACCGCAAACTCAAAGGATGCATCATTTAAAATGTACCGTGCTATGACCGAGGGCAAAATACACAAGACTTATATAGCGGTCACCGACGGCTCTCCCGCCGCAAAAAGCGGAGAGCTGCGCTCATATCTAAGGCGAACCCACAACAGCATAATCATGCGTGAGGAAACAGATGAGAGCGATCCCGAAGGGAAGCTCGCCGTTACAAAATACAGGGTTCTTGCAGAAAACGACGGACACGCCTTGATCCTGCTCTCGCCGATAACGGGACGGACACACCAACTCAGAGTTCAACTGTCGGGAATCGGCTGTCCCATCACAGGAGATGATCTGTACGGAAAATCGTCTCCCAATATTTCAAGGCAGGCTCTGCATGCGATTAAAACCGAGTTTCCTCATCCGCAGAGCGGAGAGATTATAAAGCTGACAGCTCCGCTTTCAGACGACATATCAGCTCTCACCGAAAAATATTTCAGCAAAGAGTCGCTTGAAGATAGCTTCAAAGCTCGGCTTTATACGGAAAGTATATAAGCCTCCTGTATCAGCCGTACCGCATTTTTATTATCATCTGATAATTTATAAGAAAGGGCAAACCGTCATGATAAAAAAGCTTAAAGAGCGCATTCCTACCCCCTCTATCGTAATATTTATAATCGGGATCATATGTGCCGCTCTTTATATTTTGTTTCTTATAAGTCCTGTTGCCGCAAACTTTTTCAACGAAAACATAAGCAGAATATTCCGCCGCGCTCTGGCGTACATTACAGCTCCTCTTCCCTTTTCACTCGCCGAATTTATAATATTTGTCTCACCCGTCATCATATTCCTGATACTTCGTGCCGTGTTCAGGTACATGGACGCTCATCCTCACGGATTTGCAAGAGCAGTTTCTGCTATGCTGTCGGCACTTGTGCTTCTCATGTCTGTTTTCGTTCTGAATTTTGCGGCAGGATACCGCACATCTTCTCTCGATATTAAGTTGAACCTTGAAAACGCAGAGGTTGATTCGGATTCTCTTTTTGCAACTGCCGAATATGTAAAGAACAAACTGAATAAACTTGCTCCCTCCGTATGCTTTAAGGACGGAGGATCAATACGGGGATACAGTCACAGCAAAACCGTTGAGCTTGCTTCGTCATCTTACGACAAGCTTCATGAACAGTACGGCTTTATCGACAGCTTCCGTGCTCCCGTAAAAAGACTTGCTGTGTCTCCTCTTATGACTTATACTCACATCTCGGGAATATACTCCTTCTTTACAGGAGAAGCAAATCTCAACACAAATTATCCCGAATTCGTCAATGTATATACAGTCTGCCATGAAATGGCTCATCAAAGAGGTATCGCACGTGAAAACGAGGCTAATTTTATAGCTTATCTCGTTTGTATTACCTCGGACGACACATACATGCAGTACTGCGGATATTTGAATATGCTTGAATATCTCGCAACGGCAATTAACAAAACCTCGCCGACCGATCTTCAAAAGCTGTACCAAACCCTTGACACACGGATAATAGCAGAGCTTAACACATACAGCGAATTTTTTGAAAAGTACAGTAAATCGACAGCGTCAAAGGTGAGCGAAAAAATCAATAACACCTATCTTGTCAGTCAGGGAACTCCGGGAACGGTAAGCTACGGAATGGTCGTAGAGCTGGCTGTAGCGTATCATGCCGAAAATATTTCCGAAAAAGTCACCGACTGACCGACTTTTGAGTATAATGTGACTAAAGGAGCATCCGCACAGTATTATTTGCGGCACAGTTCCCTTATACTATAAATATATCCATATTTTCCCTTAATAATTTTATCGTGATTATTGACAATATACAGCGTGTAATCAACAACATTTTAGTCATTGCGACTATTAGTGTTAATCTCGTGAAAATCCTGCAAAAAGCTCTTTAAATTTCCGGCATATACTGATATAATAGTAAGTAGCCAAAGTTATAGAAATAAATTTTTCAGCTTATGTTATTTTTGAATTTTACTTATAAAACATAGATTAAAGCGCATAAATACCGTATCGCCGCACAGCAAAAATTAATTTTTGTCATATGCAGTGTGATATTTTTTCTGCGCTCGCCGCACCGGGCGGCAAAACCTCAGAAAGGTATAAAAATCAAAATGGAAAAAATAGTTATAAACGGAGGTGCGCCTCTGCGCGGAAGCGTGGATGTCAGCGGCTCAAAAAATGCAGCCCTCCCGATTATTTATGCTTGTATTCTTGTTAAAGGCAAGTGCATAATTGAAAACATACCGAACATCATAGATATAAACAGATCTTTTGATATACTTCGCGGCATGGGAGCTGTGATTCGTACCGTAAACAAAACTACAGTCGAGATTGACTGTACAAATGTTGTTTGCGGTACATCGGACTATAACCTTGTTCGCCGTCTCAGAGGCTCGTATTATCTTCTCGGCGCAGAGCTCGGCAGATTCGGCAAAGCGAGAGTTGCATATCCGGGCGGATGTGATTTCGGTGTTCGCCCCATAGATCAGCACATAAAAGGTTTTAAAGCGCTCGGCGGTGAAGTTATTACCGACGGCGGCTATATCGAAATTTCAACCAAAGATAACAAGATTACTCCGGCTAACATATATTTCGATATGTCAACGGTCGGCGCAACTCTCAATATTATGATAGCATCAGCTATATCAGACGGTGTTACAGTTATAGAAAACGCGGCTCGCGAACCGCATATCGTTGACTGTGCAAACTTCCTCAACAGCTGCGGAGCCAACATTTCAGGAGCAGGCTCTGATGTTATCAAGATCAAGGGAGTTCAATCACTGCACGGATGCACATATGCAATTATCCCCGATATGATCGAAGCAGGCTCATTCATGGTAGCCGCTGCGGCTACCAGAGGTCATGTAAGAATAAACAATGTAATACCCAAGCACCTTGAATCGATCACCGCAAAACTTGAAGAAGTCGGAGCCGTCGTTGAAGAATTTGACGACTCGGTTGAAGTTATAGCAAACCGTCCCTTGAAGCCTACGAATGTAAAGACTCTTCCCTATCCGGGATTTCCCACCGATATGCATCCGCAAATGTGCGCGCTTCTTGCAACGATTGAGGGCATAAGCTTTATTAATGAAAGCATATACGACAACAGATTCAAATATATTGAAGAGTTAAAGCGCATGGGTGCAGACATAAAGGTTGACGGAAGAATCGTAACCATAACGGGCGGTGTTCCGCTGTCGGCAGCTCCGCTTATCGCAGTAGATTTGAGGGGCGGTATTGCGGTACTTACGGCAGCGCTCACATGCGAAGGTGTGAGCGAAATTTCTGAAATAAATCTTATCGAACGTGGGTATGATGATATTGTCGGCAAGCTGAAAGGTCTCGGTGCGGATATCAAAAAAATTTGCGCTCCCGATCCGGTGGCGCTAAAAAAAGCCAACTGAAATAAAAATACGGTTTACAGCGAGTTTTATTAAATTTAAAATTGAAATGTAAAAACGAAAGGATTTATAAAATCATGGAAGTTACAAAGAAAACAATAATCGGAGATATCATTGACTTTGACGAAGAGGCAGGTCAGTTCTTCCTTGAGATAGGTATGCACTGTCTGACATGTCCCGTTTCAAGAAACGAGAGCATTGAAGAGGCTTGCGAGGTTCACGGCACAGATGCTGATGCGCTCGTTGCTAAACTCAATAACTACTTCGCAGAACAAAAGTAAAACACAGTACTCGATTGGTTAAGCTTAACAAGTACTTCTCACAGCAGAAGTACAAAAGCTTGATTTAACAAGCTAAAACAACACCCTGATTTTAATTAACAGTAACTGCCGCAAGTTATATACGCTTGCGGCATCGCTGATTTTCGGAGGAACCAAATGCCCGGAAACATTATGCTGCCTGTACTTGACGACAGACTGCTTTTGATAGCATCTATGGTAAGAGACGGAGGAATTCCGCTTGATGTAGGCACAGACCACGCCTATGTGCCGATATATCTTATAAAAAACGGATTATGCAAACGAGCGGTCGCTTCCGATATTAACAGAGGTCCGCTGAGACGTGCCTGCGAAAATGCGCGCAAATTCAACGTATATGATAAAATCGACTTCTGCCTTGCAGACGGAATTACAAATACATATCCGGAAAAGCACGGCGTTACCGATATTATTATTGCAGGAATGGGCGGCGAAATGATAGCGCAGATTATTGACAGCTCGGACTACACGCGAATTCCCGGTGTAAGACTCATTTTGCAGCCTATGAGCACTGTACAGGAGCTTCGTGGATATCTTGCAGAGATGGGATATGCAACGCTTAACGAAAAGGTCTGCTGCGCGGGAAATAAATATTATACTTGTATTTCGGCGGAATATGACGGAGTTCGCCGTGAAGTTCCGCCAGTACGGCTTGAGATAGGCTACGGAGATCAAAATAACAGCGATCCCGCCGTAAACGGATTTCTGCAAGACACTGCAAACAAACTTAAGAATAAGATTTCAGGAAAGAAAAAGGGCGGTCTGTCCTGCAAACATGAAGAAAGCATTCTCAGGGAAGTATGCGAGATCGCCGCAGCGCGCGGTTATGAGATAAAATAACACCTTAAACATTTATTTAAATCGGAAAGGACGGAAAATATGAAAACTCAGGATTTTTTGACTATGCTCGATGAAAGATTCCCGAAATCGCTGTCAGCTCCGTGGGATAATGATGGAATAATGTACCTCTCTCCAAATCTTACAGATATTTCTCGAGTTCTCGTTTCACTTGATCCGACACTCTCCGCACTGAACTACGCAAAGCAGGGAAATTTTGATCTCCTGCTGACTCATCACCCGATGATCTTTCGTCCTGTCAAAGCGCTCTGCGGAGGATCTGCGGTCCAGAACAGAATTATAACCGCCCTACGGGAGAATGTATCGATAATATCGCTCCATACACGTCTTGATGCCGCTGACGGAGGGGTAAACGACGCGCTCGCTGACAGGCTCGGACTCACGGTAATCGGAAAATTCGGTGACGAGGAATGTGAGGGCATTGGACGGATATGCGCTATTGAAGAAAAAATGACGCTTGCCGAACTTACAGCTTTAGTTAAGGAAAAGCTCGGATGCGATTCCGTAAGATACACAGGCAGAAAAGACGCCGTGTTAGGGACTGCCGCTCTGTGCGGAGGAGACGGAAAAAGCATGATCGCACCTGCAATGGAATCAGGCGCTGATTTGCTGATTACGGGAGACGCAGGCTATAACATATCAGAAGCCGCCGCTGAGGACGGATTCTACGTGATCGAAGCCGGACACTGGCACACGGAAGCTCCCATATGCGAGACTGTCGCAAAACTTCTGCGCGAGCACGGAATTTATGCGAAAGTGTTTGAAAACTGCCCGTACGGAAATCTGTAATTATATATTTACAGAAAGGCGGTTTTATCGATGGAGTTAAATCAAACCTTTGACAAAGTGGCAGAGCTGTATAATCAGTATAGAAATTGCTATGTAAAGCAGATTTTTGATGACATATTATCCTATTCCGATATCAATGCCGACGATAGTCTTATCGAGGTAGGAATAGGTACCGGTCAAGTGACAAAACCGTTTCTTGAAACAGGTGCATTTGTTACTGCAATTGAACTCGGTAAAAATCTCTCTGACTTTTGCAGGAATAAATTTAGGGATTATCCGAACTTTTCTGTAATAACCTCAAAATTTGAGGACTGCGAAATTTCAAATGAGAGTACGGAGCTTGTTTATTCCGCCTCTGCATTTCATTGGATACCGGAGGAAATCGGATACACTAAAGTTTACTCCGTATTGAAACCCGGCGGCATATTTGCACGGTTTGCAAATCACCCTTTTCCTGATAAAGGGAAACCGAAAATGTGCGAAGCAATTCAAGATGTATACAAAGCATATGCTTCATTTCGCGGCGGAAAATATTCAGCACCGATTGAATATACCGAAGAATCTGCAAAAAACAGAGCGTTTATTGCTAAAAAATACGGTTTTAGGGATATACAGTATAAAATATATCACAACACTCGGACATTTACTGCCGATGATTATATCGGATTGCTCGGAACATACAGCGACAATATAGCGATGGAAGCCTCCGTCAGAACACGTTTTTTTGGTGAAATACATGATATAATTCAAAGCTTCGGCGGCAGTATTACAATTTACGATACTCTGGACTTGCAGCTTGCACGTAAATAATCTCCTTCGGTAAATATTGTCCCCGCATTGGTTTTGTCTGTATATAATTGCTCAAAATAAAATATCAAGTAAGCAGGATTTGCAGTTTGCGGGGACATTTTCAAAAATGTCCCTGAATTTATTTTACATCAGCTGTGAGGATTCTACATATTTTTTCGTGTAATAAGTGAAAGGGCGTAAAATATATAAACATGATTTTACGCTGACTTCTTTCGGAAAGGAGACGCCCAATGGATAACGGTGCAAGTAGCTACCGCCGTTTTACTGAAGGGGATGAGAGCGGATTTGTTGAGATCGTACGCGACTATAAAGACGGATTGATTCTTTATCTGAACAGCTTTGTTCGCGACGTCCGTATTGCCGAAGAGCTGGCAGAAGATACTTTTGTAAAGCTCGGCATTAAAAAGCCGAAAAATTTTGAAAAAGCATCTTTCAAAACATGGCTCTATACAATAGGACGTAACACAGCTATTGACTACATCAGACACACCGCACGCAAGCGTATAATTTCACTTGACGATTTGCCCGACGCGGCGGACGATGCTTATTCACTTGAGGAATCATACATACATGAAGAAAATAAGCGTCAGCTTCACCATGCGATAGGCGAGCTGAAAAGCGAATACCGTCAGGTGCTGACTCTGATATATTTTGAGGATATGACATGTAAGGAAGCTGCAAAGATCATGAAGAAAAGTACTCACAACATAGAAGCTCTCGTCAGCCGCGCCAGAAAAGCTTTGAAAGTAAAGCTTGAGGAACAAAATAAAGACGCCGTATCATCGGAATGGAGAACCACATGAAAACATACAACGAAATGGCAGAGGATGCTCTGCTGAGAATCAAGAAACAACGTGAGAAAATACGGAGGCGCAACAAAATTATAACAGGAACGGCAGTTCCGCTTATATCACTTGTTATGCTTTCAGGAATCGGATTTACTGCGTGGCAGATGAGAAGAGGAGAATCTCAGACTGACATTGAAAAATCAGCAGCAGACATCATACCAAATACGGATGTAGTAACAGTTTATGAAAAAAATAAGCTGCCATATAACTCTTCCCTTTCTGACTCAGCGTACTCACAAACACCGATAATAACCCACGGCGATAAGCCCGACAGCAACACGTCTTCCTGCTATGCTGCCCCCGAAAAAGGGGATGTCAGATACACAACACCGCTCTCATTAGCTCGATCAAATTATAAGGGCCAAGCTGTCAGATTCCTTGTATCTATTTATTTGAACTCATGTGAATATGACACAAACGGAGATGTGATTCCCTTATCGGAAGATGAAGAAATGAGAGAATACGCTCGCCTGTCAGACACCGGAATCGAATTTCGTGAGATAGAATATCCGACATATTTTCTTGAAGAAAACGGTGAATGTGTATATAAAAATGTGCAGCTCATCTGTGCCGTGATGACCGAGGAACAGTTTGAAAATTTTGATGTTAACCCAAATTACGGATATTTTATTGACTTTCCGATAGGTTCATACAGCGATATTACTATAGACATGAATGACAGTAAAATTATTACTGATTTCCCATGCAGCCATACATAAAAATTACCGCATAAGCGGAGAATAGGAGTCTTGTTATGAAAGTTGTAAAAATATTGATTTCTGCATTACTTCTCGCAGCTCTTGTGCTTTCATCTGCCTCATGCGCATCGAAAACCACAGTGCAGTATGGCGGCAATGAGAATACCACGGATACTGAAGCTGAAAATAAGAGCGATTTTATCTCAAAGCATAATATAGTAACATACGGCACTGCATTTAGTTTAAGAACCCCTCGCAATCCGCGTAACGGCGCGTTCAGATTTTCAGATGAGCTGAGAAAAGCTCTTGAAGAAAACACCGACGATGATGCCGTATTTCTCGTAAGCGTTGATATTTTTGCAGACGAAGAAATCTATATAATCGGAAGAGAACTCTCAGCGTCCGATCAAGCTGAAGAATATGAGAGACTTGCAAAATCGGGCATCCGGTTTCACAAGGTCAAATATCGCTCAATCGAAGGAAATCTTGCTCCGCATGATGAGCGCTTCTGTGCTTTAATGACAAGTGATGAGCTTAAAAATTTTGAACCTGCTTCAAACTACGGATACAGGTTCAGCTTTATAATGTATGATTCTACAAACGACTATGAGCTTTCTCCCGAAACACTCAGCACATACAGCGATTTTCTCGAACTGCTTCCTGCAACCGGTGATGCTGAGAGCCAAATCATAATATACGGCGATCCCTTCGACAGATTTGCCGACTACGGACGACGCCCTGACAACGGCAAAGTTCTGCGCTATGACGGATTGAAGAATAAGCTCGAAGAGCACAAGGGAGAGGACGCCTTTTATCTCGTCAATTTGGAGATTACAAAGTTTGACGAAGGCGGAAAGCTTACAGAAATATCCGATGAAGAAACGGCAAAAGAATACGCACGCCTGTCAGAGGAATCGGGGATTAAATTTTGCGAAGCGTCAAAATGGTTTTACAGCGAATATGATCCATTGATCTCTGTGACAGTAACCCCCGACGGAACATCTCACGTATATGCTATGATGACAGAAGAACAGATTAAAAATTTTGAGCCACTCCCTGAGTACGGATATACAATGTACTTCCCCGTAAACGACACCGACTACATTATAAACAGAGACGATATCAAACCGATCGATGATTTTTCAACTTTTGATCCGTCAATACTCAGCCGTGTGTATTGTTGAACCCGACTAACAGCGTGAGATCTTCGGCTGTATTTGCAAAGAAAAAGGGCAGTGACGAAACTTTCCGTTTCATCACTGCCCTTTGTTCATTTTATTTGATAGAAAAATTACTTATTCTCTTCAGAAGCCTTAGCGGGAGCTGTATCAACGAGCTTAATAAGAGCCATCTCAGCTGCGTCACCGCGACGCGGTCCGAGCTTGTAGATCTGAGTATAACCGCCGTTTCTGTCCTCATACTTCGGAGCTATCTCATCAAAAAGCTTTGTTACAACTTCTCTCTTAGTAATATATGCAAACGCCTGACGGCGGGTTGCAAGTGTGTTCTTCTTACCGAGGGTAATCATCTTTTCGGCCATCGCACGAACTTCCTTTGCGCGTGAAAGCGTAGTCTCAATTGAACCGTTTTCAATGAGATAAGTTACCATTCCGCGAAGCATGGAATTTCTATGTGCGGTCTTTCTGCCGAGTTTTCTGGTACCGGGCATATTTATGTCCTCCTTTTGAAAAAGTAATGGCGCGGTCTGAGCTTTTCTACAGCGCAGCCCTTTGCAAGTGCCGAACCGTGAGAAAAGTATTACATCATATTACCGCTGTATGTCACTCTTCCTCCTGCTTCAGTTCAAGTCCGAGAGACTGAAGCTTCAGAATGACCTCTTCAAGCGATTTCTTACCGAGGTTTCTGACTTTCATCATTTCATCCTCAGTGCGGTTGATAAGATCTTCAACCGTATCAATGCCCGCACGCTTCAGACAATTGAAGCTTCTGACGGACATGTCAAGCTCCTCAATGGTCATCTCAAGGACTTTTTCCTTGATAGTCTCTTCGCGTTCAACCATGATCTCCGCGTTCTTTGCCTCATCCGACAGATCGACGAATAAGTTGAGATGTTCGTTGAGTATCTTGGCTCCGAGCGAAATCGCCTCTTTAGCCAGAATAACACCGTTGGTCAGCACCTCAAGCGTAAGCTTGTCATAATCGGTACTGCTTCCTACACGTGTGTTTTCGACCGTGTAATTGACGTTATATACGGGAGTGTAGATAGAATCTGTGAATATTGTTCCGATCGGAGCAGACGTACCCTGATTATTTTCCAAATAAATCTGCTTATTTTTGTCACCGGGAACATATCCTCTGCCGTGATCAAATGTAAGCTCCATATAGAAGCGAATATTTTCACCTACCGTGCAGATATGATGCTCGGGATTGAGAATTTCGATGTCGGAATCAGTCTTGATATCTCCTGCTGTGATCTCACGTTCACCCGACAGATCAATAATTGCAGTTTTTGCCCCATCTGTGGCAAGCTTTGCAACTATACCCTTGACGTTAAGTACGATTTCGGGTACATCTTCCTTGACACCGGGAATCGTTGAGATCTCATGTAATACACCGTCAATCTTAATGTTTGAAACCGCTACGCCGGGAAGAGAGTTGATCAGTACACGGCGCAGTGAATTTCCGAGGGTAATTCCATAGCCTCTCTCAAGTGGTTCGATAATGAACTTTCCGTTCTTACCATCCTCACTCAAATTTATTGTCGCAATACTCGGCTTTTCTATTTCTATCATTTAATAACAACCCTCCTTTAAATATTATACAAATCCGTATTTGTTGTAAATATGCGCGCCCGCTGTGATAATTCGCTTAAATAAACTCAGCGCATATCCGCAAAGCGGGAATTTACAGCGCATTTCTGTGCCGCAGACAGTGAGATCATGCACACTGCCTTGCATAGATGAACACAGGCAGGTCATTATTTTGAGTAAAGCTCGATAATAAGCTGCTCTTCAAACGGAAAGTCAATATCATCTCTCTGCGGAAGAGCTGTTACCTTTGCTGAAACTGCGTCAAGATCAACATCGAGCCACTTCGGCTTAACAGAAGTCTGAGCATCCTCAATAAGTCCCTTGAACTTTTCGCTTGACTTGCTCTTGTCTCTAAGTGCTACAACATCGCCGACCTTAAGAATGATAGACGGAATGTCTGCCTTCTTGCCGTTGAGCGTGAAGTGTGCATGACGAACGAGCTGACGAGCTTCTTTTCTGCTTGAAGCCAAACCCATTCTGTAAACTACATTGTCAAAGCGTCTCTCGAGCAGGCTGAGCAGATTTTCACCTGCGATACCTTCCTTCTTATCCGCCTCAACATAGTAACCCTTGAACTGGTTCTCCTGAACACCGTAGTAACGGCGTGCAGTCTGCTTTTCTCTGAGCTGGAGTCCGTACTCCTTGACGGTCTTGCGTCCGGCGCCGTGCTGACCCGGAACAGTTGAACGTCTTGATACAGCGCACTTGTCGCTGAGGCAGCGGTCGCCTTTAAGGAAAAGCTTCTTGCCTTCTCTGCGGCAAAGTTTGCAGGATGCGCCTGTATATCTTGCCATATCTTGTTTCCTCCTGTAGTGTGTTTGTTGCCGCAAACACGCGGTCTTCTTGTTCCTGCTATTTTTGCAGGTTATTTTAAGAGTAATTCAGCTTCACCACGATGCCGTCGTGACCTCTCGGTGAGCTATTATAATTATACTCTTCTGCGCTTCGGCGGACGGCATCCGTTATGCGGGATCGGAGTTACGTCCTTGATAAGCGTAATATTAAGTCCTGTGGTCTGGAGCGCGCGGATTGCCGCTTCGCGTCCGTTTCCGGGACCCTTTACGAAAACTTCAACAGTTCTCATACCATGCTCCATCGCACCCTTAGCGGCAGCTTCAGCAGCAGTCTGAGCAGCATAAGGAGTGTTCTTTCTGGAACCCTTGAATCCCATTGCTCCGGAAGATGCCCAGGAAACTGTGTTGCCGTTTACATCGGTGATGGTAATGATGGTGTTATTGAAGGTTGAACGAATATGAGCCGCACCCTTTTCGATATTCTTTCTTTCGCGGCGCTTCTTGACAACCTTTCTTGCAACTTTTGCCATTATCGATTCACTCCCTTACTTTTTCTTGTTAGCTATCGTCTTCGCAGGACCCTTTCTGGTTCTTGCGTTGGTCTTTGTTCTCTGTCCGCGAACGGGAAGACCTTTTCTGTGTCTGATTCCGCGATAGCAGTTGATCTCACTCAGACGCTTTATGTTGAGGTTTACCTCACGGCGGAGCTCACCCTCAACTTTATAGTTGTTTTCGATTTCGTCACGAAGCTTTGCGATATCGTCCTCGGTCAGATCCTTTGCTCTTGTGTCGGGATTGATTCCGGTCTTTGCCAGAATATCCTTTGAGCTTTTAAGACCTATACCGTAGATGTACGTCAGAGCTATCTCAACGCGCTTGTTATTAGGAATATCAACACCTGATATACGAGCCATCTTTCTCTTTCACCTCTTTTTCGGTATTAGGTTAAATTAACCCTGTCTCTGCTTGTGCTTCGGATTTTCACAAATTACCATCACTTTACCGTGACGCTTTATGATCTTGCACTTTTCGCAGATTTTCTTAACGGAAGGTTTTACTTTCACAGTATTTACCACCTTTCTCATTCGGGTACTGACGAGCCGTCAGCCCTTTGTGCGCCATGTTATCCTTCCCTTTGTAGGATCATAGATCGAAACTTCAATCTTTACGTGATCTCCGGGAAGTATCTTAATATAATTCATTCTGAGCTTTCCCGAGATATGAGCGGTTACGATCATATCATTAGGGAGCTTTACCTTGAAGGTTGCGTTGGGCAGAGCCTCAACTACGGTACCTTCAAATTCGATTACATCATCCTTCGGCATAACAATTTCTCCTGATTATTCAGCTTTACCGTATCAACACGCATCACGAATCATGCTCCGTGAACGAAACGGCTTTGTCATATGCGGAAATTATCTTCCGCACTGTGCTGTCGGTCGGACATGCTTTAAGTTCGTCTGACTCAGCATCAGTCAAGCGAGCTATAAAGCATACATGCCGCGGATTCTTTGTTTTTAAATCCGCAATCTGTCTTAATCTGCCGTCTGCCACAAGAAGCCTGCTTTTACCGCCGTCTTCAGTAACACCGACAACAAGAAATATACGTTTTTTGTCTCTCCCGGAAACTGATTTTACAACAGCTCCGAATGTGAGAACTTCATGATCACATCTCATCGGTCAAACCTTAGTTAAAATCAGAACGCCGTTTTCGGTCAGAGCTATCGTGTGCTCATAGTGAGCAGATAACGATCCGTCTCGGGTTACAACCGTCCATTTGTCCTTTTTTTCAAGAACCTCGGGAGCGCCGATATTTACCATTGGCTCAACTGCAATAGTCATTCCTCGGCAAAGTCTCGGTCCGCGTCCGGCTGTTCCGAAATTCGGCACGTTAGGATCTTCGTGGAGATCGTGACCTACGCCGTGTCCTACATATTTCTTGACAACGGAAAATCCGTTTTCCTCTACATATGTCTGCACTGCGTGACCGATATCACCGATCCTTGCACCGTCTTTTCCCGCCTCGGCAATTCCGCGGTAAAATGACTCGCGTGTAACGTCTATCAGCCGCTGCGCTTCTTCGGAAACGCGTCCGACCGTGAACGTATTCGCACTGTCGCCGTGAAAACCGCCTATATAAGCGCCGACGTCAATTTTAACGATATCTCCCTCTTCGAGAACCCGTCCCGACGGGATTCCGTGAATAACCTCATCATTGACGGATATACATGCGCTTGCAGGAAAGCCGCCGTAGCCGAGGAAAGACGGACGCGCGCCGCATTTTTCAATGTGATGGCGTATCTTATCATCAAGCTGCTTTGTGGTAACGCCGGGGCGTACCATCTCACCTGCGAGAGCAAGCGCTTCGCCTGTGATTCTTCCTGCAATCTGCATTTTTTTGATCTGTTCCGGAGTTTTTATATTGATCATTTTTTCGCACTTCTACCAATGTATGCCTAACGGCTGAAATTCATACTCAGGACTCAAGAGCGGCAGCTGTAAGCGCCGTTGTGTCCTCAAGCTTCTCCTGTCCTTCGACGATTTTAAGGAGTCCGCATTTTCTGTAGTATTCCTTAAGCGGCTCTGTTTGGTCATGATAGACCTTCAGTCTGCTCTCAACTACAGCCGGATCGTCGTCGGCACGTCGTGTAAGCTCTGCTCCGCAGCGGCAATTTTCACCGTTAGGAGACGGCTTGAATTTCGTATGGAAAGTAGCGCCGCACGCCTTGCAGACGCGTCTGCCTGCCATTCTCTCCATAATATCGCTGTCAGAAACCTCAATTGAAATGACATCTGTTATTTCAACGCCGAGAGCTGTGAGTGCCTCGGCCTGAGGTACTGTGCGCGGAAATCCGTCAAGAATGAAGCCGCCCTCACAGTCAGGCTTTGCAAGTCTCGCCTTAATGATGTCGATAACGACCTCATCGGGAACGAGCGCGCCGCTTGAAGTATAGCTCTTTACCTTCTCGCCCAGCTCTGAACCGGAAGCTATCTCCTCACGGATGATAGCGCCGGTAGAGATGGCGGGAATACCGAACTTTTCGGAGATGATCTCTGCCTGTGTGCCTTTTCCGGCGCCGGGAGCGCCGAGAAGGATAAGATTGATTTTTCTCATAAGAACGAAACCTTTCTTAGAGCTGTGAGTCTTCTTATATAAACGAAGAGTTCACATCCAGTCGAGTTGTCTGCCGATTATTCAAGGAATCCCTTGTAATGTCTCATAGTCATCTGAGCTTCGATCTCACGGATCGTTTCAAGAACTACGCCGACTACGATGATTATCGATGATCCTCCGAATGCAAGCCCTGCAAATGCACCGCCTGACGCAATATTAACGATAAGCGGAAGTACTGCAATCACTGCAAGAAGAATAGCGCCGATAAACGTAACTCTGGAAAGAACCTTGGCAATGTACTCAGACGTCGGGCGTCCGGGTCTGATACCGGGGATAAATCCGCCCTGGCTTTTAATGTTATTTGCAACCTCAACAGGATTAAAGGAGATTGCAATATAGAAGTATGCAAATGCTATAATCATAATGAGCGTAAGTGCAGCGTAGAATACGCTGGTCTGACCAAACAGCTTGTTAGCTATAAAGTCCCACACACTGCCGCTCTTCGGAGGCACAAACATAGCAATCGTCTGAGGGATCGTAATGATAGTGTTCGCGAAGATGATAGGCATAACTCCAACCATGTTGACCTTGATCGGAAGATTTGAGCTTTGACCGCCGTACATTTTGCGTCCGACGACCTTTTTTGCATACTGAACGGGAAGTCTTCTTTCGCTGTTTGTCATCCAAACAATGAATGCTATCATTGCAATTACAACAGCGACTGACAGAACTGCGATAATGATTCCGACCCACCATGTAACATTGAATGTCGAATTATCTACCTTTGTTCCGACAAACTTACCGCTTACAAGCTGAATGAGCTTTTTAAGCAAGCTGGGGAGACGCGATATAATGTTTGCGAAAAGGATGATAGAGATACCGTTTCCGATACCGTTTTCATTGATCTTTTCGGCAAGCCACATAACAAGCGCCGAGCCTGCACAGTAGCACGCAATTATAACAATTGCCGGGAAAGCCCCGCTCTTTGTAATAATTCCGTTATAAGAAAGAAGTCTGTAGTAACCGAATGCAGTCAGGAGCGCAAGAGCAACAGTCGTGTATCTGGTATACTGGTTAAGCTTCTTTCTGCCTTCCTCGCCCTGCTTCTGCAAGCGTTCGAGATAGGGGATCGCAACGCAGAGGAGCTGCAAAACGATAGACGCCGTGATATACGGCTGAATACCGAGCGCAAAAAGCGTTGCCTGAGAAAATGCGTTACCTGAGAGTATGTTCAGGTAGTCAAGAATTGATCCGGTTGAAGCTGTCATAAAGCTGCTAAGCAGCTCTCCGCTGACAAACGGCATCGGAAGAGCAGTTCCGACTCTGTACAGAAGAACAACTATCATTGTATAAATAAGCTTTTTCTTCAGATCAGCCAGCTTCCACGCATTTCTGATCGTTTCAAACACTTAGATCACCTCGGTCGTACCGCCGGCAGCTTCGATCTTTTCCTTTGCCGTGCCTGAAAAGATTGATGCCTGAACGGTTAATTTTTTAGTGATTTCGCCGTTGCCGAGCACCTTCAGACCGTCGAGCGACTTGCGTACGACTCCTGCTTCCATAAGGGCTGCAAGATTTACTGTATCGCCGTCATTGAATCTGTTCAAAGCGCTGACGTTAACGATCGCATAGTTCTTTGCGAAAATATTGTGAAAACCTCTCTTCGGAAGCTTTCTGTACAGAGGGAGCTGTCCGCCTTCAAATCCCGGGCGAACTCCGCCACCTGAGCGAGCGTTCTGTCCCTTATGTCCCTTACCTGCGGTTTTTCCGTTACCGGATCCCGGACCTCTGCCGCGACGCCATGCCTGCTTTGCAGATCCCGGAGCCGGTGAAAGTTCATGGAGCTTCATTTTTGATCCTCCTTATTTAAAGATATTTCTGTGTCGGAGGTGGCTTACGCCTTCTCCACTTTAACGAGGTGAGAGATCACCTTGATTTTTCCGTCGAGCACCGCGCCTGCATCATGTACGATGGAGTCGCCGATCTTGCGAAGACCGAGAGATGCCGCTGTCGCCTTCTGATTCGGCTTTGATGAAATAAGACTGCGTGTTAGCGTAACTTTTACTTTTTCCATCCCTTACCTCCTCAGCCCTTCAGCTGCTCAACACTGATTCCGCGGGTACGTGCTACCTGCTCAGCAGTGCGGAGTGACTTAAGACCTTCAAATGTTGCCTTAACAACGTTTATGGGGTTGTTAGAGCGAAGGCACTTACTTCTGATATTCTTAATACCTGCAAGCTCAAGTACTACACGTACTGTCTTACCTGCGATGATACCGGTACCTTTTGCAGCCGGCTTCAGCAGAACCGTTCCTGCACCGAACTGTCCGAGTACCTCATGAGGTATCGTTGTATCCCTGAGGGATACTTCAATCATGTTTTTCTTAGCGTCCTCAATTCCCTTGCGGATAGCTTCCGGGACTTCGGCTGCTTTACCGAGACCGTAACCAACGTGGCCGTTTCCGTCTCCGACTACCATCAGAGCCGCAAAACGAGCGATACGTCCGCCCTTTACAGTCTTGGAAACACGGTTCACAACAACAAGCTTTTCCTGAAGATCAAGCTCATTGGGATCGAAATTTCTCTTCATTATTCTTTCTCCTGATGAAGTTTAATGTTTTATTAAACAGTGTACAAACCGGTCGTCTGACAACGTTCTAATCATTTCTTAGGGATTTGTGTCGTTTTCGCCATGGGCGAAGTGCTCTCCCTTTTGGGAAGCAAGGCACAAATCGGGTCTGAAAACAGCGAGCTTACGCTCAGCACGCTTTTCACTTTCAGACCTGGTCAGAACTTCAGTCCGCCCTCACGAGCGCCTGCTGCCAACTCCGATACACGTCCGTGATATACATAACCGCCGCGGTCGAATACGACCTCAGTGATTCCCTTTTCAGCCGCACGGGCAGCGATCATCTCGCCGACCTTCTTAGCTGCGCTCTTATTGCTGCCGATGCCCTCAAAGCCCTTTTCATTGGACGCCGCTGCGCAAAGAGTTATACCCTTTACGTCGTCAATGATCTGTGCACTGATGTGAGCATTAGAACGGTAAACAGCGAGACGGGGACGCTCAGTCGTTCCGGAAATCTTTGCGCGAACACGAGTGTGTCTCTTAAGGCGCTGAATATTTTTATCCTTCTTAGTAACCATATGACACGTCTCCTTTCATTATTTACCGGCTTTACCGGACTTACGGCGAATACGCTCGTCGCTGTACTTAACACCCTTGCCGAGGTACGGTTCAGGCGGTCTCTTTGAGCGGATTTCCGCTGCGATCTGACCGCATGCCTGCTTATCGTAGCTCTTTACGATGATCGTGTTTGAATCGGGAACATCGAAAGTTACAACATCAGACTCTTCAAAGTAGATCGGATGTGAGTGACCGAGGTTAAGCACAAGGCGCTTGCCCTCTTTAGCTACTCTGTAACCGACGCCTACGATCTCAAGCTTCTTTGAGTAGCCTTCCGAAACACCGATGATCATATTATTGATCATTGTACGTGTCATGCCGTGAAGCGAGCGATTCTCTTTAGCGTCATTCGGGCGGCTTACCGTTACGGTCGAGCCGTCAACTGCTACAGTCAGTGTTTCGGGAGCATTGAAAGTAAGAGTTCCTTTTGATCCCTTGACGGTAACAAGATTATTTTCTCCGACAGTTACGGTAACACCTGCGGGCACCGTAATGGGAGCTCTGCCTATTCTTGACATTCTCTAACCCCTCCTTACCAGACAAAGGCGAGGATCTCGCCGCCGACATTTGCCTTACGAGCAGCCTTGTCGGTCATAATGCCCTTTGATGTTGATACGATGGCGATGCCGAGGCCGTTCATAACCTTGGGCATGTCCTCGCAGTTTGAGTAAATACGGAGACCCGGCTTTGAAACGCGGCGCAGTCCGTGAATAACTTTCTGCTTGCCTGCTTCGTACTTGAGAGCGATTCTGATGATGCCCTGCTTGCCGTCCTCAACGATCTGCACGTTTTTGATATAACCCTCTGCAAGAAGAATATCGGCAATTGCCTTCTTCATGTTGGAAGCGGGGATATCAACTGTTTCGTGCTTTGCGTTATTAGCGTTTCTGATTCTTGTCAGCATATCTGCTATAACGTCTGAAATCTGCATTGTTTTTTCCTCCTGTCATGCAAGTAATTAAATCCTTGCTGCCGCCCGCGGAAAAGAATTGCTGGGCGGCCGCTCATCAACGGTTAAACGGAAGCGTGAGAGCGACCGTTTCCTTTTGATGCGGAACCTTTCGCACTGTGAAAAGACTCACAGCGCATATGCAAATCCGGAAAATTTCCGGAGTATGCTCTTTTTGCCTCGCCGATTACCAAGAAGCCTTTCTTACGCCCGGGATCTCACCCTTGTAAGCAAGCTCTCTGAAGCAGATACGGCAAATACCGTATTTGCGAAGGTAAGCATGAGGTCTGCCGCAGAGCTTGCAGCGGTTGTATTCTCTTGTTGAGAATTTCTGCTTTCTCTGCTGCTTATTGATCATTGCCTTCTTTGCCATAAATCAAATCCTCCGATTATTTCGCAAAGGGCGCGCCCATAAGGGTCAGCAGCTCTTTAGCTTCTTCGTCGGTCTTAGCCGTAGTAACGAAGCAAATGTCCATACCGCGGATCTTATCGACCTTTTCGTAATCGATTTCGGGGAATATAAGCTGTTCCTTGAGACCGAGTGCATAGTTTCCTCTGCCGTCGAACGCATCGGGATTGATTCCCTTGAAGTCACGGACGCGGGGAAGAGCAAAGCTGAAGAGTTTGTCAACAAACTCATACATACGCTCGCCGCGGAGAGTAACCTTTGCGCCGATCTTCATGCCCTGACGGAGCTTGAAGTTAGCAACGGACTTCTTAGCAAATGTCGGAACTGCCTTCTGACCTGTGATCTGTGTCAGATCGCCGATGATCGAGTCAATAACCTTTGAGTTCTCACGAGCGTCCCCTGCTCCTACGTTGATAACGATTTTATCAAGCTTCGGGATCTGCATTACGCTCTTATACTCAAATTTTTTCATGAGGGCGGGAGCAGCCTCAGCCTTGTACATTTCTGCAAGTCTTGTCATATTATGCTACCTCCTCAATCAAAGCTCTGCGCCGCACTTTGTGCAAACGCGTGTTTTCTTGCCGTTTTCGATTTTAGCTGCGGGTCTTGTAGCTCCGCACTTCTTGCAGTATAGCTGAACTTTACTTGCATACATAGCTGCGGGAGCTTCAATAATTCCGCCGCTTTCCTGCGGAGGTCTCGGTTTAACGTGCTTCTTTACGATATTCACGCCCTCAACGATGACCTTGCCTTCCTTAGGGGAGACTTCAAGCACTTTGCCTGTCTTACCCTTATCGTCGCCGGAAATTACGATTACGGTGTCACCTGTTTTTACATGAAGTTTATTCATTTCTCCACCTCCGTTACAGTACTTCCGGTGCAAGGGAGAGGATCTTTGTGTACTCGTGCTCGCGGAGTTCGCGTGCTACGGGTCCAAAAATACGTGTTCCCTTCGGGTTCTTGTCTTCACCAATTATTACTGCTGCATTCTCGTCAAATTTGATGTAAGAACCGTCCGCACGGCGGAGTCCCTTTACGCTTCTGACGATAACTGCCTTTACAACATCGCCTTTTTTGACAACGCCGCCCGGCGCTGCCTTTTTAACAGCACAGACTACAACATCACCGATGTTTCCGTAGCGTCTGCCGGTGCCTCCGAGCACGCGGATGCACATAAGCTCCTTTGCGCCCGTGTTGTCGGCAACCTTCATTAATGACTGCTGCTGAATCACTGCAGTTTCCTCCTTTGATTTTTCTCAGAACACGTTCTTTGACGTGTCCGTCTCGCCGCAAGTTTCTGCCGCGATTATTTTACCTTCTCAACGATTCTGACCAGACGCCATCTCTTTGTCTTAGAGAGCGGTCTTGTTTCCATAACCTCTACCTTATCGCCGATTGAGCACTCGCCGTTTTCATCATGTGCGTGAAGCTTAACGGTGCGCTTAATAATCTTGCCGTAGGTGGCGTGCTTTACGTTATCCTCGATTGCCACAACGATGGTTTTATTCATCTTGTTGCTAACGACCTTACCGATTCTGGTCTTTCTAAGGTTGCGTACTTCAGCATTGTTTTCCATCTTTTATATCCCCCTTCACGCGTTCTTTTCAGTGATGACGGTCATCACGCGGGCGATTTCCTTCTTTGTTTCGGAAATCTTGTGGGGGTTCTCAAGCTGGTTGATAGCGTGCTGGAAGCGGAGGTTGAAAAGCTCTGTCTTTAGATCCTTCAACATTGCTTCAAGCTCTTCGCTTGTCTTATTTCTGAGTTCTGTTGCCTTCACAGCTTATCCCTCCACTTCTTTATCGAGCTGCTCTTTTGTAACGAAGCGGCACTTGATCGGGAGTTTGTGCATAGCAAGACGCATAGCCTCGCGTGCAACCTCCTCAGCAACTCCGTCCATCTCAAAGAGAACTCTGCCCGGTTTTACGACTGCTACCCAATATTCGGGTGAACCTTTACCTGAACCCATTCGGGTTTCAGCCGGTTTCTCGGTTATCGGCTTATCAGGGAATATCTTTATCCAAACCTGACCGCCGCGGCGAATGTAACGTGTCATTGCAATACGGGCTGCCTCGATCTGGTTGGAAGTGATCCAAGCCGGCTCAAGAGCTACAAGACCGTAGCTGCCGTAGGTTACCTTATTTCCGCGGGTTGCTTTACCCTTGAGGCGACCCCTCTGTACACGTCTGTATTTTACTCTTTTAGGCATTAACATCAGTGTTCGCCTCCTTTACTGTATTTGCTCTGGGTGCTCTCGGAGCTCTGGGCGCGCCGGCGGCATTTCTGCGATCACCGTTTCCGCGTCTGTCTCCGCGAGAATTACCTCTGCGATCTCCGTCACGGCGATCACGGCGTCCGCGTCTGTCGTCACGTCCTCTCTGACGTCTGTCGTCTCCGCCTGTGCGGGCTACCTCTGAGAGAACCTCGCCCTTGTAGATCCAAACTTTAACGCCGATCTTACCGTAAGTGGTGTTAGCTTCCCAGAAACCGTAGTCAATGTCAGCGCGGATTGTCTGCAGCGGTATCGTACCCTCATGGTACTGCTCGCTTCTTGCAATTTCAGCTCCGCCGAGACGGCCGCTTACCTGAATCTTGATACCGCGCGCGCCGAGTCTCATAGTACGTCCGATAGCCTGCTTCATAGCGCGGCGGAAGGAAATACGTCTCTCAAGCTGTGCGGCGATAGACTCTGCAACAAGCTGCGCGTCCATATCTACCGGCTTAACTTCAACTACATTTACTGTTACGGGAGAGCCTGTCATAGCTTCAAGCTCTGCCTTCAGATGATCGATCTCTGTGCCTCCGCGACCGATAACCATACCCGGCTTTGCGCAGTGAATTGTAACACGTACGCGGCCTGTATTGTCACGCTCGATCTCGATCTTCGGAACTCCTGCAAGGAAGAGCTTCTTCTTCAGGAATTCTCTGATCTTGAAGTCAGACACGAGGATGTCGCCGAATTTTTCATCGGGCGCGAACCATCTGGAATCCCAGTTTTTAATAACACCGACTCTCAGTCCGTGCGGATTAACTTTCTGTCCCATTATCGACTACCTCCTCATTCTTTATCTTTCAGTGCGATTGTGATGTGACTGGTTCTCTTGAGAATTCTGTCAGCGGAGCCTTTTCCGCGGGGCATCATTCTCTTCAGTGTCATTCCGGGGCAAACAAAGCACTCGGAAACGACGAGATTTTCGGGATCCATGTCAAAATTGTGCTCCGCATCCGCAGCTACCTTATTCATCAGCTTGAGAACGTGCTCGCAAGCTGCCTTAGGTGTTGTGGTGAGAATTCCGCAAGCGGTATTGTAGTCCTTACCTCTGATGAGGTCGAGAACGATCTTAACCTTGCGAGGGGATATGCGGATATGCTTTTGTGTTGATCTTGCTTCCATTATCTTTTATCCTCCCTTTCGCATTATTTACCGTTATTGGAAGTCTTAGAGCCTGCATGACCCTTAAATGTTCTTGTAGGTGCGAATTCGCCGAATTTGTGGCCTACCATATCCTCGGTAACATATACCGGAATATGCTTGCGTCCGTCATGAACAGCAACAGTGTGTCCGACAAACTCCGGGAATATCGTAGAGGCTCTTGACCATGTCTTGAGCACCTTCTTTTCGCCCTTTTCGTTCATGGCGCAAATTCTTGCATAAAGCTTTGCTTCCACGTAGGGGGCTTTTTTCAAACTTCTGCTCATTTATGCTGCCTCCTTCCTTACTTACTGTTTCTGCGCTTAACAATGAACTTATCTGTTCTTGCCTTCTTGTTACGCGTCTTAAGACCAAGTGCCGGTTTACCCCAAGGAGTAACAGGACCGGGACGGCCGATCGGTGAACGGCCTTCACCACCACCGTGAGGGTGATCGCACGGGTTCATGACTGAACCGCGGACTGTCGGGCGGATACCCTTATGACGGGTTTTACCTGCCTTACCGACCTTAACTGTATCGTGCTCAACATTACTGATCTGACCGATTGTAGCTTTACAGTCGATCCTGATGTAACGAACTTCACCTGAGGGAAGTCTTACCTGAGCCATATTGCCTTCTTTAGCCATGAGCTGCGCCTGAACGCCTGCCGAACGAACGAGCTGTGCGCCGCGTCCGGGAGTAAGCTCAATGCTGTTGATAAATGTACCGACCGGGATATTTGCAAGCGGGAGGCAGTTGCCGGGCTTGATATCCGCATCGGGACCTGAGTAAAGAATGTCGCCGTCAGTAACGCCTACGGGAGCTACAACGTAGCTCTTCTTGCCTGCTTCGTCCTGAAGGAGCGCAATGTAAGCGGTTCTGTTCGGGTCATACTCGACGCCGATAACGGTCTTAGCACCGTTCTCAAGTCTCTTGAAGTCGATTATACGGTACTTCTGCTTGTTTCCGCCGCCTTTGTGGCGAACAGTGATTCTGCCGTAGCTGTTACGGCCTGCATGCTTCTTCTTCTTAGCGAGAAGGCTCTTTTCGGGAGTGAACTTTGTAACTTCCGCGAAGGAGGGCACAGACATATGTCTTCTCGCAGGGCTGGTAGGTTTGTATTTAATAGTAGCCATTTACTCTCTCCTCCTTCATCAGTTCATACCTTCAAAGAACTCGATGCCCTTGGAGTCAGCTTTCAGTGTAACAATTGCTTTCTTCCACTGAGCTGTTTTTCCTTCCGCATAGCGAACTCTCTTCGGCTTGCTTTTCATATTGATGGTGTTTACGGCTGCAACCTTAACGCCGAACAGTTCCTCAACCGCGTGAGCGATGTCGGGTTTTGTAGCGTCCCTTGCAACCTCGAAAGCGTACTTCTTATCCGCGATCATGTCCATGGACTTTTCAGTGATAAGAGGTCTGATTATTATATCCTGAGCGAATTTCATTCAGCATACACCCCCTCGATTTTCTTAACGGCGTCCTGAGCGGCTACAAGAGTATCGCAGTTCAGAATGTCGTATACGTTGATCGTGTTTACGAGAGCTACCTTTACGCCCGGAATATTCTGAAGGCTGCGGCTTACCATGTCATTCTTCTCGGGAAGTACAACAAGGCTCTTCTTGCCTGCATTAACTGCGCTCAGCATTGTCGCCATAGTCTTTGTTTTGTATTCCGCAGCTGTGATGCTGTCGATTACAATAAGGCTTCCGTCAGCGACCTTAGACGAGAGAGCGCTCGTCATTGCGACGCGGCGCACCTTCTTGTTGAGCTTTGTTCTGTAAGAACGGGGCTTCGGTCCGAGAGCAACTCCGCCGTGTGTCCACTGCGGGCTTCTTGTCGAACCCTGTCTTGCACGACCGCTTCCCTTCTGTCTCCACGGCTTGCGTCCGCCGCCCGAGACTTCTGTTCTCGTCAGAGTGGACTGTGTGCCCTGTCTCTGATTTCCGAGATAGTTTTTGACTGCCGCATGGAGGACAGCGCTGTTGATCCCTGCAGCGAATACACTGTCAGCGAGCATCATTGTGCCGACTTCGGCGCCTGCCATATTTAAAACTTTGATTTCCGGCATTTCTTCTTCCTCCTTCCGACTTATGCTTTAACGCTGTCACGGATGAACACGATTCCGCCCTTCGCGCCGGGAACAGCTCCCTTAACCGCGATGAGGTTCTTCTCTGTGTCAACCTTAACAACTTCAAGATTGAGTATCGTTACCTGTTCGTTACCGTACTGTCCTGCCATCTTCTTGTTCTTGAAGACTCTGGACGGAGTTGAGCACGCACCCATCGAGCCCACCTGACGGTGAATCGGACCTGTACCGTGTGTCATTCTGAGAATGTGGTGTCCCCATCTCTTAACAGCACCTGTAAATCCGCGTCCCTTTGTAGTACCTGTAATGTCGACCTTGTCGCCTGCGGCGAAGGTATCGGCGGCTACTACATCACCGACGTTCATTTCAGCTGTGTTCTCAAGACGGAACTCCTTGAGATGACGCATTGCACGTACTCCGGCTTTCTTAAAATGACCCGCTTTCGGCTTATTTACGAGATTTTCGCGGATCTCGCCGAACGCGAGCTGTACTGCGTCGTAACCATCTGTTTCAACGGTTTTTTTCTGCGTTACCGGGCAGGGACCTGCTTCGATCACGGTTACCGGAATTACGATACCGTTTTCGTCGAAGATCTGAGTCATGCCCAGCTTCTTTCCGATGATTCCTTTTTTCATCATCAATTTCCTCCTGAAAATAAGGTTATTGGTTGATGCGGCTGCATCAACATGACCTTTCCGCCATCAAGCTCACTTCAAAATCCGGAGTTGGATCATGTTGCGATTGCTCTGTACGGGTAGTCACACGCCTGTAAGGCGTTTTCGGCTTTCGCCTCTCTCACAGCTTAAGGTCGATATCCACGCCTGCGGGAAGTTCAACGCTCATGAGAGCTTCGACAACCTTCTGTGAGGGCTTTTTGATCTCGATCAGTCTCTTGTGAGTTCTTTGCTCGAACTGTTCGCGGCTGTCCTTGTACTTATGAACCGCACGAAGGATAGTCACGATCTCTTTCTCGGTCGGAAGCGGTATGGGTCCTGCAACCTCTGCGCCGTTTCTCTTAGCGATATCGACGATCTTAGTTGCTGCCGCATCAACGAGAGAATGCTCGTAGCTTCTGAGTCTTACTCTGATCTTTTCACTTGCTGCCACTTTGTTTGCCTCCTGTATTATATATTTGATAGATGAGGCGATGAACACGCGCCCGGGCGTTTCTTTTTCCGACTTATCAGAACCGGAATCCATGGGTGTTCGGACTCCGGAGCGGTCTTCTCTCACGAGAATATTGCCCTGTCGCATATTCTCTGCGCCCGATTTACTCGGACATACTCTGCGGAAATTACCCGCCGCCCTGACAGTATGGGCTGCGGCAACCTCCCGCTTCATCGCACATCAAACATTAGAATTATACCATATTTATCATACCTTTTTCAAGATTTTTCCGAATTTCTCACGACAAATATCTATAGAAAATACGCGTCATATCGACGCGTATTTTGGTGATTATAGCTATATTATCTTTATTTCTCTTCCTCTTACCTGATTTTAAGAAAAAAATTCTCTTTTAAGCCTCTTTCAGCACAGAAATTTCATCATCGGTAAGCTCACGCCATTCGCCGCGGTCAAGCTTTTCATCAAGCTCCAGTCCGCCGAACGAAATCCGCTCCAAAAATTCAATTTTACTGCCGACAGCAAACAGCATACGCTTGATCTGATGAAATTTTCCCTCTGTAACCGATATTATGCCCTCTGTCGGAGTAATCATTTCTGTTTTTGCAGGCAATGTAACAAAATCTCCGAGGTCGATACCGTTTTCAAGAGCGTAAATCTCATCGCTGCCTATCGGAACCGAGCAGCGGAATCTGTATGATTTCAGCGCATGTTTTTTAGGCGAAAGAAGTCTGTGCGCCGTATCTCCGTCGTTTGTTATCAGAAGAAGTCCGACAGTGTCAATGTCAAGCCTGCCGCACGGGAAACAGCCGGCTCTCGAATACTTTTCGGGCAGCAGCTTCATCACCGTATTTTCCGAATTCTCGGTCGAACTTATGTATCCCGACGGCTTATTAAGCATCAAATAATAGTATTCCTGCCACACGACGGTCTCACCGTCAAGCGTTACCTCATCTTTGCACGGCAAAATTTTAACCGATGCCGTTTTGACGATTTCGCCGTTCACTGTGATTCTGCCTTTTTTTACCGCGACGCCGCATTCACTTCTTGTCAGCTGACCGACTGATGAAAAAAATCGGTCAAGGCGCATTATGCCGCCGTTTTTCAAGCCGCTTTTCGAATTATTCTTCAAGCTATCCTCCGATTCGTCCGATATGTTTTGCTAAAGCGGACAAAAATCTACATATTATAATAGCAAACAAACGCAGTCAATGCGAAAAGAATCGCTGTCAGACCTCCGATCAAAATGCCAAGCAAAAAACTGCGCATAAATTTCATAAAAAAGTAATATGCCCTCATATTATCGACTTCCTTTTTGACAATCTAAAAAAATTATCTCCGAGCCGTCGAAATGTATACATGAAAACTCCGCCTGTGATGCTTTTTTAATCACAGTTATAATTGGGCAAAACCTTTTCTGAAGTTTATTTTGGTGATGGACTTTTTAAAGAAATAACCGCTCCCAATCCAAATCACAGCTCTTTGGAAGTCAGTTCAATCAACAGATCCATATTATCTTGCTGTCCTCTTGAGTCAAGAGCCGCGCGATTCCGCTTTACCGCCCCGCACTTACGGCATTTGTGATATATAATGAAGCCTTTTTTCGGATCAGGCTCGCTTTTTACCGCGTCCATGATCCCCCCGCACCCCGCAGCTCTGTCTCCCGGATTATTGTCAAGATGAAGTGAAGCTAAGCAGTACGGACAGTGGTTTCTCGATGTGTATCCGAGCGGCTCAACCTCGCGTCCGCAGGCTTCACATATGAATCCGCTGTCATTCTTTGTAAATCTCTTTATCTCCATATCTTTCTCCGAACAAGAACTCTTTATGCTTCTGAGTTATCTTTCGCATCCTTTTCGGTTTTATTATAAATCCCGGAATCGGGAACTGCCGTTGAGTATACTTGATATTCATGCCAGATGTTCTCAAGTCTGCTGAATATATCAGCTGTTCCTTCGCGTTTCTTTCCTATATAAGCGATAATTGCATTGATTATACTGAGAGGTGCGACAAGCGAATCAACAAATGACGCCATCTCACTTTTCGCCGTCAAAACCGTATCGGCGCATGCCGCAACGGGAGCTTCTCGCCTATCTGTCAAGACGATAACACCGGCGCCGACATTATGCGCAAATTCAACCGCCTTGACAGTTCCCCGCGAATATCTCGGAAACGATATAGCAAAAACCGTGTCTTTGTCTGTAAGATTTATAAGCTGTTCAAACATCTCGCTGCCACCCGACGGACACACAAGCACTACTCCGTCAAAGATCAGCCTGAGATAATAATTCATAAACTGCGCCAGCATTGCCGCCGAGCGCATACCGATAATATAAATCTTTCCTGCTGACAGGAGCATATCGACCGAACGTTCAAACGCATCACGGTCAAGCTCCCTAAGTGTTGAAGTTATCTTTTCCGCATCTGCAAGCAATACAGAATCAAGAACAGAAGCATTGCTCATTCTGCCGTTTGCTTCTTCGATCCGTTCAACAGTCGTCATCCTCTGCCTGAGCGATTCCCGAAGTGCACCCTGCATTGCCTGATATCCCTCATACCCGAGCGCCGCCGCAAAACGAACTACCGTAGGTTCCGAAACACCGGCGTGAAGCGCAAGAGAAGCCGCAGTCATGTAAGCTGCTCCGCGGGCATTATTCAATATATATTCTGCTAAGATTCGCTGCCTCTTGGAAAGTCCGCTGTGTGCCGCCTCCAAAGAAATCAAAAAATCATTATTCACCGTCACAACCGTACCTTTCGCAAAAATGCAGCGTTAGCAGTATATCGGAAATTTCGAATTTTCCAAAATCAGAAGTCAGAGGGAGGGGACCATATAAATCCTCTCCCTCATCCGCCGAGCATATCTGTACTGTATAAATTACTGCTGAACTTCCTCAGTTTTATATTTCATGTAATTTTTCATCTTTACTCTTGTAAAGTCAGTCATACCGTAATAATCGGTCTTAAAGCCTGACAGAATCTTCGATGAAAGATATGCAGATTTCATAAACACGAGCGGGCATATCGGCATATCCTCCATAAGCAGCTTTTCAGCTTCATGAAGAGCATCGGCTCTATCGCCTGCATCTGCCGCCGCAAACGCCTTTTCAATAAGTTCATTGTAAGCTTCACTTGAGTAACCGCTTACGTGTCCGTATATTTCATAGTTACCCGAATCCATATTGATTCCGTTACCTGAGAAATCTCCCGCAAACTGAGCCAAGAACGCAAATGGATCAGGCGATCCCATAGACGCGTCAACTGCAATAACGTCGAACTCACCCGCGTCATATATATTCTGATAATCGTCGATCGAGTATACGAATGTTCCTTCGGAGTCAGTTTTTGTTTCATGCTTAACGCCTGTAGTCTTTACGGTAACCTTGAATCCGAGATCTTCCCAAACGGATTTAACATAATCTGCAACCGCACGATCTTCTTCCCTGTCACGTATAGTAATAGAGAACGAACCGCTTCTGACGCCTGCCGATGAAAGAAGGCTCTTCGCTTCGTCAACATTGGCACCCGTTGAAATCAAGTCCTCTCCGTTCTTTCTGAAAGAATTCTTTGAAGAAGTATTGAACGCGCCGTCCGGAACATATCCTACTGCAGGATCTGCAAATGTAAGCAGTTCGGCGATATGCTCACGGTCAAGAGCCATCGACAGCGCACGGCGAACTTCAGCTTTTTCAAACAAAGGATTTGTTGTATTGAACACATAGGTTTGAGTCATAAGCATATCGGAAACCTCTGCGCTCTTTTCAAGGTTTGCGCGCTCGGACAGCGGAATTGTGCCGATATAGAACAGCTTGCCTGTCTCATCGTTTCCGAGGTTATATGCGTCAAGTACATCGCTTAAACTATCAATATTGTATGATGTCACAAGACGGTACGGGATAACATACTTATCAAGAGCGTCTTTTTCGGTATTACGATAATAATAGCTGGATCTCTCGAGTCTCAGTTCTCCTCCGTCCTCCATCTTTCTTACAACAAACGGTCCGTTGGTAACAAGTGAAGACACGCTCTTATCCCAGCGCTCGTCTCCGTATCTGTCGATAGATTCTTTCTTAAGAGGAACGAGAGCAATCGACGCCATATTCGTAAAGAATCTGTCAAGGTCAACATTTTCGTTCTCAAAGGTAATCTTGAGTGTATATGTATCAATCGCAGATACTCCGAGATCGTCTACAGAGCAGTCGCACGTATTTATTGCACGCGCGTTTTTAATGTCATAAAGGAGAGCCGCATATTCACCGCGTCTGTTCGGGTCAAGCAGTCTCTTCCATGAATAAACAAAATCTGTTGCCTGAAGCGGACGCGCGTCAGACCATTTTGTCTCCTTAAGATCTACTATAATGGAATAACCGTCTCTGTCATCAGCCTTAACGGTATAGTTTTCCATGACGCCGTTCTGCCATTTTCCTTTTGAGTCAAGCGTTGTGAGTCCTTCATAAAGCATACTCAGAACCTTCAGCATGGAATCGTCGTTTATTGTTTCCTGCGGATCGAATGAATATACTTCATCCGTAAGATATAAATTGATGACGGCCCCGCGGTCAATATTTCCGTCGGCATCTTTTTTCAAAGTAGTACAACCCGTGAGGGATGCTGCAAAGATAAGCGCAGCCATTGCAAAGGCAAGAGCTTTTTTCATTTGAATCCTCCTTGCGGTTAGTTAAATCATGTCATATGAAATTACAATTCGCATTAGTATACTATATTATATCACTTTTTCGGAAAATAATCAACTACACTTTTCCTGCATCGGAATTTTCATAAAGTTGCACAATTATGGGAAAAGCATTTTGTGCATTTTCACATAAGGGGGCTTTTATCAGGCTCCGTCAAACCGTTCCGCAGCAAGAACAAGATAAAAATAACTTACGTTCGTTTACATCTCCGGCAAAATTATCACTTAAATTCCGAAACTTCGCTTTACTCCGGAAAAAATCCGTAAAAGCGATAACACGCAGCGACTGTTACTCGCCTATTACACGGATTTCTTTAATTGTCTGTGTTTCAACAGGTCTGTCGCGCATGTCTGTCGGAGTTGATGCAATACGGTCAACAACATCCATTCCGTCGGTAACATGACCGAACGCCGCATATGAACCGTCAAGATACGTTGAATCACGGTGTACGATAAAAAACTGTGATGAAGCCGAATCGGGATTCTGAGCACGCGCCATTGAAATAACACCGCGCACATGAGAAATCGGATTTTTGTGTCCGTTCATTGCAAATTCGCCGACAACATTATTGGGCGCTCCGCCGATTCCGCTTCCGGTCGGGTCGCCTCCCTGTATCATGAAGTCCTTGATAACCCTGTGAAAAATAAGTCCGTTATAAAAGCCTGATTTTGCCAGCTCCTTAAAGTTCTCAACCGTTTTCGGAGCAGCCGAGCTGTCAAGCTCCAGAGTTATAACTCCGCCGTCCTGCATTTCTATCTGTACCATAATATAATACCAAACCTTTCGATCCCGTCCGTGCTGTTTGCGGTAAAATACATGCATTGCAGCCGCGGACATTTTTATATAGATTTTATCACATAATTCCCGCTTTGTCAACGGCATTGAGACATACTGACATATTTTAAATTTTTAAATCATATTTATAATCGGTACAAAATTCACTTCATAAAAAATAAAGCCGATTCATCGGCAGATCGGATCACAAATATGAAAAAAAGATACAATCATAAAAGACTCATAGCAGCACTTCTCTCTCTATTTCTTCTCTGTTCATGCACCGCTCAAACAGAGGGAACCGACAGCGGAAGAAATATATTTAAAACACATGACACCTCACAAAAAAAAGATAAAATACCCGACATTCCCGATACAGAATATTATAAAGGCAATATTTCTTTTGATATGACTCTGTCTGACGGTGTAAAAAATATAGAAATGAATGTAAGCCGTACGGATGGTTTGCTGAAAGCGGAAATTAAGTCTCCGTCAGAGCTTGCAGGTATATCTGTAATATCGGACGTCGGAGGTGTGAGACTTCTTTCTCATGAATGCGACCTCGGAATAAGTGAAGAAGGAGGAGCCGCATTTAAAGCTCTGTTTTCTGCTCTTGAACTTGACTCTGAAGGAGCTGAAATAACCTCGGACGGCGAAGGCGGAGTACTGTACAAAAGAACTGTCGGAAAACAAGATATAACGCTTTGCCTGAACAGTGACGGAATACCATCACGTATAATTTGTTCCGTCGAAGGTATGGCACGGGAAGGAAAAATAGAAAACTTTAAGCACTCATAACAATGCAGCTTACGGCAAAATCCTGAAATTTTTATAAATTCTTTTACTTTGGAATCTGAAACCGATCAAGTCTTACGAAGATACTCTGAGAAGAAGCTGCGACTGTAACAGTCAGCTTAATACAATCGTATAGTTTCCTGCTTACAAATAATAATTAAAGTATTTCAAAAATGCGGCAAATAATTTATATAGTAATACAAACCTGCGATATTAAGTTATTTATAAAACAATACGCATCTGTCTTGATCGGTCTCTCATCCAATATCTTGCTTAAAATTCTGCTTTATATAATCTTAACAAACTTCTTTTCCCTGTCGCTTTTCAGCACAGCGTCAATTACGCGGCTGCATTCCGCTCCGTCCCGCAGCGTCGGTGCTTTACCGTTTTGAGTGAGAAAATCGCGGAATAAAAGCGTAAAGGTGTCGTTCTGTATGAATTCGCGCTCAAAGCCGTAATCATACGGCAGAATTTCACCTGACGGCGTGCTGTCATAACGCCAGCTTCCCTCGGGAACGGTGAGAAGCGAGTTCATGTTACGCTTCTCCCAGCGTATATTTCCTTCCGTTCCGTGGACTTCAAATATCATTCCGTTTCCGCCGCCCGAAACTCTTGACAGCTCAAACAGTCCGAGCGCACCGTTCGTAAATCGCGCGTTAAAGATCGACAGCTCATTTGATTCAGTCTCGGCAAAGCAGTTCTCACCGCATGGTCTGCGCCGTCCATATACCTCGTCCATTCCGCAGACCTCGGCAAATTCAAGTCCCATAAAGCGGCACATGTCGATGAGGTGCGTCCCGAGGTCGCCGAGCGTGCCGAGCGGACTTGTCCTGTGGTCGAGCCGCCAGTTCATCCATCCGTTTACGTTTGCCGCCCAATCCATGGTGAACGAACCGTACACATGTCTGATCTCGCCGAGCTTTCCCTCCTCTATCATATGTTTCATGCAGCGTATGTCGTGCATATAGCGGTAGTTGGTGCAAACTGTCGCGTTTATGTTTTTCGCCTCGGCAATAGCTGCAAGCTCTGATGCCTGCTCATAATTATCCGCGATCGGCTTTTCGCATATCACCATCTTACCGCACTCAAGCGCCGCTTTAGCCGCAGGATAATGTACGCTGTCGTACGCGCAAATATCGATCACATCAATATCGTCTCTCGATACTACCTTTTCCCATTCGTGCTCCGCTTCGCTCCAGCCAAGCTCACGGCATCTTTCAGAGCTTACATTTCGCGAGCACATTACGACTTTTTCGACCTGAATGTCGCCGCGTGATTCATTGATCCTGTCAAATGCGTAGGAATGTGCGCCCGAGATCGAGCCGCTGCCGACAATTCCGATTCTGTACTTCATGGTGTAGTCCTGCCTTTCAGATTTAATTATATTTATATCGAGACGCTGTCTCGAGCTCTGCGAGCTTTTTTGTAAAAAAGCTCGAGCAAAAAACTTTAGAAAAAGTAATTATTTCAAAAGTTTTGGGGGATTCTCAAGGAGCTTTTTACCAAAAGAACCTTAAGCGGGGCTCGGGGCTGTGCCCTGAATGTATTCCTTCTGATACTTTTCTGCCTGCATACGGAACATTTCCGCATACTTGCCGTCCCTTTTCATCAGTTCTTCATGGCTTCCTTCTTCTATTATCTCGCCGTCCGCGAGCATGTATATGCGGTCAGCCATGATAGTCGTTGAAAGTCTGTGCGAAATGAAAATGACAGTTTTATCGCTCGCCGCGTCCATCATTGTATGATTCAGCTCATATTCGCTCATCGGATCAAGTGCGCTTGACGGCTCATCAAGAATGATAAGGTCTGCGTCCTTCATAAAGGCTCTGGCGATAGCAAGCTTCTGACGCTCGCCGCCCGACAGATTTGCTCCGTCCTCCGAGAATTCTCTCGTAACCTCGGTATCGATTCCATGCGGAAGCTCCGAAACCTTTGCTGAAAGTCCACTCCTGTCAAGAGCGGCTTTTATTTTTTCGCTGTCGCCGTCTTCTACAACGTCAGCCTTGACATTCTCTGCGACCGACACCGCGAATATCTGAAAATCCTGAAAGACTGTTCCGAATTTTCCGCGGTATTCGTCCACCTTCAAGTTTTTGATATTCTCACCGTTCCATTCGACACTGCCCGATGTTGGATCGTACAGCCGCATAATAAGCTTGATAAGCGTTGATTTACCGGCGCCGTTATAGCCGACAAGCGCGATCTTTTCATTCTTATTTATTGTAAGGTTTATATTCTTCAAAACTTTTTTGTCAGAGCTTCCGTATGAAAAGCTCATATCGCGCAGAGTGAGGGAAGCGAACTCGGGAACTGAGACGGAATCGTCCGTGTCTCCGATCGCAGGCTCGCACTCAAGAAATTTTTTAAGCTTCTCGGCATACATACCGTGCCCCGCCGATTTTGTGAAGTATTCGAGCAGATTATTGAGCTGCCAGAAAAGCGCCCATGTTCCGCCGATCGATGCTGCAAAGTCTCCGAGAGAGATAGAGCCTTCTACCATTATTTTATATACAAGGAGAGTTATAATTCCGACATTGATGAGAGCTGACGATGTCAGATCGCGGAGCATTCCGCAAAGCAGAAGCTTTTTTCCGTACTTTTTATTGATCGCTATCTGCTCGTCAAGAGCGTCTGAAAAATCCGAATCAAGAATTTCAGAAGCGCGGCTCAGCCTTATTTCCTCGGCATAATCCGCAAGGTAGAACACGCGTCCTACATACTCAGCCTTGCGCTCCGACGGCTTCAAATCTCCCTGTTTTGCAAACTCAAGCTTAGTTCTGAAATACTTTATAACCACTGACAGAGCAACAGCAAATGCTATCGCTATTACGACCGTAACATCGATCGTTGCGACAAGCGTTACTATAACGCTCGTTGCAAGAAGGCGGTTGATAAACTTTCCGATGTCGAAGGCTACGTCCATAACTTCGCCCTCAAAATTGTTCATCACCCATACGTAATCGTTGTAGAATTCGGGATCGTCGTATTTTGCAAGATCAAGGCTCATCGCTTTCCCGAACAGCCTTGAGTGCATCTTTTCATGAAGCTCCTGCTCCGTTCTCGGCTTTACAAACTGATAGAATTTTTCGTGGAATACATAGATCAAGAGCATGTATGTACCGATAAGGGCAATGAGAACCATTATCTGAGCGAAGGATTTCTTCTGTTCAATCATATCGAACAAATATTTTATAAACACAACATTTGCAACGGAATTATTTATTCCCCAGATGATTCCGTCCGCGATACACCACCACACAAAATGAGTATACTTTGCTGCAAACTTAAATAGATAGATGTAATCCTTAATTCTCTTACTCATCGCTTTCACCTCCATTCTCCTTGTACTGCTCGGACTGCTTTTCCCACATATCAGCGTATTTTCCGCCCTTTTTCAAAAGCTCGGTATGAGTTCCGCACTCGACAACCTCGCCGTTTTCGAGAAGATAAACTCTGTCGGCAAGCACGGCGGACGACAGCCTGTGCGAAATGTACACAACCGACTTGTTTTCGCACGCCTTCATCATAGCTTCGTACATTTTATACTCAGCGATCGGGTCAAGGGCGCTTGACGGCTCGTCAAGGATCACAACATTGCACGGCTTTGTAAACACGCGCGCTATTGCTACCTTCTGATTTTCTCCGCCGGAAAGGACCGTTCCATTAGCGTCAAATTCTCGTGTCAGAACGGTGTCCTCGCGATGTTCAAGCGACATAGCCTTGTCGTAAATTCCGCTATTTCTCATTCCTTCAAACGCAAGCTCGCGCTCGGAATCGGTGATATCCTTCTTTAGGAGAACATTTCTGAGTAGGCTCATGGAAAACACTTTATAATGTTGGAAAACTGCTGCAAAGCGACCTCTGTAGTCCGAAATCTTGTAATCCTTTATATTCCGTCCCCAAAAAACTATCTCTCCTTCCGTCGGATCATACAGTCTGAGCAATAGTTTTACAAGAGTGGTCTTTCCGGCTCCGTTGTGTCCGACAAGAGCGATCTTTTCACCCTGAGCTATATCAATATTTATATTTTTAAGTACTTCTTTTCCGCCGTCTGTGTAAGAAAAGCTGACGTTACGGAGTGATAGATCAGACTTAGCGACCTCACTGCTTATACCAATACTTCCGTTCTTAACTTTCGGCTCATATTCAAGGAAAGTGCGAAGATTCTGCACGGAGAGTGCGTTGCTGTGGAGCTGCATATATCCTTCAACCACGCCCTGTATGGCGGAAGAAGTTTTCACGATATTGTTGATAACCACAACGCAGTCGCCAAACATCATCGTACCTCTGACTACCGTTTTGTAAGTCGAATAAATGATGCCTGCAAGATACAGAATTACATATCTGATAACGATTGCAAAATAATCGAGAACGGCAATCTTAAGTCCGCGCTTTCTGATTATTCTTTTGAGGTTTGCGGTAGCATCAAAAAATCTGCCGAAGAGGACGTTGCTGATTCCCGTAAGGCGCATTTCCTTTGCATAGTCCGCAAGGTAGAACGAACGCTTTATGTAGTCTCTTTTTCGCCAGTCAGCGGTCTTTTCGATATCAAGATCGTATCTCAGTCGATTCAGTTTTTTTGTGAAAAGGAACGAATACGCTATAGGAACTATCGTGAAGAGAATAAATATCGGGTCGATGAGAAATATCACAAGCGACACTGAAAATACGGTGAGAATACTATAGAAAAGACCTGCAAATCCTGATAATACGTTTTCCGCCACGCTGCTCGTCTCGTTGACCGCTCGCATGTACTTATCATAGAATTCCGGGTTCTCATAGCATGACAGGTCTACCTGCTCTGCCTTTTTAAACACTTCTCGCTGTATGCTTTTATATATTTTCTTCTTTGATACAGGGAGAAATATCTCTTCATAATAGTTATTAAGTATGTAATAAGCTATCAAAATCGCTCCGACGGCTATTATGTAGCCGACAATTTCCGAAAACGGGCGACCTGTCTGAACTCCGTTTATAACAAGCCTGAGCAAAAATACATTAAAGAGAAAGTCAGCTCCGACAGACAAAAAAATTGCGATAAAACGCAGCGGAATTCTCGCAGGACTTGCCTTGTGCATCAGCTTCAGAATATACAGGTTGTTTTTTAATACATTTTCTCTTTTTTTCTTCATACGACCTCCAAATCTGCCTATTAATGCTTATTACCTACTACTATATATAGTATATCATCTCAAACAGGAAAGTCAATACCAAAATTAAAATAGTCGGGAAAGTTTATAGAAATTTCCATCCTACAAAACTATCCCGACCAACTCGAGCGGCTCAGCTTAACTTTAAACTATTATTAATTTGTAACTGTATCAATCAAATTTACGACATATCTGCTAACCTATAAATGTTCCTTCCGGAAAATATGTTATAGATTTCAAATCATTTAATACATCTGGCATGTACGATAGTTCAATATTCAGTATGTTTTCAAAGTGTCGGCATACTCTGCTTATAATATTTTTATCGTGTATAATATTGTATTCAAGTCCCAAATTATGTATAACAGTAGCTTCTCCGAATACTTTTGTTGCTAAGTCCTTATAAGTTCTAATGGGTAATTTAAAATATCTGTATAAATAATCGATTGATAAAGCCAATACTTTTTTTGATTCCATAAGCGCGCGTGAATACCGATTATCAAAATAATCCATATCCGTGTCCAATATACGCATATAATAGTCGGACAGGCATTTTAGGGCTGTAATTCCAAATAATTCATCCTTCGGATATTCGTCTTCTCTGACAGTATTTCTTGAATTCAAATAATCATCAAATACCGCTATAATGCGTGGATAATTTACGATATATATACTTTCTGTATCATATTTTTCCAACTCAAAAACACATGTATTATATGGAGTGTTTACTATGCTGTCATAAAAATTCATGTAATTAACACTATAACTATTATAAAAACGATCTTTCAAATATCCTGCTCCGGTTAACGAATGAGTATTATTATCATAACCATAAATCAAATACGGATGTAAAAATTCCGATTTCATATATGAAGCCATATCAGGAATGTATTTTTCATTAAATTCTCCTTTTACATAATATCCTGATTCAAGAAATCCAGTTATAAGATTCCAAAGATTCTCTGCATCTGTAAGCTCACGTTTATTTATCGATATCTTTTTTTCTTTTATCTTTCCGTCATTTGTTGCTCCGCCATCAAAAACTTCTGCACCGAATTTAGCATCGTCCCTGCTGTCTATGAAACTGCAATTGATAAACTTAGCACACACCCAAGGCATTATATCTTGATTTAACAGTCTGGCATTGGCTTGAATAATTCCCATTGTATGAGCTTGCAAAAGATAATAGCTAACCATTGGCTTATCTTCAAATGGCAAATAAAAATCTTTCATATTTTTTCTCCGTTTTATATAACATTTACTTTTTGGCTTTGCTACAATTCAGATATAAACATTTCGCTCCTTACTGCTTATCCCTGTAATATTCAGCCTGTTTGTTAAACAGGTCATAATACTGACCTTTCAGTTGAGTCAACTCACTGTGAGTTTCCATTTCGCAGCATTCACCGTTTTTTATAATCAATATTTGATTTGCAGTGGTAGCTGATGAGAGTCTGTGAGTAACATAAACTACGCATTTGTTACGTCCCAGCTGAACCATTTTCTCAAACAGGTTACGTTCAGCATCCGGATCGAGTGCAGCGTTCGGCTCATCAAACAGCATTAGCGATGAGTTCTTAAAAAATGCCTGAGCTATCGCGATCTTCTGCCAGTTTCCCCCTTACAGTTCAAGACTGTCGGGATCAAATGTCTTTCCGAGATATGTATCAATTCCGTCTTTAAGAGAATCAATTCCGATATTTAAATCAGCGCTGTCGCAGGCATTCAGAATTCTGCTGTCATCATCTATTCCGTCGATATCCGTTAATGAAACCGTTTCTCTGATCTTAAGATCATACCGGCAAAAATCTTGGAATACTACACCTATACACTTATAATAGCTTTTCATATCATATTCCTTGAGATTGATACCGTTGATCAGTATTTCTCCGCTGTCTGGATCGTAGAGCCGCAGAATCAGCTTAACGATAGTAGACTTTCCTGCTCCGTTTAAATCGACAAGAGCAAGGCTCTGATTGCTGCTTATACTGAAAGAAATATTTTTAAGAACAGTTCTTTCAGTATTTGGATATGTGAAGCATACATTCCTGAATTCTATTTTATTTATCTCCTCGATGATACGCGTTCCCGTGTTTTTTACGATGGGCTCCATCTTCAGAAAATCCGCATACCTGCTCAGTCGCATTTCACTTTCATAGCTCTGATTGATAACTCCCGTGAATGCTACTATTGATGATAGCAATTGCGACGAAGCTCCGCCGTACAGTGAATAATCTCCGACAGTCAATACATTATTCAGTATCCCGTTACCTACCATGATCAATGCTGATGTTGTAGCAACTAACGGCAAAATAAAAGCTGAGAAAGTAATTGCAAGTTTTAGTTTCTCCATCTTCTTTTTTTCACCGAACCACAGTTTCCACATATCAATATATCTGGATTTAAAATATTCCTGAACACCGAAGACTCGTAAATCTTTTGCATTGCCTTTTGATTGCAGAATCCCTTTTAAGTATCCGAGCTTTCTGTCATTTCTTGCACGCTTCAGCTGCCAGTCATACTGCCTTTTTGCAACATATTTATCACAGAAAACTCCGGGAAGGCTGCATACAATTATGATAATCGGTAAAAATACATTCAAACGAAGCATTATGATAGTCATACTTCTCTGCTATATCAATAATCCGCTCATCCCCGCCCTGCAAGTCCACCGCCGCTAAGGACATTTTTCTTCTTCGGATATACTCTGCCAGAGTAATACCAGCCATATAGGTAAACATTCTCTGATAATGATAGGTAGAGCAGCAAGCAATTCGCCCAAGCTGCTCATAGTCAATTTCATCTGTCAAATGTTCCTCAATATAATTCATACTTTGGTTTAATCTTTCAACCCATTCCATGAGATACCTCCTTATCCGCACATATTGTGCTTTATGGACATAAATTCGCCTTTATTATTATAAGGCTTATTCTTTTATTTTTCCTCTCTATTCTTGCACAAAAAAGAGAGATGGTTATTCAATAATTGATATTAGCTTTTCGAGCTTGGCTGCATAAATCACGAGTAGATAAAGTATAGCTTTTTCCATCCTTGATAAAATATGTCCCACACTGACGAAACTCAAAGTGTACTTTGCGGGCGATACATTGCTCCCGTATGGAAAGCACCCACGCATAGTCAAGTGGTCTGGCATTTCTGTCTGATTCACCGCCGACTACGACTAATTCAACATTATCAAGATAAGCGGCAAGATTTATTTCCTCAATTAATGGCTGGCAGATAATATTTTTATGTTTTATTGGCAGTTGATTAAAAATGGAAAGCCTATAATCAGCTCTGTGTTGATTTTCCACCGTACAGCCAACCGTAACATTCTCGTATCCATCGTTCCAGTCCTCTGGGATACATTCCATAAATCGCTCAATGCGCTTCGTTAAAAAAAGAAAGTGCAGGTCTGAACGCTCCCGTATCATCTGCCAACATTCAGAACGCCATTCATCGGCGTCCTCAACCAGAAAATCCGTAGAAAAGCAAAGATAAACGGTCTGCCCCGATTTAATTTTGTATGCTCCCGATTTATTTTTAGCGATAGGGGCGTAGAAATTATCCGTTTTTACAATTTTGTTTGTATCAATCCCACGCTTGAAATCGCCCTTATGAATGTAACAGTATTTGCACCCCTCGCTATGTTTGTGGCAGCCACGCCACGGATTCCACATTGCCATAATTATAACCTTTCATAAAACATGCAACTGATTGTATAAAGTCACCCTTTAAAAATTGTTGTAAATTGTATTTCACAAATAATCTCTACTTATACTATAATAAAAGCTTCACAAAATTCAGCTCGATAATCGCCGTATTCGCCCTCATAAATGTTTCCCACAAGCATTTCACTGATCTAGGTCCCATCTGTCGAATGTGAGCACAGAGTCCATCCAATGTTCCGTATTAATTATGAATGATCTGCTGTTGCAGGTTATCTCTGATTAAATCATTAAGCGTTTAATACCATTTTATTAGCGTCTTCAATATTGTTTTGCTCGTTCAATAATTTTGAATAAGATGATTCCCGATATCACTGTATGAGTCCAGCTTTACACTGACAGAATCAACTTCATTATTAATTAACTTCACATCGCTCGGTGGCTTCATAAGAGTGACCGCGTGAAGCTCGCTATACAGATTGTAGAAGTCACAGGAGAATTCGGCAACAAACTTCTCTCCGTTTTTGTTTTAAATAATAGCGTTTATCATGGTTCATCTTATCTTCCTCTATCATACTCAAAAAAAAGCCCGACAGAAAATAAAAAATATTCGTCTTCCATCGGGCATAACCGCAAGATAAATATATAATGACTGTTAAGACTTGTTAAGTCTCATTCAGCGTGATCTTATGCGGAATTTTAGGGGTTTACAATCACTCGGTTGTTTTTCTTACGGTTTACAGTTACTTGACTGAATCTTTTTGGCATAACTGAGGTTTTAGTATAGAAAAAAGCCCGCAAACAGTAGTGTTTACAGGCTTTGAATGAACTCCCCGTGTTGGGCTCGAACCAACGACCCTGCGGTTAACAGCCGCATGCTCTGCCAACTGAGCTAACGAGGAATATGATATAAGCAGAGACAATAAAA
>JAAWQR010000019.1 GCA_022800625.1 Clostridiales bacterium | reverse complement strand
AGAAAAAGGACGGGAAACGGACACAGCAAATCGACATCTACTATTCCTATGTCGGGATTGTGGACATCCCCACGGACGAGGAAATGCGGGAAATGGAACAGGAGTATATGCAGCGTACCAAACGTCAAACCGCCTAAATATAGGCGTGGCAGGAGAAAATCTATGCTCCTGCCGATACATATCTATTTTTTATCCCTATCTGGTTTAACTCATGATCTATAAAAATGTAAAATATGCGGTTACTCAACCGCAGGTGAGACGCGTATTATAATTCCGTGCAGACGACAGTCCGCGATCCTGTGTTCGCTCGCCAAATGTTTGTTTTTATACTGAGAGCAGCTTAATTCGGCTGATTTTTCTCCGCTTTTTTCTGCGGCTTCAGTGCAGCCGATTATTTACTATCTTTGTCAGTTCAGCTAAAGCTATCTGCTTCAGCGCAGTGAAATGTAGCAGTGTGCGTAACCGCGGATCACACTTTTTGTTCGTGCCATTGTTCAACTTTGCTGAAGTATGCAGTAAGGCTTTTTTCGAAAGGTGCACTGCGCAGCCTTGCAGACACTGTAGAATCAGATAAACAAATAGGCAGCAGTAATAAATCTGATTATTTGTAAATTTCAAAATAGTTTGTACCTTTTTTACTTTAACGCTTGACAAAAGATATTATAAGTGCTATAATGAGCTGTACGCCTATGGGACAATTGTATATTTTTGGCTCATACGGTGAATAATACTGTGTCGGCTGATGCCGCAGCAGTAGTTAAACATTTATTTCTGAAGAACAGGAGGACGAACATGCCAACACTAAACCAGCTTGTGAGACAGGGCAGACAGGACAAGACATACAAGTCCAAAGCACCGGTACTGCAGCAGGGCTTCAATACACTGAAGAACCGCGCTACAGATCAGAGCAGCCCCCAGAAGCGCGGCGTTTGCACAAAGGTTACAACAACCACACCTAAGAAGCCGAACTCAGCTCTCCGTAAGATTGCCAGAGTAAGACTTACCAACGGTATGGAAGCTACATGCTACATTCCGGGTATCGGTCATAACCTTCAGGAGCACTCAGTCGTGCTGATTCGCGGAGGAAGAGTACGTGACCTTCCGGGTGTACGTTACCACATAATCCGCGGTACGCTCGATACTCAGGGCGTTGCAAACCGCAACCAGAGCCGTTCAAAGTACGGCGCAAAGCGTGCTAAGAAAAAATAATCTGCGCGCAAAAGATGTGTTACCGCTGTTCAGTAATAAATGTTTAACGGATACTGACAGCATCGCACATACGAAAGGTTTCTTTCGAGTACCTATGATATCATAAATTTTAATGAAGGAGGGAAGTACAGTGTCGAGAAGAGGTCAGATATCCAAAAGAGATGTTTTGCCGGATCCCCTGTATAATTCAAAGACCGTAACAAAACTTATTAATAACGTAATGTACGACGGTAAGAAGGGCGTAGCTCAGAAAATCGTTTATGATGCATTCAAGGTTATTGAAGAAAAATCCGGTCAGAATCCGCTTGAAGCATTTAACGAAGCTCTTGAAAATATTATGCCCGTTCTTGAGGTTAAGGCTCGTCGTGTAGGTGGTTCAAACTACCAGGTTCCGATGGAGGTAAGACCCGAAAGACGCCAGACTCTCGGTCTCAGATGGCTCGTTGCATACTCACGCTCAAGAGGTGAGAAGACAATGGCAGAAAGACTCGCAGGAGAGATTCTGGATGCTAAAAACAGCACCGGCGGCGCTTTCAAGAAGAAAGAAGATACGCATAGAATGGCTGAAGCAAACAAGGCTTTTGCTCATTTCAGATATTAATTTATATGCTTCGGACTGTGCCCGGCTCATCACATGCTTATAAAGCGTGTGTAAGCTTAGGGTCCGACAAAGGAGATAAAATTTAAATATGCCAAGGGAATATTCACTTGAGCGTACCAGAAATATCGGTATCATGGCTCACATTGACGCCGGTAAAACCACGACTACGGAGCGTATTCTGTTCTATACAGGTAAAACCCATAAGATAGGTGAGACCCATGAGGGTGCCGCTACTATGGACTGGATGGAGCAGGAACAGGAGAGAGGTATTACAATTACCTCCGCCGCTACCACGTGCTACTGGAAAAATACGCGAATCAATATTATCGATACCCCCGGACACGTTGACTTCACCGTTGAGGTTGAGCGTTCTCTGAGAGTACTTGACGGTTCCGTAACTGTTCTCTGTGCAAAAGGAGGCGTTGAGCCTCAGTCGGAGACTGTTTGGAGACAGGCCGACAAGTACGGCGTTCCGAGAATGGCTTATGTCAACAAGATGGACATTATGGGCGCAAACTTCTATCATGTTGTAGACATGATGAAGGATCGTCTTAAAGCCAACGCTGTACCGATTCAGCTTCCTATCGGCGCTGAAGCCGATTTCAGAGGTATTATCGACCTCATAAATATGGAAGCAGACATCTATTATGATGATCTCGGAAAAGACATGCGCGTTGAAGCTATTCCTGCCGATATGCTTGAAAAGGCTCAGGAATATCACGACGCAATGGTCGAATCCATCTGCGAAACCGATGAAGCTCTCTTCGACAAATACTGCGAAGGTGAGGAGATTACGGTTGAAGAGCTTAAAACAGCTCTCCGCGCAGCTACTATTGCTAATAAGATCGTTCCCGTTGTTTGCGGAACTTCTTATAAGAACAAGGGCGTACAGAAGCTCCTCGATGCTATCATCGATTATATGCCCGCTCCGACGGATATCCCCGCTATCAGAGGTGTAAACCCCGATACAGAGGAGGAAGAGGACAGACATGCATCTGACGAAGAGCCGTTCTCAGCTCTTGCGTTCAAGATCATGACAGACCCTTATGTCGGAAAACTCTGCTTCTTCAGAGTATATTCAGGTTCTGTTTCAGCAGGTACTACCGTATATAACTCAACAAAGCAGAAGAGAGAGAGATTCGGACGTATCGTACAGATGCACGCTAATGACAGAACAGACCTTGAAACCTGTTATGCAGGTGACATTGCTGCTGTCGTTGCTACAAAGTACACTACGACCGGTGATACATTCTGTGACGAAAAGGCTCCCGTAATTCTTGAGTCTATGGAATTCCCGGAACCCGTTATCAGAGTTGCTATCGAGCCTAAGACACGTGCAGGTCAGGAAAAAATGGGTATCGGTCTTGCAAAGCTTGCTGAGGAAGACCCGACATTCAGAACTTATACTGACGACGAGACAGGTCAGACGATCATCGCAGGTATGGGTGAGCTTCACCTTGAGATTATTGTCGACAGACTTCTCCGCGAGTTTAAGGTTGAGGCTAATATCGGTAAGCCTCAGGTTGCATATAAAGAGACTATCCGCAAGCGTGTTGATCACGAGTGCAAGTATAAGCGTCAGTCCGGCGGTTCAGGTCAGTACGGTCACGTTAAGATCATTCTTGAACCGAACGAACCCGGTAAGGGTTATGAGTTCATCAACTCTGTAACAGGCGGTTCAATTCCGAAGGAATTCATAGAGCCTGTAAACCAGGGTATCCAGGGCGCAATGCAGAGCGGTGTTCTCGCAGGATATAATGTTGTAGACGTTAAGGTAACGCTTTACGACGGTTCATATCACGAAGTTGACTCTTCTGAGATGGCGTTTAAGATCGCAGGTTCTATGGCTTTCAAGGAAGCTATGCGCCTTGCAGATCCGGTTCTTACCGAGCCTATCATGAAGGTTACAACAATTACGCCTGACCAGTATCTCGGCGATGTTATCGGCGACTTTAACTCACGCCGCGGACAGATCAGCACAATGGAGCCCGGCAACGGCGCTACCGAAATCATAGCTCATGTACCTCTTTCCGAAATGTTCGGTTATGCTACAGATCTGCGCTCGAAGAGCCAGGGACGTGCTCAATATTCAATGGAGCCTTCTCACTTTGCTGAGGTTCCGAAGTCTATTCAGGAAACTGTCATTAAGGCAAGAGCTAAAAACTAATTTATAAACTCAAACACAAAATTTTTAGGAGGATTTATCCATGGCTAAGGCAAAATTTGAGCGTAATAAGCCCCACGTAAACATTGGTACAATCGGTCACGTTGACCACGGTAAGACAACTCTTACTGCTGCTATCACAAAGACACTTTCTCTCGGAAACGGAAACATCGAGTTCCTGGCATATGACCAGATCGACAACGCACCCGAGGAGAGAGCTCGTGGTATCACAATCAACACAAGACACGTTGAGTACGAAACAGAGACTCGTCACTACGCACACGTTGACTGCCCCGGACACGCTGACTATGTAAAGAACATGATCACCGGTGCAGCTCAGATGGACGGTGCTATCCTCGTTGTTGCAGCATCTGACGGACCGATGCAGCAGACTCGTGAGCACATCCTTCTCGCTCGTCAGGTTGGCGTTCCTGCAATCGTTGTTTACATGAACAAGACTGACCTCGTTGATGACGAAGAGCTCCTTGAGCTCGTTGAGATGGAAGTTCGTGAGCTTCTTTCTGAGTACGACTTCCCGGGCGACGATATTCCGATCATCCGCGGCTCTGCACGTGTTGCTCTTGACAGCACAAGCACAGATGTAAACGCTCCTGAGTATGCTTCTATTATGGAGCTTATGGCAGCTGTTGACTCTTATATCCCGACTCCTGACAGAAAGGCTGACCTCCCGTTCCTGATGCCTGTTGAGGACGTATTCTCAATCACAGGACGCGGTACAGTTGCTACAGGTAGAGTTGAGCGCGGTACAGTTAAGATGTCTGACGTTGTTGAAATCGTTGGTCTCAGCGAGGAAACAAAGTCAACTGTTATTACTGGTATCGAGATGTTCCGTAAGCTTCTTGATTCTGCTGAAGCAGGAGACAACGTTGGTCTTCTTCTCCGCGGTATCGACAAGAAGGCTATCGAGCGCGGACAGGTTCTCTGCAAGCCCGGTTCAATCAACCCCCACACTAAGTTCACAGGACAGGTTTACGTTCTGACTGAAAAAGAGGGCGGACGTCAGAAGCCGTTCTTCCCGGGTTACAGACCGCAGTTCTACTTCAGAACAACAGACGTTACAGGTACTATCTCTCTTCCTGCTGATGTTGAGATGTGCCGTCCCGGCGATAACGTAGATATGGATGTTGAGCTTATCACTCCTATCGCTATCGAGAAGGGTCTCCGTTTTGCTATCCGTGAGGGTGGTAGAACAGTTGGTTCAGGCGTCGTTTCTGACGTTGCTCAGTAATATTTACTGAATCTTATTCGCTTATGCAGGCTTTATGCGCTTGCATAAGCGATCTTGCAAAATATTTTCGGGGATAGGTGCAATTCCTTACCGGTGGTATAGTCCACGAACTCCCAAAGCGGAGCCGAACGGGTGAAACTCCCGTACCGACGGTCAAAGTCCGGATGAGAGAAGATACAAAAAGCGTATATTACGTTATTCCCGTTTGTATATTTTTATGCAAACGGGATTTTTGTACCTCCTCATATGTTATGGGAATTAAATATTAGGTGATGTAATTCCCGAGACTCCCTTAAAAACTTTTAGACGTGACTTTTATAAGTATGAGAGCAAACTTTTTGTTCATAACTTAATGGTCGGCTATGCTCAGCCTGTAAAATCTCTTTTTAAAGTTTTCGTCTCGCTTTTTTCAAAATCGAGCGGGGAGCACATTCCGCTATGCGGAAGTGCGGGGCGAATGCCCATGCATAATAATAAATCGGAGGTAAATTACCATGTCAAAAACTACATATAAATCAAATCATGTTCGTACAACTGTTGCAGTAGGTGTGTTTTGCGCACTTGCTTATGTTTGCTGTATTTTATTTCATTTTAATGCGGCATTTCTTACTTTTGATCTGAAAGATGCTGTTATGACTGTCGGCGCTATGATATTCGGACCTTTATACGGTCTTGCTATGGCTGTTATTGTTGCAGGAATAGAGGCGCTGACTGTAAGCTCTACCGGTTGGTACGGCTTTATTATGAATGTAATTTCCAGCGGTACATTTGTATTTGTAGGAAGTCTTATATATACAAGAATGCGTACTCTAAAGGGTGCAGTTATTTCTGAAATTATAGCAGCTGTTTCAATGGTCGCTATGATGATGGGAGCTAATATTTTAATCACACCCTATTATATGGGAGCAACTGCAAAAGACGTTATCGCTCTTATTCCGACTCTTCTGCTTCCCTTTAATACCGTAAAAGCCATATTTAACGCATCAATTGTCTTTATAATATACAGTCCCATTTCGATGGCCCTGAAAAATGCAGGCTTTACATCTGTCACATCTTCAAAGGGCAGTAACGTTTCTGTATCTGTGATTTCTTCTGCAAAGAAGAACAAAATCACAGCAGCTATTGTAATGATATGTGCGGCGGCAGTAGCTGTGTGTGCGCTTGTATTTTTCTTTGTTAAGCTTCAGGGTTCGTTCTCTTTCTTAAAGTAATATAGTTTGATAAACAAAAAATATTGCTTTTGTCGCGAAAAATCGCGTAAATATATCAATTTACTGTTGCTATTTAAGCATGGATGTGATATAATAATCAATAGAAGCAATAATAATATAGATCTTATCAAGAGTGGCTGAGAGACTGGCTCTATGACGCCCGGCAACCTATCGCGAAGCGACAAGGTGCCAATTCCTGACAGATGAGTTTTCATGTCCTCATTTTGTCACGGTTCTTGACGGAATGAGGACATTTTTTACACTCACTCTCCCTCAAAAGATAATATCGGAAAGGTTATGAGTTATCATGAAAAAGCTTTTTACATCAGAATCAGTAACGGAAGGACACCCCGACAAAATATGCGATCAAATATCCGACCGCATACTTGACGCAATTTTGAAGGAAGATCCGCTGTCCCGCGTTGCATGTGAGACAACTACAACTACAGGTGTGGTTATGGTGATGGGTGAGATCACAACGAGCGCGGATATTGACTATCAGAAGATCGTGCGTGATACGGTGACAGGAATCGGATATGACCGTGCAAAGTTTGGCTTTGATGGAAATACTTGCGCGGTTATCAGCTCGATTCATGAGCAGTCGCCCGATATAGCGCTGGGAGTTGATAAATCCAGTGAAGCAAAGGCGGGAGAAATTACCGACAGCTTTGATACAGGCGCCGGAGATCAGGGACTGATGTTTGGATTTGCATGCGATGAAACACCTGAGTTGATGCCGCTTCCCATATCGCTTTCACATAGGCTTGCAAGGCGTCTGACTGAGGTCAGAAAAAACGGAACTCTCTCTTACCTCAGACCTGACGGAAAGACTCAGGTAACTATTGAATATGAGGGAAACAAGCCTGTTCGCGTTGACGCTGTCGTAGTATCTTCACAGCATGACGATAAGGTTACACTTGAACAGATAAGATCAGACATAATAGAATATGTTATAAAGCCTACAATAGATCAGTCTCTTATTGATGCAAATACACGCATATATGTAAATCCGACAGGACGTTTTGTTGTCGGCGGACCGATGGGTGACAGCGGACTTACAGGACGTAAAATAATCGTTGATACATACGGCGGATACTCGCGTCACGGCGGCGGAGCTTTTTCGGGAAAAGATCCGACAAAGGTCGACCGTTCGGCGTCTTATCTGGCAAGATATCTTGCAAAAAATGTTGTAGCTGCCGGACTTGCATTAAAGTGTGAAATTCAGCTTGCTTATGCAATCGGCGTCGCAAAGCCGGTATCTGTAATGACAGATACATTCGGAACGGGAAAAATCAGTGATGAGACGATCTCCGATGCGCTGTGCAGTCTTGTGGACATGCGTCCCGCAGCGATCATTGACAGATTTGATCTTCGCCGTCCGATATACGGTGACCTTGCCGCATACGGTCACATGGGAAGGGAAGACTTGAATGTTCCGTGGGAAAAAACAGATATAGCGGATGAGTTGAAAAAGCTTATCTGACAGAAGAGATGAAGAAATAGCCGCGCTTCAGCGCGGCTATTGTTATATGAAGGATACAGTAAGACTATGTGGAAATTGTTGTATGTGCTAAAATTTCAATAGATACCCATCAGTCTATTTTTTGAGCGTCCAGAATTCCTGAACTGTATTTTTAATCATAGAATGTATGCGTTTTTTCTGTTCGTGTTTCGTTTGGGAGGTCATTCGGTTTCAATCTGTCGTTATTTTGATATGCAGCCTTTTTATCGACTATAGTGCAGTACAGAAAAAGTGCATAGAAATAGTTTGGAAGATTATTAGGGCGATAATCTGAGGAGGCTTTTTGTTTAATTTGCAAATGTGTAAGTTGTTTTTGAAATGATAACACTGATGTATTCTTCAAACAATAGAAAATGCGTGCTTAAACACGCATTTTCTATGATGATTATTCTTCATCTGATGATTTATTATCTGTGCTTTCGGTCCAAGAACAGCATCCGTCTGAACAATTGCAGTCTGATGCAGTATCATCGGATTCGGCTGCATTGTCGCATTTAGGCTCACAGCCGCATCCGCAGCCCTCCTGATCAAGTTTTTTGCCGCATACGGGGCAGAATGAGCATTCATTTGAAATTTCAGCTCCGCATCCGTCGCATACATATGTGTTTTTCATTTTTGCAAGCTCTGCTCGTGCAGCAGCTATATCAGCAGAGAGTTTGTCAGCCTGCATGATAAGTGCGGAAATAGCTGCTGCATTGTCCTCACCCTCACGTTCGGAGATATAGAAAAGTCTTCCTATATCCTCAAAGCATTTATAAAGCTTTGTCTCGCCGGAGTGAATATTCATTTTCAGCTTTGCAATACCTGTAAGCTCTGTAGTCTTGCTTGCGGTATAAGCGGCAGCGTCGGCTACGCTCTTTTTAATTTCGTCCCAGATTTCCATAATAACCTCCATTCCGCCGATATGCGGCGGCACAAAAAATAATGAAATTTGACTTTGTTTCCGTAGGAAACAAAAATGAGTTGGGTACTAATTCCAATTCACAGATGAATTTTCTAAGTCGGAAAATTTGTGCGTGAAACAGCAAGGCATAAAACATGCTTTAATGTAATTTTTACGCTAATTTCCTTGAATTCATTTTTGTAAGTAATGTGATCTATAAATCACCCGTAAAGTTTAAAGCCTTTTGTTCTCATACTTACATTATACTGATATAATATATATTTGTCAAATGTTTTGGCTGTGTTTTATAGATTCTTAATAATTCACCGCAATATTAAATTCCGATAAGTGTTGATGCGATTGCAAAATATACCATAAGGGAGAGCGCATCAACGATAGTTGTTATAAAAGGACTTGCCATCACGGCAGGATCAAGACCTATTCGTTTAGCAAGGATCGGAAGCGTGCATCCGATAAGTTTAGCGATAATAACGGCGGCTGCAACAGTCAAACATACGACGATTGCAGTCATAATATTTACATTGTCAATAAGCATCATTTTTACGAAGTTCGCAGATGCAAGCGTAATACCGCACAATATTGCTACTCGGAATTCTTTCCACAGTATTCGTAAAATATCCCCGAGAGATATTTCACCAAGGCTCAGTCCGCGGATAATTGTAACGGATACCTGTCCTCCCGCATTTCCGCCTGTGTCCATCAGCATAGGAATGAATGCGATCAGCGCTGCCTGCGCCGCAAGCGCGTGTTCAAAGTGCTGAAGAATCTTGCTTGTGACTGTAGCTGAGACCATGAGGAGAAGTAACCACGGAATACGTTTTTTCCAAGTCTCAAAAATTCCGACTTTAAGGTACGGCTTATCTGTCGGCGTAATAGCCGCCATGATTTCGATATCCTCCGTATCCTCACTTTCGATAATGTCCATTGCATCGTCGTAAGTTACGATACCGACAAGACGGTTTTCATTGTCAACAACGGGAAGAGCGAGCAGGTCATATTTTGAAAGCATTTTAGCGGCGATTTCCTGGTCCTCTGTCGTATTTACGCTTATAATCTGCGTTTCCATCAGTTCACCGACTGTTGCTTCTTCATTCTGAGCCGTCATAATATCCTTGACAGTTATTACACCGATAAGCTTTCTGAAATCATCTGTTACGTAGCAGGTATATATCGTTTCCTTATCAACGCCGGTTCTTCGTATTTTTTTGAATACCTGATCAAATGTCATATTTGCTTTCAGCTCGACAAACTCTGTTGTCATGAATGCTCCTGCGCTGTTCTTAGGATACGCCAAAATCTGATTTATAGCCGCTCTTTTTTCAGGTGTAGCGTGACTGAGTACACGTTTGACTACATTTGCAGGCATTTCATCAAGAAGATCGACCGTATCATCGACAAAAAGATTATCGATCACTTCATTCAGCTCCGCGTCGCTGAACGCCGTTATAAGCGTCATCTGGTGGTCGCTGTCCATTTCTACAAAACATTCCGATGCAAATTCCTTCGGAAGTATTCGGAATACGAGAGGAATGTGCTCTTCTTCAACACTGTCAAGTACTTCGGCAGCATCGGCAGGATCCATATCGCTTATAGTACTTCGCAGTGTGCGATAGTCCTTTTCTTCAAGCAAATTTTCAATTTCTTCCGCACTTTTTTTGATATCTGTGATCATGCGATGCTCTCCTTTCCTATATAGTGTAATTATTATTTATAAATATTGATCTGTACTCAGCGGTGTGATTCTGCTGCTATTTTAAAATTACGGGCGGCGGCAGCTCTGTCGGTGGCTTTGAAAAATGCTGTTCCGATAACAAAATTATCAGCTCCCGCTTCGGCACAATCGCCGATAGTCGCCTCTCCTATACCTCCGTCCACCTGTATAGATATTTCCCGTCCCGTATTGTCGGCAAGAGTGCGCACAGCGCGTATTTTCGGCAGCATATCCTGCATAAAGCTCTGTCCGCCGAATCCCGGCTCAACTGTCATAATCAGAATCATATCGCAGATGTCGAGACAGTCTTTTAAGGTATTAGCTCCGAACATCGGTCTGAGCGCGAGTCCCGCTTTCATTCCGCTTGCCTTTATTTTTTCAAGAGTTTCACGGACGACCTCGGGAGAGTCAAAATCCGAATGAACCGTAACTGAATACACTCCGGCATTTTTCAGCACATCAATATAATCATACGGACGTTTTATCATAAGGTGCGCGTCCACCGGAACGTCGCTTACGGATACGACAGATTTAATTATGTCAAATCCGAAACTGATGTTGGGTACATATACTCCGTCCATAACGTCGGCGTGAAGCATTCCGACACCTGCGTCTGTTGCACTTTTAACTTCATTTTCAAGGTGTAAAAAGTCGCAGGCAAGGAGCGACGGTGAAATTGTAATTTGTTTTTTCATGACTTTGGTTCTCTTTAATTATTATAAATTTTATTTTTACCGAAAAATCACATTCTGAATACGTATGTATGTTGCAGCTCATGCCGCATAGTGAGTAACAGATACAGTCGCGCGACATATCATGTAAATGAGCGCTGAAGCGCTCGCAAAACAGTATATGTCTGACGGGAAGGAAACGGGAAAACGTAAAATCAAGGACGTGAGTGATTTTTCCTTTTGTCAGGCTGAATATAGATTTTTGCGCATTGCCCCATTTTGACTAAAGCAGCTTAAAAAGCGGCTTGACAACAGCGAAAAATCACAACAATATGTGAAAGGACCGCCGGATTTCATATTCGGCGGCCCGTATATTATTCCGAGAGAATGCAAACAGCGTGAGCTGACAACCCTTCGATTCTTCCTGTAAAACCCATTTTTTCTTCTGTTGTGGCTTTTACATTTATTCTGTCGTAATCTACGTTTAGAATATCGGCAAGGGATTTTCTTATCTCTTCTATATAAGGCGCCATTTTCGGCATTTGTGCAATCAGTGTGCAATCGGCGTATTCAAGCTTTAATCCGCTCTTGATGATAAGCTCAAGCACTCGTTTAAGTATCAGCTTGCTGTCCATATTAAATGTTTCATCTGAACTGTCAGGGAAGTAATATCCGATGTCACGGAGACCTGCCGCTCCAAGAATCGCGTCTGCAAGAGCATGTATCAGAACATCTCCGTCGGAATGAGCTTTCAGTCCGAAATCGGATTTAATAGGTACTGCGCCGATTACAAGCGGTTTCCCGAATTCGATTCTGTGTGCGTCGTATCCGTGCCCTATTCTCATTTTACAATCATACCTTTCTTTGGATCTGCAGTAGTTTTTCCTGTATTGATATGTGCTTTCGCGAAGCAAAAGGCATAAATAATGTCCGAAAGTGTGTTGCTGATAATTTTAAATTTATTTTTTTTCAAACTCAATCAGAATATCGTTTGTTGTCTTTTCTGTTCTTTAAGATTGCCTCAGCGATAATTTTATCGGCAGGATATGTTATTTTGATATTTTCACGTCCGCAGTCAACGAGCCTCACTGAGAAACCGAGTCTTTCCACCAGCATGCAGTCATCGGTTGCGGAAATGTTGTCGCGTCGAGCCGTATATACTCCCGCGCGGTACATATTGGCAAGAAAGACCTGAGGCGTTTTCATAAGCCATACGTGATCTCGGTCGATCGTATTTTCAATCACGCCGCCGTTTGCATATTTTACGGTGTCGGTTGCCGGTTCTGCCGCGGCTGCCGCTCCTGTTCTGTAAGCTTCATAAAGGACAGATTCAATGATCTCAGGTGTAACAAGACACCTGGCGGCGTCGTGAACAGCGATATATTCACTTTTTGGATTAACTGCTTCAAGCGCGGCCTCCGCCGATTCCTGTCTCGTTTTGCCGCCCTTTACAATATGAGTAAGTTTTTCGATTTTTCTGTTTAATATTTTACGGCATCTTTCGATATCTTCACATGAGCTTACAACGATTATTTCATCTATCAGAGAGCAGTTTTCAAATGCAAGCGCAGTTCTGAGCAGGACGGGAATTCCGCCGATTTCCGTAAACTGTTTTTTTTCGGATGTGCTGGTATTTTCCGAAAAACGTTCGCCGCTCCCTGCCGCCAAAATTACGGCGGAGGTACGCTTTTTTGGTGAAAATGCTTTTGAGATGCCGTTTAATAAATCCGATATTCCCATTCGCCCGATCTCCTCCGCTGAAATTTATTATATCTGTGAAATAAAAACGCACTGCAAGTTTTGTAATATATGATTTTTGAAATTTTGAGTCTGACGGTATCGCTCAGCGTTATTGTTTTTATTATATCACAAACAGGAACAAATTAAAAGGCGTATAATATTATTATTAAAACGCTTATGTAACTTTTTTGCTCCGGTTTATGAGAAAGATCGACGGCAGTTTGCACAAGCGTATGTGTTAGCGGACACTAACTGATTTGCAATACGACGAAATTTAAAAAGAAGCAAAATTTATCATCAGAATCCTATTGACAAAATCAGTCAAACGGTGTAATATTATACATGGTTAGCGATAGCTAACTAAATTGTTTAAAACTGCGTTAGCATAGGCTAACATCGCGGAGAAAGGAGCGTGATTCATAATGATGCCGCTTACACTCGCAGAAGTCGGGGAAGACAAGATAATAAAAAAAGTCGGAGGAAGCGATGAGGTAAGGAAACATCTTGAAGATATCGGATTTGTTTCAGGAGGATCAATATTGTTAATCAACAAACTGAGCGGAAATGTTATAGTCGATGTGAAAGGCTCAAGAGTTGCGATAAGCGAGGAAATGGCTCGCAGAATAATGGTTTAAGTAAAATATTATATTTACATACGGAGGATAATTCTGATGAAAAATCTCAGAGAAGCGAAGATCGGCGATACGGTAAGAGTTGTAAAGCTTCACGGAGAGGGAGCTGTCAAGCGCCGTATCATGGATATGGGACTGACAAAAGGCGCGGAGGTACATATCCGCAAGGTTGCACCCTTAGGTGATCCCATCGAGCTCACCGTTCGCGGCTACGAGCTGTCACTGCGTAAGGCTGACGCTGAAATGATCGAAGTAGAATAGACTTTGTTCACATAGGGATGCGCTGTCCCTTATTATTTGAGATATAGGTTAGCTGTGGCTAATCAATGGAAGTGAGGAATAAATTATGAAATTTCGAATTGCCCTTGCAGGCAACCCCAACAGCGGTAAAACGACGCTGTTCAACGCATTGACGGGTTCTAATCAATTTGTCGGTAACTGGCCCGGCGTTACGGTCGAGAAGAAGGAAGGTAAGCTTAAGCGGCACGACGGTGTGGTAATTACCGATCTTCCCGGCATTTATTCGCTTTCTCCGTATACCCTGGAGGAAGTGGTGGCGAGAAATTACTTGATCGGAGAGCGTCCCGATGCGATACTCAATGTTATTGACGGTACAAATTTGGAACGAAACCTTTATCTGACAACACAGCTTACTGAGCTTGGTATTCCTGTAGTGGTCGCTGTCAATATGATGGATGTTGTCCGTAAAAACGGGGATAAAATAAACACGGCAGAACTGTCGCGTGTGCTTGGATGTAAAGTAGTTGAGATATCCGCGCTGAAAGGCACAGGCATTACGGAAGCAGCCGAGGCTGCCATAGACGCTGCGATAAACGGTAAAAGTGTACCTCAGCATATCTTCTCAGGCGCGGTGGAGCACGCTCTTGCACATATTGAAGAAGCGTGCGTACATGGTTTCCCTGAAGAACAGCAGCGGTGGTACGCTGTCAAGCTGTTTGAGCGGGACGATAAAGTTTTGAAGCAGGTAAAGCTTAATAAATCCGTTCTCGATCATATTGAAGCGGATATCAAGTCTGTCGAAGCAGAAATGGACGATGATTCAGAATCCATTATCACGAATGAAAGGTACATATATATCGGCAGCATTATCAAGGGTTGTTATAAGAAAAAGTTCGCAGGCAAGCTTTCGGCTTCTGACAAGATTGACCGCGTGGTAACCAATCGTTGGCTGGGACTGCCTATTTTTGCCATCATCATGTTCCTCGTATATTATATCGCAATGGTCACAGTCGGTACAGCTGCCACAGACTGGGCAAATGACGGACTGTTCGGCGACGGCTGGCATCTGTTTGGAATCGGTTCATCCGATTATTCACAAGCCGCTGAAGAATGGGGCAATGCGTCATTGATTATTGACGGTTATGAGGCTTACATAGAAGAAAACGGATATGCTCCCACAGGCGATTTCCCGTATTCTGTTACCGATGAAGAAACACTTGGGATAACTGAGGAAACAGCTGCTCTTGCCGATTACAGCGATGCTCTGAAAACTGTGGAAAAATACGGCGAAGAGCCTGATCCCGCCGACTACGGCGTATGGGTACCGGGTATTCCGGTAATTGTCGGAGATACACTCGAAACAGCAGGCGCGGCAGATTGGCTTGCAGGTTTGATAAATGACGGTATCGTTGCCGGCGTCGGCGCCGTGCTCGGTTTCGTACCTCAGATGCTTGTTCTGTTTCTGATGCTTGCTTTCTTAGAGGCATGCGGCTATATGGCACGTATCGCGTTCGTCCTTGACCGTATTTTCCGTAAGTTCGGTCTGTCGGGCAAATCCTTTATTCCCATGCTTGTCGGCACAGGCTGCGGTATTCCCGGAATTATGGCGTCGAGAACTATTGAAAACGAGCGCGACCGCCGTATGACTATTATGACTACCACCTTTATCCCTTGCGGTGCAAAGGTACCGTTCATTTCAATGATCGCAGGCGCGATCTTCGGCGGCAGCGCTTGGGTGGCAACATCGGCATACTTCATCGGTATGGCGGCGATCATTCTTTCGGGAATCATGCTCAAGAAAACTAAAATGTTCTCAGGCGATCCTGCACCTTTTGTTATGGAACTGCCCGCGTATCATCTGCCGACTGTAAAGAATGTGCTTCGGTCTATGTGGGAACGCGGATGGTCGTTTATTAAGAAAGCAGGGACAATCATTCTGCTTTCTACAATTGTCATTTGGTTCGCAACCTACTTTGGCTTTACCTCAGACGGTTTCAGAATGCTTGCGGAGGATGAAATGGACAAATCCATACTCGCGTCCATCGGTGGTGCGATCGCGTGGATATTCGCGCCTCTCGGATGGGGTAACTGGCAGGCAGCTGTTGCTTCCATTACCGGACTTGTGGCAAAGGAAAATATTGTCGGTACAATGGGTATTCTTTATGCTGACGGATGGCCGGAGATTGCCGAAAACTTCAGTCGGGTTGCAGGTTATTCCTTTCTTGTGTTCAATTTGCTTTGTGCTCCTTGTTTTGCCGCGATCGGCGCTATCAAGCGTGAGATGAACAGTCCAAAGTGGACATTGTTCGCAATTGGTTATCAGTGTCTGTTTGCTTATGTGGTCGCTATGATGATATACCAGTTCGGCTCTGCCTTTACGGGCAGTTTGAATATCATAGGTCTTATTGCGGCAATAATTGTGTTTGCTTTTATGATTTACATGCTTGTAAGACCGTATAAAGAGCTGCCAAGATGACAGCAACAATTGAAAATTAAAATTTGACTTTACGGAGGTATTCTGATATGCTTAACTTAATCGAAAATAATATAGCAACCGTAATTATTTGCATTGTATTGATAGTTGTTGTATCTGCAGTTATATGCAGTATGATACGTGCACGAAAAAAAGGCAAGGGCTGCGGTTGCGGATGCAGCGGATGTGCAATGAAAGATTCTTGTCATAAAAATTGAATATGCAGAAAAAAACTCCTGCTTAGGCAGGAGTTTTTTTCTTTTTATCCGGATTTTAACGGCATGTGAAGCCGAATTACGTAGTATAGAAATGTTATAGTTTTTACTTCAAGCGCAGCTCCGAGTTATTCAGGCGTATCTTCATGATATTCTGCAATGTCTTCAAGCTTGCAGGACAATACGTAGCATAGTTTATCAAGCGTCTTTGTTTCAACATTTTCATTGGCTTTAAGTCTGCGAATTGTTTTACTGTCGATTCCGCATTTTTCTCTGAGCTGATAGGTAGATATGCCTTTTTCAGTCATTGTTTCCCACAATTTTTCAAACGTAATCATAATGATCCCCCCTTGACATTTAATAGTATGAGGGTTATAATCTATCTTGATAAGGGGATATAATCCCCATATAATAAAAATTGCAAAAGCTTGACCGAGGTAAATCATTATGCGAAAATACAGTGTACTGTGTGTGTTAATTTCATCTTTATTCATATTATCAGGGTGTGCAGAAAATAATATTGGGGAAGAAACAATTGAAGAACGTACAGGATTTTCAGCAAATACCGTTGAAAACTCTGATGAAATCATAAATACCGAGATGATTTCTGATGTAACAACGACTCTGCCTGATGTAGAATCCGTTACGGTGTATATCACAAATTCAGGTAAAAAATATCATTGTGAGAACTGTCAGTTCCTGACTTACAGCAAAATTCCCGTTGATTTGAATACTCTTGATACAGATTTTTACAAGCCATGCGCTGTTTGCTGTCCGTAGGAAGAATCATAATTGTTTATTCAGTTAACTTCCTATGAAAAATTACGCTTTTGATTTGTGTCTCGAAAGCTTGACACTTTTAGATGTAAATATTTTTATACTGAACGAAAAGAATCGGCAAAACATACTCGCGAGCTTATAAAGCTCGACATATGAGCTGTTCAGGGCGAATTTCAGGTTTTATATGTTTCAATAAAGGTTGCAGTATGCAGAATTTACAACCTGCCAAAAAATATTTTCTAAAGATACTATACTGAACGATTTTTTTGTGATATAATTGTAGTATAGCTCGGAAAGGGGAATTTTTACGGTGGATATATTTTCACTTGTGTCGCTTCTCGGCGGTCTTGCATTTTTTTTGTACGGAATGCAGGTAATGTCCGACGGTCTTGAAAAATCGTCAAACGGAAAATTAAACAGAAACCTTAAAAAGGTTACGCAAAACAAGATCGTGTCTATACTGTTCGGTGCGGGACTTGCAGTTGCCGTTCAGTCATCTTCAGCTGTATCGGTTATGCTTATCGGTCTCGTAAACTCCGGTATTCTTGAATTCGGACAAACTATTTGTATTCTGCTCGGATCTAACGTCGGTACAACGCTCACATCATGGATACTCAGCCTTGCAAGCATCAACAGCTCTGTGCTTTGGATCAATTTTCTGAAGCCGGAGAACTTTTCACCTCTGTTCGCTCTTGTCGGTATCATTATGATAATGTTCGGCAAGAAGGAGAACCGCAAAAATATCGGTACGACACTTCTCGGTTTTGCGGTTTTGATGTACGGCATGGAAATGATGTCAAGCTCAATGGAGCCGCTTTCCGAAATGCCCGAATTCGTAAATCTGCTGACAACCTTTAATAATCCTCTGCTGGCTCTGCTCATCGGAACGGTTTTTACGGGTATTATTCAAAGCTCTGCCGCATCCGTTGCAATATTGCAGGCTCTTTCAATGTCCGGCGGAATTACATACGGTATGGCTATCCCGATAATCATGGGACAGAATATCGGTACTTCGGCAACCGCGCTTATTTCAAGTGTCGGTGTTAAAAAGAATGCAAAAAAAGTTGCGTTTGTACATTTTGCAATGAAAATCGTCGGTACGGCTATCTGCCTTGTGCCGTTCTGTATCGGAAACGCGGTGTTCCGCTGGTCGTTTACCGATAAAAACATTTCCCCCGTTATGATAGCGGTCGTTCATACGATATTTAATGTGGTAACTACTGCTATTATGGTTCCGTTTACAAAACAAATTGAAGCTGCTACGAATAAAATCATATCGGATAAAGAAAAAGAAGATTTGCCGAGCGTTATTCTTGATGACAGACTTCTTAAAATTCCGACGATGGCGGTTCGAAAATCCTTCGATTCCGTAGTTGATATGTGCATGCTTTCCAAAGATGCTCTCTTTAAAGCGATGAAGCTGCTTGATAATTTTGATGAAAAGCATGCTGCGGAAGTATCGAAAATGGAGTCACGAATCGACTTGTTTGAAGATCAGCTCGGTACATATATGATGAAGCTCTCAAAGATCGCTCTTTCCGATGCCGATTCGAAAACGGTATCTGAGGTGCTTCACACAATAGATGATTTTGAGAGGATTGGCGACTATGCCGTGAATCTTGTGAAAGTCGGACGAGAGCTTTATGAAAAGAAAGATTCTTTCTCTGCTGATGCAAATCGTGAGATTGCAAAGCTTGCCGAAGCTATTACCGAAATACTTAATATAACATCAGAAGCGTTTGAAAAGAGCGACCTTGGAATCGCTTCTTCAGTTGAACCTCTTGAACAGGTAATAGATAAGCTTATATTTGAAATAAAGAGAAATCACAACGCAAGACTTCGCAGCGGAAACTGCTCGAAGGAGCTTGGCTTTGCGCTCAGCGACCTTTTGACGTGCTATGAAAGAGTTTCCGACCACTGCTCTAATATCGCAGTTGCGGTTATTGAATCAAGACACGGCACATTTGATACGCATGAGTATCTGAATACTGTGAAAAATCAGGAAAGCGGAGATTTCAAGCGCAAGTTTAAATTGTATGATGAAAAATTCAGCTTGACATAAGCTCAGATTTTAATACACTTTCCGTTTTAATTATAAAATAATTCCGAACTAAATCGCATAGCGGGCGCCTGAATTCAGTAACGACTTTACTGCTGTGCAAGGGCGCCTTTTTGTTTCGATACGGGTTATATCGATATATACAATACCGATATAACAAAGAAGCAATTCCCAAAACATAATTTTTGCGATAAAATAATAGAGTAAAAAGTAAATCTTCATCTGTAGGGAGGTGTTCTCTTGCCGAATTGCGAGATATCTAAAGCCGCTCTCGGAAGGATTCCCGCATATTTGCGGTATCTGCGAAGCCTTCCGCCGAATATTCGGAATATATCGGCTACGGCTATTGCACGTGAGCTTGGTTTCGGAGAGGTTCAGGTCAGAAAGGATCTCAGTTCTCTGTGCGGCTCGGGAAAACCGAAAACAGGATATCAGACAACGGTTCTTATCGACAGCTTAGGGAGCTTTTTAGACAGAAAGAACGGAACGGCAGTGATCGTCGGGGCAGGGAAGCTCGGGCGCGCGCTGCTTGACTACGAAGGATTTTCGGATTACGGACTTAAAATTGCTGCGGCGTTTGATATTGCCGTGAGTGAGACTGAATATTCACCCAAGGGAAATCCGATATTCGAGATTGGGATGATGTCTCCTTTTTGCGCCGAAAATGACGTAAATATCGGGATAATAGCTGTCCCTGTAGGCGCGGCTCAGGAGGCATGCGACTGTCTTGCAAAAAACGGGATACGTGCGATATGGTGCTTTGCGCCGTGTCGGCTGACAAAACCAGACGGAGTCGTTATTCAATATGAAAATATGGCTCTGTCCCTTGCGCATCTGAAGATGCAAATAAAATAGTTATCAATTTTTGGAGGTCATATATGGCAACTAATGAAAGAAAGATCGTTGACAGTGTTGAAGCTCTTGAAGAAACACTGGCAAGAGTAAAGGAAGCTCAGAGAAAGTATGCAACATATACGCAGGAGCAGGTGGATAAGATTTTCTTGGCCGCTGCATCTGCCGCTAACAAGCAGAGAATTCCGCTTGCAAAAATGGCTGTTGAAGAAACAGGCATGGGTATTGTGGAAGATAAAGTTATCAAGAATAACTATGCTGCCGAATATATATATAACGCATACAAGGATACAAAGACCTGCGGCGTTATAGAAGAGGACAGCGCATACGGAATCAAGAAGATCGCAGAGCCGATCGGCGTTATTGCTGCCGTTATTCCCACTACAAACCCGACCTCTACCGCAATATTTAAAACCTTGATTGCACTTAAGACACGTAATGCTATCATAATCAGCCCTCACCCGAGAGCAAAGGCTTCAACGATAGCTGCTGCAAAGATTGTACTTGACGCAGCTGTTGCGGCAGGAGCGCCCGAAGAAATTATCTCATGGATCGATGTTCCGAGCCTTGATATGACAAATCTCGTTATGAAGGAAGCTGATATCATTCTTGCAACAGGCGGTCCCGGAATGGTTAAGGCTGCTTATTCATCAGGCAAGCCTGCACTCGGTGTCGGCGCCGGAAATACTCCCGCTATTATCGACGAAACTGCCGATATAATTCTCGCAGTAAACTCGATCATTCACTCAAAGACATTTGACAACGGAATGATCTGTGCGTCCGAACAGTCTGTTATTGTGCACAAGAACGTATATGACGCTGCGAAGGCAGAGTTTGCTTCAAGAGGCTGCTATTTCCTCAAGGCTGATGAAACTGAAAAGGTCAGAAAGACGATCCTTATTAACGGCGCACTTAACGCTAAGATCGTCGGACAGAGCGCACACCGCATAGCTGATCTTGCAGGCGTTACTGTTCCCGAAGGAACAAAAATACTCATCGGTGAGGTTGAAAGCGTTGAGTTGAGCGAGGAATTTGCTCATGAAAAGCTTTCGCCGGTCCTGGCAATGTATAAGGCTGAAGATATTAAGGACGCTTTCGATAAGGCGGAGCATCTTATCGCAGACGGCGGATACGGTCACACTTCATCTATTTATCTGAACGCAGTAACTGAAAAAGAAAAGCTTGACGAGTTTGCTGCAAGAATGAAAACATGCCGTATTCTTGTAAATACTCCGTCATCTCACGGAGGAATCGGAGATCTTTATAACTTCAAGCTCGCTCCGTCGCTGACGCTCGGCTGCGGCTCATGGGGCGGAAACAGCGTATCCGAAAACGTCGGGGTTAAGCACCTTATCAATATCAAGACAGTCGCCGAGAGGAGAGAAAACATGCTGTGGTTCAGAGCGCCTGAAAAGGTTTATATCAAGAAGGGATGCCTGCCTGTTGCTCTTGATGAGCTTAAAAATGTAATGGGCAAGAAGCGCGCGTTTATCGTAACCGACAGCTTCCTCTATCATAACGGTTATTCAAAGCCGATAACAGATAAGCTCGACGAGATGGGAATTCAGCATACTACATTCTTCGATGTTGCTCCCGATCCGACGCTTGCCTGCGCTAAGGAAGGTACGGCTCAGATGAGAGTATTCGAGCCTGACTGCATTATCGCGCTCGGCGGCGGTTCGGCTATGGATGCTGCAAAGATCATGTGGGTAATGTATGAGCATCCCGAAGCTGACTTCATGGATATGGCGATGAGATTTATCGATATCCGCAAGAGAGTTTATACTTTCCCGAAGATGGGCGAAAAGGCTTACTTCATTGCTGTACCGACGTCAGCGGGAACAGGCTCTGAGGTTACTCCGTTTGCAGTTATTACCGATGAGCAGACAGGTGTTAAGTATCCGCTTGCCGACTATCAGCTCCTACCGAATATGGCTATAATCGATACGGACTTCCATATGAGCGCACCACGCGGACTTACGGCTGCGTCGGGTATTGATGCTGTAACTCATGCTCTTGAAGCATACGCATCTGTTATGGCTACAGATTATACAGACGGTCTTGCACTTAAGGCTCTTAAGACTATATTTGAGTATCTGCCGCGTGCATATGACAACGGTCAGACAGATATCGAAGCGCGTGAAAAGATGGCAAATGCAGCTACGATGGCAGGTATGGCTTTTGCTAACGCATTCCTCGGAGTCTGCCACTCAATGGCTCATAAGCTCGGCGCATTCCATCACCTCCCGCACGGTGTTGCAAACGCTCTTATGATCGAAGAGGTTCTCAGATTTAATGCCGCTGAAGTTCCCGCAAAGATGGGTACATTCTCACAGTACGATCATCCTCATACTCTCGCACGTTATGCAGAGGTTGCGGATTATCTTGGATTCGGCGGAAAAACAGATGAAGAGAAGCTTGAAAATCTCATAAAGGGTATAAACGATCTCAAGTCAAAAGTCGGCATCCGCGAGTCAATCAAGGATTACGATATCGATGAGAAGAACTTCCTTGACCGTCTTGATGAGATGACAGAGCAGGCGTTTGACGACCAGTGCACAGGCGCTAACCCGAGATATCCTCTGATGAGCGAAATTAAGCAGATGTATCTCAACGCTTATTACGGCGGACGTCACTTTACAGAGGCTGAGACGCCGAGCGCAGCTGATATTGAAACAGCAACAGCCGGCGACAGCTTTAAGCAGGCATACCGCAAGGGAAAGAGCGCTTCTAAGAAGGCATAATACCTAAAATCAGCGTGGCGGAGGAGCTTGCCGCTCTTCCTCCGCGCCGCACTGCTTTGTCTGCATTTGTGCAGTATCGAAAGCATCGAATATTTTTAGCCGCTTCAGCGGCGGAACGGAGATTTGTATGAATTTTGACAGAATGATCGCAGTAAGAAACAATAAGACCGTATATCGTGACGGTGAGCGCTGCCTTAAGGTTTTCAGTGAGGATTATTCAAAGGCAGATGTTCTCAACGAAGCTTTGAATCAGGCTCGCATTGAGGAGACGGGGCTTAATATTCCGAAAATCCTCGAAGTTACGATGATCGAAGGAAAGTGGACTATAGTTTCCGAGTATATCAAGGGCAAAACTCTCTCTCAGCTTATGCAGGAAGATCCTGATAAAAAAGAAGAGTATCTCAATATGTTTGTTGATCTTCAGCTTAACATGCACGGCAAAACCTGCCCGATGCTCAACAAGCTTAAGGATAAAATGAACCGCAAGATCTCACAGACAGATCTTTCCGCTACTGTTCGCTATGATCTTCACACAAGACTTGAGGCTATGCCTAAGCATAATAAGGTCTGCCACGGCGACTTTAACCCCTCAAATATCATAGTTACCGATGACGGAACAATGTATATTATCGACTGGTCTCATGCGACACAGGGAAATGCGTCTGCGGATGCTGCAAGAACATATCTGCTTTTTTGGCTGAACGGCGATATCGAGGGTGCAAAAAAATATCTTGATATTTTCTGCAAAAAGAGCGATACTCCGAAGCAGTATGTTCAGAAATGGATGCCGATCGTTGCGGCTTCACAGACAGTAAAGGGCAATGCTGCGGAGCGCGAATTCCTCAATTCTTGGATCGATGTTGTAGATTACGAATAAAGCGGAAGTTTTATAAATAAATAACCTTAGGAAAGGGCGGAGATTATTATGAAAATTACGGTATGTATCGGATCCTCATGTCACATTAAAGGCTCACGTCAGGTTGTAGAACAGCTTCAGTATCTTATTCATGAAAATGATTTGGGTGATAAGGTTGAGCTTGCCGGAACATTCTGCATGGGAAAATGCCGGGACGGAGTTTGTGTAACTGTAGACGACAAATTTTATTCGGTAACGCCGGATACTGTGGACGAATTTTTTGATGCAAATATAAAGGGTAAAATCTGAACGGCAGAGTAGTAATATTTTAAATTAAATTATCTTTGCTGTATAGTATCGCATACTGTTTCAGCAGGGGATCTCTCCCCTGCTGAAACGGCAAATGGCAGATACTTTTTACATAATTTAAATATTATAAGTTTCATAAACAGCATATTTTTTAATTCTTTCAGACTTAGAAAGGCATGGTTAAAACATGATTATTCAGATTTGCGTCGGATCTTCATGCCATCTGAAAGGCTCTGAAAAGCTTGTAGAGCTGTTTCAGGCGGCGATAGAAGAAAATAAAATAGACGGAGACGTAACGTTTGCCGGCAGCTTTTGCACGGGAAAATGTAACAGAGAGGGCGTTACGGTAACAGTTGACGACGATGTTTATACAGGGATAACTCCCGAAAACTTCAATACATTTTTTAAAGATAAGGTACTGAAAAAGCTTACAGATTAAAGAAATATATGGGCTGAAAATAAAATGCGCCTATAAGGTGCTGCCTGTGTTTTCAGTCCGTGAAAGGCATGGTCATAAGTCTGAAAATAAAATGCGCGGGGAGCGCATGTTAGCTGTTTTCAGACACGATTTGTGCCTTTCGCCGGAGACGTTGGGCGAATTTCGCCTGCGGCGAAACCGACACAAATAACCACTTTAGCGCATATGTGCTAAAGTGTGGAAAGGTATGGTCATAATATGGATTGTCTTACATTAAAAAAATCCAACTGTAAAAATTGTTATAAATGTATCAGGCACTGCCCCGTAAAGTCAATACGCTTTTCGGGCAATCAGGCATATATTATCGGAAATGAGTGTATACTTTGCGGACATTGCTTTGTAGTATGCCCCCAGGACGCAAAGCAGATCGTTGATGAAACCGAAAAGGTAAAGGTTTTGCTTCAGTCGGGTGATCCTGTAGTCGTAAGCCTTGCACCGTCATTTATTGCTAACTATGACGGCATCGGAATAGGTGCTATGAGAAATGCCCTGAAAAAGCTCGGCTTTTTTGACGTTGAGGAAACAGCGGTCGGCGCTACTATTGTAAAAAATGAATATGAGCGCATGATAAATGAGGACAAACGTGATGTTATTATTTCGTCCTGCTGTCATTCTGTCAATCTTCTCATTCAGAAAAACTTCCCTGCTGAGCTTTCGTATCTTGCAGATATAATGTCTCCTATGCAGGCGCATTGCGTTGATATTAAACGCCGCTATCCGAGTGCTAAGACCGTATTTATCGGACCGTGCGTTGCGAAAAAGGATGAGGCTCAGTATTATGAAGGCATAGTTGACGCGGTACTCACATTTGATGAGCTGACAAAATGGATGAAGGCGGAGAATATTGAGCTTGAAGCCGTCATGGATCAAGATGAAGAGAGCAGAGCAAGATTCTTCCCGACAACGGGCGGTATCCTGAAAACGATGGCACAGGATAACCCTAACTATTCTTATATGGCGATAGATGGAGTCGAGAACTGTATGGCGGCGCTTCATGATATCGAAAACGGAAAAATACATAACTGCTTCATAGAGATGTCAGCATGTGTCGGAAGCTGTATCGGCGGACCTGTTATGGAGAAGTTCCACCGCTCTCCCGTTAAGGATTATGTATCCGTCGCAAGATTTGCAGGTAAGCGCGACTTTGATGTAGCGCAGCCCGATAAGGTAGCGCTCCATAAGAACTTTACGGCTATAGACCGAAAGCTTGGTATGCCGACAGACGGAGAAATCCGCGATATCCTGCGTCAGATGGGCAAAATGAAGCCTTCCGACGAGCTTAACTGCGGTTCATGCGGATATAATACCTGCCGCGAAAAGGCTGTGGCTATATATCAGGGAAAAGCAGAAATATCCATGTGCCTGCCGTATCTTAAAGATAAGGCTGAAAGCTTTTCCGATACGATAGTGCGCAATACCCCGAACGGACTTATCGTCCTGAACGAAAAGCTTGAGGTTCAGCAGATAAACAAAGCGGCGCTCAAGATATTCAATCTGCGCGCGGCAACAGATATTCTCGGCGATCAGGCGGTGCGCATTTTAGAGCCTGCCGATTTTATCGAGGTTTTGAATTCCGGCAAGAGCATTCACGGAAAGAGAGTATATCTTGCGGAATATGAGAAATACGTTGAAGAAACGATCGTATATGACAAGGAATACAGGCTGCTTGTCTGCATTATGCGCGACATTACCGATGAAGAAGCTATAAGGGAGCAGAAAGAAAACATCGGTCGTCAGACAGTTGAGATCGCCGACCGCGTGGTTGACAAGCAAATGCGTATTGTTCAGGAAATTGCGTCTCTGCTCGGTGAGACCGCCGCTGAGACCAAAATTGCCCTGACAAAGCTGAAGGAGTCGATCGGCAATGAATAATCTTTGTGCAGACATCGGCTGGAAAAGCATAAATCACGACGGTGAGCAGCTCTGCGGAGATCATGTGGATATCGTAGATCAGGGAGATAATTCAACCGTTATCGTATTAGCTGACGGACTCGGCAGCGGAGTTAAGGCAAGTATTCTTTCAACGCTGACTTCCAAGATAATCTCGACGATGATGGCGTCCGGGCTGTCTCTTGAAGAGTGCGTTTCAACGATTGCCGCAACTCTCCCCATTTGCTCGCAGCGCGGCGTCGCTTATTCCACATTTACCATTATACACCTGATAAATAATACAACGGCAGAGCTTATTCAGTATGATAATCCTCATATTATTCTGCTCAGGGATTGTGAAAACTATGAGTATCCGAGAAGCGAGCTGAATATCGACGGGAAGAAAATATATAAATCGGTAATAAAGCTTCACGAAAATGATATTTTCATCGCAATGAGCGATGGATGCCCTCATGCGGGAATCGGAATTGCATATAATTTCGGCTGGAAGAGGGAAGATATCATAGATTTTATGACGACATTTGCCCATGTCGGATATACGGCGAAAACGCTGTCCACAATGCTCGTTGACGAGTGCAATAAGCTGTACGGGTATCATCCGGGTGATGACGCTACCGCATGCGTTATAAAGATACGCCGGCGTGAGCCGATGAATATTCTGTTCGGTCCCCCGAGAAACAGGGATGACTGTGACCGCATGATGTCGCTGTTCTTTTCTAAAGAAGGTAAGCATATTGTATGCGGAGGAACGACCTCGTCTATCGTTGCAAAATATCTCGGCAAGCCTGTAAAAGCAAGCCTTAATTTTGAGCTTAGCGATGTTCCGCCGACGGCGGAGATCGAAGGCGTTGACCTTGTAACGGAGGGTGTCATAACCATAAACAAGGTTATAGAATTTGCAAGAGACGCGCTTGGCGACAACGAGGAATATGAAAATTGGAGTGTGGGGCGCGACGGAGCGTCGATGATTTGCCGCTTGCTTTTTGAAGAAGCAACGGATATAAACTTCTATGTCGGACGTGCGGTAAATCCTGCTCATCAGAATCCTGATCTGCCAATTAATTTTAATATTAAGATGAATCTTGTGGAAGAACTTACCGCATGCCTCAAAAAGATGGGCAAGCGGGTGAAGGTAAGTTATTTTTAACTTTCTGCCGTTATGAAATACGGCTGAATGGAGTTTTTATGCGTAAATTTGATACAAAGGTTCAGCACTTAAAGTATAAGGTGCTGAGAGAAGTTGCAAGACTTGCATGGAATGACACACTGCTTGACCATGTGCTTGATATTCCGATGTCTATAGTTCCGGGAAAAACTTCAACGATGCGTTGCTGTGTTTATAAGGAGCGCGCAATCCTCAGTGAACGTGTTAAGATTGCTATGGGCGGAAACAAAGAGAATCCCAATGTTATTGAGGTAATTGAAACGGCATGCGACGAGTGTCCGATGGGTGGATATGAGGTTACCAATTCCTGCCGCGGATGCCTTGCACACCGCTGTGAGGACGTTTGCCGCCGCGGTGCGATATCTTTCGACCACAATCATGTGGCTCATATCGATAAATCAAAATGCGTTGACTGCGGCGCATGTGCTAAGGTATGCCCATATACCGCTATTGTAAACCGCAAGCGCCCGTGCGAAAATGCCTGCAAAATAAAGGCAATTTCCATGAATGAGGACAAGGCGGCAGCCATCGACAACAGCAAGTGCATTGCATGCGGCGCTTGCGTGTATCAGTGCCCGTTCGGCGCGATTACCGACAAATCGTTCATTCTTGATGTGATCGACATTATCAAGAAGAGCGAAAACAACACAAAATACAAGGTGTTTGCAGTAGTTGCTCCGTCTATTTCGAGTCAGTTTACATATGCAAATCTCGGGCAGGTTATCAAGGGTCTTAAAGAGCTTGGATTCCATACGGTCATCGAGGCGGCGCTCGGTGCTGATATGGTAGCTTACGCTGAGGCGAAGGAACTGGCGGAAAAGGGATTCCTTACAAGCTCATGCTGTCCGGCATTTGTAAGCTATATTGAAAAGTCTTTCCCTGATCTGATTCCGTTTATCTCTCATAATCTCTCGCCTATGGGCGCGATATCTCAGTATATCAAGGAGCATGAAGCACCGTGCAAGGTAGTGTTTATCGGACCGTGTACAGCCAAGAAGGCAGAGGTTCAAAAAGAATCCGTAAAGCCGTATGTTGATGCGGCGATGACATTTGAAGAATTGCAGGCACTCTTTGACAGTAAAGGTATAGATATTACGGAGCTTTCCGAGGAGCTTCTTGACAACGCATCGTATTTCGGAAGAATATTTGCACGCTGCGGCGGACTTTCGGATGCTGTTGCAGAAGGTCTGAAGGAACAGGGAATCGAAGATTTTGAGCTTAAAGCTGTTTCCTGTGACGGAATTGAAGAATGCCGCACGGCACTGCTAAAAAAGCTGAAAAATGTGTTTGACGGAAACTTCATTGAGGGTATGGCATGTGTCGGCGGATGTATCGGCGGAGCAGGATGTCTGACGCACGGTGCGAAGGACAAAGCGCAGGTCGACGCATACGGTAAGGAAGCGTTTGAAAAGACTATCACTGATGCCATATCTATGTTGAAATAAGATAATATAAAAACAGAATGTCTGATTAATATGCACCCCAAAAGCTTTATGCTTATAGGGTGCATATTTTTGCAGTAGAAATCGTCTCATTGCATCATCTGTGTTATTTTAGCAACATTAAAAGGAATGAGTTCGGTTGAATACCGAACTCATTCTCATATAAGTTAATATATTATTTTGTCTAATTCTTGGAGCTCTTCAAAGCCGATGGTTCTTTTTTATATTTAAGTAAAGGCTATAAATTCTCATTCACCATAAGGATTAAGCGCTTTGCTGTCTTTTACAAGAACTACCTGAAGAGTTTGCCCTACAGCCTCTGCGCCCGATGCTCGGTTCTTAAGAGTTACATGCACCGTAATAGGATCTGTTTGAGATCCGTTATCTTTAAGCGAATTGAACGCGTCTATCATTGCCTTCATTTCGTTTTCAGGTACTATTACGGAATACGCATACTTTTCAGGCATATCCTCAGCTCCGAGGCAATCATTTACTTCGCATCCTGTTAATAAAATTTGCGCAAAATCTGCTTCGTCAAATGTTCTTGCATATCCAGTGAGCTCTGTGCGGTTCTTAAGACCGACATATGCTGCGTCATCATCTACAGCTGTCTTAAGCTTTACTACTTTACACTCGATATGTGCATAATTTGTCATTTCACCCGTTTTTTTATTCTTGATTGCAAAGTAGTAATAGAAGAGACAACGGCTGTCATCTAATCCGCCGTTACCTCCGAGTCCTCCGAATACATTTGTACACTTAGCGCTGTTGCAGCCGCATGTTTCCGAAGCATACATGTAATTACCTTCTTCATCCTTAACCCACTCGCCCGTTTCCTTGTCGATCTTCTTTTCCATATATCTGTTTTCTTCCTCATATGTATACTCAGCGAGCTGATAGTCGGGAACAACCATTGTATATGTTTCAGAATCAAGTCCAAGCTGCGGAAGAAGAATTTTATTGATAGCTTCGAGTGTCATCTCCGATTTTCTACCGAACTGAAGTATAGGTCTTGTGGACTCTGTAGGTACAAAATTTCTGATATTGCTTAATGCGTAATGCATGGGATCCATTCCGTATCTTGTAAGCATTGTAGCAATTTCTGCGCGTGTTGCTTGTTCATCAGGTTCAAAATAATTATTTCCGTCTGCGTCTGTACGTTTGCCGGAAATCAGACCTCCAACCCGCGCCGCCTCGATAGTCCCTTCTTCAGTTGCCCAATGTCCGTCAACATCTGCAAAGCTGTCAACGAGGGGGATGTTTTCAGACAGGTTAATATCAAGCTTTTCGATTGCTCTTACAAACATTGTAGCAATCTCTGCTCTTGTTATCGATGACTGAGGAGCGAAGATTTCATCGCTTCGTCCCTTTACAATTCCCATTTCTGCAGCCCATGCAATATCATTTGCAGCCCAATTATCTTTTATATCAGTAAATTTAGAGTTCTCACCTTTTCCTTCTATATCTTTCTCTGTAAGACCTGCTACACAGCGAAGGATCTTCGCCATTTCAGCTCTTGTTGTTTGATCCATAGGTTTCCAGTTGCCTGCGTCAGCACCGGCTTTACCGGTCATGTAACCGATATCGTTAATTGTTTTGACTGCACCGAAATACCATTCATTCTTCTGATCCTTTACATCGTTCGGAAGTGTTGCCGCTAAATTATTTGCCACCTCAGCCGGCGGCTCATTGGGAGCTAGCTCCGGAGCCTTATCAATAGCACTCATTGGAACAGCCATTCCAATACCTGTAAGCATAGAGGCTGCAAGTACCATACTTAGAATCTTCTTTTTCATAATTATATCTCCTAAAAAATATATATTTGTTTATCACCTATCGGTAACTATTCATATAATATCATAAAAAATACTAAAAATCAATACTTTTTTTAAATTTTATTATCAAAATTGCTTGTAAAGTTGTAGATGAACGGTTCAAGCTTATGTATTAGACAGTCAATTTCATTTGGATAATCGATTTTAAGCAAATCCTTATGTGCAAAAAGAGCGTCGGTTATTACCGACGCTCTTAAGCTATATTCAGTTTACACGCGCTCTTTTAGATGCCATATGCTTCAACATGTATATGAAAGCTTTCATTAAAAGGTTCACAGCCAAAATAATCAGAGATACAAAAGCAGATGATTCAAGAAGCATAAGCGCCTCAAACTGCGGAATCAACAGAGCTACAGGTTTTGTATCTCCTACCGCAAGGAAGGCAACCGCCGATATTGTCATCATTGAGTTGACAAAGAAATATGAAAACATTTCCGCAAGCGTTGATTTTGTCTGCGGTATAACTACATCCTTTATCAGACGAAAACGTCCGATTCCGAGTGTTTGTCCGACTGATTCAAGATTGGGATTCAGCTTTGCCATACTGTTATAGATCATCAGATACGGCGATGAGAAAAAGTGGATCGTATTTGCAATTATCAATATGATAAGCGTTTTATATATCGGAGTACCCTTGAACGTAAGCACATACGAAAGACCGAGGACGATACCGGGAATCGCAAGTGAGATGATTGACATGAGGTGAAGGAACGACGTTCCTCTGCCCGGCACTCGTGCTGTAAGATACGCGCACATAAAGGAAATCACAACGCCTATTACGGCAACGGAAAATGCGATAATCAGTGAATTTACAAGATATTCACCTGCTCCCTTGCGCATCGTCGATTCAATGTGTGCCGTTGTAAAGCTCATATCATTGGGGTAATATTTTGAAAATGTAAGCTCGGCAAAGGATACTATAGGATACACAACGCAAACTGAGATCATCAAAAGATACAGATGCGAAAATATTGTTTTCAAAACGCCTTTTTTAGGTGTAAACGGGCGAGAGACAGCTCCGCCTCTTTTGTCACCCTTGCAGAAAATATCCGCAAGAAAGGCTGCAACCGCAGGTATCAGAAGAACAACGCCGAGAACACTTCCTTTTGCAAAATCCTGTCTGCCGATAACCTCTTCATAAATAATAACAGGAAGCGTCTTATACATTCCGCCGACCATGAGCGGTACTCCGTAGTCGGTTACTATCATTGTAAAGGTTGCAAAGATAACGCTGATCATCGGCTTTCTCATATACGGAAACGTGATAGCCGTGAATCTTCTCAGCTTCGGAATTCCGAGAACGGCAGCAGCCTCGTAAGGCGTACTGTCCTCGTATTTCAGTATATCGGAAATCATAAGGTAAGCGACGGGAAAAGCATACATTACCGAGCCGATAACGATTCCCCAAAATCCGTATAGTCCCGACGTCAGTCCGAGCAGTTTTGACAGCCGTCCGTTTGAACCAAAGAGAATAATATATCCCATTCCGTGAGAAATTGACGGAATAAGCATGGGAAGAAGTATACAAATGCTGAAAAGTCCGCGCAGCTTAATATCGCATCTTGTTATGCAGTAAGCGGCAATAGCGGCTATAATTATGGCTATAATTGTAGCGGTAAGAGACACAGCAAGAGAATTTATCAGTGCCGTCACAGTAGCTCCGCTGCTGAGTATACCCGCAACATCTGCATCCTTCAGATTGAAGAGCATTCGTATAAGCGGAATAATGACAGCCGCAATAAAGAAGCAGCAAAGAAGCAGCTTTGTTGAGCCTGCAAAAACATTCCTGCTTTGTGATTTTTTATTTGTCATAACGGCTCGCCTCGTCAGTTTCTCATATATTTTGCGAGAGATTCGATTTTAGCCTTCAGGTTGTCTATGACAAATTCTCTGACATAATCGTCAGCGGGAGCATCAAGTATATTATCAGGCGTATCAAGCTGATGAATTCTTGCTTCCCCCATGACCATAATGCGATCTGACATCGCAAACGCTTCCTCTTGGTCATGAGTTATGTAAATCATTGTAGTACCCGAATTTTTCTGAATATCTTTCAGCTCGCGTCTGAGGGAAAGACGGGTTGCAACGTCAAGCGCGCTCATCGGCTCGTCAAAAAGTATGATATCAGGCTTCAGAGCAAGAGTTCTCGCAATCGCAACTCTCTGTTGCTGTCCTCCCGACAGTTCGCTCGGATACTTATTCATATGCTCTGCAAGACCGACCTGATCTATCAGCTCGCGCGCACGATCTCTCGCCCCCGATTTAAGTTCGGGACGGAATTTCATGGCATACTCAACATTTTTCAAAACTGTCATGTTTTCGAAAAGGGCGTAATTCTGAAAAACAATGCCCATTTTTCTCTTGTCGGACGGAGCGTTTGTAATATCCTCACCGCGCTCCGTAACAGTTCCCGAATCTGCGCCCAGCAGGCCTATCAAAATTCGGAGAAGAGTCGTTTTACCGCAACCCGAAGGGCCGAGGATAGAGAGAAATTCTCCATCCTCGACCGAAAAGGAAACATTATCAAGCGCTGTTCGCTCGCCGAACTTTTTAGTGAGATTTGTAACTCTTAGTATTTCCATTTGTTAAGAAGATCCTCTTTTACGTTAATGTCGGACACGTCCTTCATGTCGGCATAATTTATATCTGTTGGATAATTTTCGATAGTGAAATCGCGATCCTTATAGATTTTTTCAGGTGAGAAAAGCTCTTTATCTTTCGGGCAAACATCGCTTACAATGTAGTTAAATACCTTCATTACATCTTCATCGTTTTGTCTGCCTTCGATAACAGCAGAAGAGTAGACCGTATACGGTGCGCCTTCTTCAAAGTACTTGATCGTATAATCCGAGCCGTTGGAATTTTCGGTTGCAGCGGACATCGTAAGTCCGAGAGCTATTGCAGCCTCGCCCATTTTAAGAGCCTGCATAGGACCTGAGCCCGAAGTTGTAAAGCCCTGACCTGAGATATTTTCTGCAAGGCTGTCGAAGTATTCGAGAGCAGCTTCTTCTCCGCGCTCATTTACCATGCTGAGATAGAAAATGTAACCTGTTCCCGATGATTTGGGGTTCGGCATGGAGATAAGTCCCTTATATTCCGGCTTTAAGAGATCGTCATAGCTTTCCGGAACGGGGAGTCCTTTTTCTTCGAGCATCTTTTCATTTATAATGATAGCACCGCTTGCTATTACAAGAGGTACATATTTGTGGTTCGGGCTGACCAAAGAATCCACAAATATGCTGTAATCAACATTGTCGAGAGTAGCAAGGTTATCGCTTATCTTTTCGAGATATGGATTCTCAAGCTCATAGATGATATCGGCATCGGCATCTTTGCCCTCGGCGATCATCTTAGCGGACAAGTCTCCTGTTGACATGTATTCTATTTTTACGTCATATTCTGGGAACTTTTCATTTACCATCTTCTGAGCCATTTCAATTCTGAAATCCTCGGACGAGGCGTAAACGGTTATGCTCTTTTTCTTTTCTCCGCATGATACAAGAGTAGCCGTAAGCATTACAGCTGACAGGAGAAGCGCTGAAAATCTTTTGAAACCTGTTTTCATAGAGTTAGTCCTTTCCTTATTACGAAATTTCAACTTTTATTTTTGAACAGCTTTAATTTTTATCAGCTCGTGTTCAATTTATCATGATTATATCACTAAAATGAACATAAGTCAAGTAAAAATATAAATTTTGTGTTTTATTCGCCTGAATTTATATATAATGTTTTTCAGGTCATTATACTTATTATATAATGTGCCGATATGCGTCAATTAAACATTTGAAAATAAACTTACTGCATATCTCAGGCTGAAATCGCGCATACTTTATTTGAAATCGATTGATTTCAAATTATAGTGAAAGAGATGGTCATAACTATGGATAACAAGAACTGCAATCACAGCATAGAGTGCACTGTTACTCAGTGCGCTAACCATTCAACAGACGATAACTTCTGCGCGCTGAACAGAATCAGAATCGGCACGCACGAAAAGAATCCTACCGTTGTTCAGTGCACAGATTGTGAATCATTTATTTTAAAGAATTCAGGCTGCCGCTGCTCTGAAAATCACTGAATCAAAAGCTGATTTATAAAGCTATACACGAAATGACGCCCTGCTGTTATACAGAGCGTCATTTTTATATACTTAAACTTATTCGACTTCATTACTCTGACCTTCATCAACGAAAATACCGCCGCCGTTTACCGGGGCTTCGTCGCGGTCGCCGAATTTTTCGTCTGCACGTTCAATATCTGCGGATATCTGATCAAGCGTGATCTCAAAGCTCGGTGAAGCGTAGACTTCCGCGCTATCTTCGTTTATTAAAGCAATGCCTGATTCCTTCGGCTCGAATATGCCTTCTTCTTTATAAGCCACTCTGAATTCACCTGACTCCTTATCGTCTGAAAGGTAATCAGAATGTTTGAGCATGAAAACACCGCGCTGACCTTCATGGAGATAAAAATCTTTCGTGTCTGATACAACTGCGAATACTTCTCCGTCCTCGGTGATAGTCTCCGGGAAGTTCCACACATGTACAGTAATGGTGTCTCCTTCTTCAATCAGACCCTTATATGATTTTTCTACCTTGAAACGATAAGGCGTTATAAAGCCATAGCTGTATACTCCTTCAGTTTCAGGGTCGGGTATCGCTTCAAGTTCCTCAACAACCTCGCCGAGCACTACATCATCCGAATTCCATAATTGAGTTTCATAATCAGGCTCAGGCCTGCTCGTATTTACAGATAGAAAGCGTTTCGGCAATTCTGTTTCGGCGATTTCTGTTTGTTTTTCCGTATCATGGCTTGAGTCCAAAGGTTTTTCCTTATTTTCAGCACAACTGTATAGGCTGAATGACGATGCAAGCAGAAGCGCCGATGCTAGTGCTACTTTTATTACTTTTTTCATAAGTTAATCCTCAGCATCTGTTCGATATTGTTTTAAATCAAGCAAGAATATAGCATTTACAATAGTATCCGATTCTTCTGCATCGGTATCACAGCCTTTCTAATATCTTCCTCTGATACAAGTATATCATTTGTTGAATATCTTGTCAATTATATTATTACAAAAATATAATTTTCGTTGAATTGCAGTAATATTCGCTTATTATTGGGTGAACAAAACCATATTTTCGAGATTTATTTGTCAGAATGCACATTTGTCATAAAAATTGCTTGCCCTCACTGTAAAGCATAATCCAAGACGAAAAAAACTCGCAGAGCGCACATCGGCATTCCGCGAGGTTTTTTATATATTTTAACTCATTCTACCTCATTACTCTGACTTTCATCAACGAAAATTCCGCCGCCGTTTACCGGGGTTTCGTCGCGGTCGCCGAATTTTTCATCTGCACGTTCAATATCGGCAGGTATTTGGTCAAGCGTGATCTCAAAGCTCGGTGAGGCATAGACTTCTGCCGAGTCCTCGTTTATTAAAGCAACGCCTGATTCCATTGGCTCGAATATGCCTTCTTTCTCATAAACAATATCATACAGCTTGTCACGCTCATCATAATTCAACATAAAAACGCCGTGTTGCCCTTTTTTAAGGTAAAATTCCTCTTCGTCATTTTCTATTTGATAGTTTTCTTCATCTTCAGGATATAACCCTATTCTATTCCATGTAATTACCTCTATTTCTTCTCCTTCCTTTAAAACGTTTTTATATGATTTATCGACCCTCACAACATACTTAGTTTGCCAAGCGTTTATGATATCTTTTGTTCTGTCAGGATTTGTATATCCACTTTCAAGTTCTTCAATAACTTCTCCTAAAATAACATCATCGGAAAGATATAATTGATACTCATAATCCGGCTCAACAATTAAATGATGAATTTCAAGAATTTTCTTTTCTTCTGTTTCCGTTTGTTTTTCCGTTTCGGTAACTGACGGCGCAGGCTCTGTTTTGTTTTCGGCGCAGCCGTACAGGCTGAACGATGCTGCGATTAACAGTGCCGATGCTAATGCTATGGCCAATACTTTTTTCATAAGCTATTCCTCCGTATTTAATTTATATAAATTATTGATTTACTAATCGTACAAAGAGATCCCATTCGCAATATCACGTAATGTCAATGTTATTTTTTTGTCCTCATTATAATCTGCGTAACCATACATTGTCCACTCTGTTGCCCACGAATCATACTTATCTGTCAAGCCAACAACATGTCCAATTTCATGCGTTATCGCATTATAAAAGTTGTATTTTTCAGGCTGAGATGAATTTGCCCATGAATGATATGAATTAACCATAATATCCGATTCACGAAGTTTGTAATCAGAATTTCTAATAATATATGTTGTCATTATACCTCCTGTAGCTTTTAAATTACTTTTAGTTACAATATTTACCCTGTCATTAAGATTAACATCTATATCGTTAGTTCCCATCGTGAACGGGTAGGTATTAACTATCTCTCTTCCTATATCTAACTTATTATTCCAGTTTTGGCAAGCATAATATACTTGATTTTTGCTATCTGTCGTAAATCCATTATATATATGAAAAGAAATAGGCTTATCTGCTGGTGTATTATGAGCTGAAATGTAAAAATATTGATGATTCGACCACCGCTTTGTTCCATCTTCCATAACAGCGCAAACAGATATACGATATTTTCTATACTTTTTATCAGCAGTAGATTCAAGATAATATTTTTCCAACATTGAACCACTTATCGTGCATGATGTAGTCAATTTCGGGCAAGGTATGTTATCCACAATCAATGAACCGGAAGAACTATTATTTACATTCTCTTTAGTATAAAACTTTCTAATAGATATAACATAATGATCAACAGAGCCGTATTTAGAGTCAGGTGCTTTCCAATAGATTTTTACATCCGATCCAATTTTATGTTCGCTATACTGTATTGGGTTTGTAATTCTCGGTCCGTCGGGATTAGCATTTACTGCAACACTTAAAATCACTGTGAGAAATCCTACAAATATCAGTGCAAAAAATTTTCTGCGCATTTTTTAATCCTCCTGATTTTTTATAAATTAAATAAGAGAAACAGTTACTTGACAATTTAAGACTTATGCACAGCAAGCACTCAATTACCGCTTAATAAATTTAAGTCTCAAATAAGATCAAGCATTAGTAAATTCTGCATCGGTATCACTCCATTTCTAATATTTTCCTCTGATACAAGTATATCATTTATTAAATATCATGTCAATTATATTACTACAAAAATATAATTTTCGTTAAATTGCAATAATATTCACTTGTTATTTGGTAAATAAAATAGTGTTACATCAATTTATTCGTCAGAACGCACAATTCCATATGAATGATCGAATATTCACGCCGCAGAGCATAAAAAATCTCGCGGAGCGCACATCTGCATTCCGCGAGGTTCAACTGTTTTATTTATTTTTGCAAGGAACAAGCTTCTCTTTTCCGCCCATGTAAGGTCTGAGAACCTCGGGAATAGAAACAGACATATCCCCATTCAGATTATTTTCAAGGAACGCAATCAGCATTCTCGGCGGAGCCACAACGGTGTTGTTGAGCGTATGAGCCAAATACTTTTTGCCGTTCTCGCCGTTTACACGGATTTTCAGGCGTCGCGCCTGCGCGTCTCCGAGATTTGAACAGCTTCCCACTTCAAAATACTTCTTCTGTCTCGGCGACCAAGCCTCAACGTCAAAGGATTTAACTTTAAGATCTGCAAGGTCACCAGAGCAGCACTCAAGCGTTCTGACCGGAATATCAAGCGAACGGAAGAGATCAACGGTGTTCTGCCACAGACGGTCGAACCACATCGCGCTCTCTTCGGGTTTGCAGACAACGATCATTTCCTGTTTTTCAAACTGGTGAATTCTGTATACGCCGCGCTCCTCAATTCCGTGAGCGCCCTTTTCCTTGCGGAAGCAGGGAGAATATGATGTAAGAGTATACGGAAGCTCAGCTTCGGGAAGAATCTGATCTATAAATTTACCGATCATGGAGTGTTCGCTCGTTCCGATGAGGTAAAGATCTTCGCCTTCGATCTTGTACATCATAGCGTCCATCTCGGCAAAACTCATAACGCCCGTCACAACTCCCGAGCGAATCATATAAGGAGGTACGCAGTAGGTGAAGCCGCGGTCTATCATAAAATCTCTCGCATATGAGATCACCGCAGAATGAAGTCTCGCAATATCTCCCATGAGATAGTAAAATCCGTTTCCTGCAACTCGGCGAGCGCTGTCAAGGTCGAGCCCCGCAAAATTCTCCATAATTTCAGAATGGTACGGTATCTCAAAGTCGGGTACTACAGGCTCGCCGTACTTTGTGACCTCAACGTTCTCGCTGTCATCGCGGCCAATCGGAACAGACGGTTCAATTATGTTCGGGATAACCATCTGAATCTTTTTGATCTTTTCGCCAAGCTCTGCTTCCTTTGCCTCAGCTTCCGCAAGGCGCGCCGACTGTTCGCTGACCTGACGCTTTGCTTCTTCCGCTTCCTCGCGCTTGCCCTGTGCCATAAGTCCGCCGATCATCTTTGATATTTTGTTGCGGTTTGCGCGCATATCATCGGCTTCTTTCATCACAGCACGGTTTTCAGCATCAAGAGCTATAAGCTCGTCCACCAGCGGCAGCTTTGAATCCTGAAATTTATTCTTTATATTCTGTTTGACAATATCCGGATTTTCTCTTATGAATTTTAAATCAAGCATGAATTTTCTTTCCCTTCACTAAAATTTCGGCTAATCAGTTTCCTTTTTTCTGTCTTGCCACTGCTTTAAGGCGAAGCTCGGTATTCAGAATTTTCTTTCTCAGTCTGATCGTTTTAGGCGTTACTTCGATCAGCTCGTCCTCGCCGATAAATTCAATCGCCTGCTCAAGAGAGAACACCTTTGGCGGTACAAGTCTGAGCGCTTCGTCAGCTCCTGAGGAGCGAATTGAAGTGAGGTGCTTTTTCTTACATACGTTCAGTGCGATGTCCTCCTGCTTCGGACATTCTCCGACGATCATTCCCTCATAAACGGGTGTCTGAACGCCGATAAACATAACACCTCTGTCCTGACTGTTGTACAGTCCGTAAGATGTGGACTCACCGTCTTCGGAAGCAACAAGAGAACCTGTAAATCTCGTAGTAACCTCTCCCTTATACGGCTGATAGCCTTCAAATACGGAATTTATGATTCCCTCTCCGCGTGTATCAGTCATAAACTCACTGCGGTATCCGAATAGGCATCTCGCAGGAATTGAATATTCTATCTTCATGCGTGAGCCTGTGAGATTCATTTCAAGAAGCTCTCCGCGCCGAGCGCCGAGCTTTTCCACTACCGATCCGACATACTGTTCGGGAACATCAAGCGAAACACGTTCTATAGGCTCGCACTTTACGCCGTCTATCTCTTTATAAAGAACATGCGGAGTGGAGCAGCATATCTCATATCCCTCTCGGCGCATCGTCTCAATAAGGATAGATAGATGCATTTCTCCGCGCCCTGCGACCTTGAAGGAATCGGTCGTATCTCCGTCTGATACACGAAGCGATACGTCCTTGAGCGTTTCTTTGTAAAGACGCTCTCTGATCTGGCGTGATGTAACAAACTTACCCTCACGTCCTGCAAGAGGGCTGTCGTTTACGGCAAACGTCATCTCCATCGTAGGTTCGCTTACCTTGACGAATTCAAGCGGCTCGGGATTTGACGGCGCTGCGATGGTGTCGCCGATCGTGATACTCTCAGCTCCGGAGAAGCAAACAATATCTCCGACGTTAGCAGACTCAACTTCTTTTCGGCTAAGTCCGTCAAATTCGTAAAGCGTTACAATCTTGGTTTTTTTCGGAGGAGCGTCGGGTGTGTGATAGTTTACGATAACAGCGTCTGCCCCGACAGCCGCACGGCCTCTTTCAATTCTTCCGATACCGATTCGTCCTACGTACTCGTTGTAGTCTATAGATGAAACGAGAAGCTGAAGCGGCCCTTCCGCATCTCCCTCGGGAGAGGGCATATATTCTATGATGGTATTAAAGAGTGGATCTAAGTTTTCTCCCTTTTCATATGGTGAAAGAGAAGCTGTTCCTGCTCTGCCTGAACAGAAAATCATAGGAGAGTCAAGCTGTTCGTCCGTAGCGTCCAGTTCGAGGAGCAGTTCAAGGACTTCTTCCTCAACTTCCTCAAGACGTGCGTCAGGCTTGTCTATCTTATTGATAACAACGATTATCTTGTGTCCCAGCTCCATTGCACGGCGAAGAACAAAGCGAGTCTGCGGCATAGGTCCTTCAGCTGCATCAACAAGAAGAAGCACTCCGTTTACCATTTTGAGGATTCGCTCTACCTCTCCGCCGAAATCGGCGTGCCCGGGGGTATCGACAATATTTATCTTAATTCCGTTTTTGACAACCGATGTGTTTTTTGCAAGGATAGTAATTCCTCTTTCGCGCTCCAAGTCTCCTGAATCCATAACGCGCTCACGCACTACCTGATTTTCATGGTATTCTCCGCACTGCTTCAGCATTTCGTCAACAAGCGTTGTCTTGCCGTGGTCAACGTGAGCTATGATCGCAATGTTTCTTAGATCTTCTCTTATCAAATTATATCGCTCCGATCTTACTGTATAAAAAGTATTTTCCGAATTAACAAAAATTTTAGGGCATAAAACAGCTGTCTGATTTTCGTTAACGCTTCCAAAGCGTCATCTGAACTTTGGCATTATTACCTTATATTATATCACAACTCATCAGATAATGGAAGATATATTTTGCGAAAAAGCTGAAATTTTCGCCCTCTTCTGAAGAGCTTTGTATTTTTCGTTGACAATCACTTTTTCGTAATTTATAATATCAATATAGATACGTAAAATTTGTAAGGCAAAGGATCATCGCTGTATGTTAAAACTCGGACAAGAGCTTGTTTGTAAAATTGAGGAGATCACAATATTAGGACGCGGCGTCTGCAAAGCGGACGGACTTGTGATATTTGTTGACGGCGCAGTATACGGCGACAGATGCAAAATTCGCGTGACAGATGTAAAAAAAAGCTATGCGACGGCAGTGTGCACGGAGATGATCGAAAAATCCGAACGGAGAGTTGAGTCGGAGTGCCCGTATTTCCCGTTCTGCGGAGGCTGTGTGCACAGATGTATTTCCTACTCTGACGAATGCCAAATAAAGGAGAATGCAGTCCGCCGTGCTTTACTGAAGGTCTCTCTGAGCGATGAAAACGTAAAGCCGCTCATAGCTACTAAGGATGAAGGCTACAGAAATAAGGCAGTATTCCACTTTGACGGCGGTAATGTTGGATTTTATGCGGCAGGTTCAAACAAGCTTGTACCTTTTTCGGACGCACTGTGCGGTATTTATCCACCGTCGTTTCACAAAATTGCAACAGACAGTGCGGAATATTTCAGTGATAAAAAGACAGCTGCAGATTCGCTGACGCTCAGAGTTTCAACAGACGGCAAAATATGTGCAGTGATAGATTCAAAAATGAACGATAAGAATGCGCGTGCCTATGCTGAATATATAAAAGGAAGGCACGGTGAAATATCGGGAGTTTTATCGGTGAGAGGCAAAAACAGAGAATTGTCACTTGAAATCGGAGACAAGCATATTATGAGCACGCTTGCGGGACTAAAATTCAGAATATCACCCGAAGCATTTTTTCAGGTGAACTATGATGGAGCGGAAAAAATAGCGGAGATTGTCTTAAATTTCGCTGAAAAATGCAGTTTCACAAAATGCGCGGATCTGTACTGCGGAACGGGAACGCTCGGAATAATTCTTGCGTCGCGTTTTAAGAACGCATCGTTCACGGGAGTTGAGATAAATAAGTCAGCCGTAAAGGATGCGAAATATAACGCTGAGCTGAACGGTCTCAAAAACATAGAATTTTTCTGCGGAGACGCTGCAAAATATGCGGCAGAAAACAAGCCGGAACTTTCAGTGGTCGATCCGCCGAGGAGAGGAATGTCAGGCGAAGCCGTAAAAGTTTTAACAGACATGCACCCCGATAATATCATATATGTTTCATGCAATCCGTCAACGCTTGCAAGAGATGCGGCGCGTCTCGCAGATCACGGATACAAGATCTCGGAAGCCGTGCCGATAAACATGTTCCCGCGCAGCGAGCATGTTGAGTGTGTGATGTTATTAACCTGTGAAAAAGGCAGAGCGAAACTTTACGGCGAATACTTTATGAATCGATCTGTTGCGGATATAATGAAAGAATACGGTGAACAGCACGATGAATGGGGAACTTTATAAATTGTATCGGAATAAACATAATTCCATTTATAAAATAAAGTAACAGCCGATTCAAAAGGGAGATAAAACATATGTATGAAAGCTTAAAATATCCGATTCTCCTTGTTCACGGCATGGGATTCAGAGACAGCAAACATATCGGCTACTGGGGAAGAATCCCGAAGAACTTGGAAGAGCTCGGCTGTAAGATATATCACGGAAATCAGGATGCAAACGGAACAATTGAGTCAAACGGTGAAGTTTTGGCAAACAGAGTACGTGAAATAATCGCCGAGTCGGGAGCAGACAAGCTGAATGTGATTGCTCATTCAAAAGGCGGACTTGATATGCGATACGCAATCTCTTCACTCGGAATATCGGAATATGTTGCTTCGCTTACGACAATCGGCACTCCACACAACGGTTCGCTGACCGTTGACCGTCTGCTGAAGCTGCCGAAACCTGCGGTGAAATTTGTTTCGGCATGTGCAGACATATGGCTCAAAATCTGCGGTGATAAAACGCCTGATACATATAAGGTCATCAACGCTTTTACAACGGCATCCGCCGCAGATTTTAACCGAAATAATCCCGACTCATCGGATGTGTATTATCAAAGCTATGCTTTTGTAATGAAACATGTATGGAGCGATATTATTATGATTCTCCCGTCAATGGTGGTCAAAATTTTTGAAGGACAAAACGACGGCTTGCTTGCACCGAGAGCCGTAGAATGGACAAACTTCCGCGGCATAATAACGGGAAACTCGGGCAGAGGAATATCACATTGCGACGAGGTAGACCTGAGGAGAAGACATTTTTCGTGGAAAAACGGTGACGGTGTACGTGACATTACAGAATTCTACGTCAGCATTGTGAATGAACTGAAAGAAAAAGGTTTTTGAGGAGAGTTAATTAGAAACGATTAAAATACAACAATATAAAAGGAGACTAAAGTCATGGAATTATATACAGAAAGACTGATACTCCGTCCGTGGAGAGACACCGATGCGGAAAGTCTTTATAAATATGCAAAAGACCCTGATGTCGGACCGATTGCAGGTTGGCCGCCGCACAAAAGCATAGACGAAAGTCTGAATATCATAAAAAATGTTTTATGCGGCAAAGAATGCTATGCCGTATGCCTGAAAACAGACGGCATAGCTATCGGAGCTATAGAACTGCTACTAAACAACGGACCGGCAGATATAACCGATCGTGACGATGAATGCGAGCTTGGCTTTTGGCTCGGCAAAGAATTTTGGGGAAGAGGAATAATTCCGGAAGCGGCAACAGAACTCATCCGTCGCGGATTTAAAGAACTGAATATGAGTACCATATGGTGCGGATATTACGACGGAAACATTAAGTCAAAAAGAGCACAGGAAAAAATCGGCTTTAAATATCATCATACAAAAGATGGAGTACCCGTCCCCCTGCTCGGAGAAACACGAACCTCTCATATTAGCTGTATAACAAAGGAGCAGTGGCTTAATAATGAGTAAATACGAACCTCTGTGGAAGCATATAAAAGAACAAGATTCTGACAGCCTTAAGATGACATATGCCGAAATTGAAAGCATTACGAAGTTTCCGATAGATCATTCATTCCTGACATATAAAAAAGAGCTGACTGTGTACGGCTGGAAAGTTTTAAAAATATCAATGAAGTATAAAACAGTTGAATTCGGGAAAATAATGTAAGCGCTCAGATCAATTACATGAAGGGAGTCGTTTATGTGTACGGCAGCAACCTATAAGACAAAGGATTTTTATTTCGGCAGAACGCTCGATTATGATTTTTCATACGGAGAAACTATTACGGTAACACCGAGAAGACATAAGTTTAAATTCAGAAATACGGGTGAACTGAATGAACATTACGCTCTGATCGGTATGGCTCACATTGCGGACGGTTATCCCCTTTATTATGACGCTGTAAATGAAAAAGGACTCGGAATGGCAGGACTTAATTTTGTCGGAAATGCGTGGTACGGCGAAAGACTGCCGGAGAGGGATAATATTGCGACATTCGAATTCATACCGTGGATTTTAAGTAAGTGTGCTACAGTCAGAGAAGCAGTCGGTCTGATAGGCAGGATAAATCTTGTAAACACTCCGTTCAGCGAAAAGCTTCCGCCCGCTCAGCTTCATTGGATTATCGCGGATAAAAACGAAGCGGTAACTGTTGAATCAGTGGAAGAGGGAATTAGAATTTATAATAATCCCGTCGGTGTGCTGACAAACAATCCGCCGTTTGACGAGCAGTTATTTTCTCTCAACAATTATATGAATTTGTCGCCGAAGGAACCTGAAAACAGATTTTCAAAGGAGCTTTCGCTTCAGAGTTACAGCCGCGGAATGGGCGCTTTGGGACTTCCGGGTGATCTGTCGTCTCAGTCACGGTTTGTAAGAGCAAGTTTTACTAAAATGAATTCTGTGTCAGAAGATTCCGAGGAGAAAAGCGTCAGTCAATTTTTTCATATATTAGGCTCGGTCGAACAGCAAAGAGGCTGCTGTGATATCGGTAACGGAAAATATGAGATCACGATATACACATCGTGCTGTAATACTGAACGCGGAATTTATTACTATAACACATACGACAATCATCAAATTACAGCTGTAAATATGTATAACGAAGATTTAGACGGTGAAGTTCTTGTAAGCTATCCACTGATCTCGGAAGAACAGATAAAAATGCAGAACTGATTATAATTATTTGAAACAGGAGGCAAAACAAATGAAATGGAATGCAGATCAATACGGTAAATTTGAACGTGAAAGAACACTGCCTGCGCGTGATTTGGCAGATGCAATAGACATTGTGAATCCCGAAAAGATCATAGATATCGGCTGCGGCATCGGAAACAGCACGGAATTCTTGAAAATGAAATTTCCGAATGCCGATATCGTCGGAGCGGATCTTTCTGAAGAAATGCTTGAATCTGCAAGAAAAAATCATCCTGATCTGAAATTCATAAAACTTGACGCCTCCTGTGATCTGCAAAAACTTGACTGCAAATATGATATTGTTTTTTCAAACGCATGTATTCAGTGGATACCGGATCACAGACAGTTGTTAAAAAATATGTTGGGACTTTTGAATAAGGGAGGAGTTTTAGCCGTACAAACACCGCTTCAGTCAAAGCATCCTATGCACAGGATAATAAAAGACATTGCAAAATCCGAAAAATGGTCAGAGAAATTATCCTCTGAGAGAGAATTCCATAATCTCACCGAAGAAGAATATTTTGATATATTATCAGAGCTGTCAAGTGATTTCAGAATTTGGGAAACAGTTTATTATCACAGAATGCCGTCGCATCAAAGTATCATAGAATGGTATAAGGGAACAGGACTCAGACCGTATCTTAATCAGTTGTCTGACAGAGATGCACGCAACTTTGAAGGGGATGTTCTGAAAGAAGCCGAAAAAGATTACAGTATTCAAAACAGCGGTGATATAATATTCAGATTCCCGAGACTGTTTTTTACGGCTGAAAAATAAAGTCAGTTTGCCTGAAACTGAAAATTATCCGATATCAGAGTATCCTCAGCTGAGAATACATAAAACAGGAACAAAGGAGTGTAATTATATAAATTTGAGATCTTAAACTTCTTTTTCAATCGTGCAAAATCCGCGTATAATGCACGAGTCATTCATTGTGCATTTCAGTTTTTGAAGAAAATAGTATCTGCAATTGAAAAAGTTGCGCCGTTCCCGCGAAAATTGCTTAAACAGCAACTCTCGAAAGGAATAAAGTCTTCTGTTATGTTACCGCCTGTAAATTTTTCATTTAGGACATCACAGATTTACAGAAGATTCCTTTTTAATCATTCTTTCTATAATTATGTTTGAAATAAGTATTGTTTGTATTGATAAATTTATGAAACACAGAGACAAAAAACATAAGAAATTTTCTAAATAAGTATTGCTTTTCAGTATATTTTATGATATTATATATACAGATACCGAAAGGTATTAAACAAATATACTTTTTTTGGAGGACGTAATTATGAAGAAGAAAATTGTAAGCGCATTGCTTCTTTCTGCAATGATTGCCGGTATGTGCGCGGTATCCCCTATAAGCGCTGCTGATGAAGAAAAAGTTACTCTCGGCACACCTAAAAAGGAGCCTGTCACACTGAGCGCAGACGCTAATACAGCTCCTAAAGACCTGCTCAAGGATGTTGAAAAGGACAATGATAAGTGGTATTTCGGTGCAATGAAGACTACATACAACATGAGTCTTATCAAAGGAAAGAGACTTCCGAGCGGTGAGGACGCATGGCTACCGAATGAGAAAACAACAAGAGCAGAGCTTGCAACGATCATTCGCAGATACGCAGGTGTATCCGATGAAGAGATCAAGGGCATGGGTGATAAAGTAACCTTTAACGATACTAAGACTCACTGGGCA
>JAAWQR010000018.1 GCA_022800625.1 Clostridiales bacterium | reverse complement strand
TGCTTCGCTCAGCAGCCTTTCTCAGCACCGCTCTCCGCGACAGCTTTAATAGTATACCACTTTCTCCTCCACTTGTCAATACCTTTTTTTAATCTTTTTCAATATTTTTTTATCCCACTTCCCCTCTATACCTGATTCCCCCTTTCTCTCCCAATACTTTTATCTCTGTTTTAAGCCGTTTTAGTTATTGCTTTTCCATTGTTTATTGCCTCAAAATGCAAAAATGCGAATAATTTTTTTATATCATCCAATAATATATTTGATTTATTTTTCCATCGGGATATGTGCGGAGGAAATAATGATAACTGTATTTCTGAGAACCTTTATTATATATATCATATTGATAGCGGCAATGCGTCTCACCGGAAAGCGTCAGATCGGCGAGCTGCAAATTTCCGAACTCGCAATTACATTCATGCTCTCAGAGCTTGCCGTGATACCGATATCCGATAAAGACGCACCGCTGTCTCATGCAATAGTACCGATAATCCTTCTTATATCTCTCGAAGTTATTTTTTCATTTTTGCAGACAAAAAGCCACGCTTTTAAAAAAATGTTCAGCGGTTCGCCTGCTCTGATTATATCTCACGGAAAGCTTAATGGAGAAGCGCTCGCAAAAAACAGGCTTGATATTGAAGAACTTTTGGGAGAGCTTCGTCAAAAGGGAGCGTTTAATATTGCAGACGTCGAATATGCCTACCTCGAGGAAAACGGAAAAATTTCAGTTTTAATGAAATCAGAATCCTCTCCGATAACTCCGTCAGAGCTTGCTATCAAAACCAAAGAGCCCGGCAGCGCTCATCCGATAGTTATTGACGGAAAAACAGATTCGTCGGCAATGCAGCTTGCAGGCAAAAACATGAAATGGCTCAAAGATTTTTTATCAAATAAAGAAATCAGCCTTGATTCGATTTTTCTTATGACCGTTGACGACTCCGGAAAAATAAATTTATATCTAAAAAAAGAGGGAACGTCGCATACGATAGAAAAAGAACTTCATCTGTCTCCTGAATACAAGAAAAAGAAAAGAGAAATTTGAGAATCTGCATTATATACATTATATATGGTGCAATTCCATCTGCAAAAAGGAAACTTAAATTATGAAAATTTTTATTTCTGCATGTATGGCGTTTTTGCTCACATTCACATTAGTTATATACACATCTGTCAGCACAAAAAATATAATAGAAGACATGATCCTTGAAATTAATACATTGGAAAGTATGATTACCGATGACACAATCTCGGATGATGCGAATTCCATTCTTCAAAATATTGAGAGAAAATGGGAAGATCACCGATTTTTGCTTTGCTTGAGCATAAGTCGGAAAGAATCAGACGATATTGATATTTCCATGAAATTAACACAGGCAGCGTTTGAATCGGGAGATATCGGACTATACAAAGTTTACTTAACAGCTTTCTCAGAGAAGCTCACAAAGCTTTCTGAATCCGAAACGTTCTCTCTTGAAGGAATTTTGTAGATGCCTTTGCAGTAGTTACAACAGCTGCTTCACTCTCGCATTCTAAACTCGCCTTCGGCATATATCTCGCGGCGGCTTTGAAATCACAGTTAAAGTTCTTCAAGTCGGAATATATTATAATCTATAATATCGGAGCAGGGGGGTGCAGATCCATACATACAATCATCGGTCAGTATGCCGATGATCTTAACCGTATTACAAAGCGAAACAATGACGGAAACTGCATTGGCTTTTACTTTAAAGCTTTTTATTATCCATTTCACTTGACATGAGAGTTATAATTTGCTATGATGTTCATGTTAATGCCGACGGATGATCTGCGCGGCAAAAACATGATTTTTTATTGATATTAAAACATAGGATTGAGTCTGAAAATAAAATGCGCCGAGGCGTATGTTAGCTGTTTTCAGACATGCTCTGTGACTTTCGCGGGCAAGATTTGCCGAAGACACAGAGCGAATTTCGCCTATAACGAAACCGCCATAAACCATAAGGAGAGAAGAGGCATACCAATGAAATACAAGACCGATCTGCACTGCCATACAAGCGAGGCTTCAGGCTGCGCGTCTGAGTGCGGAGCTGATACAGTAAAAAAATACATAGACTGCGGATATACTTCACTTGTGATAACCAATCATTTTTCGCCGAATCATAAGGGAGAGAGGTCCTATGCGGAATTTGTTGAGGGATTTTTCCGCGCCGCGGATATTGCAAGAAATGCCGCGAACGGTAAGATAAACATAATTACGGGAGCTGAGCTTAAAACAAATGAGAATTCCAACGAATACCTTATTCTCGGAGAGCTGACGAGAGATATCATGCTTGGAATTCCCGACATTTTCGATATGTCTCTGCCTGATCTGCATAAATACTTTAATTCCCGCGGCTGTCTCTTTATTCAGGCTCATCCGATGCGCAACGGAATCAAGATGATAGAGCATGGATTTGTCGACGGATACGAAGTGGTAAATTCTCATCCCGAGTGGGAGTCCCGTAACGCTGTCGCACGTGCCCTCGCCGATTTTTATAACAGTGACGGACACGTTATCATGACGGCGGGAACTGACCATCATGATCCGCATCACGTGCCTAAAGCGGGAATCTTGACTGACGCACCGATAGAAAGCGGCACCGAGCTTGTCCGTATCCTGAAATCAAAAAAGCACACGGTTTTTAACGACAGCGAAATAAGATAATATCTGATTAAACCGGAAAGGGGAAAATAGCGTGAAAGATATGTTTAGCTTGTGTCGAAGCGCACCTGTCTCACGCCCAAATTCTCCTTATAAATTGGATCTACCCTATTTTTGTTTCTTCGGAAACATATGAGAAATCATTACTGTTTATGCCGCCGCTTTGGCGGCGGAATGGAGTTATATATGACAATAAACGAAAGACTTGCCTCCGAGCTGAATATAAAGCAAAGCCGTATCGACGCGGCAGTTGAGCTGCTTGATGCGGGTAATACCGTACCGTTTATATCGCGTTACCGCAAGGAAGCAACGGGAGGTCTTGACGACGAGCAGTTACGGCGTATAACGGAGAGACTTACATACCTCAGAAATCTTGAGGAACGACGCTCAGAGGTTCGCTCTCTCATTGAATCGCAGGAAAAGATGACAGACGAGGTAAGCACGGCGCTTGACGCGGCTGAGACTTTGACGGAGATCGACGACATTTACCGCCCGTTCCGTCCGAAAAGACGCACCCGTGCATCTGTAGCAAGAGAGCGCGGACTTGAAGAACTTGCAAAGGAAATATTAGCTCAGAAAAAATCATACGGTGGTGGAATTGATGGTGTAGCCGCAGCTTTTGTAAACGAAGAAAAGGATGTTCCCGACATCAAAGCTGCAATTGCAGGCGCATGCGATATTATTGCGGAGGAAATTTCAGATAATGCTGAGATCAGACGAGGCGTTCGTGCTCTTACAATGAAGCTCGGCATGATAGAATCTAAAAAACTTTCAGACGGACCTGTATACGAGCAGTACTACGAGTACAGCGAAAGTACGGCGAAGATTCCGCATCACCGCGTGCTGGCTTTGAACCGCGGCGAGAAAGAGGGAGTTCTCCGTGTTTCGGTAACGGTTTCAAAAGAAAGCATTATAAGGTATATTGAAGATAAAGTAGTAACAGACAGAAGATCTCCTGCGTTGCAGCTTATGACAGCAACGGTTGAGGACAGCTACGACAGACTTATCGCGCCGTCGATAGAACGTGAGATCAGAGCGGAGCTGTTCGACTCAGCGGAGCAGTCTGCAATAGGACTTTTTTCACAGAATTTGAGGGGACTGCTGATGCAGGCTCCGCTCAAGGGAAAAACGGTGCTCGGATATGATCCCGGATACCGTACAGGCTGTAAGCTTGCCGTAATTACGCCGACAGGCGCTGTTGTTGATACTGCGGTTATCTATCCGACAAAGCCTCATGAGAAAATCGCAGAATCACGCAAGGTCGTCGAAGGGCTGATAAAAAAATACGGCGTTGACGTTGTGGCGATCGGAAACGGAACGGCATCGGGAGAAAGCGAGATGTTCATAGCTTCACTGCTTTCCGATATGAAGACCGATACTAAGTATATAATCGTGTCTGAAGCAGGCGCGTCAGTTTATTCTGCATCAAAGCTCGGAGCGGAGGAATTCCCCGATTTTGATGTTACTCAGCGTTCCGCAGTATCAATTGCAAGAAGACTTCAGGATCCGCTTGCCGAGCTTGTTAAAATAGATCCGAAATCGATCGGAGTCGGTCAGTACCAGCATGACATGAAAGTATCGCTTCTTGACGCCGCACTTACAGGCGTTGTAGAGGATTGCGTAAACTCAGTCGGCGTTGATCTGAACACCGCATCCTATTCGCTTTTATCATATATTTCGGGGATAAATCTTACATCCGCTAAAAATATTGTAAAGTACCGTGAGAAAAACGGCGCGTTTGAGACAAGAGCAGAAGTTTTAAAGGTTCCGAGATTCGGAGCTAAAGCGTACGAGCAGGCGGCGGGATTTCTCAGAGTCACGGATTCTCCCGAAGTGCTTGATTTCACGGGAGTTCACCCCGAATCATACGGGATCGCAAAGGCGCTGCTTGCAAAATTCGGTTTTACCGAAGATGATGTGCGTTGCAGCAGACTTGCTGAGCTTGATTCAAAGGTTAAGGAATGCGGACTTTCTGCTACCGCAAGCGAGCTTGGCTGCGGAGAGCCTACCTTGCGTGATATCGTAGGCGAGCTTATGAAACCGGGACGCGACGTGAGAGACGAGCTTCCGCCTCCGCAACTTAAGGAGAGGGTGCTCTCAATAGATGAGCTGACCGAGGGAACGGAACTTTCGGGCGTTGTAAGAAACGTTATAGATTTCGGCGCTTTTGTCGATATCGGAGTTCATCAGGACGGACTTGTCCATATATCGGAGATATCCGACAGATTTATAAAGCATCCGTCGGAGGTTCTGTCCGTCGGTATGCAGGTAAAGGTTCGTGTACTCAGCATTGACCGCGCCCGCGGAAGGATCGGACTAACGATGAAAGGACTGTGAGCAGAGCACAGAAAACTCATTGCTAATTAACGGCTGTTTAAAATTAAGGCTTTATTATATCTTCAGATCTGAGACTCAAAACTCTGAATTATTTTACATCGCAAATTCAACAAATTTGCACGACAAAATTTGTTGAATTTGCGATATTGTTTTCTGAGCATAAGTATGATATGCTAAATAAAAAGAATTTTTCTTCGGAGGTTTCGATGGAAGGCAAAACTACAATTAAATATTTGCAGAATTATATTATGTCTAAAGATTATAATCCTAAGGCTGCCAAAGACTATTTCCTGAAGCTTTCAGAAGAAGTCGGCGAGTTATCGAGAGCCATAAGAAAAGTTTCTTTAAGGTCGCAGTCCGAGACAGTAAAAGAAACGATTGATGAAGAAATTTGGGATGTGATGTATTACTGCATTGCTCTTGCAAACTGCTACGGTATTGATCTTGAGCAAACAATAAAGGATAAAGAAGCGATTAACAACCTAAAATATAATACTAACATTAAATTTGAAGAAAGCAAATAGGCTTTAATATCATTATAGTATCCCAAACTGTTTCAAATGGAAGTATATACAGATGAAATGAATGAAAATGATGTACATCAATATATAATGGAACACCTGTATCGCTTTTGGACAGATAAACAAAAATCATAACCTTGCCGTAAAATAAGGCCGGTGTTTGCATTTTTTTAACCGCAGCCAAATCTCTTGACATTATCTGCGAGATATGATACAATGTAAAAAACGAAAGAGGAGAGGTGTAAAAATGAGCAAATAATTTACTTTTGATTACATGAAGCTAATAGCAGGAGAGTAACATACTCATACTGTTTTATCATGTTGCCAAAAGTGGATTATGTACTCATAACCTCTCTTTTTCTGTGCGCATTTTTTTGATAAGCGGCAATTGTACGCCGACCCTCTGATTTATTAGGTTATAAGTATATAACGGGAACTGTTTGGCAGCAAACGGCTCCCGTTTTTTACGTTTACGGGGTCAAAAAGGAGGACTGTATATGTCACAAATACGCGTAAATAATCTTACTTTTTGTTATGAGGGAAGCTTTGACAACATATTTGAAAACGTGTCGTTTTCGGTAGACACGGACTGGAAGTTAGGCTTTATTGGACGAAACGGCAAGGGAAAGACCACATTTTTACACTTGCTTTCGGGAAAGTATCCGTATCAAGGCTCAATAGACACAAATGTGAAATTTGAATATTTCCCATATGAGGTCACCGAATACCAAATGGAACTTTCGGCTGCCGATTTTGCTCATGAAATAAAGACCGAATGCGAATTATGGCGTGTGATACGTGAGCTGTCTCAGCTCGATGAAGATGCGGAGATACTTTACAGACCGTATAATACGCTGAGTTTCGGAGAGCGTACAAAAATTTTGCTCGCAGTTTTATTCTCAGGTGAAAATGACTTTTTGCTTATCGATGAGCCGACAAATCATTTGGATTCTGCTGCAAGAGAATGCGTAAAAAAATATTTGGCTCACAAGAGGGGATTTATTCTTGTTTCCCATGACCGCGATCTGCTTGATACCTGCATCGACCATGTGCTTGCGCTGAACAGAAAAACGATTGAAGTGCAGAGCGGTAATTTCTCAAGCTGGTGGGAAAACAAACAGCGTAAAGATCAGTTTGCCGCAGGTGAAGATGAAAAGCATCGAAAAGAGATCAAAAAGCTAAAGCAGGCGGCAAAGCGCACCTCAGAGTGGGCAGACAAAAGCGAGCGTTCAAAAATAGGAATCGATCCCATAAAAGAGCATGACCGACCGGTGAATGCAAGAGCACATATCGGAACAAAAACAAAAAAGATGCAAAGCCGAACAAAACAGCTTGAAAACAGAATAAATCGTGAAATAGAAGAAAAAGAAGGTCTTTTGCAGGACTTGGAACGCACTGACTGTCTGAAGCTTACTCATCTTGTGCATCATAAGAATACACTGGTAAATATCAAGAATTACAGTCTGCAATATGCTGACGCAAATGCTCCTGTTTTTTCTGAGCTGTCTTTACAGATAACAAAGGGAGAACGGGTTGCACTGCACGGAGCAAACGGGTGCGGTAAATCCACGGTTATCAAGAGCATTTTACAAAAAGCAGGGCTGCGCGGCACAGACGCTGAGTTTTCAGAGGAGGGAATATGTGAAGTCGCTTCAGGACTTGTGATCTCATATGTCGATCAGGATACATCTAGGTTCGCAGGCGGAATTTCGGAATATTGTGAGAATCATAATTTGGACAGGAGTCTGTTTTGCACAATACTCAGACAGCTTGACTTTGAGCGGGAACAGTTTTTTAAAAACATGCAGGACTATTCGGAGGGACAAAAGAAGAAAGTACTGCTTGCTTCAAGTCTGCTGACTCCTGCTCATCTATACATTTGGGACGAGCCTTTAAATTATATAGATGTTTATTCAAGAATGCAGATCGAAAAATTACTGCTTGATTATCAGCCGCCAATGCTGTTCGTTGAACACGATGTACGATTCCGCGAAAAGGTAGCAACGAAGGTAATTAAGCTGTAGTTATGATCGGACAAAAACATGTTATAAAAAATAATGAAGCCGCACAATCTTAAGCGCAGAATTTAATATGCAAGCCTAACAAAACTTTGAAAAAGCACTTGACAACATAATAATATTATGATAAAATGATAACGTTGTGAAATGATTGTCATTTGCAGCGTTACCATAGGGGTATAGCTCAGTTGGTAGAGCAGCGGTCTCCAAAACCGCGTGTCCTGAGTTCGAGTCTTAGTGCCCCTGAAGTGAAAAAGTCCCTTGAAACACTGGTGTTTCAAGGGCTTTTTCTTATTTCTGTCGCTCTTACAAATGCTCGTTTACTCGTGACTTGTTAATTATTTGTTACTTGTTTTGGTTTTGTGACATCTATCCGATTATCAAAAAGAGTTGGCATGAGGATAATAATCATTCGCTGTGCTTATTGTGCTCTCGAAATGAAATAATTAAAATGATGTGTAAGATGAAAAATAACAAACAAAACACTAATCTCGATCAAACTTAGAAAAACTGTTCCCGCAACATTCCGTCAGTTAGTGATTTATCCTTCGATACAAAATCTTTTTCTTAAAGATTTCTCTGTAACCAAAAGGATCTGATCTGTTATGTTTCTAAATGGTTAATAAGTGCTTTTTGCATTAAATTGCTGCCATACCATTAATATTACTATTAATCAACTTTATACTGTGATATTTTGACAATATTTTTAGTTAATTGTACTTTTAATAAAATATTATTGATTTTCCGACTGTTATGTGTTAAAATACGGTCAGTGTATTGGTGTTTTATACGAAAACCTTATACAAATCGCATTCTGTTTTATATTATTAAAAAGCAGAGTTGCTGCTAAATAATGGTATGATGTACTTTGTCACACCTGACTCGGTATTTTTCAGACAGGTCATAATATCATAAGGGAAGTTGACATCCCGTTGCTTATGTTCCTAAGGAGTTTTATAAATGAAAACGTTTTATAAATTAAAGGATAAACTGCATTTTCTCACTCACTTTCCTTATGAAGAAACATACCGCGATCAGTTGGAGTACGGTCTCATTTCTAAAAATTACCGAACAGAGCGAGTGATTGCCTTTGTTATGATGTTCATGCAGATTTTTATGATCTTAGTCTTTACCTTACGTCCCGGCAACATTTTTTATAGCCGTCGCAGGCTTCGCTATGTGATTACTTATGCACTTCTTCTTATAGGTATACTTGTGTTTCTGCCTATCCACAAACGTTCCAAGGTTAATTGGCGAATACATACCAAAGTCTGTACTGCCTTCAGCATCCTGCTTTCTTTGTGGATCGTTAGTATTTCCTATTTGGATTCAATCGGCGGTGTAAGCATTATCGTATATTGTTCCATCCTGCCGATCATGGCTACTTTTATTGTTATTCCATCTCATATTTTAAGCCTCCTGTTTATTTTTACCTGCATCTTGACCGACTGTATGGTGCTCAGTACCACTTACGGAAAAGAAAATACATTCAGTATATTAATAAACAGTATTTTTATCTGTCTGTTCTCAATAATATATGCATACCGCATATATTATACAAGTCTCTTAAATGCTTATGATAAGATAATTATTGAACAAAAGAATAATCAGTTAGAAACAGTTAATAAAGAATTGGATATGCTGTCAATGACTGATGCCCTGACTGCGCTCGGCAATCGGCGTTATTTAGAAGAAGTCGTGAAATCCCCCTTGGAAAAATACGGCGTTCATATGGGTTCGCTGACGGTATTAATTTTAGATATCGATAATTTCAAGCAGTATAATGACCGTTACGGTCATTTGCAGGGAGATGTGTGCTTACAGGCGGTGGCATCATTTTTAACTTCTTTTATGATTTTCATGCTATTCGATACGGAGGTGAGGAGTTTGTACTTGTTATGACAGCGCTTTCACCAGATACTATCATAGAAAAAGCAGAGCAGATACGTAAATCTGTTGCTTCTCTTAAAATTCTCGATACTCACGGAAATGAAACCGCTATTACGGTAAGCATAGGTGCCTCGTTTCATTCGTCATGGGAACCTGATTTTTTGGACACCGCCATTTTCGAGGCGGATCGGGCACTGTATCAGGCTAAACAAAACGGTCGAAACAGAGTCGCTTTGTTCAGTTCCGAGATGACCGGCTCTCCTAAAAAAGGCTTGACAACACCTAAAGATTATGATATACTTATAAAAAATAACAGAGTGGCAAACTTGTTGAAAAGCGAGGACGCAAAGTCCGGTGTCTAACCGATTTTTTATCGAATGATCGACCGACTGCAATTATTATTATAATTGCAGTCGTTTTTTTATAGGTGGTGAAGCGATGAACAAGGTTTTCCGAGAGGAAAAGAAATTTCTGATAAGTATAGATGAGTTTATTAAAAAAAGCCATATGCTGAATCAGGTAATGGTACAAGATCCACACAACGGTGTACACGGATACATTATCCGTTCATTATATTTTGACACCGTGTACGACAGTGACTATTTTGAAAAGCTTGCCGGCATTGAGACAAGACGGAAAATCAGACTTCGCATTTATGACCCAAATGCGGACTTTGCCATGCTTGAGATGAAACAAAAGCAGGGTGCGAATCAGTTAAAGCGTTCGCTGAAAGTTTCGAGAAATGACGCTATAGCGCTCACTAATGGAGATTATTCTCCTCTGCTTTCTTACAGAGAACTATTTGCCGCGGAATGCTACGCCATGATGACATGCAGATGTTACCGCCCGAAAACCATTGTTCAGTATAACCGCAAGGCATTTATTGCAAAAGAGAATAAAATACGCGTTACCTTTGATAATAAAATCGCAGCGACCGAAAGTTGTTTTGATCTGTTTTCGCCGAAGCTCAATATGAATCCGGTATTAGATCCATTTGATGTTGTATTGGAAGTGAAATTCAACGGTTTTCTTTTGGATTATATCCGCCGAATGATTAATAGCATTGACCGCAGTGAGCTGTCGGTCAGTAAATATGTACTTGCGCTTCAAAATTCCTATCAAACAAAAATATAAGGAGACTGCATGAAATTACATTAAATCAGACTTTTTATCCGGTTATTTCACGCCTAAGTTCACCGACTTCACAAATAAATCTGTGAAATAGAAAAATTGGAACAGGACACATTTTTTCCTGAAGAAACAAAGTCGAATTTTATTGCTATTTGTACAACCCGGCACATAACCGCTCAGCGGTTATGTGCCGCAGAACGGAGATTATTATGAGAGAAAAAATGTTTAATTTATTTGCCAATTCCAGAGATCTCTCTTGGGAACAGATATTTCTTAACATATTTACAGCAATGCTTATAGGCTTTTTCATCTTTATTTCCTATGCGATTTCTCACAGAGGAACGATATACAGCAAAAAATTTAACGCCTCGCTTGTAATTCTTACTGTTCTCACCGCTACGGTTATGACAGTTATCGGAAATAACATCGCGCTTTCTCTCGGTATGGTAGGTGCGCTTTCTATTGTCCGTTTTCGTACCGCAATTAAGGATTCCAGAGATACCGTTTACATATTTTGGACCATTATCGTCGGAATCTGCTGCGGTGTAGGTGATTATACGGTAGCAGGAATCGGCAGTGCCATTACATTTTTCGTTATTCTGATTCTCGGCTGTATAAAAAATGACAGCCGAATGCTTATCATTATCCGTGCGGCTCGCAGTAAGCAGTCTGCAATAAAGGCGCAGATTTATAAAATTTTTCAGACCAAGGCCGTTATGCGTGTTGAAAATACAACGGAGGAAACGGTTGAATTGATCTATGAAATTACACAGAAAACATTGCGTAATGCAGAAAAGCATACACCGAATATTACCGAAAGCATCTATGCACTTGAAAATATTGAGTACGTAAACATTGTTATGCAAAATGACGATGTGGCGAACTGACTGAAATATAACGATTGAAGCGAGGGAGGGATTACAGTGAAATATAAAGCGGCCGGCGCTGTTGCCTGCGCCGTAATGCTTTTGATTTCCGCTATGAATCTGCCGAATTTGCTGAGCGATGATACCGGACGGTATCATCAGCATCTGAAAGCAGAAGAAAAAGCGACCTGCTCCCATAACGGAGATGTATTCTGCACTCATCTGCCGCTTATATCCATTAGCACCGGCGACAAGGAAATTCCCGGAAAAGCGATCAAAGACGGGAATAAGACAGTCGGTTATACCACCGCTGAGGACGGAAGTGACCGTATAAAAGCACAAATAGATGTGTTTGACAGCGATACAAGCAACAATCATCCGACTGATGCACCGGCAATTACAAGCGAAATGACAATCCATGTTCGCGGCAACTCTTCAAGGACATTTGACAAGTTAGGCTATCGAATCAACCTGCTGGATGAAAACGGAGAAAATAATCCTCAGTCTCTTTTGGGGATGGACGCACATCACGAATGGGCGCTGCACGGTCCTTTTTTGGATAAGACTCTGATGCGCAACTATATGTGGTATAATATCGGCGGAGAGATTATGGGGTACGCACCTAATGTCCGCTTCTGCGAGCTTATGATAAACGGGGAATATATGGGCGTTTACGTGCTGGTTGAGATCATCACAGCTGGAAAAGACGGCAGCCGTCTGAATGTCTCGATAGACGCTAAGGATAATGCTTTCACCGGATATGTTTTGCAACTTGACCGTTTGGATGGTGAGGAGTACAACCGCCTTAAGAGCTTTACTACTTACACCATACGAACAAAGAACAAGCTGGAGATCGTATACCCCGGCAGATCAAACATGACCGAAGAGCTGTACGAGGGCATCAAACAGGATTTCTCCGCTTTTGAAAAAACGCTGTATTCCTACGATTACGACAATGAAAAGTACGGGTATGAAGATTTGATTGATGTGAATTCCTTTGTAGACTATTTTCTCATCAATGAATTCACCTGTAATTATGATGCCGGCTGGCTGTCAACTTATATCTATAAGGACATTGACGGCAAATTCCGTATGTGCATTTGGGATTTCAACTCTGCCTGCGATAACTACCAGCAGGCCTATATGCCGGAAAATCACTTTGAAATGCAGCTTGACCTGTGGTACTATATGCTGTTCAAGGATGAACATTTTACAAACCGCTGTGTTGAGCGTTACAGAGAACTCAGAAAAACGTATTTAAGTAATGAATACCTTTACAATTACATTGACGGGATCGCCGCTTATCTCGGAGATGCGGTTGAGAGAAACTATGAAAAATGGGGTTATTCATTCTCAGAAGAGTACGACCTGCTGAAGCCTACGGAGCGCAATCCCCGTAATTTTGAGCAAAGCCTTGCATCGATGAAGAACTTTATCTCCGTTCGAGGAAAATGGATGGACGAAAATATTGAGACTTTAAAACAGTATTCAGCCGGATCAAAAGTTAAAAAGTTCAATGAAAATGCAAACTGACGCTCAGGTGAAAGTCTGAAAATTAAGTGCGAATAGAGCGTATGTTAGATGTTTTCAGACACGATCTGTGCCTTTCGCCGGGCAAATTTATAGGTCAAGATTTGCCGCAGGCACTTGGCGAATTTCGCCTACAGCGAAACCGACACAAATCAGAAGAAAGGCATTGGCTTATTTATGAAAAAATTTTTGATTATATTGTCATCCGTTATTTTATTGATCATGCTGTGGGACCTGACCTACTACAGACTGGGATGGTACATTGATTTTCAACCTGATAAGGAAGCAGAAACCTTTATCAAGGTCACAGGAGAGGAAATACAGCTTGATAGCGGAAACGGTTACGAGCCTTTTGAAATACGCGGTGTCAATATGGGTTCGGGCGAACCGGGAGAATGGTCTACCGATTTTGATATTGACAAGGAATCCTATCTCAGATGGTTTTGCTATATCAAAGAGATGGACGCCAATACTATTCGGATCTATACAGTCCAGCAGGATATTTTTTACAACGCATTTTATGAATATAACAAGGATAATTCCGATCCGCTGTATCTGATACATGGCGTTTGGGTAAACGACTACGTGCAAAACTCTCACAGAGACGCCTACAGTGATGATTTTTACGACACCTTTCTTGACAATTGTAAAACGATGCTCGACGTCATTCACGGCAACAAAAAAATATCACTCGGCAGAATGGCAAGCGCCGGCAGCGGCAGTTATATAAAAGATATTTCTCCCTGGGTCATAGGATATATTTTAGGTGTGGAATGGGAAGATCTTACTGTCGCCTATACCGATGATACATATTGCGGCAAAGAGGGATATAATTCCTATCAGGGCGAATATATGTATACTTTGCCGGAGGCTTCCCCGTTTGAGGTTATGCTATGTAAGGTCGGCGACAAGGTTATTGAATATGAATCCAAACGCTATAAAACGCAAAAACTCGTGGCGTTTTCAAACTGGCCGACGACTGACCCATTTGAATATCCTGAAAATGTGAAAAACTTCTTTATGAAATGCGCCTATGTTGATGTAGAACATATTAAGACTACAGATAAATTTATCTCAGGTCAGTTTGCGTCTTACCATGTTTACCCCTATTATCCCGATTATCTCGCATACATCGATGACCTGACATCGTTCGGCATCACCGACAAATCTGAGTTTTATACTTCAGACGGGAAAACAAACACATACCGTGCCTATCTTTCTATGCTGACTAAACACCACAGTATGCCGGTCATCATATCCGAATTCGGCGTTTCGACCGGGCGCGGAATGGCACAAAGGGATATGAACACAGGAAGAAATCAGGGCAATATGTCCGAGAAGGAGCAAGGGCAGGCATTGGTTGACTGTTATGAGGACATTATGGCTTCAGGCTGTGCCGGAAGCTGTGTTTTCTCATGGCAGGACGAATGGTTTAAGCGTACATGGAACACGATGTATGCAGTTGATCTAACACGGACGCCATACTGGTCGGATTATCAAACAAATGAGCAGTATTTCGGTCTTTTGTCCTTTGATCCGGGTAAAGAACGCTCTGTATGTTATGTAGACGGCGATATTTCCGAGTGGAACGAAGATGACCGAATAGTACAAAACGGCGATGTGTCTCTTTCAATTAAATATGATGAAAAATTTATCTATTTTTTGATTCATAAGCCAAACTTGAATCTTATAAACGATACCTTGTATATCCCATTGGATATTACGCCCAAAAGCGGAAGCTACTATTGTAAGGATCAAAGCCTTTTGCTAGACAGAGCCGCAGATTTTCTGATCGTGCTAAGCGAAACGGATAACAGCCGCGTTCTGGTACAGGAACGATATGAGGTACTGCGCTCTACCTATGCCTTAGAGGTCTACGACTTTGATACTTATGAAGAAGGAAGCGTGCCGGATATTGATTCCCCTGAATTTATTCCTGTTGATATGATATTGCAAACCGCAACAGCTTTGCTTTATAATAATGCCGAGGCCAAGTCCGAAGTGTTTGAAACCGGTAAACTGAAATACGGCAACGCCAACCCTGAAAGTACTGATTTTGATTCTCTTGCGGACTATATTGCAAACGGGGATTATATCGAACTCAAGCTGCCGTGGCAGCTGCTCAATTTTGCCGATCCATCACGGATGTATATTCACGACGATTATTATGACGGAAACTATGGCATAGAATACATTAAAATAAATGAACTGTATGCAGGTATTGCACACGAATCTCAAAAAGATAGAATTTCTCTTTCGCCTGTCGCTCTAAAAGGCTGGGGAAATAAAGTAACCTATCATGAACGTTTGAAAAGCTCATATTATATTTTGCAGCAGTTATGGACTAAATGATAAAAATTTCAATAAAGCTAATTTAAGGAAAAGGAGGTGTATTTCCCGTGAAGATTGAAATTTTGCTTTATGTATACCTTACTGTTTGTGCAGGAATGATTCTTTTTAATATAGTCAGCGCAGTGTTATCAAGAATCAGGGATAAAAGAATCTCCAAAATAAACAAACGCTTTAACAAACAGATTTTAAAAGAGCTTGAGTATTTAGAACAAAACGGCAATATACATAACAGCCATAAAAAATACCTTTCCAAAAAGCTGAAACGCATCGGAAATAAGCGCTCCTTTGACATAATGCTGGAGTCGAAATATACCGAAAATCCTGAACTTGTGCAACAATATTTGCATAGTTTAAACAGTGTATTTGTTTCTCTTGCAATCGGCTATTGCAAAAAGGAAGCTACCGAATCTGCGTTTTTTCCGTATATCATTAAAAAATATCGAATTTTGCAAGGACGTTCGTTTGATTCTATGATGGATATGCTGTATTCCCTGCTGACAGAGCCGAGTATCTATTGCCGTGAAAATGCTATGCAGGCTATTTATACTACAGGCGATACAGAATGCGTATTAAAAGCACTGAAAATCGTAGATAATCCCAATCGATTTTATCATACCAAACTGATCACAGACGGTCTTATGAACTTTGACGGCAGTTTTTCAAAGCTGAATACGGCTTTGTGGGAAGCATTCGAGGAATTTTCTGTACAGATGCAGTTGGCTTTGCTTAACTACTTTCGGTTCAGTTCCGACGATCATCATGAGAAGATGCTGAAATTGCTGACCGACAAAAATCGGGATGATGAAATACGTTTCGCCTGCATAAGGTATTTCGGCAAGTACCGTTTTGATGAGGCTTATCCATATTTACTTGAATATGCGGACTTCCGAAACGGCACCAGATGGGAATACTGCGCCATTGCAAGTTCGGCTCTGAGTACATATCCCTGCCAAAAGACAATAGAATGCCTTAAAGCCAATCTGTATCACCAAAACTGGTATATTCGTTTTAATTCATCGCAGGCGCTTGAAAAAATGGGACTTACTTATATGGATTTAATTGATATCATAGAAGGCAATGACCGTTATGCTTCTGAAATACTGCGATACCGTTTTGATATACGTGATATGATCGATGAAGAAAGGAGAGCCGTTACGGTATGTTAGAAATACTGAAAGTATTTTTGGATTGGGTTGGGTATTTTTTCATCGCTTATCTGATTGGATATTCCACCTTCCTGTTTGTTTCTGTAGTCGTAGGCTCTTTTGAACTTTATAAGATACACCGACGGGAAATTATGAAAAATATCCTGCCTTCTGACTATCATGTACCGATTACGATTATCGTACCTGCTTATAACGAAGAAGTTACTGTGGCGGAAACCGTAAAGTCTCTGCTTGCGTTGGAATACCGCTCGTATGAGATTATTGTTGTAGATGACGGTTCTAAAGACAACACTTCTCAAAAGCTGATTGACGCATTCAATATGCATTTAGTACACCGTCCTATCAGAAGACAGATTGAATGTCAGCCCGAAGAATTTATATATGAAAGCAGAGCGCATAAAGTACCGCTTACTCTGATAAGAAAGAAAAACGGCGGTAAAGCAGATTCGCTCAATATGGGAATCAATGCGTCAAATTTTCCTTATTTTATTTGTATAGATGCTGATTCGGTTTTACAGTATGATTCTCTGCGTAAGATTGCACAGCCGGTTTTGGAGTATGATAATATTGTGGCTGTCGGCGGTATGATACGCATTTCAAATGATGCTGTATTGGTAAACGGCAGAGTTAAAAAATATAAGATGCCGCACAATATCTTGGCAAGTATGCAGGTTTTGGAATATGACCGATCTTTCTTGGCTTCCCGAATACTGTTTGATAAATTCAACGGCTCTCTGATTATTTCAGGCGCTTTCGGACTTTTTAAAAAGGATGTCGTTATAGCATCGGGCGGATACAATCATAACACCATGGGCGAAGATATGGAACTGGTGGTAAGACTTCATGAATACTGCACTGTAAATAATATTACGTATAACATAAAATATGTCAGCAATGCGGTTTGCTGGACACAGGCTCCCGAAAAACTGCGAGACCTTTGCAAACAGCGTAAAAGGTGGCATATCGGCCTGTTCCAAAGTATGTATGCGCACCGCAATATGTTTTTTAATTATAAGTTCGGAGCATTGAGCTTTATTTCCTACTTGTATTTTCTTATTTACGAGCTGTTATCACCGTTTATTGAGATATTCGGCGTGTTTACGATGATTCTTGCTTGGGCAATCGATTTATTGAATGTAAGATTTATGGCATTGTTCTTTATGATTTATGCCGTATTCAGTGCTATACTTTCGCTCTCGGCATTCTTTTCCCGCATTTATACGACAAATATGAAGCTTTCCATAGGCGATAGCATAAAGGCGGTTTTTCTCTGCTTTTTTGAGCTGACCTGTCTTCGCTTTGTTCTTGCATGGGTACGCTCTACCGCGTTTATCGGATACCGCAAAAAAAGAATGAGCTGGGGACGAATTGAACGTAAAAAAATTAATCTGAAATAAAAGGAGCTTATAATGAACATTACCGAATTAAAAAGCGGCTTTTGGGGCTATAAAAAAAGTTATGTATGCGAATATATCGCTGAGATGAACGAAAAATTTTCTCAAAAGCTTATGACAACAATCAAGAGTTATGATCAGCAGATAGGAGAACTAAATGCGAAAATAAACCGTTTAGAGGCAGAAAATTCAGACCTAAAAAAAGATTGCAGTAATGTAACTCAGGTTATCGGAGATGCAAAGAAGTTTTCAGATGAGCTTAGGGCAAAAGCAGAAGCAGAAAATAAAGAATTCCGTGAACGCAATAAGAATTATAATAACGAACAAATGCAGCGTATTTATACATTTTGTATGGGCATCGATAAAATTCGTGACTCCATGCGTGCTCTGACGGCATCAATTGAAAAGGATTTAGAGTCCGAAAAAGAGAAATTGTCAGACCTTAACAAAGAGCTTGAAGAACTTGCTGCTTCAGAGGAAGGCACAATAACCGATGAGGCGTAAATCAACATTTATTCGTAAAATTTCGGCACTTATGATCTGTGTCTTATTATCGGCAGTCTTTGCAACTACCTTTGCAGCTGCCGAAGATTCCGATTCCTCTGTCGTTTATGTTGCCGGGAATCCCGATTTATACCCGATTGAATACTATGATTCTTTCTCAAAGCAGTATCTCGGACTTATGCCGGATATTTACCGACTTATTTCCGAACAAACGGGATATACCTTTGAATACATTTATCCCGGAAATATCAACGGTCAGGAACGAATGGCAAAAAACAGTCAGGCAGAAATCATATCCGCTTATCGTGACGGCGATATTGACCCGCAGTATTTACACCGTACGATAGCTGTTACAACCATAAAAACAGAGGAAAAAGAGAAAACAATCTATGTTGCTTTTTCTGATATTGCCTCTGAGAAACTGATAGTCGATATTACGAAAGCGCTTAATACTGTAACCGACAGTCAAAAGCTGACAGTTCTTGTATCTCACACAGAATCAATCGGCAATTATCAAAAATATCGAATATGGCTCTATATTCTGTCAGGCGTTTTGGTGCTCTTTCTTGTTGTTGCCATAATTATCTTTTTTATCCGGTACAGAAGAAAAAAGAAAGACAAAAAAGATACTATGCTTAACACCGAATACGGTATCGGAAACGATCAATATTATACTTATTGCTTTGAAAATCTGATTACTGATAAAAGCAAGGCGTTATACTATGCTGCATATATTGCGTTTGATGAAAAAAGCATAAATCAAAAATTCGGTAATAATGAATGTCACGCCATTCAACAGTATACCTCCGAGTTTCTAAACCGACAAGCTACTGCTGTTGACTATCTTGCCTTGGTAAAGACAGGCGTTTATGCCCTTATTTATCAAGCCGCAAATAAAGCGTCCGCCTCCGAACGTATAGCTAATATTATAAAAGAGCTTGATCTTTATCTAACAAATATAAAAAGAGAATATTCCAAGCTTTTTAATGCCGGCGTTTGTATGTTGGGAGAAAATATGGACTGTACAGCGGAAACGGCATTTTACAACGCAAATCAAGGTTACCTGCAGGCGGTAAATGAGAATCAGCCGTTTGCATTCAGCACAAAGGCTCTGATTACAGAGGCACATCGCAGAGAAAGCCTGCGTCGTCGTATAATACAAGCCATTTCGGACGGTGAATTTATTTTTCATTTGCAATATATTGCAGACCGAAAGGGTAATATTATCGGTGCTGAGGCGGTTTCACGCTGGCAGCATCCTCAGGAAGGACTCCTCTCACCGTCACAGTACATATCAATGATAAATCAAAGCGATGTAATTTCCCTGCACGATATATATATATTCTCTTTGATTTGCAAACAGCTTGAAATGTGGAAAGGCAGCGACAAAGAGGCTTTATGTCTTTCTTGTAATTTTACTAGATATTCCCTTGCAGCTCCTGATTTTTGCGACCGCCTAAGGGAAACAATTCAAAAGTATGAATTTGACCGTCATAAGCTGATTATAGAAATTACCGAAGATTCACTTTCATGTGATACTGAAATTTTAAAAGAAAATATTCAAGAGTGTAAAAAGCTCGGCTTTTTAATTGCGTTAGATGATATCGGAAGCGGATATTCGGCACTGGCAGACCTTTACAACTATCCGATTGACATTGTAAAGGTTGAGAAGGATATTGTCCTTCAGGCAATGGAGCCGAAAGGAAAAATGCTGCTTGACGGACTTATCAGACTGGCGCACAGTATGAATATGAAGGTTTTATGCGAAGGTATTGAAACAGCCGAACAAAATGATATGATACTGAATACAGACTGCGAATATATACAGGGGTTCTTCTATTCCCGTGCATTGCCGCCGAAAGAATCTGAAAGATTTCTGCAACAGCACGGCTTTACATGTTAAAAATTATTTTTACAGTTTTCTTTCAATTAAAATATTGTACGTAAGAGGGTAGATTATGAAAAAACAGAAAATTCTGATTGTAGATGACTCTGAAATGAACCGTGCTCTTTTAATAGAGATATTAGAAAACCAATATGACATCGAAGAAGCTGAAAACGGCAAAGAAGCAATTAAAATTCTTTCTCGGAAAAGAAACGAGTTTTCACTTGTGCTATTAGACATTATAATGCCGGAAATGGATGGACTTGAGGTATTATCACATATAAACAAATACCGCTGGAATGAAAAGTTTGCCGTTATTATGATCTCCGCTGATGATTCTCCGGAAAAAATGCAGCTTGCATACAAAATGGGGGCTTTTGATTATATCAGCCGACCGTTTGATTCTGTAATTGTCAGACGTAGAATCTCAAACACTATGCTCTTATATGAGCGTCAGCATCAGCTTGAGGATACAATTGCAAAACAATTTCGTGAGCAGGAAAAAAATAATAAACTGATGATTGCGATTCTGTCTCACATTGTGGAGTTCCGTAACGGTGAAAGCGGTGCGCACGTATTACACGTGAATACGATAACCGAGCTTTTGCTAAGACAGCTTATGCTGCATACCGACAAATATTCTTTATCCAAATCAGATATTTCTTTGATAAGTCTTGCTTCTTCTCTGCATGATATCGGGAAAATTGCTATTTCAGATTACATATTAAATAAACCCGGCCGTCTGACTAATGAAGAGTTTGAAGTAATAAAAACCCATTCGGCTATCGGGGCTGATATGTTGTCGAAATTGCCGACAGATCAGCAGGATATGCCGCTTGTTAAAGCGGCGACCGAAATTTGCCGATGGCACCATGAAAGATATGATGGCAAAGGTTACCCCGACGGTTTAAAAGAAGATGAAATCCCCATTTCAGCACAGGCGGTTTCCCTTGCCGATGTATACGACGCGCTGACCAGCGAACGGTGCTATAAAAAAGCATATGCGCATAATGAAGCAATAAAAATGATTATTGAAGGAGAATGCGGCGCTTTTAATCCGCTTCTTGTGCAGTGTCTTGAAGAAATTGCAGACCTACTGAAAAATGTATAAACCATAATGATCGAAAATAAAAGGAGAAACCATCATGACCTTAAAAGAATGTTATGAGGGCTTAGGCGGCGATTTTGACAGCGTTTTGCTGAGACTTAACCGTGAACAGCTTGTAGAAAAATTCATCTATAAATTTTTAGACGATAAAAGCTTCTGCCTGTTTAAAACATCTATGGAAAATATGGACTATGCCGAGGCACTTCGGGCTGTTCATACACTGAAAGGAATTTGTCAAAATCTTTCTTTTACAAATTTGTATGAGAGCAGTAGTATAACTACATTGGCACTGAAAGAAAATGACTATCAAAAAGCCGCCGAAAGTATGCCGCAATTATCTGAGGATTATCACCGAATCATAAATGCGATTCAGATGTACCAAAGCAGTAAGGGGGAATAATTCCAATGTTTGGCAGTAAAAAAGATCCTACCATACGTTTTTTAATACGCAGTTTTATTATTCTATTGATTATCAGTATCATTATCTTTAGTTTTCTCGGCATTTATATGAACAGAAAAAGTGAAAAGGCTGTTTATGAAATCGGGGAAATCTACATGTCCGGTATGAATCAGCAGATGTCAAAGAATTTTGAAAATGTAATTGAACTTCGATTCAATCAGGTTAGCAGCATTGTTTCAGTTGTTTCTCCGGAAAACTTCGATAAGGAAGAACTTTATAAAGAGCTTCTTTACAGGGCACAGGTCAGAGGTTTTGATTATTTGGCGCTTTGTTCTGCCGATGGAAAGTTTGAATCTCTATGCAGCCAATCGTTCATTCCTCTCAATCCGGCACCTTTTGTAGAGGCGCTGATACAGGGAGAGAAACGAGCTGCAGTAGGTGTTGATTCAAACGGTAACAAGGTTGTTTTGTTTGGTGTTGACGCTGCATATACGATGAAAAACGGAAGCAAAAGCACAGGTCTTATCGCTGCTGTACCCTTAGATTATATTTCAAATTTTCTTTCTATAGAGGATAAAAATCAGCTTATGTATTACCATATCGTCCGACCGGACGGCAGCTTTGTAATACAGAATCCCAACACCGACCTGTGGGAATTTTTTGAGAAACTGCAAAAAAGGTCTGTGATTACTGAGAATAAAGCTTCGCAGGAGTCCTTTCTTAATGAATTCGGCATTGCTTTGGAACATCGAAATGAGTATAACACGATACTTGATATCAATGGTAAAACATGTCAAATAAACGGCATTGCTTTGCCTTATTCAGAGTGGTATCTGGTGGCGGTAATGGCTTACGGAGTTTTGGATGATGCTGTAACAGTTCTCAGTACCCGGCGTGTAGTTATAACGCTGTCATCCTGTGCTCTGATTTTAGTCATTTTAACATATATCTTTATCAGATATTTTTCCATGACCCACTTTCAGATTCGTGAGCTGGAGCAAACCCGGCAAAAAGCTCTTGAAGCAAGCAAGGCAAAAAGTGAGTTCTTAGCAAATATGAGCCACGATATCCGTACACCGATGAATGCCATTGTAGGTATGTCCGCTATTGCGTCAACCCATATTGATGACCGTGATCAGATTCAGAATTGCCTTAAAAAAATTTCTCTTTCAAGCAAACACCTTTTAGGACTTATCAATGATGTTTTGGATATGTCAAAAATAGAAAGCGGCAAGTTAACCTTAACATCCGAACAAATTTCCTTAAAAGAGATTGTCGAGGGAATTGTCAGCATTATACAACCGCAGATAAAGCTTAAAAAGCAAACTTTTGACGTTCATATAAATAATATTTTTACAGAGAATATATGGTGTGACGGCGTGCGATTGAATCAGGTATTGTTGAACCTTCTCTCAAACGCAACAAAGTATACACCTGAAAACGGTGCAATACAGCTCTCCCTCCATGAAGAAGAATCTGCTAAAGGCGACGGATATATCCGAGTACATATCCGAGTTAAGGATAATGGAATCGGTATGTCGAAGGACTTTTTAAGCAAGATATATGACTCCTATAGTCGCGCAGATGAATCCAGAATACACAAAACGGAAGGTGCGGGACTTGGAATGGCAATCACAAAGTATATTGTAGATGCTATGAACGGAAGTATCAGCATATCCAGTGAACAGGGCAAGGGAACTGAATTTCATCTGATATTCGATTTTGAAAAATCGGATACATCGGAAGAAAATATGGAGCTCCCGGCTTGGAATGTGTTGGTAGTTGATGATGATGAATTGCTTTGTAAAATGGCGGCTGACACACTCAAAAGTATGGGTATTCAAAATGCGGAATGGACGCTGAGCGGCGATAAGGCGATTAAACTTATCTTAGAACGCCACAAAAATGATGAGGATTATCAACTTATTCTGCTTGACTGGAAACTGCCAGATATAAACGGTATTCAAGTTGCCAAAGAAATCAGGCGCATGTTCGGAGCTAATGTGCCGATTTTGCTGATCTCCGCTTACGACTGGAGTGAATTTGAAACCGAAGCGAGAGCGGCTGGCATAAACGGCTTTGTTTCCAAACCGCTGTTTAAATCTACGCTCTTCCATTCACTGCGTAAATATACGGAAACATATACAGCTCAATCTCAGACCGATGAAAATCTGCATTTGCAGGGATATCATATTCTGATTGCCGAGGATAATGAGCTTAATTGGGAAATCGTCAACGAATTGCTGTCTGATTTGGGTGCTGTGCTTGAATGGGCGGAGGACGGACAGATTTGCCTTGACAAATTCCAAGAATCCGAAGAAGGATATTACGATGCAATTCTAATGGATATCAGGATGCCTAATATGACAGGATATGAAGCAACTAAAGCTATCAGACAGCTTGACCGCTCAGATGCTATGTCTGTTCCGATTATCGCTATGAGTGCAGACGCTTTTTCCGATGACATACAGCGTTGCCTTGAGTGCGGTATGAACGCACATACAGCAAAACCCATCGATGTTCCGGAACTGACCCGATTACTGAAAAAATATATTTCATAATCAATCAGACTTATCTGCTTAACTTCAAGGCTCATAAGAACAGGAACAGTATTTAAAGCTACTAAATCAGTATTTTGCAGTTAAAAAAGGCATGAACTCTTTTGAGTTATGCCTTTTTGCTCTAATTACTTTAAATGTTTGAAAAAATCAGAATAATGAGATCAAATGAATTGATATTTATAAATAACAGGCGGTGCAGACCATAGTTGCGTGATGTCACTAAAATTCTGATTAGTATACCTCTTCTTAATGTATCATAACAGATTTGAATTATGGACGCTCGATTATTCTTTATCAATTTTACATTTCTCATTATATAGGAAAAATCTCCTTTATTGTAAAACTAAAGCCGCCTGTCAGGAAAACAACTCCCGACATGCGGCTTTTATATAATAAACTTTCTATTTCAAACGTAGGGTAGAAATGATTTCAAATGAGAATTTGAGTGTGAAACAGTTCCCACTAAGGCGCTGCCCCACAATCGTGTCCCTTATCCAAGCAACGCGCGGTCGTTTGCAAATTCCGTTCCGCCGAGTTTTGCAAACGCATCCATCAAATCTTCAACCGTCAGCTTTTTCTTTTCTTCACCTGACACGTCAAATATTATTTTTCCTTCGTTCATCATAATGAGTCTGTTTCCGTGCGCGATAGCATCTTTCATATTATGAGTAACCATCATTGCCGTGAGTCCTTCCTCTGATATGATCTTGTCGGAAAGTGCGAGCACCTTTGCAGCCGTTTTCGGATCAAGAGCCGCCGTATGCTCGTCCAGCAAAAGAATCTGCGGATGATTCATCGAAGCCATAAGAAGCGTTATTGCCTGACGCTGTCCGCCTGACAGCAGTCCAACCTTCGTAGTTAGTCTGTTTTCAAGTCCGAGATCAAGTTGTGAGAGCATTTCACGGTAAAGCTCGCGATCCTTATTCGATATCGCCCAGCTAAGTCCGCGTCTCTTGCCCCTCAGCATTGCAAGCGACATATTTTCATCTATGCACATATCAGCCGCCGTTCCGATCATAGGATCTTGGAATACTCGTCCGATAAACTTCGCACGGCGATGCTCCGACAGCCTTGTCACATCCTGTCCGCCGATCAATATGCTTCCCGCATCAACGGGATATGTTCCCGCCACCGCGTTAAGCATAGTCGATTTTCCGGCTCCGTTTCCGCCGATAACAGTTACAAAATCGCCTTCGTTCAGAGTCAGCGAAAGATTATTCAGTGCAACTTTTTCATTGATCGTTCCCGCATTAAAAACTTTAGTTATATTTTTGAGTTCAAGCATCTTCGCTTTCCTCCTTTCCGACAGGCGCTGTTTTAATTTGCTTCGGCTTTGAAAAATATGTCTTTTTCCAATAAGGTATTGCAAGGAATATCGCAACTACTATAGCCGACAGCATTTTGAGTAGATCCGTATCTATCTTCAGACAAATTACTGTCTGATATACAAGATAATAAATAACGCCGCCGAACATTACGCTGAGCAAACGAACAATAAAGTTCTTTGCAATTCTTGAGAAAATCGCCTCGCCTATAATGATAGCCGCAAGACCGATAACGATTGCTCCTCGTCCATCATTGATATCGGCTTTTCCCGAATACTGAGCAAGAAGAGAACCTGCAAGCGCAACAAGTCCGTTTGACAGTGCAAGACCGAAAATGCAGTGCATTCCCGTATTTATTCCCTGCGCACGGCTCATTTTTTCATTACATCCCGTAGCTCTCATGGCAGTACCGAAGCGCGTGCCGAAGAACCAATAAAGAATACATATTAGAGCCACAGCAATAATTGCTACTATAGCTATAGCGCGCGGCTTTTCAAGAGAAGATATAAGAAGCGGGAAGTTTCTAGACGGAAGAGCAATATTAGCTTTTCCCATAATCTTGAGGTTAATCGACCACAGGCTGAGCTGTGTCAAAATTCCCGCAAGTATCGGCTTTATTCCCATAAACGTGAGGAAAATTCCCGTGAGCGTACCTGCAAGCATACCTGACAGCGTTGCTGCAAGCATTGCAAGCCATACATTACAGCCCTTTGAAATAAGAACTGCGCACACCGCCATACCAGTGCATATCGATCCGTCAACAGTCAGATCGGCAACGTCAAGCACCTTGAAGGTTATGTATACGCCGATCGCCATAATGCCCCATATCATTCCCTGAGCTACAGCTCCGGGCATTGCCGTCAGCCATATATTAAGCCAATTTACCATAATAGTCTCCATTCCGCGCAAAGCGGTTTTACCGCTAAAATTCATTTATTTTTTGTGAGAAAAATTTTATTCCGCATCGAAAAACACAGCTTCACAAAAATGTATCTTCCGTACCCCGAATCGCAACGAAGCACGGAAGATAACAATTTTATTACGGCTTTATGCTGCTGTATCTGCTGTTGTGTCAGCCGTGTCCGCTGTATCGACAGTATCGGCAGCAGTATCAGACGTGTCTGTTGCGTCCTCAGGCTCTTCTTCTGCGTCCATCGGGGCATACCCGTCGGGAGGTGTGATACCGTATTCTTCGCAGATCTCCGGATTGTAAAGCTTTACCGGAGAATCATCGTATGCGATAGGCATTTCCTCTATCTTAGCTTCTCCCGTAAGGATCTTAGCTGCCATCTCGCCCGTAGTATAACCGATCTTTTCATAACTGATCGACAGCGTAGCTATTCCACATCCGCGGCAGATTCCTACCTCGCCGACAATAGCGGGAATCTTCTTAGGACGAATGATATTTCCGATAGTCTGTGAGCATGAAGCCGCTGTGTTATCTGTCGGAATATAGAGAGCATCGCATTCGCTTGAAGCTGTCTCTGTGACAAGAGCTACATCCTCAGAACCTGAGAAAGAGTATACCTCAGTCTTGATGCCCTTGTTGTCCAGATATTCCTTTACAACCTTGACCTGATACTCGGAATTCTGCTCGGCAGAGCAGTAAAGAAGGCCTACGGTTTTAGCTGAAGGCACGAGATCAAGTATCATCTGAGCCTGATCCTCAAGGGGAGCAAGGTCTGAAGTACCTGAAATGTTCTCTCCCACTGTTCCGTTAAAGTTGTCAATGGAAAGTGCAACACCGTACTCCGTTACGGAAGTACCGAGAATCGGAATAGTTTTGGTTGCATTCGCAGCGGTCTGGAGTGCAGGCGTTGCGTTTGCAAGGATCAGATCAACATTTGATGAAACAAAGCTGTTGATGATCGTTCCGCATACATCGGAAGAATTAGCCGCATTCTGCTCGTCAAACTTTACGTGATCACGACCGAGCTTATCGATCAAAGCCTGCTTAAAGCCTTCTGTCGCTGCGTCGAGCGCATCGTGTGTTACAAGTTGGCAGATACCGATATTATAGACTTTATCGCCGTCTGCCTCTGAGGGATCTTTAGTTTCGTTGCCGCATGAAGTAAGCATTACGGCTGAAAGTGCGCTTGCCGCAAGCGCGAGGGACAAAATTTTGCGGAATTTCATAATTTTTCTCCTCTCTATTCATTCATAAATCCCAGAATGAATAGTTATAATGATTTTAAAATAATTATAACCATTTAGGCGCATATTGTCAATGGTTTTTTGAAAAATACTGCGCAGGCGCGTCTCTTTTCAGCAGAAACGCGCCTGTACAATTATATCATATTTGATTTTTAAGTCAGAATTCAGAACTGTTTATTATTATCTTCCGCTTTAGGAGCAATTTTTATCCTGACACTCGGCACATCAAGCTTTTCCCCGCCCTCGGATTTTATTTCATCAAGAGTTACGCTTCTTGAATGGTCGATATGCTTCCATTCCACTTTTTTCTTAAACGGAGAAACAAGTGCGATCGGAATATATGTGAGCATGAAGAACGGGAAAGTAAATGAATACAGAATCTTTTTATAATTCTTAGTATGAATATTTTTCCATTCAGTAACAGTCGTTATCAGTCCGATCAGATATACAAGTATACTTGCGTTGATTATCGGCATAGAAAACAGAAGCATAGCATTTTTTACCTGTCCGAACCCGATCAGCAGTATAAATGCCGCCAAAATGTCCGCTACAGCCAAAAATCCCGAAAGTATCATTGCAGGCATCGTTGTCATCGTCATATCAAAGCAGGAAAATGCGCGCATATCCCGTTTTGCAGGATAGTTTTCCTTTTTCTCACGTTTTTTGAATATTCCGCAGAGCATTCTGCGTCCGTAACCCGCATACACCTGAAGATAACCCTTTGCCCAGCGCATACGCTGATTCCACGACTGCTTGAACGAGACAGGCTGTTCGTCATAAAATACCGCATTATCGCAATAGCCGATGATTTCACCGTTTACCACGTTTGCCGCAGTAAATTCAATATCCTCCGTCAAAAGGAAATACTTCCATTCAAGACGTCCCTCTTCATTCTCAAAGATAGAACGATCTATCATAAATCCCGTACCTGATATAGCGCAGCTTGTACCGAGGATCATTCTCGAATTATTCAAATACTTTGCTTCTCTGAGGAACCAAAGCGCATATCCCGCGGATATCCAGTTGTCACCGTAATTTTTGGAATTTCGGTAGCTTGTAAGCACACGGTATCCGTCACAGTAAGTTTTATTCATCTCTGTGATATAATCGGGAGACAGAATATTATCTGCGTCGAACACAAAGAAAGCGTCAAATGCGTCTCGCTTGTAATCGTCCGATATTTTAGAGAGCAGAAATTCTAAGGCGAAGCCTTTTCCGATCTTCTCCTTGTCCTCTCTCACATACACGACAGCTCCCGCTTTCCTTGCGATTTCCGCTGTACGGTCACCTTCCGAACAATTATCGGCAACAACAAAAACGGTAATAAGATCACTCGGATAATCCTGAGTTTTGATACTCTCGATCAGTCCTCCGATGACCTTTTCCTCATTTCTCGCCGATATCATCACCGCAAAGCGATGAAGTTTAATTTCCCCTGTATGCGGCTTTTGCTTTTTTACAAGAGTTACGCCGATATAAAACAACTGATAGGCATAACACAGCAAAAACGTGATGCCGACACAGCAATTTATGATATACATTGTATGCATATTTAATCTTATCCTTTTTGTGCCGTATATAAAATTATAAAAACGGCTGTGATATTAGCTTCTTTACACAGAAGAACAAATCAATACGTCTTGAATTTAAGGCATACCTTAAACAAATCTCCGTCTGTTGACACTCTCATTTCGCCGCCCTGAAGCTCAACAAGACTTTTGGCGATTGAGAGTCCGAGACCGTTACCGTCTGTTCCGCGCGAAGCGTCTCCCCGTCTGAAGCGTTCGGTGTAATCCTCACCGTTCGGCGACAGCGGATTTTTTGATATATTTTTAAGCGAAACCGCCGCAAAGTCTTCCGTCCGCTCAAGCGTCAGATAAACTCTTGTTGCCGGCTGCGCGTATTTGCATATATTATTAAACAGATTATCAAACACCCTGCAAATATACTTGACATCCGCAAAGATATTCATTTGTATGTCAGGCGAGCACAGTATCAATTCAAGTCCGCCTGAGCGAAGCCTGTCCTCCCATTCGCCCGCAAGCTGCGACAGCATAACTCCGAGCTCCATCGGAACAAGCTCTGCCTTCAGATTTCCTGTCGAAGCCTTGGAAGCTTCTATCAGATCTTCAAGCAGTCTTTTAAGTCTGTCTGCCTGACGGGAAAGAACTTCGGAATATTCCGACAGCTGATCATCTGAGCCGTCCGTTTCTCCCCGTGCGGCAATATCCCGCCTTATAAGATCGGTATAGCTTATTATCGACGTCAGCGGAGTTTTTATATCATGGGACACATTGGTAATAAGTTCGGCTTTAAATCTTTCGCTCTTTTTGGCGCTCTCAACCGATGCTTTTACCACGTCTCCGATGCCGTTGACAGCTTCTCCTATGCGGCGCAGTTCTCCGTTCATCTGAGCGCTCGGCACCTTGACCGACAAATCTCCGTCAGAGATTTTTTCAATACTGCACCTCAGAATATTAAGCGAATACACTCGGCGGATCACAACAGCAAACACCGCGATCGATTTGACAATCCAAATCATGAGAAAAGCCTCGCTGGAGCAGAGCATCATAATTATTATAAACTCTGCAAAAAAGAACAGCAATGTCAGCATAGCTGCTTTCCACACGGCAGGAAGCGCCGAAGCCAAAAACGCGACGGTTTTATTTACCACGCTACTAATGCCGCGAACCATACGGCAGATGAGCATATCCCTTAAAATTCCGCCTTTTTTTATTCTTGCCGCCGTTCCCATGGAATATAAAAGCGCGGGAATCGACAGAGCAATTACCGAGGCTGCGGCAAGAACCAAGCTTAAAAGGGAATTGGCTATCATTTCTGATGCAGATACGAAAAATACTATTATCATCACGGCAATTATGCCGCCTAAAACAGTATACACATCGAACGGAATCCGTCCGAAGGGCGTCAAAACTATTTCATCTGTACCCTTTCTGTGACCTGCGGATGCAAGCAGGAATATATAAAGCGATGCCGATACGGCAAACAGCGCAATCACAGACAGCGGGATTATATGCCGCGCGCTGTACAGAATGTGCATTGCGTGCTCAGAAATATAATATCTGTTTACGCTCTCACCGTAGTCGCTCCTTTGATATCCGCTCACCGTGATATAACCGACATATGTATCGCTTCCCGAAACATTCCCGGGAGACACAAAAAATTCTTCTATGTCGTATATCGGATATTTCTTTACGGAATATCCGGTCACGTATTCTGAATCTTCATCTATTGTAGAGACAATAACTTCTCCGCTGCTGTCACAAATTTCAAAGTCAAACGCGCGTATTTTCTCGTTTTGCTCAATATCCGCACCCTCGGCATACGCCTTTGCGATACGGTAACAGTTAGCTTCGGTAATGTCCTCAAAGCTTTGAGAGACTATCTCTTCTTCGGAGGATACATAAAAGCCTCTGTATATAATCGTCCCGAAAAGAAACGCCGAGACAGTAAACGAAGCAAAAAACAGAAAGAAAAATATGCCTGCCGCTGCGCGGAACAGCAGGTTGTGTGTCAGACGGCGCATTTTCATGAAGCGCCTCCGTCATCTTCTATTCTGTAACCGCGTCCCCATATAACCTTGATATAGCGCGGCTTATCGGGAAACTCCTCTATTTTTTCTCTGATATGTCTTATATGCACGGCAACTGTGCTGCGCGCACCGTACGGTGCGTCATGCCAAACCGAATTATATATATCCTCCGGAGAGATTACCTCTCCCGGTCGTCGCATAAAGAGCTTCAGAATGTCATATTCGGTCTTGGTAAGTCCGACCGCTTCTCCGTCTACCTTTACCGTCTCCCTTTCGGTGTCAAGCTCAATTTCTCCGATACGGAGCACCGTATCGCTCTGATACGCAGCCGCTCCTCCGAGAGCCATATATCTCCTAAGCTGTGATCTGACACGCGCCAGCACCTCATCAGGGTTAAACGGTTTGGTTATATAATCGTCGGCTCCCGTATCAAGACCGAGAAGCTTATCCTCTGTCTCGCTTTTTGCCGATACAAGTATGATCGGAACATTAGAGCTTTTTCTTATCTCATTCATAGCTTCGATGCCGTCCATCTCGGGCATCATAATATCCATAAGCACCAAATGAATATCGTCCTCAAGAACACTTTCAACAGCCATCCGTCCGTTGAAAGCGCAAAAAACTCTGTAGCCTTCCGTCTCAAGAAATATTTTGAGCGCTGATGTAATATCCTTTTCATCGTCGCACACAAGAACATTATACATTGATACGACCATGCCTTTTCTTTGATTTTTCGCCGCTTATCCGCGCTGTAAGACTGAATTGCAGTGTCAGAGGCGTAAATTTCCGCAGCTTTTCAAATCTTTCACTATATAATAGCACATTTTGCTCCATTTTACAAGAGTTATATATTTATTTTACTCCGACAAGAGATTTTCGCCGCTGTTCAGCGTGTTTTCACGACTTATTTTGCTGATATTCAACTCAAACCAAAAATTACTTCCGCAGTCTTTTTTACTTTTAACCCCAAAGGCTGCGCCGTGAAGAACAAGTATATTTTTAACGATTGAGAGTCCGAGCCCCGTTCCGATCTGAGACCGCTTATGGAATTCTTTGGACTTATAATAGCGCTCCCAAATCATGGGAAGCTCATCTTCTGCTATTCCGCAGCCATGATCGATAACTTCAATACGGCATGTGTTCCCCGTGACTTTTTGCTTTATCAGCACACGCTTATCCGCGCCTGTATAGTTTACGGCATTATTGATAAGATTATAAAGCACCTGAAGAATCCTTGTCTTGTCTGCCCTTACCTCCGACTCGCAGTCATACTCAAAATCAAGGGTATACCCCTCCCGCTCTCTCAGCTTTGAATAGCGGCTGACGGTTTCTCTGACAGCTTCCGTCAGACTGAACTCACTGATATTCAGCTTCTGAGTTCCCGATATGAGACGCGAAAGGTCAAGCATATCGTTTACGAGAGAAGCAAGGCGATTCGTTTCGTCAATAATTATCTGCATATTTTCGGGAGTATTTTCTCCCGGAATATCACGCACTACCTCGCTGTAGCCCGCGATCATTGTAAGAGGAGTTCGAAGGTCATGAGAAATATTCGCTATTAAGTCCTTCTGCATTCCGTCAAGCCGTGAAAGCTCCGCCGCCGCACGGTTCAATGCGTCGGCAAGATCACAAAGCTCCTTATAATTTCCGCCGTCAAAATGAACGTCGTAGTTTCCGAGTGCAAGATGTGAGGCTTCTATGCTCATCTCTACCGCAGGACGGGACATTTTGGATGAAACGAACGATGACAGTATCGCCGCAGATACTACAAGAAATACGCTTACAAACACAAGCATAAGACGCATGGTAGATACAGTTGAGGACAGAGGATATATCTCAGTATTCAGGAGAAACATATATTCCCCCTCCGACTCGCTGTCCGATAAAACGGTATATATTATTCCGCTGCCATCCTTTTCGTCTTTTCTCTCATCTCCCGACAGTGATATTTCGCGCATATTTTTTCCGCTTCCCTTAGCCTCCGAATAAAGCTGATTTAACATGAAATCGGAAGCTGTATTGTGTATGAAGCAGAAAGTATTTGTATGTGATTTGACTACTTCAGCTCCTCTGCCCGCTTCTATGAGGTAGACCGAGATGCAAATATTGTATTTTTCGGACAGCTCCTGCGCACGCTCTTCAATTTCGTCAGGTTGCGTTTCTTTCAGGCGTGTGCCGCAGCGTACAGTCTCAAACGTGCGCACGCCTCTGTATACGCTGTTCATGAAGATCGACTGAAATATCCACAAAAAAGCCAGCACTGCCGCAGAAAAGAGTATGAAGGCGCCAAACAAACTACGTCTCATCGTCCGCTCTGCGCCTTTTTCAGTTAGTTTTTTAATTTTTTGCTTCAACATCAGAATCAAACCTGTAGCCAACTCCTCTCAGCGTCACAATAAACTCAGAATACTTTCCGAGCGAACGTCTGAGAAGCTTAATATGTGTATCGAGTGTTCTGTCGTCTCCGTAGTAATCATATCCCCATACTTCTGTGATTAGCTTTTCGCGCGAAAGAGCGATACCGCGGTTTTTCATCAAGTAAAAAAGCAGATCATATTCTTTCGGCGTAAGGCTTACCCTCTCGCCGTCGATATAGACGATGCGCGCGGTAAAATCCGCTTTTACTCCGCCGCATTCAATGATCTCACTTGCATTCTCAGGCTGTCTTATTGAATTCTGCGCGCCGTAACGCTTCATCACAGCTTCAACCCGAAGCATCAGCTCCTTCGGCGAGAACGGCTTAACCACATAATCATCGATTCCAAGTTCAAAACCGTTGATCTTATCATACTCCTCGCCTCTTGCGCTGAGCATTATTATGGGAACAGATGAAAACTTACGCACCTCACGGCATGCGGAAAAGCCATCAAGCTCGGGCATCATGATATCGATTATCATTATATCCGGTTTTTCCGTTTTGCAAAGCTTCACCGCCTCCATGCCGTCGGCAGCTTCAATTACTTCATGTCCCTCATACAGAGCATATTTTGAGATAAGACGGCGTATGCCTTCTTCATCGTCAACTACAAGAATTCTGTACATGGCTATGCAGTCCCTTTCATCTTAGATTTATACCGTAAAGCGCACGGCGGTGGAAGAGCCTTCGCTCTCCCGCCGCTTTGAAATATACGCTTATCATTCTCCGAAATCAACGCCGTTCGAGCCGTCTGCCGCAAAGCACTTTACCTCTACGGTCATAAGTCTTCCGTCACGGTAAAGAGCAAATTCAAGTACGTCGCCCGCCTCGGAATTCTTTACGATCGATACTATATCCTTACCGTCAATAATTTCCTCACCGTTCACGGCGATTATCCTGTCGCCTTTCTCAAGCACGTCGTCGTTATAGCCTTCCTTAACATCTGTGATATATACGCCGAGTGCGCTGAAGCCATATCTCTGCGCCGATGCGGCATTCTGTATGGTTGTGGTTTCAATACCTATCATAACAGTGGCGTTTGACGAAGTACCGCCGCTTTCAATGAGATCTGTCGCAACCTTCAGCGCGTCATTTGACGGAATTGCAAAGCCAAGGCCTTCAATACCCGTACCTGATGATTTTGCATTAACGATTCCGACAAGCTCGCCCTTCATATTAAAGAGTCCGCCTCCTGAATTTCCGGGGTTTATAGCGGCATTTGTCTGAAGAAGGTTCATGGTTGTGCCGTCAACATTGATCTCTCGTGCAAGGGCGCTGATTATACCGTTTGTAGCCGTTCCGCTCAGTTCTCCGAGAGGATTGCCGATAGCCATAACCTCCTCGCCTACTGCGAGAGACGCGCTGTCGGCGAATACTGTGGGAGTCAGACCGCCTTTATCTATCTTAATTACGGCTATATCGGCTTCCGCATCTCCTCCGATGACCGACGCCTCATATTCTTCGCCGTTTTTGAGCGTTACCATGATTTTGTCTGCATATTTTGATGTGTTATCGCTTCGGCAAACAACGTGATTATTAGTAATGATATATCCGTCCTCGCTCATTACAACGCCTGATCCCGCACCTGAAGTAACATACTGCCAAAGCCCGACATTTACATATTCCGTTGTTATGGCTACGACTGAATCTCCCGCAAGCTTTTCAACTTCTGAATAGGTGAGCGAATCACCGCTTACTGTCTTTTCAACGCTGTCAACATTTCTGTAAACTACGGTCGTATCCGAAGAGATCGCTCCCCCGCCCGACCCGAAATCTCCAAAATATTCATTAGACACGTATGCTCCGAACATTCCGCAGGCTGTCGAGAGCAGCAAGCCTGCGACAACAAGTACGGCTGCAAATCCTCCGCGTCCCGAGTTTTTTTGTCTGTCGCCGGCAGGCGTATATGATATATTTCCCATGTTCTGCTTTGCGTTATAATAAGGATGTGCAGGAGGGGTATTTTGAGTACGGTTTACACTCGGAGTTTCCGGATTTACTCTTATTTCAGATCTCTGATTTTCTCTGCCCGCAAGATTATTGAAGTAAGGCGGCGTGACGCCCCCTGCGGTATTCTGAGACTCAGTCTGTGCAGCTTCTGTTTTTGGAGCTTCTGCCGAGTCACTCTCAGGAATATTTACGTTCTCGTTTTCGATTTTCTTTTTATCAAAGTTGTTATCCATAACAATTCTTCCTTTCAGGCGCATTTCAGCCGATTTCATATCTCAGCCACATATGGTGCGGCTCATATGCTTTTGCTTTGTTATGAGTTTATTTTACCCCTGTAATGTGACGGATTTTTGAAATACGGCGGAAGTTTATTTGAATTCTGTTTAATTCCTTACTGTCGTGCGAATGAAGCTCAGCTTATGAGACAGCTTCTTTTAATTTTACAGTGACTATAAAGCCGTCGGAATTGTTGCCTGAGATCTCATAACTTTCACAGCTTTCGGGAATCGGAATTTTCGTTTGTGCGGCAAGAGCCCCCGATTCATCCACAGCCGAAACATAATATACCGCATATCCGGTGTTTCCCGTAAGCTCCGATGCGCTTACTTTTTCAAGCGTGCCGTCTTCTGAGGTAAGCATGATCTCTCCGTCCGCAGTATAATCTTTTAAATATGTGACATATTCCTCAAGACATAAATTATTCTCAGTCATTACAGTTGCATGAGGAACACCCACATATCTGTAATGCCACGGCTCGGTGTTAATTTTTGTATAGGAATACTTATTTTCGGGATATCTTGTTACAAAGCCGTGATCTACGCCGATCTTATTCAGTGTTTCAAGATTTGCATAATCGCGCATCGGAACAGTTGAACCGTCCGAATATCTTGTCGTAAGATCAAGAGCCATTCCCGTATGATGCTCGCTGTAACCCGGCGTTGCGACATATTTTTCAACATATTCGTCGCCGTACAAATTTCTGTACTCCTTCGCAAGCACAGTCTGCTCTTCGACAGAACGGTACGAGCTGTTGACAAGCACGCATGTATCACCGGTAACGCCGCTCAGGTCGTCCATAAACTCATTGAATCTTTCAAGTACGAATGAGTCAAGTTTATAATTATTATAAGCTACTGAATAGCTTGACGTCTTTCCCGAATATATATCAGTTATCTCAGACGCGGCTTCGGGTACATATTCGTTTTCAAAATTCACAAGAATCAGATACCCTGAATGAACATCAGCGGCACTTTTTGTGATATAGGTAAATGCAAGCTTCTCTTTTGCTCTCTCTTCTTCTGCGTTTGAGTCTGCTGTAAAGCTTTGCTCAATATCAGTGCGTCTTGTACGCTGAGGCCGGTCGATCTTCAGTATACAAAGAACAGATGCCGCGATAATTGCCGCCGCAAGGGTAGCGCACAGAACTACTGCTAAATTCATACCGTGCAGTCCTCGGCTTCTGTATTTAGTAGCCGACGCTTTGTACAGTTCCTCTTTTGTCAGAGCTCTTACCTCGCGTCTTGCTGTCTCGCGGATATCGGTCTTTCCTTTTCTCTTTTTTCTGTCCGACATATTTATTTTCTGCCTTTCCGATGATAATTGCAATTTTAAATATAAAAAACGGGAGAGAGACAAACTTCTCTCTCCCGACGGCATATTAAAGATTAAAGAGCGTCTCTTCTGGAAAGATTCATGCGTCCCTTTTCGTCCGTACCCATATATTTAACTTTGATCTCGTCTCCGACGTTGCATACGTCCTCAACCTTTTCGGTTCTCTTGCGGTCAAGCTTGGAGATGTGAACAAGCCCTTCCTTTTTCGGTGCGAATTCAACAAATGCGCCGATAGGAATGATTCTTGTAACCTTACCTGTGTAAATTTCACCGACTACAGGCTCGAAAACTATAGCATCTATAGCTGCGCGCGCAGCTTCGATAGCAGCCTTATCGGGAGATGCAATATAGATTGTTCCGTCGTCCTCTATATCGATCTTCGCACCCGTATCGGCAACGATTCCCTGAATAACCTTACCCTGTTTACCGATTACTTCACTGATTTTCTCAACGGCAATCTTCATGGTAAGCATCTTAGGAGCGTACTCCGAAACCTCCTCGCGCGGAGCGGGGATAGCCTTAAGAAGAATATCATCGATAATGTAGTCGCGACCCTTGTGAGTTACTTCAAGCGCTTCACGGATAATCTCAGGCGTAAGTCCGTCGATCTTGAGATCCATCTGAATAGATGTGATGCCCTTGTGAGTACCCGCAACCTTAAAGTCCATATCTCCGTAGAAGTCCTCAAGTCCCTGAATATCTATCATGGTCATGAAGCGTTCTCCCTCGGTGATAAGTCCGCAGGATATGCCTGCAACGGGAGCCTTGATCGGAACGCCTGCGTCCATGAGGGCAAGCGTTGAGCCGCATACAGATCCCTGTGAAGTTGAACCGTTTGAGCTGATAACCTCAGATACAAGTCTTATCGCATACGGGAACTCTTCAACTGACGGAAGAACGGGAATAAGAGAGCGTTCTGCAAGCGCTCCGTGACCGATCTCACGGCGTCCGGGACTTCTTGAAGATTTAGCCTCGCCTACGGAATATCCGGGCATATTATAGTGGTGCATATACCGCTTTGATTCTTCTTCGCTGATACCGTCAAGCATCTGAGCGTCGGACATAGGACCGAGCGTTGCGATAGTCATAACCTGAGTCTGACCTCTGGTGAAGAGTCCGCTTCCGTGAGTTCTCTTGAAAAGGCCTACCTCGGCAGCAAGAGGTCTGATCTCGTCCATTCTGCGTCCGTCAACTCTCTTTTTATCGTCAAGCAGCCAGCGGCGGACGATCTTCTTCTGAATCTTATATATAAGCTCGGGATATATCGTCTCAAGCTCGGGATATTCTTCGATAAACTGCTCCATGATCGCGTCTCGGACAGGCTCCATTCTTGCATCACGGACGTTCTTATCATCTGTATCGAGTGCGAACATTACATCTTTTTCGCAGAAAGCGAAGATCTTATCAAACATATTGTGATCAAGTTCGCATGAGGGATAGTCAAACTTAGGCTTGCCAATCTCAGCAACAATAGAATTGATAAACGATACGATTCCCTTAATTTCTTCATGAGCCTTCATGATAGCGTCAAACATAACGTCATCCGCAACCTCTTGTGCTCCCGCCTCGATCATAACGACCTTTTTTTCGCTTGCGGCGACTGTCAGCTCAAGACTGCTTCTCTTTCTCTGCTCGGAAGTCGGGTTGATAACGATGCCTTCTTCCTCTGTAAGTCCCACAAATACGCCGCCGATAGGACCGTTCCACGGAATATCGGAAATTGACAGCGCGATAGACGCGCCGATCATACCGGTGATCTCGGGTGAGCAGTCGTGGTCAACGGAGAGAACGAGAAGGGATATTGCAACGTCGTTGCGAAGATCCTTCGGGAAAAGCGGACGGACAGGACGGTCAATCACACGTGATGTCAAGATCGCCTTTTCAGACGGACGTCCCTCTCTCTTGAGGTAGCTTCCGGGGATTCTGCCCACAGAATAAAGTCTCTCCTCAAAGTCAATCGACAGGGGAAGAAAATCGATTCCGTCTCGCGGACGCTCTGAAGCGGTAGCGCATGCGAGAACTGCCGTATCGCCGTAGCGAACGAGCACTGATCCGTTTGCAAGACCTGCCATTTTTCCGGATTCAACGGTAAGGGGACGGCCTGCAAGCTCATAGCTGAACTTTTTGTAATTCTCAAACATAATTTTTGCCTTTCTTTTGTTTTAAGTTTGATTTTCCGCTGAGGTTCAGCACTTAAACAAAAACGCGAGGCGAGAGAACGCTTACTTTTTTGTAAAAAAGTAAGACAAAAAACTTTAAGAAGAAGGAATATTAAAGCTGCCTCCTCCGTTCGCTCATAAACAACTTTAATAAGGCGGAATTTTAAAATTGTCTCTGCTTGAAGCTTTGTTAAAACTTTGCGGAATCAATGCTCCGCTGAATGTTCACTCGTGCTTTTGTTTAACTGCTAATCCCCGACGGTTGATCCTTGACGGATGCTTGATTTTGCTCCCGCGGTGTCCCGCGGGAGCTGTGACATGATTCAAGTATTTCGGATCTCGGCTCTTATCTTCTGAGACCCAGTTTTTCAATGATTGCGCGGTAGCGCTCGATGTCAACCTTCTGGAGGTATCCGAGAAGATTGCGGCGATGACCGACCATCTTGTGAAGACCGCGGCGGCTGTGGTGATCCTTTTTATTGACCTTCAGGTGCTCAGTGAGGGTGTTGATGCGATGTGTGAGAATCGCGATCTGAACCTCGGGAGAACCTGTGTCGCCCTCATGTGTCTTGTACTTTTCGATGATTTCCTGCTTTTCTGCCTTTGTTATCATGGTTTTCCACCTCTGAATAAAATATTTCGATCCGACAGGCTCAGAGCACGGCGGGTGAATCACAATTATGTATCCGCTCCCCCGCCAAAGCAAAGAGATCAGGTACTGTGCTTATATCCGTTGTCCGAGTCCGCGGCACCGTTCTATACATTATATCACACTTTTTCTCCGTTGTAAATATATTTTTCTTAATTTATGCAATAGCGGAGAAATAACAGCAGGCACAGTCAAAACCGCACCTGCTGTTGAGGTTTATTTTACAATATTACTGTATCTTTTTGCAACAAGCGCATTCGGCAAGTTCTCTGAGTATATACCTAATCACGCATAATACGGATTCGGCTTGAACAGCAGTGTGATAAAATCAATAATCACGCCGATTCCGCAGAGTCCGCCTGTAAAAAAGTACAATACTCCGAGCAAAATCTTACCTTCATAAAATTTATGTGCACCGAGTATTCCAAGGAAGAAGCAAAGTGCAAGAGCCACCCACTTATTTTTAGGATTTACTCCCATACCACCGTTTATGTTTTTATTAACATTGGTGTTTGTATTAGTGTTATTGATTATAATTTGCGGCTGTTCTTTTGTTTCCTCCGCTTTATGATAATTGCTTGTAGGCACTCCGCAGCCGGGGCATACCACAGCCGCGTCATCAATCTCTTTTCCGCATTTTTGACAAAACATGTGGATTTTCTCCTTTAACAAATGATTGCATGTACATCACCGAATAATATAAAATACTTCTGTTTCATTTCTCCTCGGACGCCGTGCCGAAGAAGATAATTTATATGGAATGAATATTATTTTGCTATGGGAAGCTTTACCTCAATCTTGTCTGTAAAGTTTGAGAATTCAATGTAGTAATCTCCGTCGCCGTCGTACAGTATATGGAATAAAGTATCAATCGAAGCTCCGCTTCTCATCTCTCCCGAACTGTATACGTCGTCGTCAAAATAGAATGCTACCGAATCCAGCTCCGTTCCCTTAGAACCGAAAAATTTATAGTAGAACATATTAAGAGAATTAGTTTCATCTTTAACATTCTTGATTGTAACCGGAACCGCAAGAACATCTGCACCGGCATTGTCGCTGAATTCATTCTCAACTGTGGTCCATGTTACATCTGTACCGAATGTAATTTCCAAATTGTCAAATGTTATTGCAGAACCGAATGTCGGAGCTTCATCCGCAGGCACTTCCGTCTCGGAAGCCTTTGTAGTTACAGATGTGCTTTTTCCCGTGCCGCCGTTTGTTTCATCGTTCGTTGTAACTGCGCACGATGACAAAGAAATCAAAAGCGCTGCTGTCCCTAAAACCGCTATAAGTCTTTTCATGGTATTCTCCTTAAAGTAATAAAATTGTATTTTCATCGCATTTCCGCGACGTAAACAAAGTTTTTTTCCGACAAAGCAAATCGGAAGTCCACAGTTTGGGAAATATATAAACTGTGATTACATTTGTCCTTGATATAAATAATCACTTTGCACCTATATAGGTGCAAAGTGATTATACCACAAAAATATAATATAGTCAAGGATTTGTTCCGAAATAAGTGCAAAAAGGCAGAAAGATGACATGAATGCGGAAATTGAGAAGAAAATTGGTGAAAATGTACGAGATTTGCGTGAACGTGCAGGCTTCACTCAAGAAATGCTGGCGGTCAAAATGCAGGTCTGCGGATGTGATATTACGCGGAGCGCCGTGGCAAAAATAGAAGTCGGTCAGCGGCATTTGTATCCGGACGAGATAATACTTATCAAAAATATTTTGAACGTCTGTTTTGATGAAATTTTTGATACGGAAAACAAATAAATACGGAGGGGCATATGCCAGCTGTCATTCATGCCGGCGTCAAAATACTCTGCAAAACTTTCTTTCCATAATATTATATAGAATTTAATCCTGAAATTTCATCTTTTCCCTTGACATGAGATTTAAAGGATGTTATAATGATATTACCTCGCGGAAGGGTTCTTTTTTTGCGCCCTTACACGTCCGGCGAGGGAGGTACAAACCGACGTATCTTATGCGCGTCGGTATTCTAAGGGGACAACCCCTAAATCTATCAGGAGGTGCCGAACTAATGAGAGTAAAGATCACTCTTGCATGCAGCGAATGCAAACAGCGCAACTATGACACTATGAAGAATAAGAAAAATGATCCCGACAGACTCGAACTTAACAAGTACTGCCGTTTCTGCCGCAAGCACACCTTGCACAAGGAAACAAAGTAATTTTGAAAGGAGACGCCCAAATGGCTGAAAAAGAAAACAAGGCGGTCGAAAAAAGCTCAAAGGCTTCAAAGCCCGGCGTATTTTCAAGAATCCGCGCATGGTTCAAATCATTGGTCTCCGAATCCAAAAAAATCGTATGGGCTGACGCGAAATCCGTACGCCGCAATACGATCATCGTTATCGTATGCGTTATCGTGATAAGCATAGCTATCGGTATCGCCGACTTCCTTCTTTCCAATGCTATCGTCGGTCTGCAAAGACTGTTCTGAGGCAGATCACAACACACACAGGTCAGTTCATGCGGTGCTTTAAGCGTGTTTTCCCCTGTGTGCGAAGTAAAGAAAGGAATGGGTGTAAGTCATGAGTGATATCAATGAAATGAATGAAGGTCTGCGCTGGTATGTGGCGCACACCTACTCCGGATATGAAAACAAAGTTAAAATGAATCTGGAAAAAATCGTGGAGAACCGTGGTCTGCAAGATCTTATCCACGAGGTCAGAATTCCTGTAGAGACGATCGTTGAACATGACGGCGACTCGGAGCGTGAAGTGGAAAACAAGGTTTTTCCGTCATACGTTCTTGTCCGCATGGTCATGACCGATGAAAGCTGGCACGTCGTCCGCAACATTCGCGGCGTCACAGGCTTTGTCGGTCCCGGATCAAAGCCCGTACCGCTCTCGGACGAAGAGGTTGAGGCTATTATCGCAGGTGAAGATCAGACATCCGAGGTTTCGGCAATCTCGCTCGGAGACGAAGTCGATATCATCGAAGGCGTATTCTCCGGATACACGGGACAGCTTACCGAAATCTCACCCGACGGAAACGAGGTTACTGTTACTATTTCCACAGTCGGACGCGACATGCCCGTCAAGCTCGAAATGAAGCATGTCCGCAAAACAACAGCAAAATAAGACTCGCACTTTTGCGCAGTCAGGTCTGCACAGCATAGCTCGCAGGCGCACAGGCTCGTGCGTGCCCCAAACGCACCGTGGGAGGGAGAAAAAATTTTGTATCTTCTCCCGTCATAAACCACATATGGAGGTATTTTTGCTATGGCAAAGAAAATTATCGGCTATATCAAGCTTCAGCTGCCCGCAGGTAAGGCTACTCCTCAGCCGCCTGTAGGTCCCGCACTCGGTCAGTACGGTGTTGCTATTCCTAACTTCACAAAGGAATTCAACGAAAGAACAAAGAACGACATCGGTCTTATCATTCCTGTCGTTATCACAGTTTACGCTGACCGTTCATTCTCATTCATTACAAAGACTCCGCCGGCTCCCGTACTTATCAAGAAGGCTTGCGGAATCGAAAGCGCTTCTCCCACACCGAACAAGACTAAGGTTGCAGTGCTCAAGAAAGATCAGGTTCGCCAGATCGCTGAGACTAAGATGAAGGACCTCAACGCAGGCTCTATCGAGGCTGCTATGAGCATGATCGCAGGAACTGCCCGTTCTATGGGAATCACTGTTGAGGACTAAGGAGGAGAGACGAGATGAATAAAAGCAAAAAGTATGTTGACAGCGTAAAGCTGCTTGAAAAGAACAAAATGTACGATCCCGCAGAGGCTTTCGGTCTTGTTTGCCAGACTTCAAAGGCTAAGTTTGACGAGACTGTTGAGCTTCACGTCCGTCTCGGCGTTGACTCACGTCACGCTGACCAGCAGGTTCGCGGCGCTATCGTTCTTCCACACGGTACAGGTAAGTCTGTAAAGGTTCTCGTATTTGCTAAGGGAGACCGTGCTAACGAGGCTCGCGAGGCAGGCGCTGAGTATGTCGGCGACACTGATCTCGTTGAAAAGATCACAAAGGAGAACTGGTTCGACTTTGATGTTGTTATTGCAACACCTGACATGATGGCTTCTATCGGTCGTCTCGGCCGTGTGCTCGGTCCCAAGGGACTCATGCCGAACCCGAAGGCAGGTACTGTTACTATGGATGTTGCCAAGGCTGTAACTGAAGCTAAGGCAGGTAAGATCGAGTACCGTCTCGACAAGACCAATATCATCCACTGCCCGATCGGAAAAGCTTCCTTCGGTGAAGATAAGCTTCGTGAGAACTTTGAAACTCTCATGGGCGCTATCATCAAGGCTCGTCCGGCTGCCGCTAAAGGTCAGTACATCAAGAGCTGCGTAGTTGCTTCAACTATGGGCCCCGGTATCAAGATCAACGGCGCTAAGCTCGGCTGATTTTGAGCCCATATCGGTAAGGGGCATTACATTCAATTCCGAATAGCGGAATATGACTGCCCCGCTTGCTTTCTCAAAATGCAGCAAGTTAAAAAACTTTTATAAAAAGTTTCATTCAGGCACACGGCGTATATACTTGCTGTGTGCCTTATGTTTTAACACTTATCTAATTGAAAGGGCATTTATTTATGGATATAAAAGAAAAAATGCACTCAGGCGGGTTATATCTAACGACTGACGATGCTCTGATAGCAGAACAGGCAAAATGCCTTGAAAAACTTTATGACTACAATGCAACGCGTCCGAGCGAAAGCAGAAAACGTGAGTTGCTGCTGCAAGAAATGTTTTCGGAAATCGGTGACGGATGCTATATTGAGCCTCCGTTTCATGCAAACTGGGCAGGCCGTCACGTTCATTTCGGAAATAATATTTACGCAAACTTTAATCTGACGCTTGTTGACGATACACACATTTATGTAGGAGACTGCACGATGTTCGGTCCGAATGTAACTGTCGCAACAGCAGGACATCCGATTCTCCCCGAACTGAGGGAAAAAGCTTATCAGTACAACTTCCCTGTGGTCATCGGTAAAAATTGCTGGATAGGAGCAGGTGCTATAATCGAACCGGGCATCACTATCGGAGACAACACAGTTATCGGCGCAGGAAGCGTTGTCACACGAGATATTCCTGCAAATGTTGTAGCTGTCGGCAATCCGTGCCGCGTGCTGCGCGAAATATCGGATCACGACAGAGAATATTATTTCAGAGACAGAAAAATAGATATCTGAAAAATGAGAGTTTTATATGGCAAAACGTATAATATTACTTATCCTCAGCATAATTTTTATAGTTTCCGGATTGGTATTCGGAGGAATTGTATTCACTGAAAAATTTTTACAGCGAAACTATATAATAAGCGCAGCTGTTGTTACAGAAGTAAAAGAGCGCTCCGAGAAGAACAAAACTGTATATGATACGACTTACGAATACAGAAACAACAACAAAACATACACAGGTGAGATTATCGGCGGAAAAGAAGTACAGTGGGTTGGAAAGAAATTTGAGATAAAATATGATCCCCGTCATCCTGAAAATCACACTAATAATGCAAGGAATTTTGCCGATGAATTCATCATCACTTTAATAATTACAGTTTGGCTTATTTCAAGCGGTATATTTGTTTTGACAGCGGCACATAAGTCAAAAAATACAGTTTCAAAGGCATCTGAGGCAAAAAACAAAACAGATTCCTAAATATACAGTAAAGCTCCCGCAGAATGCGGGAGCTTTGTGTTTTTAGTTTGGTCAGTCAAATTCTGAAAAATCCATAATCAAAATATATGCAAAGCATTACGGCAATTGAGGTTTATGTAAAATAAACTGTTCCCTACGGAATTATTTGAATTCCTTTGAGTAAAGAGTATTTCCGTCCTTGTCAAGATATTCAACAAGAATAGACTCAGCGCTCGGAATTTCTTTCTTGAGAGTTGAAAGAATCGTCGTAAATGTTGACTCCTGAGCAGCCATACCCGATTCGAGTGTAGCCTTAACCGTATCAGCATCCGCTCCTATGTCGATATTGTATTTAAAGGTATAAACCATAGTGTTGTCTTTAGCAGTAACAGAGAGATCAAAACCGCTGTTTTTATACATCTCAGTCATTGAGTCGATCTCATCTTGAATGCTTGCAATGTAGCTCTCAACTGTCTTCTTGTTTCCGCACGAAACAACAGAGAAGCACATTACTGCTGCGAGAATAGCTATTAAAATCTTTTTCATTTTCATTGGTAATCTCCTTTTGGTAAAAACACCTCATGCGCCATGCTTTGTTAGTGTGTCATTCAGCGGCTTGCTGCAGTTTACCGCTCGTAAAAACCGAGAGCCGCAAGACTCCCATTTGATATCATCTATTTTCCTGTACCCGCTGTGTGATTATATTAGTTTACGGTGATTTTTATGCACTGAGAACTTACAATATCTTTAAAAGTTTTTATAAGTTCTCATCGTGTTGTCACAAAAAACAAACATATCAACAGATATGTTTGTTTTTTGCGGGTGACAGGACTTGAACCTGCACACCTCTCGGCACAAGATCCTAAATCTTGCGTGTCTGCCAATTTCACCACACCCGCATACTTTTTTATTTTATCATATTACTTTTACTTTGTCAAGTATGAAATTCGATCCGATACACTGTCTCAGCAAAATAAAAAAAGCAAAAAGTGTAGAAAAAGAGAGAAAATTATGTTAAAATAGATTTATCCTCATTTTTAACTTCATGAAATAGTATTGATGCTATCTGTATTCTTTCAAAGGTTTTATCAAACAAATATGCGAAAATGCTCGGAAAGGAGTAGAATGTTATGCGTAAAAGTATCTTTTGTTTGACCGCATCCGCACTGTTCCTTACAGCATTCCAACCGCTCGGAACTTTGCTCACCGCACCGTTCGGATATAGCTTTTCCATTAGCAACTTTACAGTTTTTTCGGTAATCACGGCTTTAATATTCATTGCCCTGACAATTCTGTCATTAAAGAAGAACGACGAGCCGCACAGTAAAGCAAGCCTTGTCATATTTTTGATAACAACGCCTCTGTTGATCATTGATTCATTCTTTTATATAATTTTATATCACGAAAATATCAGAACAAGGGCATCAATACTCTTGCTCATAATTCCCCTCGTATGCTCCTTTTATTTGATGCTTAAATACGCTGAAGTCACGATTATAAAGCCGATAATACTATCGCTCTCCGTTATTATGCTGCTCATGTTATTGCCGCTTGTATTTATTTCTGTGTTTTTCTCCTCACCGAATACGGTCATTAAAACCGTATATGCGCAGGACTCGCACAGGTATGCCGAGGTGATTGACAGTGATCAGGGGGCGCTCGGCGGCGACACTTTTGTTGATGTGTATGCAGCGGACAATCCTTTCTTCAAAATCTCAAAGCGCGTATATGAAGGAAACTGGGGTGAATGGGAGTATATGAGCATCTACTGGAAGGACGAGCATACGCTTGTCATAAACTCACACGAATATTATATAAAATGATTTTCACTTCTTATTTAGCTTTCCTTATGAGAATAAGCGGAGTGCATTCTCTCCTCTGTCCTGCGGGATTATCCCTTATCATCGCCGCAAGCGTTTCTTCGTCGTATTCAATATCGTCAGATTTTCCGAGGATCACCTGACCGAAATCATTTGCATCGACTATCATACAGCTCATGCCGAGCTTTTCCCTGATTTTACGGCATACGCCGCGGGGATCGCTCGGTATTTCTATTCCTATATCCCGATACTCCTCCCATGCGCCGTCGTAAAATCCGTCAAGCCCAGCTACCTCACGTCCTACTATCTTGTAGAACACGCCCTTCACCCCAAACAGCTTGCAAAATCCTCCGAGCAAGCTGCCTATCAAAACCCGTACACGCCCCGCTTTATTTATTGCATACTGCATGTTTATCGGCATTCCGACACCGTATCCGCCGCGGTTCTTACGGCATGCAAAATATGAGAGAAACCGCGCAAGCGCACCTATTTTTATATCTTCCCGTTTGACGATCCTCCCTTGACATATGGCGATAATCTTTTCGCTGATCGACACTATATCGCCTTCTCTGTAAATTTCAGACAAATATTTTCTTATCACATCTATGTAGTTTTCACCCGATTTTACAAAATGCGTCTTTATCGCATGTCTCAGATATACTTCTCCGTTTACCGTAATACTGACTTTCTTTCCCTCATTTGCAATATATTCCATAGGAATCTCCATTCCGCCGCTCTGCGGCGGCACAAATAAAAATGAAATTCGACTGTGTTTCCAGAGGAAACAAAAATGGGTTGGGTACCATTTTTAAGAAGAATTCGGGCATGAAATAATTGAACATAAAGTCTCTTTAATGTAATTTTCACGCTACTTTACCTCTTTCAAAAAAATCAAGCCGCATGTGCTTCCCGATATATCAATTATATCAGGATTCATGCGGCTGTTTTTCAATTATTAACTATGGATATCTTACGATTTTTATACGGATACGATACAAAATTCGTGTATTACAAATCATCTCCGTCTGTAGTCATTGAACTGACGGTGCGGAATATTCCCGTATCTCGAATTATTCAATCTATCGTCTGTGGACTTTTGTCGAGATGTATTCCCATACTGCCCCATCTTATACGAGTTCTGATGCGGCTGTCTTGGTGTGCGTCCGGATGATTCCGAACGAACGCTCACGTTAGTCTGCGGCTGTGGCTTTTTTTCACCTGATCCGCGGGATAAAATCTTTAAAGCCGCCAAAATAAGCGGTTTAACGTTAATTATTATCAAAGCTATAACACAAATTGCCTGCACAAGCATCCAATTCGGAAAGTCGCATACGATATAAATTGTCTGCACCGTGAAAATCAGCATACTGACTGTTAATCTGCCAAGATACAGCTTAAACGGTATCAGCTTATGTGCGCTGACAATACGCATTATAAACGAAAGAAGATAGCTTGCAACAGTCGCTATCGCCGCGCCCTGTACGCCGAGAGGAGACGGAATAAGCAGAAGGTTTAGAAGAACATTGAGCACAGCTCCTGCCATAGCAGTCCAGAACGACAGCGTGCTTTTTTTCGTTACCATATATACGCTTCCCATAAATGTGACGAATGAGGCAAAAACCATCGACATGGTTAGAAGCGGTACATATTGCCATGCATCATAATAATGCGGAGTTGAAAGGATGCTTATCTCAAATTTAGAGAATGCGACAACAACACTTCCTGCAAGTATCATAACTGCCTGAAACGAACGCCAGATTTGAGAATAAAACTTTATATGCTCTCTGCGGCTTCCCGTTGATTCTGAAACTGCCGAAAACTGCCAAGCTTCAAGAAATACGCTTGACAGAAGAGTCAAAAGCGTCGGGATTTTATATGCCACCGCATACAGTCCGTTAGCTCCTTCTCCGAGAAAGCCGTTTACCATATAGCGGTCGGATACGCTTGTTATCCACCAGAATATCGTGGTGGGAATAAGCGGAATGCTGTATTTAAACATATCGCGGAACGCATTATGGCTCGGATGAAGAATTATATATCCGAAAAGCTTTTCTTTAAATACAAGATAAGCCGTACACAGCACGTCAGCCAAAGCAATAGACAGAACATAGCCTGTTATACCGAGCTTAAACACAAGCAGAAACAATATATTAAGTCCGATTACAAGAGCTGTATTCAGTACTCCCTGCCCCGCAAAGAGAGCCGTTTTACCTTCAGCGCGCACAAACTGAGCGCATAAAGAATGATAACACGACGCTACCGTAAAAAATATAATCAGCCATATGTAGCCGTCAAAGGTTTTTACAAGAGACAGCAGCGGCGCAATGATTAAAAAAAGCAGCGCGCCCGCGGTGATCGTATAAACCCCAACGGAAAAAACGCTTCTTCTTCCGCGCGGATGAGACAGGGCAAAGCGAAACACGCCCTCCGCCATTCCCATTGATATAACAGGAAGAAGAAGGTTTGCCGTTTGTATAATAAGATCCGCAGTTCCGTAATCCGATGGAGTAAGAACGCCGGTATAGAAGCGAACCATCAAAAATGTGAGTATCTTAGAGCCGAAAGTACCGAGACTTATGAGCAGGGTATTATTCAGTAGCGTCTTATACTTATTTTGCTTGCCCATATCGTATCCTTTCAAAAAATTTGCGGAATGCTTTGAAGCATAGCGCCGAGATTATACCGTGATTTTATTATGCTTTGCCGCCCTTCGGCACCATATTTTTTGCAAAACACTTCAAAGCAATCGCGTTTTCTTGCAAGAACGCGATTGCGAAGCCGTCAATATCACTCAGCGCATTGCGCTGAACGGCATAGCCGCTATAGGCTTACATAGTAAGCCCAGAGTTCAGACAAAGTCATTTTGCGTAGCAAAATAGCTAAAAGTTTTGCTCAAGCTTTTTCAAAAGCTTGCAGGTTTTTAGGGCGGAGCCCTAAATCGCTCGTCGCAACGAGCGATAAACCTATGCGTTCACGGGTTCGAAGGGCGCAGCCCTCGGCG
>JAAWQR010000017.1 GCA_022800625.1 Clostridiales bacterium | reverse complement strand
GCTGCGGCTGAAACCGCCTACTTCCGCGCAGCGGAATGTAGTAATCTGCGGAAACAGACAGCAGCCGAATTAAGCTACTCTCGGTATAAAAACGAACATAGCGAGAGAACACGGGATTGTGGACTATCGCACATCTTGCGATATGCGGCGCGTCTGCGGTCGTATCACCCGCATTTCCAAAGCGCATTTATCCCCAACACTTTATCTATACAGACTGACAGCATATGCTTACAGCTCACATGCGGCAATGATACTTTTATGAAGATAAACAAATTAGACACAATAGGAGAATTCGTTATAAGAAGTTTATATAAACGAATTGACAAACTATGCGGAATGTGTTAAAATATCATTGTCGCAGAAGTGACTTAGGTGTTGTTACGACCAACCCTGAGTTCGGGCATGAGATGCTTCCAACATCTCATGTACCGCTGCGGCTTTGTTTTTACCCGAAAGATAACTCCGTAATGAGTGATCCTTCGCAGTAAACTGCTGTCAGTTATTTGATTTTTAGTTTCGTTATACTGTGATAACTCCTGCTTGGATCTGACAAAAGATTCACACCCTTTGTATTAAAATAAAGAAAAATCGGACGTATGTGCGACAAAAACACATCCGTCCGATCTATTTTACATATCTATAAATCGACAGAAATCCCGAAATAACTCTTGCGAAAGCCGCAAATGTATGATATAATACAAAAGCAGTGTTGACGCCGAGTTCTCGGTTGGGTGTTTATGTGTTACGACCACATACTCATTCAGGCGTTGCTGAGCTTCCAACTCAGCAATGCTGTCGACGCTGTTTTTTATGTCCGCGCCGATTAGACCGATATTCTCTTGTTGGCTTCATTATAGCATAATAAGGGATATTTTGTCAAGGGTTAGCGGAAATTTTTATTTTTTCTTGTAATTTATTTTAGTTTGGCTGATTCCGCAGTACCTGCGTAGCCGGGTTTCACACTTTTTTTCGTGAAAAAAAGTGTGAGATGCAGCGATATAGGCTCCTACATTCCGCTGCGCGGAAGTAGGGGCGAAGCCACCTCGAAGATTATCTTTGCACAGCTTCCTTTTATAAAAGAAAGTGTGAAAAGAGGTTACGCATGCAGTGCGGTATAAAGCCTCCGCGTGAGCAAAACCACACCTGTGCAGAGTCAAAAATAAAATCGCCGTCATAAAAGACAGCGATTTTTTGTATTATTTCGTTATTGCATTTTCACGCCCGAATTCAAGATGAGTTCCGTTTCTCCACAGCTCCTCATGCTTCTTATAAGTTTCGTCAGGAACACCTTCATACGGATGAGATGAGCGCGGTAAGAGCATATCTCCCGCAACTGAAGGAGTTGTGCACGCGTTATCATACCTGTATGCGTCGCGCTCTTCCTTATTTCTGAAGTTCGGTACCTTAACAGGCACATTTCCCTGAAGAATCGACCTGTATGCAAGCAGTCCGCAAATACCCATGTCTACAGCCTGATATACATCGATCGCCCATTCAGATTCGGGGCGTCCGAGAATCTTTGCAATAAACAGATGAGTTGAATAGAAATCCGAACCGCCGTGCGTTCCAAAGCTCTTTGCCATCTCAGGCTCAATAAACGGCTCGGGAGTATAGTGCTCAAAGCTTCCCTCGCAGTACTTTTCGCCTTCCTTGTATGTGTGCAGAAGATGCTCCTCGTCCATAAAACGGTCGCCCTCCATCATTCCTTTCTGCCCGTATACAAGATAGTTGGAGCTTCCCGGCTCACGCTTCAAATCCCCGTGTACGCTTCGTGCGATAGCTCCGTTTTCAAGTGTTATAAGTTCAATTCCAGCGCCTCTTGTTATAGCCGTGTCCTTATAATCCTTCATAAGAGGAGTTTCAAAGCCTACAACCTGCACCGGTCTGAGTCCCGTAATAGTCAGAATCGGTCCTACGCTGTGTGTGCAATAGAATGTAGGCATCATGCGGTTTCTCCAATGATCGGGATCACCATATGTAATTTCCGGCCATATCGATGTGCAGTCATGCACATATTCACCCTCAATATATGTAACCTCACCGATTTCTCCTGCCTTGTAGCGTCTCCACATCTCAAATGAGTGGCGCATATAGCAGTAATTCTCAGCATATGTATACACCTTGCCGCTCTTCTCAACAGCTTCTATAAGCTCTACAGCCTGAGCCATCGTTTCGCAGGGCAAAACCTCGCTCATTACATGAAGTCCCCTCTCAAGGCACTTGACAGCATATACAGAGTGCTCTGTTGCGTAATTGGCAAGAACAACAGCATCCATATCATGATTTAAAAACTCGTCAAAATCCGTATAAAGAGCCACTTCCATATTTTTTTCGGCAGCTTCTTTTCTGACTGTTTCAAGGATAGGCTCATATTTGTCGCAAACTGCCACGAGAGCGGCGTCCTTGTGATCGTACAGAACATTTATCATATCATGTCCGCGCGCTCCGCCGAATACTCCGATTTTTACTTTCTCCATTTTTATAATCTTTCCTTTCAGGCATCTGAAAACAACTGCCATTATCTCCGAATACTTTATTTTCAGACTTATTATCTGTTAGCAGCCATATGTAAGATATAAATTTTTCTTTTTTCTCTTATGCCGGCAGCTCAAAGCGCAACAGTTTCAAGAAACATGCAGATATCCGTAGGATCGTCTACGCTGTGCGGATGATGCGCACAGTTTTCCTTAACGATATAGAGAAACGGCACATCCGTCATTTCATATACCGAAGCTAAAAGCGCTCCGTTTTCACTTAACGGCACATCTTCGTCAACAGCTCCCGCAACAAGAACTACGGGTATCTTATTATCCGCAAGCTCCGAGAGTCTGTCGGCGGGATTTCCCTTGAATGAAAGCACGGAAGAGCGGTCAAGACCGTATATCTCAAGGCACTCTTTAAAATTATGCTCTGATCCCACGCCGACGCCGAGACCGCCCGGCCAGCTCTTGATATCAAGCACAGGCGCGTCAAGGTAGAGAGCAGATACAAGGCTCGGATACTTCAGCGCAAAGTTTGCGGAATAAAGTCCTCCGCGGCTGAAGCCGAAGAGAATCGTATGCTCTGACAAATTAAGCTCAGAGATGCAGAAATCATAAAACTGCTTCATAAGTTCAACAGCCTCATCACAGCCGTACATATCGGAAATACTGTAAGTCACAAGCGTATACCCGCGTCTCACCATTTCAACATCTACGGTATCGAATGCGCCGAGAAACTCTGCTCTCCATATCCAGCGTCCGTTCGGCTCACCGTTCGGACTAATCACATATGCGCGATGTCCGTATAAATCAAACTCACGCTGTTCAAAGCCGTTATAATCGCTGACAACTGCATTTTTCATAAGTTCATTCATAATAATACTTCCTTTTCAAGCTTATTTATTTTATTCTCTTTCAAGCGTTGATACTATCTCGCAGATATACATTTTATGAAGTCCGTCTTTCTCATAAAAGCTCATACATGAAGGATCAACAAACAACGCAGGATCTATAGGATCGGCATACATTTTACGGAGTGTAAGCACACGCTTTGCCTCGTCAAAGTAGACACTTCTCTCACCGTTAATATCGGTGAACACAGGTGTGAGCGAACATTTTTCAGCTTTATCCGTGTCGCGTCCGCTTGTCTTTCCGCAAAAAGCAAGCGTCTCGCGCTGCTCTGCTCCGAAAAATGAAAGAGTCATATAGTCTGAATTTTCGATAAATGTGTAAGTATGTCTTTCAGGTCTGATAAACACAAAAGCCACAGGCTTTCCCCACATTACTCCAACGCCGCCCCAGCTTGCCGTCATTGTATTATAATCTATCCCGCATTTTACGCCGTTTCCCGATTTTGCCGCAGATACAAGCATCCATTCACGGCCGATCTGTTCAATCGTATTTCCTGACATTTCATAAGGTGATATTTGAGTAAATTTGTTCATTACAAGTTGTACCTTTCTCCGTTAAACTTAAAAATTCGCGCCGTTCCAACCCCAGAGAGAGCATTCCTCGTATTTAACATAAATACGCGAACCGTCTACACCAAGTGCGCTTGACAGCTCCTCACAAAGTACCGCAGTCATCTTCTCATATGTTTCAGGCTTTGCGCTTCCGAATATGCTTACCTGCGCCATAATGCACGGCTCGTCACTTCCCGCAAAGGTCATGTCCAGACCTCCCGTAACTGACGTCATAAGCCATCTTTCCGTTTTTCCCGGAAAAACAGTGATTCGCTCTCCGAGAATCGCAGTCAGCTCTCGCCGTTTATCCACATTTATATCTATGTTTGTTTTGATCTCAATATACGGCATAATAATCTCCTTTTCTTTTTCAAATATATTTTCTGACGGTCATGCGAAGTCTTCCGCTGCGCGTCTCGCCGTCAAAGGAATCTATTATAAATTTCCCATATCCGCGTACCGATACCGTATCTCCCGTGTTAATTCTGAAATCAGGCTGAACATGGGTAACATAGTTCACATCCGCTTTGCCCGACAGGCAAAGCTCCTTCGCCGCAGTACGGCTTATATTCGCAAGTGCTGCGGCAACACCGTCAAGCCTCTCTGATGAGCAAACAAGGTGAAACGTTTCAAAGCTACGCGGAATAGTAAAGTTATCGTCAAGCGCGGCTTTTTTGACTTTTACCGCGTCTCTGCCGATTCTTGTCAGATTTTCCGTTATAAAATCAGCTACCGTATGACTTACAAAAATAACAGAGGATCGACTTGACAACACCGCAATATCGCCGACCACGTCCCGTTCAAGTCCCAGCGATAAAATACTTCCCATACAGGCGCGGTGTGTAAAACTTGAATAATCGCTCCCGTTTATCTCAAGCGGAACAATTCCGACCTCATCCGTGATCCCGTACTCCCGCATTACAGTTATTGCAAAGCGCTCCCTTTCCGCCGAAAACGGACTGTTCGCTCTCGGAGCGCCGCCAAAGTCAATATACGACGGCAAAAACAGAGCGGCTCGTCTCTCAGCGCCCGCGCATCCGCCGTAAAAGAAGCAACGCTCCGACGCTTCACCTGTTCCGCGGACAGCTTCAAAAAACATAACCTGTTCGGCAGGGGAGAGAATTTTACTTGTGCTCAGAGCATATTCTCCCGCAATCGAAAGTTCTGCGGCTCGTGCCGCTATAATATTTTTCTCCGAAATTGACATACGAATGTTTTGCTTCCCTTGTACTCAAATGATTGCCGACAGAAACGACAGTATCAGAAACGTTACAAAGAACGGAATATCTATGGGAATAGATGTTCCTATATTCAGTTTATCAAAAATAACTCTGACGGGATATATCACAGGCTCTGTCAACGCAGTCAGAAACATTGTTATTTTACCCGATGAATCTATGGGCAAAAAGCTGAGTATAGCTCTTGCAAACATCATGATCTGAAGAAGCGAAAGCGCAAGCTTCACCGTCATAACCGTAATAAATATTATAATATCCATTTTAACCCACTTAAATAATATTTGCGAAAGTCCGAAAAATCGGCGAAAAACCGCGACGGACGTTAATATAACCGCGTCTGTGCAGGCGCGCAATCCTAATAAAAGATTATATAAAGTCCTCTCTCGGTCTTCCGCCGATATACTGATAAAATATTATATGCCAAAAAATCCGCCAAAACAACAACTGCCATAAAAAACAGCATAAATTTATTTCAGTTTTCCGGTTAAAGGCACATATATATTTAAATCTTCAGAGTGCAGTGCCCTCAATTAAAACTCCGGAAAAACGTCGGGATTGTGAGCCGGTTCCGGTTCGGGATCCTTGCGGGGAGATTTAAGCTGAGCATCACCGACGTCAACATTGTTAGGTGTGATAACGTAAGCGTTTGCCGCTATCTTCTTCATTGAGCCGTCTATTGAATAAGCAACGCCTGACAGGAAGTCAATAAGTCTTCTTGCAGTCTCCTTGCTTGTGTTCTCAAGGTTAAGTACTATTGTACGCTTGTTGAGCAGATGATCCGCGATCTGTGATACATTGTCAAACTGAGTCGGCTTTACAACCTTCATCTCAAGAGCTGAACCCGTGCCCGAAAGGCTGATACCGCCCATACCCATTCCGCCGACTGGTCCTGCGCTGCCCATGTTTCCGATATTCGAGCCTGACATGCCGCCCATGCCGTCATTGTTCATCATGCCGTCATCCATATTGTCATTGTCATAATTATCAAAGTTACCGTAGTAATCGTCTTCGTAACCGTCGTCATATCCGGCTCCGGTCGCATTTTTGATTCTGTCCATTATTCCCATAATTGCCTCCCAAAATTATATTAACGATTGTTTTTTGTTTTTTTATCTCAAAAGCTTAAGGGTAATTTCTATGTCCGAAGATCGCGCTTCCGACGCGTACCATCGTCGCGCCTTCTTCAATTGCAAGCTCGTAACTGCCGCTCATACCCATAGATAAAACAGTCTCTCTTATATTATGCGATTTTTTCGGGAAATTGTCAATAAAAATCGCATAAATTTCTCGAAAATATTTTCTGAGCAGCGATTTTTCCGCTCCCGCGGGTCCCATTGTCATGATTCCGAGCAGTCTGAGCGACGAAAACGCCTCAAATTCATCAATTACGAACGGTGTGTCGGCGATAAGAAATCCGCTTTTTGATTCCTCCGCCGCGCAGTTTATCTCAATGAGAACGTCCTGAACTACGTCTCTTGCCCCTGCAAGCCTGTCAAGCTCACGCGCAAGCTTCAGCGAGCTTACTGAATGTATGAGAGAAGCTCTGCCTACAACATGCTTTGCTTTATTCGTTTGAAGATGTCCTATAAACTGATAATCAAGCTTCGGTGATACCGCGTCGTATTTCTCATTAAATTCCTGCACACGGTTTTCTCCCGCAACGGCAAGTCCGAGCTTTTCGGACGCAAAAACTATTTCCTCTGCCGGCACGGTCTTTGTTGCCGCAAGCAGAGTCACATGCTCTCCCTCACCGCGCCGCAGTTCCGCTTCACGGATATTTTCAACAACCCTTTTGTAGTTTTCTGATATTTGATTTTCTCTTTCCGTCATAGCTTCAAAGCCTCCCTTTACATAAGCTCGTTTATCGCAGGATATCCTTCATTTCAAAAAATCTTTCCGCCGCCGCTTCTCCCGCGAGAAATCCGCTTGAAAAAGCAATTTGCAGATTATATCCGCCGGTATATGCGTCAACATCGATCACTTCTCCCGCAAAATAAAGTCCCCCCACTCTTTTCGCTTCCATAGTCCGCGGATCTATCTCCTTTATATTTATTCCTCCGCGCGTCACTATCGCTTCGTCTATCGGACGGTAGCAGACAGGCGTCAGGGGAAAATGCTTGAGCGCTTTTATGTATTCGCGACGCATTTCACGCGTTACATCGCCCGTTTTTATTCTCTCGGGAATCTTTGCAATAGCTGCAACGCGTTTTACAAGCTTCACGGGCAAAAGATGAGCCGTTGCGTTCACAAAATCCTTTGCTGCCCCCTCACGGAACAGCTCGCTCAGACGCTCGTCAAGATCTTCTTCGCTTACTGCCGCTTTCAGATCGATCTCCAGCCTATATTCGGACGCGTCTCTGCCGCCCATAACGGCTGAAGCCGACAGAACAAGCGGACCGGAAACTCCGAAATGCGTAAACAGCATCTCTCCGAACTCGGAAAAAACTGTTTTATTTCCGAGCATAGCGCTCAGTCTGACATTTTTAAGCGTCAGTCCCGCAAGCTCTTCCGTATCCTCCGCAGTTTCAATCGGTACAAGGGACGGATATCTGTCGCTCACGGTTATCCCAAAGCGCTCTGCAAAGCCGTAACCGTCTCCTGTTGAGCCTGTAAGCGGATAAGACACTCCGCCTGTACAGATAATCACAGCGGTGTGACGCGCCGTTGCTCTTCCGTCAGATACCGAAAAGGTACCGTCGTCAGACGCAGCAATCTCACGAACGCGGAAGTCGGTTTTCACTTCAACACCGAGTCTTTTCATCTCTCTGCGCAATGCGTTTACGATATCCGATGCTTTATCCGATACGGGAAACACCCTGCCGCCGCGCTCCGTTTTCAGCGGTACGCTGAGTTTTTCAAAAAATTCCTTTATCGATGACGGAGGATATCTGAACGCCGCGCTGTACAGAAATTTCGGATTTCTGACAACTGACGCCATAAATTCCTCGGGTGTGCAGTCATTTGTGACGTTGCACCTGCCTTTTCCCGTAATTCCGAGCTTGCGGCCGAGCTTTCCCTCTCTTTCATAGAGAGTTACGCCAGCTCCCGACATCGAAGCCTTGATCGCCGCCGCCATGCCTGCCGCTCCGCCGCCTATAACGGCTATGTTATATGTCAAAGCGTGTTCCGCCTTTCCGAATATTCTATGATTTTGCCTTTGCAAAAAAATCACCTGAGATCAGTCGGGATTGCGCTCGGCAAGTAAGTTATGATACTTCTGATAAAATGAATAGAAATAATCTCCGTCAAGCGCTTCTCTTATCTTCTTTGTCAGATTATTATAAAAATAAAGATTATGCGAGACTGCAAGCATCATTCCGAGCGCCTCTTTTGCCTTTATAAGATGGCGTATATACGCACGGCTGTGGTGGCGGCACGCGGGGCAGAGACATCCTTCTTCGATCGGACGCGGATCTTTCGCATACTTTTCGTTACACAGATTCATCTTTCCGTTCCATGTAAATACGTTTCCGTGACGGGCATTTCTTGACGGCATTACGCAGTCGAAGAAATCAACTCCGCGGTATACGGCTTCAAGGATATTCTGCGGCGTGCCGACTCCCATCAGATATCTCGGCTTGTCAGTCGGCATATACGGCTCTACCGCCTCGATTATGCGGTACATTTCCTCAGCTGTCTCTCCGACGGCAAGTCCGCCTATCGCATATCCGTCGCAGTTTATCTCGCGTATCGCCTCCATATGACCGATTCTGAGATCCTCATACGTGCTTCCCTGATTAATTCCGAAGAGCATCTGCGACTTATTGATAGTTTCGGGAAGAGAATTAAGCCTGTCCATCTCGGCGCGGCATCTTTCAAGCCACCGCACCGTTCTAGCGCATGAATTTTTTGTATAGTTATATTCAGCGGGATTCTCAATACACTCGTCGAACGCCATAGCAATGGTTGAGGCAAGATTTGACTGTATCTGCATACTTTCCTCAGGTCCCATGAATATGCGTCTGCCGTCGATATGAGAGGCAAAGTACACTCCCTCCTCTTTTATTCGGCGAAGTCCCGCAAGAGAAAACACCTGAAATCCGCCGCTGTCAGTAAGCGTCGGACCGTTCCAACCCGTGAATGACTGAAGTCCGCCCATCTCATGCACAAGTCTGTCGCCGGGTCTGAGGTGCAGATGATAAGTATTTGAAAGCATGACCTGACAGCCTACATCCTTCAGGTCTTCGGATGAAAGACCTCCTTTTATCGCTCCGCAGGTCGCAACATTCATAAACACGGGAGTTTCGATATCGCCGTGCGGAGTTTCAAGCACACCTCGGCGCGCTTTGCATTTTTCATCGGTCTTTTTCAAGGTAAACATAATTTATTATTGCCTTTCTGTGTGCTTTACTTTTTCAGTTAATTCTTGCAAACTGCCTATCGATCGAGCTTTTCTTTACTTCAAACGCTACAGGTCGTCCGTGCGGACAGGTTCTGATCACGCTGCCGCCGTTTTCGCTTTTCACAAGAAGCCTGTCACATATCCATTTTATATGCGCCGTATCATATACCCTGCCGCCTTTTATCGCCGCCTTGCAGGACGACTGAAAGAGCCTTGCTTCAAAGAATTCCTCAGCCGCCGCATCAGCTCCCGCTCCTACATCCGTCAGCCTGTTTGCAAGCGTTGAAAACAGTTCAAGCGACTCCGTGCTGTCGAGCATCTCGGGGATCTGTGTAATGCTTGCCGTTATCTTGTTTCCGTCTCTGGAGGTTGTAAAATCAAAGCCTGCGGCGCGTATCCTGTCTCCGTACTCACTGACTGCATCTGCTTCTATTTCAAGCAGATCCACCGTAAGCGGCGTGAGAAGCAGTTGACCGTCATGGCCGGATTTTCTCATTTTTCGGCACAGCTCGTCAAAGATAATCCTTTCATGAGCCGCATGCTTATCGACAAACAAAAGCCTGTCCTCAAGCTGAACTATAACATAGCAGTTGTAAGCCTCGCCTAAAATTATGTAGTCGGGCGGAGCTATCACGTCGTCGGGATTCTCACTTGCGCTCGGTATGTTTTTTGTTTCTTCCGTAAAAGATCTTGTATCCTCCGCAAATTTCATTTTCGGTTCGGTGGAAGCGCCGTCACGTCCGCCGCTCTGCTTCTGTGTGGCAAGCTCTGAGCCATCTATTAATTTTTCAGTCTCGGAAACCGTATGATGGACTTCAATGCTCTGCTTTTCCTCAAACTGAATCTTAGCCTGCGGAGCTGCTTTAGTCTTTACATCTGCCGGAACAAACGCGCCGAGCAGGCGTTTCGCCTCATTTCCGTCTATCCAGAATGATGAATCATTCTTTTTCTTCATTACAGGCGCATCAGACGTACCGTAAGATGTAGTTTTTGAGCCGTATATATCTTTCTCGTCCTTGTGACCGTTCCCAGGCTGAGATGTCCGCGTGTCCTCGGTACTGCTGATGTTTCCGTAAATTGCTGATTCCCGTCCGCCAAGCGCCGCTTGCGAAATTCCCGTTTGCGAAACGCTCCTTTGTGAAGCACCTTTCTGTGAAAGGCTCCTTTGTGAAAGGCTCAGCTCCGGGCGCACGACCTCGGATTCAAGCGCATTGAGCACGGCATAGTACACCGCGTCAAAGATGATTCTCTCATTTGTGAATTTTATTTCAAGCTTTGCGGGATGGACATTCACATCCACCGCCGCAGGATTTATATTTATATTCAGCACGCAAAAAGGGAACTTGTCCTGCGGAATTCTCGTTTTATACGCCTGCTCGACCGCTGCAATCGCCGTCTTGCTCTTGACATATCTTCCGTTGACAAAGAAATTCTCCATATTTCTGTTTGATTTAAACAGATCAGGCTCGGACACATATCCCGACACTGAAATTCCGTCCGCCTCTCGCGACACCTCTATTGTCCGTGACGAAATATTCCGTCCGAACACCGAATATATGGCAGACAAAAGCTTCCCGTCGCCCGACGTTACAAAGCGCATTTCTCCGTCGCATATATATTTTACGGATATATCGGGCTTAGAGAGCGCGATGCGCTCGACCACCGCGCTGACGGCTGCGGCTTCAGTCGCGTCTTTTTTGAGAAATTTCCGTCTGGCCGGCACGTTAAAGAACAGATCCTCGACAACAACGGTAGTTCCGTCGGCGCAACCCGTTTCCGTAATATCAAGCACCTCGCCGCCCTCAGCCGTCAGTATCGCACCCATGGAGCACTCTTTCGGCTTTGAGAAAATGCGCAAACGCGAGACTGATGCGATCGCCGCGAGAGCTTCTCCGCGAAATCCGAGAGTTGCAATATGGGAGAGGTCTTCCGCGCCCGAAATTTTACTTGTCGCATGTCTCAGAATCGAAACGGGCAGCTCGTCAGGCTCCATGCCGCAGCCGTTGTCCGATATTCTGATAAACGCAACGCCGCCTCGCTGGATCTCAACGGTTATAACGCTCGCACCCGCGTCAATTGAGTTTTCAAGCAGTTCCTTGACTACAGAGGACGGTCTGTCCACCACTTCGCCTGCCGCTATCAGATTGGCGACGTCAAAGCCGAGCACATTGATTCTTCCCATACAGGATTCTCCCTTCGTGAGATTTTGATCGGTTGATTTTACCTGTTTTTAATCTGTTACCATTCAATAATTTTCAAGGTGTTCCACTTTTTGATCCATTTTTCGCACTTTTCTATGTATATTTCTTTTTTGATCTGTGCCTTATTCGCCCTTATAATTTGTCCGAACATATCGTTTAGTCCAAACGGCGCATATACAACAAATTTCTCACCGTAAAATCTAACTCCTAAAGAAGTTGCAGTTGTAGGAAATGAATTGATAGCGCTTTCAAGAGAATCATATTCAGCTATATCGTATCCGAAATGTTCTTTATACCAAATATGAACCCTTGCCTCGTTTTTTACATCAATTTTAACCGGAAGATATGCAAATTTGTCTTTGACCTTTTTTACTATTACATTTTCTTTTTCGTAGGACAGATCATTGTCAAAATACACAAAATCAATATCGGAAATACCATACATTAAATCTAATCCGTTCTGATAATTCCAAACCGTCTGACATATACACCCTGCCCCGATATAATATTCATCTATTCCGAGTTCCGGAGCCCTCTTTATGACATCAAAAAGAGGACTGTTTTTGCTAAGTATTTCAAGCAATAGTTTTATCTGCTTTTCAATATCACAATTATATCCTGTCATAATCTCTCCGTTTTCCGAAATTATATTGAACAACAAATGCTCAATTATTTATAGCTTTACATCAGTTCACGCTTCCATTCGAATATCATATTCATCGCCTCAATAGGCGTGAGCGTATTTATATCCGCATTTCTGATCTTATCCGCGATCGATTCTGCGGCGCTTTCCATTATGCTTATCGTGCCATCTCCTGTCTGCACGGTGTCCTCATTCACCTTTGCAGTCTTTTGATTCTCACCTGATTCAAGCTCGCGCAGAATTTCTTTTGCGCGGCGTGTGATCTCGGAGGGAACTCCCGCAAGGCGCGCGACCTCGATTCCGTAGCTGTCGTCAGCCGGACCCTTGACGATCTTCCTTAAAAATGTTACGCTTTCTCCACGCTTTTTTGCAGCTATATTATAGTTTACGATTCCTGGTATTTTGCCTTCCATATCGGTAAGTTCATGATAGTGTGTCGCAAACATCGTCTTAGCGCCCAGCTTCCGTCCTGCGGTATACTCAACGACAGCCTTTGCAATGCTCATTCCGTCATAGGTGCTCGTTCCGCGCCCGATCTCGTCGTAAATTATAAAGCTTCGCTTTGTCGCATTGTTTAGTATGTACGCGACCTCCTTCATTTCAAGCATGAAAGTTGACTGCCCCGAGGCAAGGTCGTCCGAAGCACCGACACGTGTGAAAAGCTTATCGACAATGCCGATTCTCGCGTCTGTGGCAGGTACAAACGAGCCTATTTGCGCCATGAGAATTATAAGAGCCGTCTGTCTCATATACGTTGATTTACCAGCCATATTAGGCCCTGTAATCAGCGCAAATTTATTGTCGGTTGTATTCAGGTATGCGTCGTTCGGCACAAAATATGTGTCTCTGACAAATCTTTCGACAACGGGGTGACGTCCGTCACGTATGCTTACGGTATCGCCCTCATCGACCTCGGGGCGCACATAGTTATTTTGCGTTGCGCTCTCCGCAAAAGAGATAAATACATCAAGCCTTGCCAGTGCGTCGGCGCTCGCTCTGATACGCACTTCAGCCTCCGCAACGCGTTCTCTCAAAGCACAAAACAGCTCATATTCAAGGCTGCACACCTTATCGCCTGCGCCGAGAAGAGTTGCTTCCATCTCCTTCAACTCGTCCGTGATGTATCTTTCCTTGTCGGACAATGTCTGCTTGCGGATATAATTTTCGGGGATCTGATCCTTCGCCCACCTCGGCGCTTCAATATAGTATCCGAACACCCTGTTATAACCGATCTTCAGAGTTTTAAGCCCTGTTTTTTCTCTTTCTGCCGATTCAGCCTGCTTCAGCCATTGTGTACCGTTGCTCAGTACATATCTCAGACGGTCAACCTCTTCATTATAGCCGTCGGCGATCATTTTTCCTTCTCTTACGCTGAACGGAGGAGCCGCAACGAGGGCTTTGTCTATCGCTTCAAAAATATCCTCAAGCGTATCAAGATCACGATATATCGTCGACAGCTCTCCGCTCGTTATGTCAGCCAGAAGCTCTTTGACCGAAGGTATCACACGCAGCGTTTCGGCTATTGCGCGCAGATCACGTCCGCTTGCCGTTCCGTACGTTACCTTAGTTACAAGACGCTCAAGGTCAAGTACGTTTACAAAAAGAGCTCGCAGCTCTTCACGGAGCATAAAGTTGTCACAAAGCTCAGCCACCGCGCACTGACGGTCGTTTACGGCGCGAACGCTTGTCAGCGGATGCTCTATATATTTTTTCAGAAGTCTCGCGCCCATTGCCGTCTCGGTTTTGTCAAGCACCCAAAGCAACGATCCTTTCTTTTCCTTTGAAAGCATAGTTTCGCACAGTTCAAGATTCCGCCTGGTAGACACATCCATTTCAAGAAATTCCGAAGAATCATAGGTTGACAGCGATCTGATGTACGATGTATCCTTCATCTGAGTTTCTTCAATATACACAAGAGCCGCGCCGGCGGCAATGAGAGCCGCTCTCGGCTTACCGTCTGTTTCTTCTTCGGGAAAATGAGAGCTTACCGTTTCAAGGCACTTTGAAACATTAAAATACCTTGTTGCTCCGTCAGTCAGAAGAGCACTCGTCCTGTTTTTAATAAACTCTGCAGCAGAGGGCAGCTCTTTGATCGGAATATTTGATAAGATCTCGCGCGGAGAATATGTAGACAGCTCGCTCATGACGCCTTCATCCACACTTGACGATTCAACCGACGTCGCGCATATATACGCGGTTGAGATATCCGCAAAGCATATCCCTACAGATTCTCCGTCGCTGTATACCGTACAGAGATAGTTGTTTTTGTCGTCCTCAAGCAGATCGGATTCAATTACAGTGCCGGGCGTTATTACTCTGATGACCTCTCTCTTAACTATTCCTTTAGCCGCGGCAGGATCTTCCGTCTGCTCGCATATCGCAACCTTATAGCCTTTTTCTATAAGTTTTCCGATATACGGCTCGCATGAGTGATACGGCACGCCGCACATGGGAGCTTTCTGCTCCTCTCCGCATTCGCGCCCCGTCAGAGCCAGTTCAAGCTCGCGCGAGGCGATCTGTGCGTCCTCAAAAAACATTTCATAAAAATCACCAAGTCTGTAGAACAGTATATAATCAGCGTATTGATCTTTGATTTCAAAGTACTGCTTCATCATCGGAGTCATTTCACTTACCGATCCTTCCGTCCGAATTTTTTATACTTCTGCCGGGAAGCGCTCTAAGGGAACTTTTAAAAAAGTTCCCTGCCGCGCGGGCATACCCTTTAAACTTTTTAAAAAGAATTCATTTAAGTTTGAGCACAGTATTTAAGTATAACTAAATCTATCTTCATGTCCGTACGCCCTACTTGCACATGTCTTCTTAAAGTTTCTTTGCTTCTTTCTTTCGCAGAAAGTGGCTTTTCAAAGAAAGAAGCGTACCTCAGTGACAGCCGCCGCAGGACGAGCAGTCGTGAGAGCACGGACGCTGACCCGTTACCGCAAACTGAAGCTCTTCAATCACCTCTCCGTAAAGCGCGTCAAATTCACTTTTTGCACGTCCGTATTCAAGATATACAGGGTGCGACGTTACTTTATTATACAATTCGTCGATTCTGTCGTTTATTTTTTCTCTGACAGAAGCATCCGCATCGACCGACGACGCCATAAGCTCCTGCTGAGTGTTGTATTCTGCGATCAAATTCATCAGTTCCTCACAGCGCTCGTAGTCCTCTACCGCGTGATTAAGTCTCTCAGATGCTCCGTCGGATTTTATAAGATTTCCGAGCTCATGTATCGCCTTTATCATTTCCTGTGTCATTTTTCGTTTTTCCTTTCAGAATTATTGCATCTAATATATATTATCAATATTTTGTTCGCTTGTATATAAAGCTTACCTAATACCGAAAATGAACGTTATAAACGCTTATTTTACGTCTTAACTTTTGTGGTCTGTGTTTTCCGTAATGCTCTGTTTTTTGGCTTCTTTTCTATCTTTATTTTTTTTCTTTAGTTTAAAAATAAATTCCAATAACATTTGATTAGCGATTTGTCCCAAAACATTATTCTCCTAAACGAACGAAATATTTGCATGTGAAAAATCACCGAACAACCGGCTTTATATGAAATATTCTAAATCAGTTCACCTTCAAGATTGTATGCTCCGCATGACGTTATTTTTACATTTACAAACGAGCCGACAAGCGACGCGTCCCCCGCGAAATGCACAGGCCTTGCCATATCTCCGCGCCCCGTAAGCATATTACTGTCATTTTTGCTGACCTCGCCCGCAAGCAGTCTCACCTTGCGTCCTATAAATCGCTCGTTTCGCTCTCGCGATATCTCATCCTGAAGAGTCGTAAGCCTTGCAAAGCGTTCCTTTGACACCTCGGCGGGAACCGCCCCCTCCATTTCAGCGGCAGGCGTTCCTTTTCTCGGAGAATATATAAACGAAAAGATCATATCGTATCTCACACGTCTGAGCAGTTCGAGCGTTGCTTCAAAATCCTCTTCTGTCTCTCCCGGAAAGCCTACGATAATATCGGTAGTCAGGCTTATATCGGGACAGAGAGCACGAAGCTTCTCCACGATTCCGAGGTAATGTCCCGACGTATATTTTCTGTTCATACGGCGGAGCACATCGTCAGAACCCGACTGCACGGGCAAATGAAAGTGTTTTACGATCTTTTCTTCCTCCGCCACAGCGCGGAGAAGCTCGTCCGACGCATCCTTCGGATGGCTCGTCATAAACCTCAGCCTGAAATCTCCGTCAAGAGCGCATATCTTTCGCATAAGTTCAGCTATATTTGAGCTGTCTTCCGCACCGTTTCCGTATGAATTTACATTCTGTCCGAGAAGTGTAATTTCCCTCGCTCCGTCTGCTATGAGCAATTCGGCTTCATTCAGTATATCTTCTTCTCTGCGACTTCGCTCTCGTCCGCGGACATACGGTACAATACAGTATGAGCAAAAATTATTGCAGCCATACATTATCGGAAGCCATGCGCTGTGTTTGCTCGTTCGGCTTACGGGAAGTCCTTCGACAATATCATACTCATCGCTTATTACAAAGCGCCTGCTGCCCTTTTCTATCGCCTGTTTTACAAGAAAAGGCAACTTATGGAGCGCCCCAGTATCAAACGTAAAGTTTACATACGGATAACTCATTTTCAGCTTATCTGCACGGTGGCGCTGAGTTACCATACAGCCGCCGACTCCTATCACGGTGTCGGGATGCTCCTCACGCACGTGCTTATATTCTCCGATAAAAGAAAGCGCACGGGCTTCCGCATGTTCTCTTATAGCGCATGTATTGACAAGAATCAGTCTCGCATCATTCGGATCGCACACGCGTCTGTAACCCATAAGCTCCGCAAGTCCCGCAAGCCGCTCGCTGTCCGCTTCGTTTTGCTGACAGCCGAGAGTTTGTATGTAATATCCCGGCGCCTTGTCTCCCACAAGGGAGCGTGCGGCAAAATCCGCACGTACGGCTCTTGCCGCGTCAAGCTCTCCGCCTTCCGTTTCCATTTCCGTTATTTTGGTATTATCCTGCAACAGTATCTTCTCCTTCTGCTTCGCCTATAAGCGTATATGAGTCCTCCGACAGTTCAAACGAGCCGTCCTTTATTCCGTCTGTCAGTATTATCTCATGCCTGTCATTTATCATAACAGCTTCAAATCGTACATCGCTTTCCCTGTAAAATTCCAGTGCGCGTTCTTCCCCCATTACAAACAGCGCGGTTGACAGCGCATCAGCAGTTCCTCCGTTATTTGACCACACCGCAACGCTGCGAAGACCCGACTCTGCAGGATATCCCGTTTCGGGATCGATTATATGATGATATTTCTTTCCGTCCTCTTCAAAAAATCTCTCATAGTCTCCCGATACTGCTATAAACCCGTCGTCAATGCTGAGATATCCGATGACACTCGACGTATTGTCAGGATCGCATATTCCAACTTTAAAAGGATTGCCGCCCGTCTTATCGCCGAAAACTCCTATATTTCCGCCCATTGAAACAAGGCCGTACGAAATATCCGTTCCGTTAAGGTAAACAAGCAGTTCCTGAGCCGTATATCCCTTTGCAATGCCTCCGAGGTCAATCTTACACTCTTTATCGGTTATTGAAATTCTTCCGCTGTCGACCGATATATTTCGATAATCGGTATGCTCAGATGCTGCTTCTATCTCCTCAGACCTCGGAACAGGGCCTCCTCCCGATACGTTCCACAGCTCTGTCAGCGATCCGAGAGTCGGCGAAAAAGCGCCGTCAGATATCTCGGCAAGATGCACGGCAGACGTCAGAACCGCACTCAGATCAGGCTCTGCGTCAAGTATCACATCCACATCATGATTAAGTCCCCATATCTGAGCTTCTTCATCGTGAGATGACATAAGCTTTTCGTTTTTCGCGATAATGCGCGCGCACTCGTCCCTTACGCTGTCCAGATAATCTTCCTTTTGTCCTTTCCCGGCAAAGCGCAGGGTTATATACGTATCCATTCCGTAGATCGTATAGTCGGTATATTCCGTTTTTCCTCCTGAGCATGACGCAAAAAGCGACAGAATTAAGATATGTGCCGTTAAAATCGCCGAAAAACGCAGTATTTTTTTCATGACACTTCTCCTGACCTTTCCGCATATCATAAATTTTCGTGCGGAAAGCAAATATTTATTAAATCAGATATTGTCTATCGAAGAAAAAAAGTATCTGTCTTTAACCGTTAATACTATAGGACTGATATGATTCATTATGATACCGCTTAAAATTCCGCATACTGCGGAGAAAATGAGAAGAACAGGCGCATATGATAGCGCCGCTGTGCTCGACAACAGTAAACATGCCGCCGCAAGCTGTCCGCCGTTATGAAAAAGCGCCGATAAGTACGACACGCCGATCCAGCTCAGATGCCCTATCTTTAAGACATGCATGGCAAAGAGGATGAGCAGGGAAGCTGCCGCTCCCGAAAAAGACATTACCGCAGAGATGTAATTTCCGAAAAACACCGCGCTTATTATGAGTCTGCCGAGCGAGACGCAAACCGCGTCAAGCGGTGAAATACACAGAGCCGCCATAACTGCAAGATTTGCAAGTCCCGGTTTGAACCCGGGCAGGGGAGCGAAGCTTATTAAGGCACTTTCGGCAAACGAAATCATAAAAGCCGCCGCGATCAGCATAGCGTCTGCGCTTATGCGTCTTGCGGAATATTTTGCCCTATGCCGCGCAGAGCGAGACTTATCCGAAGATCCAGTCCGCATCGCCGCTCACCTCCGGAATTATAGTCACTGCAACCTTTGCGGGCAGGCATACTATCGACTGTCCCGCGCGTGATATTTCCCCCGAGGCGCAGCATATGCCGTCGGGGCAGTCGGACGATATAACGCTGAGTTTGCTGTCTATGACTTCAAGCGTCAGACGCACTCCGCAAGAGGATATATCTATAGTATTGTCCTTCGACAGACTGTATGTATGTTTTTCACCGTTTACATCCACACTGAAAGAATCCGGCAGGGAAAACGCCGTGTTCAAGCTATGCGCAAAAATCGCCGTACATACAGCAACCGTTGATATTATTATAACCAAAATATCAAGTGCCGTAATGTGCCGCTTCAAATGTTCCATTTTCAAGCGCTCCCCTTATATAATTACAATCAATTATACACGAAATATGCTTTCAAGTCAATACATCCGCGGCAAGATAAGGCTTTCCCGAGATTACAAGCACCGAAAAAATACAAATAATTACATAAAGGGAATCATGCAATCAAAAATATCCGTTAAATCTGTATTCGATAAAAATTTTATGCCTGCCTCTAAATATAATATTCCCTTTAATATTGACAAAAAATCTCTGATAAAGTATAATTCTATTTAAGGCGGGCGCGCTTTTCGCACAAAATCATACCGCCATGCGGAATGCACGCAGAAGGGAAATATATGGAAAACAATATCTTTTCATCAGCAAAAATTCTTGTTCCTTATTACAGTCCGAACAGTGAGAATTTTAAAAAATGGGCAGTTATCGCATGCGATCAGTATACATCCGAACCGAAATATTGGTCCGATGTCGAAAGCTATACAGATAACGCTTGCTCTTCATACGATTATATACTCCCCGAGGCATATCTCGGAACTGACAGGGAAGAGTCAAAAAAGTCTTCTATCATCGCATATATGAACGCTTCGTGGTCCTCGCCGGTTCGCCCTGTCGAACCGAGAGTTACAGGATTTATGTATGTCGAGAGACATCTCTCAAACGGAAAAATAAGACGCGGTATTCTCGGAAAGATCGACCTTGAACAGTATGATTTTACATCAGACTCCTCATCTGCCGTAAGAGCAACGGAGCAGACTGTGGAATCAAGAATCCCCGCAAGACGCAAAATGAGAGAACATGCAACTATCGAACTGCCGCATATAATGGTATTCGCCAACGATAAAACAGAACTTTTTGACAAAGCGAAATCGCTTTCCGAAAACGGCAGACTGATGTATGACTTTGATCTGATGATGGACGGAGGAAGAATCGTCGGTCACGCAATAGAGGGAAATGATGCTGAAATTCTCGAAAACGCCGTAGCAGAAAACGAAAAGGCTTCATCACTCCCGTATGCAGTGGGAGACGGAAACCACTCACTTGCCGCTGCAAAGGCTCACTACGAAAATATCAAGGCTTCTCTCGGCGACAAAGCGGCAGAGCATCCCTCAAGATGGGCGCTCTGCGAGATTGTATCAATTGACGACGAGTCTGTTGAATTTGAGCCTATATACAGAATTATGAAAAACGTATCGGCAGACGACGTAAAAACTTCTCTTGACAAGATTACGGAAAAGGGCGCTGAAGGAACACAAAATATCACCGTTATCACAAGCAGTGAGGAATATACAACATCCTTTAATACTCCCACTCACGCACTGACCGTCGGCACTCTGCAAAACTTTATTGATGAATACGTATCGGCTCACGAAGGCGCTGAGTGCGACTATATTCACGGCATCGCAAATCTTCGCGAGCTTGCAAAAGAAGAAAATACTGTAGCATTTTTGTTTGACGGAATCAAAAAAAGCGAGCTTTTCGACGGAATTAAAGACGGTCCTTTGCCGAGAAAGACATTTTCAATGGGAGATGCAAAGAGCAAAAGGTACTATCTTGAAGCGCGTCTCATAATAATTCCGTAAAAATGTTTAATCCGAAGGATGAGGAGGAATCTCTGCATGACAATCGTCGGAAATGAATATATGCCGTATCTTATAAGAATTGCGGTTCTGTTTATAATTGCAGTTTCGGTATATGATTTTATCAGAAGGCGGTCTGCGCTCAAAATAACCTCTCTGCTGAAAGAACAGGAAGCGACATCGCCCGACAGAGCGCTTCATATAAATGCAATAAAAGACAAGCTGCCGCATGCAGAGATTTTGTTCCGCTTTTTTCTGCGCGAAGGTTCCATGCTGAGACGGATAGTTGTCTGCAAAAAAACGTCTGCACCCGTCACAGAAAAAAAGAAAAAGCGCACTTTAAAAAAACCGGATACGGAGAACTCTTCATGGTATTTGATCGGAGAAACATATTCCGATAGCAGCAGTTCGATTGAAGGCACCGAAAAGCCGCGCAAAAAGTACCGCTCTGTCGGCGTACTCGGACGAGAAGGGGCTGATAAGAGCATAAGATCGCTTATCATCGGAATACTGCTTACTGTTGCAGGCGGGGAACTGCTTGTCCGTTTTTTGCCGAACATAGCTGCTTTGCTTGCTAAAAGCGGATATTTATTCTAACGCGGGAAACTATATTTGATTGCCGTAAAATCGGCGTTTGGGGGAACATTATGAATTATACTCAGAGACCGGGTGTGCGCAGGCACAGCTTCGGAAAAATCATGGCGATAATCTGCGCTGTCGCCGCAGGTCTTGTGATCCTGACTCTCCTTATAATGTATTTTTGCGGAGTGAGATATATCTCTGTCACAACAGGAGACGATCTCAAAATCAAGTTTTTCGGAACGGTTGACGACGAGGGCAATCCCGTACGAGGCATGATAAGATATTCAGACGGAACTCAGGCAAGCATCGATTCCGAAACAGGCATATTATCATATTCTTCAGGCGACAAGTACACCGGCTCTCTTTTAAAAATGATGAAGGACGGAGAAGGAAAACTCGAGTGTGCAAACGGCGACATTTTTGAAGGTCAGTTTAAAAACGATTTAATTGACGGATCGGGCGCCTTTACAAGCGCGTCAGGCGACAGCTATGTCGGTGAATTTAAGCTCGGCAAAATGGACGGGCAGGGTGTCTACACATATGCAGACGGTTCAATCTATACCGGAGCTTTCAAAGAAGGGCGCAAGGACGGCGAAGGCGAGATGGTTTCCTCATCGGGAGATAAATATACCGGCACTTACTCGGAAGATAAAAAAGACGGACACGGCACACACTTTTGGGCAAACGGCGACACCTATACGGGAGACTTCAAAAATGATGTCAGGGAAGGCGTCGGCACATACATTTGGGCAAACGGCGAAAAATACGAAGGTGAATTTAAAGACAACATCATGAACGGAAAGGGTACCTTTACCTGGCCGGGCGGCAGAGTCTACACCGGATATTTTGAAAACGGAGTCATTGTCCGAACAGAAGAATAAAAAACTAAAAAAGCGTACAGCCTGAGGCAATACGCTTTTTTATATTCCTTTTTCACAATTTTTTGTTTTTGTCTCAATGTCTTACTTGCTTACATTATTATGTTACAGCTACTAAAAAGACTTTTTTCACTTCATGACCCCCTTTAAAATATTCTTCGAAGAAACCCAAAGCATTCTCACTCTTGTTTCATATAAATCCCGAATTTCCCCCACGCTTATTCACCTTTCGCCCAAAAATCCAATATCGTCAAAAAAGAAGTCATTTTCCCATCCTTAGTTACAACATCATTTGCGAGCTGTTTGTGCTATTATTTATATACTGAAATTCTACAGTGAAAATCAATAGAAAGGAAGATTATTATAATGGATAGCAAATTAACCGATAAACATATTTCAGATGATTCTCTGTACAGGTTTCCTGTATCGGCTACATCTATTGTCAGAATTCCAATCAGACTTATAGTACCGAATCCCGCTCAGCCGCGCAAAACTTTTTCCGATGATTCTTTGTCTGCTCTTGCCGACAGCATTCGGCGTCACGGCGTGCTACAGCCGCTTCTTGTACGTTCAATCGAGAGACATTACGAGTTGATTGCAGGAGAGCGGCGTTTGAGAGCTGCAGCGGAAGCCGAGCTTGATTCCGTTCCCTGCATAATCCGAAGCGACAATCCGTGTAAGTCAGCGGAGCTTGCTATTATTGAAAACTTGCAGCGCGAAGACTTAAATATTTTTGAAGAAGCAGAAGCAATACGAACCCTTATTGAAACCTGTTCATTGACACAGGAAAGCGCTGCCGCTCATCTTTCATGCAGCCAATCATATATTGCAAACAAGCTGCGGCTTTTAAAGCTTCCGCCCGATCAACGCCGGAAAATTCTTGAATTCTCACTTACAGAACGACATGCACGGGCGCTTTTAAGGATCAAAGACAACGATGAACGTGAGTCTGTTCTCTCGGTAATAATCAAACGCGGGTTGAATGTTGCAGCCGCAGAAGAGTATATTGAAGAGTTTATTTGTGATAAAGAACGCGCTGCAAGCGCCAAAAGAGCTTCAAGATTTGACTGCGATTTAAAACGCCGCCTTTTATCCCGTGACATGCGCCTGTTTTACAATTCAATTGACCGTGCTGTGGAATCGGTCAGAAGCTGCGGATTTGAAGTTGAATCAACACGCAGGCGCGCCGTAGACGGAACAGAAATTTCAATACTTATCAAATCCTCCTAACCTCAATGTTTCACGTGAAACAGCAGCTTGTTGTTTCACGTGAAACATTTTTGCGTATTTTACGCATGCAATTTCAAACGCTTGTGAACACGCAATAAATAAAGTGAAAAAATATGTGCACACCTTCCAAATCTATTGAAATACAGTTATCTTTGTGATATACTAATGTAAGCAAAATCGCCTCGGAAAGAGGCATAGATTGAAAGGCTTATCTCACATGAACAAGAAACCCTATGTAATAGCCTTCGCCAATCAAAAGGGCGGTGTGGGCAAAACTACATCTGCAATAAATATTGCATCCTGTATAGCTGAATCCGGATACAAAGTTCTCATGCTTGACTGCGACCCGCAGGGCAACACAACCAGCGGACTCGGTATAAACAAAAAGGGAATTAAGCATACTATGTATGAGGTATTAGTTGACGGAGCATCCCCCGAGCAGTGTATTGTTGAAACAAAATTTCAGAATTTGTCGCTTGTTCCGTCTACAATAAACTTAGCCGGAGCTGAATTTGATTTAATAAGCGAAGACAGAAAAAATCGTAAAATTTGCGATTTTGCAGACAAGCTTGACGGCAAGTTTGAATATATAATAATCGACTGCCCTCCGTCGTTGGGAATACTTACAGTAAATGCACTCAGCGCGGCTTCAGGCGTTATAATTCCGATGCAATGTGAGTATTATGCTCTTGAAGGTCTGTCACAGCTCATGATATCTATAAAAAAAGTTAAAGAAAGATATAATCCGTCTTTATGTATAACAGGTATTTTGATTACGATGTTTAACGGACGCTTAAATCTATCTTCACAGGTATTGGCTGAAATCAAAAAATATTACTGTGATAAGCTTTTTTCAACAACGATCCCGAGGAATGTAACGCTTTCCGAAGCGCCCGGATTCGGCGAACCCATTAACTACCATGACAAATACTCAAAAGGCTGCGCCGCATACAAAGCTGTTGCAGAAGAAGTCATAAGCAGAACATTGGGATAAAATCATATCAGCTTGGTCTGGTCGTACAGATCGCCTGACATGGAAAACAAATTTATACAAAGGTACGGAAAAGAAAATGGCAAAGAACAAAGGGCTCGGACGCGGGATAGACGCGATTTTCGAGGACAATTCAATCGAAGAGACAAATCACGGCATAACATCAATCAGAATTTCTATGATTGAACCAAAGCGCGATCAGCCGAGAAAGCAGTTCGACAAAGAAGCGCTTGCCAGCCTTGCCGATTCCATCGCTGCGAACGGTGTTCTTCAGCCAATCATTGTACGTGAAAGCGGCGGAGGAATGTTTTCGATTATCGCAGGAGAGAGGCGCTGGAGAGCGTCTAAGCTCGCAGGACTGACTGAAATCCCCGCAATTGTTATGGACGCAGACGAATTGTCAGCAGCAAAGATTGCAATGATCGAAAATCTTCAGCGTGAAAATCTCAATCCGTATGAAGAAGCGCTCGGATATTCAGAGCTTATGAAAAATTATACTTTGACTCAGGAAGAAATCGCGCAGCAAATTGGAAAATCGCGCAGCGCTATTGCAAACTCCCTCAGACTGCTTGAGCTCCCCGATGAAGTAACAGCTCTGCTGATTTCAGGCGAGCTGAGCGCAGGTCACGCAAGATCTTTATTAGGACTTAAAGACAAATCCATGATACTTCCGCTTGCGAAAAGAGTTGCTGCCCGCAATCTTTCCGTAAGAGAAGTTGAAACAGCAGTAAAAAATGCCAATAAAGAATCAAAAGATTCCGACACAAATGCAAGAATTGCTTCTGTAAACTATTTAAGCGATCTTGAATCAAAGGTAACGGAAAATCTCGGCAGAAGATGCCATATAATAAAGAATTCAAAGAAAAAAATCGTCCAGCTTGAATATACGGACGATGACGATTTAAATGATCTTTTGACCAAACTTTGCGGCAAACCGCCGATCGAAGATTGATAGCAAATCACAATTAAACTCTGAATCAATCTCTTATTAAGGGGACTTTAAAAAGTCCTCTTAATTCTAAAAAGCTTTAAATAATCTGACATTTGAGCTAAGGTTGCAAAATGCAGAAGATCTTCCAAACATTCCATATGCAATAACTCTTTGATTTGTTTCTTATTAGGTATTGACAAAAGGCTGAAAATCTGATATAATATAAAATGCACTGATGAGTGTGCTACTATGGCTCAGTTGGTAGAGCACATCCTTGGTAAGGATGAGGTCCCCGGTTCAAATCCGGGTAGTAGCTCTGAAAGCCACGCGGTATAGCGTGGCTTTTTATTTTGGAAGATTTTATTTTATACTTGCGGGACGGCGCCCACGCCCTGCCTGCTTTTTAAAAAAAGCAAGAGTAAAAACTTCATATAGATATTCAATCCTTTGAGCACGAACGCAAAGACATTAATTTAAGCGCACAACATGTCCATGATTAAAATAAAAAAATCATTTTTAAAAATTTTCGCGGGGGAGTCTGAGGGGGTGCTTTTATAAAAGGCACCCCCTCAGCGCTATCCAAAGCGCATATCCTCAGCATGTTTCCTATTCAGCCAATGTTCCCCGTATCCACTTGCGGCTTTTGAATCTGGTAATAAACATCACGGTACGGAATACCCAGTCCATAATCATAGCGCACCATACGCCGAGCGCACCGAGCATTGCTCCTCGTGCGAGAATATAGCTAAAAACTATGCGGAACATCCACATTGAAAAAATCGACACTATAAGAGTAAATTTGACATCTCCGCCTGAGCGCAGTGCATTGGGCAAAACAAAAGATTCAGGCCACAAAAATATTGCGCAGCCGGCATGGATCAACACAAGAAGAGCGCCGAGCGCCTTTGCTTCATATGATACATTATAAAGCTTCAGAGACAGCGGCATAGTTAAAATAACCGCCGTATTTATAACAGCCATCATAATATGCGCCGACTTCATTAAGCGCTTTGTATACGATACAGCTTCATCATTAAATCCCGCTCCGATACACTGACCGACTACCGTTACCATAGCAAGCTGCAGTCCTTTCCCGGGAATACAGCCTATAGCGTCAAGATTATTTGCAAGCGCATTTGCCGCGATCTGAGCTGTTCCGAATGTTGCAATAAGCGTAACCACTATAACACGTCCGAGTTGGAACATGCTGTTTTCAATACCCGACGGAGCCGCTATGCGAAGAATACGCGCTGTCATTCGTATATCAGGCTTTGTTTTGAAAGAAAGCTTTATATCGCCTTTGCCTGCCGACAGTCTGATTAAAAGATATATCATTGCCGCAAAACGCGATATCACCGTAGACCATGCCGCCCCTGAAACACCCAAATTAAAAACAAATATAAACAGCGAGTTTCCTGCAAGATTTAATATATTTATAAACAAAGATGACATCATTGACACACGGCTGTCGCCCATCGAACGGAACAGCGCAGCACATGAATTGTATACCGATATAAACGGAAATGAAAGCGAAGTTATTTTCAGATAAACAAGCGCGTTTTTCAATACATCTGCTTCCGATTTGCCGTACAGAAGCATAAGTATTCCTTCTCCGCAAAAAAATACAGTGACAGCTGCGGTACAGCCTGCCGTAAGCGATATAAACACAAGATTTGCCGCTGTCTTTGACGCGCCTTTACTGTCGCGTGCTCCCAGATAATGAGTTGCTACAACTGCGCCTCCCGTTGCAAGTCCCGCAAAAATATCTATAACAAGCACATTTATCATATCGACAAGGGATACTCCCGATATCGCCGCTTCTCCGACTGAGGAAACCATTACCGTATCTATCATACCGAGAGATATTGCAAGAAATTGTTCGATTATCAGCGGAATAATAAGCTTTTTCAGATCATTTTTCGTAAACATAGCGTAACCCTGATTTCATCAAATCACGGATAGATGCTCCGCTAAAATTTTGATTCCGAGCAAAACAAGCGCGGCACCGCCTGTAATCTCGGCAGGACGCTTGAATTTTTCGCCGAAAAATCCGCCGATATAAACACCTGCCGCAGAAAGAGTAAACGTGATAACGCCTATAAGCGACGCCGCGGAAATTATATCGGCTTCTACCATTGAAAGGCTGATACCGGCCGCCAGTGCATCTATGCTCGTAGCTACGGCAAGAGTCAGCATCTCTCCGGCTCCCAAAGACGGATCTACACATTCATCATTACCGCTTTTTACGGCTTCTGTTATCATTCTGACTCCGAGAATTGCAAGAAGACCAAACGCGATCCAGTGATCGATCCTCTCGATTCTTTCCCTGAAGCTGATACCCAGCAAAAATCCGATGCTCGGCATAAGTGCCTGAAATATTCCAAAATACAAACCAACCTGAACGGCATGCCCCGCGCGAGGTTTTCCTATCGCAAGACCTTTACATATTGCCACGGCAAATGCATCCATGGAAAGTCCAAGTGCCAGTATCACCAGCTCATAAAGCGCCATATTGTTATATCCTTCCGTTGTGATTAAAACTGTACTGAATATGTATATGCCGAATGTCACTTACGGCATTCGCCCGCCCTGCAATTGTTATCGCAAGGGCGGGCGTTCATATTATTATTTATCGTTAACTACTTCTTCCCAAAGGTCGTTGTAAAGCTTGCGTGTAGCGTCGTCCATGTCATAGAAGTATTCGGTCTTAGGTTTGTTTTCCTCAGCAGGATACAGAATCTCGCTGTCCTTCAGGCTGTATTCGGGATTCGACACAACAGCAGTATTCGGTGAAGCATAACAGATATATTCTGCATTGGCAAGTGCAACTTCAGGCTCAAGCAAAAAGTTTATATAAAGCATTGCGGCTCTCTTGTTCTGACTGTTTTCGGGAACACAGATCGAATCTATAAAGATATTTGTGCCTTCCTTGGGATAAACGAACGCGAGATCCTCATTTACATCGTGCATAGTCAGGAAGTCGCCTGCATAATACGGAGCAATTGCGGCGTTTCCTCCCTGCATTTTGTTGAAAACTTCATCCATTACACGACCTTGAAGAACAGAATTCTGCTCCTTTAGCTTATCGGCAGCAGCTCTCCAGTCAGACTCGTCAGATGTGTTGATATCCTGACCGAGCAGGAACTGAGCTATTGCAAATGAGTCGCGCGGATTATTGAATGTCAGAATCTGATCCGCATACTTTTCATCCCACATGATATCCCAGCTGTCGGGAGTTCCCTCCACCATCGTTGTGTTGTAGATGAGCCCTACCATACCTACATTGTAAGGCACGCTGTATTTATCATCGGGGTCAAAATATGCGCCGTGATACTGTTCGTCAATATACTTGTAGTTATCTATCATTGAAAAATCAAGCTCGGCAAGCATATCTTCATTTATCATACGTGCGATCATGTAGTCGGACGGGATAATGACGTCATAAGACACAGCCCCCGGCGCCAGCTTTGCATACATCGTTTCGTTGGAATCATAGTTTGTATAGTTTACTTTTATTCCCGTAAGATTTTCAAAAGCGGCATTTACGTCAAGCGAGCCTTCCGAGCCGTCGGAAATATATTCGCCCCAGTTAAACACGTTGAGCGTTACGCCATCAAACTCTGACTTTCCGTTTTCATCTGCATAATTGTAGTTTCCCACAGGATCGTTTTGAAGCTTATCATATTTTTCTCCGCAGGATGAGAGAGACAGAGCAAGCGCCGAAAATGTTACGGCAGCGGACATTAATATTGCGATTTTTTTCATTTATAATTTTCTCCTAAGATTTTTAATTTTTGCGGACTGCTTTCTTTTCCTGGTTGTTTCCGATCAGATTGGAAACCACAAGAAGTACAAGCACAGTCACGAATATTACGCTTGAAAGCGCGTACATATCAGGCTTTACCGTCTTTTTTGTCATAGCAAAAATTTTGAGCGGCAAGGTTTGGAAAGTTGCTCCGTTTGTGTAGTAACTGATTACAAAATCGTCAAGCGACAGCGTAAACGCCATGAGGAAACCTGAAAGAATTCCCGAATACGCTTGCGGAAGCACAACATTGAAGAACGCACGCAACGGCGTACTTCCGAGATCCATTGCCGCCTCCGACAGGTGACGGTCGGTTTGTCTCAGCTTCGGAAGCACATTAAGTATAACGTACGGCAAATTAAATGTTATATGCGCAATAAGAAGCGTTGCAAAGCTGAGCGACGTCGCAGAGCCGATCAGTCTGCCGACAAATACGAACAGCAGCATCATTGACACACCTGTTACGATATCGGGATTCATCATCGGTATATTCGTCACGGTCATGACAGCGCTTCGCGCCGCGCCGCGTTTCATTTTACTGATTGCAACGGCTGCTGCAGTGCCTATCAGCGTTGCGATAAATGCTGACAGCAGAGCCAAAATAAGAGTATTTTTGAGCGCGGTCACAGTATCGCTGCTTGCAAACAGCTCTCTGTACCATCTGAGTGAAAATCCCGAAAATACAGACGTACTCTTTGATTCGTTAAATGAAAAGAACACCATAACGAGAAGCGGAGCAAACAGAAATATGTAAATTACGGCGGTAAAAATGCCGCTCAAAGTTTTTTTCATAATAATCTGCACCTCCGTTATACGATGATCTCATCATTTTCGCCTGCAAAACGGTTCATGATCGCCATACTTACCAAAATCAACGCCATAAGCACAAGAGACAGTGACGCACCGAGGTTATAGTTATACGACGACTGTATCTGACGCTCAATTACGTCGCCGACAAGCATGACTTTTCCTCCGCCGAGCTTCTGCGAAATATAGAACGTGCTGACCGAGGGAACAAATACCATCGTGATTCCCGAAACTACTCCCGGTATGCTGAGCGGAAGTATTACGCGTCTCAGCTTTGACATACTGTTTGAGCCGAGGTCTTCCGCGCTTTCAAGCAGCGAAGTATCTATCTTCGACATGACGGTATATATCGGCAGGATCATGTACGGCAGATAATTATACACCATACCGAAGATAACCGCTCCGGGTGTGCCGATAAGCTTCAGCGGCTCGATACCGACTGCCGCCAACAGATTATTTATAATTCCGTTTTTCTCAAGAATGTTCATCCATGAATATGTACGGATAAGCAGATTCATCCACATGGGCAGCATAACGAGCATCATCATGATCCGCTGAGCCGACGCGCGCCGCCTGCTCATGATATAAGCAAACGGATATGCAAGCACAAGTGTGATGACTGTCGCAATTACAGAGTATTCTATAGAAATGAGAAATGTGTAGCCGTAGTTCTTCAGTTCGACTATATTGGATAGAGTGAGCGAACCTCCGCTGTCCGTGAAAGCGTAATATACGACTACCGCAAGCGGCACGACAATGAATATTACCGCCCAAAGGTAGTACGGCGCTCCCGCTATTCGCGAAGCAAGTGATTTTCTGTGCATATCATTAAATCCTTTAGTTATTTGATTTGAATACGCTTCTTTCTTTGTAAAGAAAGAAGCAAAGAAACTTTGAGAAGACATGTTTAAATCATGCTGCGGACACATAGAAAACTAAAATCCCTGAAAAGATTTTTTCTATGAAAACCGTTTTCTTTGAATATAAGAAACAAAGATATTTTGAGAAGGAGCTTGGTATGTTTGTGCCTCTTTTGTAAGTTTAATCAAAGCGAGCATCAATAGCAGAAACAAAAAGCTATCTTTAGAAGGAATTCAGCAAAACTTCAAAGAGGAGCACAAACTTATTCTTTCTCTTCATAAAATTTCTTTGTTACTTTATTTATAAAGAAAGTAACGTCCCCATCGTTCCCCTCGTTACTCCTCTGACGTATCGCTCAGCTCGTCAATCTCGTCGCTGTAGGAGCTGTAGTCGCCGTACAGACCGGAATATTCGGATTTTTTCATGATATGTATTGCGTCAGGCTCGATAAAGAGTCCGACACGGTCGCCCTCGCGGTGCTCGTCGGTCGTCTGAATCATCCATTTGAAGCCGCCGATATCGACTATAATTTCAAAGTGAACGCCGCGGAAAGTAACGGAAGTCACAACGCCTTCCACCATTCCGTTCTCGGGTGAAGTAATATCCACATCCTCAGGTCTTACAACAACGTCAACAGCTTCCCCCTCTGAAAAGCCTGAGTCAAGGCATCGGAACGTATGGCCTGCAAAGACAGCCTCAAAGTCACATTTCATAACACCGTCAAGAATATTGGATTCACCTATGAAGTCAGCTACAAATGCATTCTGCGGTTCGTTGTAAATGTCAACAGGCGTGCCGATCTGCTGAATCTTTCCCTGATTCATGACAACTACCGTATCCGACATAGACAACGCCTCTTCCTGATCGTGCGTCACGTATATAAACGTGATCCCGAGCTGTTTTTGTATGTTTTTCAGCTCGTTCTGCATGTCCTTTCGCAGCTTCAGGTCAAGCGCCGCGAGAGGCTCGTCGAGTAGAAGTACCTTCGGCTTCAGAATAAGCGCGCGCGCAATGGCAACTCTCTGCTGCTGTCCTCCCGACAGCTTCGTTACGCTTCGCTTTTCAAAGCCCTGCATGTTGATCAGCCGCAGCATATCTGCGACCTGCTCTTTTATTTCCGCCTCAGGAATATGTCTCACGCGCAGCCCATACGCGATATTGTCGTATACATTGTAATGCGGAAAAAGCGCATAACGCTGAAAAATGGTGTTTACCTCTCTTTTATGAGGCGGAACACCATTCATGTCTTTTGAACCGAAAAACACCTGTCCCGCGTCAGGCTCCGTAAAGCCTGCTATAATTCGGAGAGTAGTCGTTTTACCGCAGCCGGACGAGCCGAGCAGCGTAACAAATTCCCCGTCTCCGATTGACAGCGACAGGTCGTCGAGAACCTTTTCACCGTCAAATGTGACAGTGATGTTCTTCAGTTCGATCAATGCTTTTCTTTTTTCCATTTTTTGCATCCCCCTTTGCGGCAAAAGACCGCGTATAGCCGTGTTTACAGCTCTGCGCGAACCCACACAAGGCTAACTGCAACCCCCGCAAAGAGTGTGTTACAAAACGCGTCTTACAAACGGAAGCTCCGCCATGCGCGCTTGCAGTTACAGTTACTTCGGCGAAAAACGCCGCGGTTTCTTTTAAAAACTGCCAGGTGTGAACATCAATATTAAATTGGGCTGAAGCCTCAGTTATATGAATCTGCGGTAACTGACTGACCGTCCTTTCGTGTCTGAGACTCATCGATGTTTTGAGAATCCGCCGAATCCTTTGCATTCGACGGAAGTGTCAGCACAGATGCAAAAATCGTGTAATTCTTATTGTACAATGAAATATGGCATTTGTCAATACATAATTCGATAAGATTTTACCTGTATACAAAATAGTAATAAAGATGTACTTGACAATGTCCCGTTAAAATTATATAATATAATGTGTGTAATATGGCGTGTTGTATGCGGAATGATAGTCATAGTGCACAAGCATAATAAATCATAGTGGCTGACGGCATTCCATTTAAATGAGCATTTCCGACGAAATGAGCGTCTCAGCTGAAATGAATATTTAAAACTAATATGGGAGGTGCAATGTGTCAGGAATAATTATTAAGGCAGTAATTGCAGTTGTATCTCTCGCGATCGGTTTTATTGTAGGGTACTTTATTCGTAAAAGATCGGCCGAGGCTGAAATAGGATCGGCAGAGGAGCAGGCAAAAAGAATTCTTGAAGACGCTATCAAAGCGGCTGATACTAAGAAAAAAGAAACATTGCTTGAAGCCAAAGAAGAAATACTCAGCACAAGAAACGAACTGGACCGCGAGATCAAAGATCGCAGGGCTGAATTGACGCGTCAGGAAAGACGCGTGGCTCAGAAAGAAGAATCTCTTGAAAAAAAGAGCGATGCTCTTGAAAAGAAGGACGAGCTTCTGAATGAAAAAATTCGCGAAGCCGACCTTGACAGAGAAGAAATAAAGAAACTGAAACAGGAAGAACAGGAAACTCTTCAGAGAATATCAGGTCTTTCAAAGGATCAGGCAAAAGCACTGCTTCTGACCTCTTTGGAAGAAGACATCAAGCACGAAAAAGCCATGAAGATGGTTACTCTTGAAGAGCAGTTCAAGGAAGAAGCGGACGAAAAGGCTAAAGAAATCCTGTCTCTTGCAATACAAAGATGCTCTTCTGACTATGTATCGGAAATCACGGTATCTGCCGTACAGCTTCCGAGCGAAGAAATGAAGGGGCGTATCATCGGACGCGAGGGACGCAACATACGCACAATCGAAACGCTTGTCGGCGTTGACCTCATTATAGACGACACGCCCGAAGCGATAACTATATCGTGCTTTGATCCCGTTCGCCGCGAGATTGCGCGCATAGCTCTTGAAAAACTGATTCAGGACGGCCGCATACATCCGGCAAGAATCGAAGAAATGGTTGAAAAAGCTCGCCGCGAGGTTGACGTTGCAATCAAACAGGCGGGAGACAAAGCTACGTTTGAAACGGGTGTTCACGGCTTTACTCAGGAGATGATTAAGCTTCTCGGACGCCTTAAATACCGGACAAGCTACGGTCAGAACGTCCTCAAGCATTCTATTGAGGTTTCACTTATTTCAGGAATGCTTGCCGACGAACTCGGCTGCGACAGTATGATCGCAAAGAGAGCGGGACTTCTCCATGATATCGGCAAAGCGCTGACTCAGGAGGTTGAAGGCTCTCACGTACATCTCGGCGTTGAAGTTGCCCGCAAGAACAAAGAATCCGCTGAAATTATTCATGCGATTGAAGCTCACCACGGTGACGTTGAAGCAAAAACTATCACGGCGCTTATTGTTCAGGCGGCTGACGCCATATCTGCGGCGCGCCCCGGTGCAAGACGCGAAAATCTTGAAAACTACATCAAGAGACTTACAAAGCTTGAAGCTATTGCAAATGATTTCGACTGTGTTGAAAAATCCTTTGCTATTCAGGCGGGACGTGAAATACGCATTATGGTAAAGCCCGAGGCTGTTGATGACGATTCAATGATTCTCGTCGCGCACGACATAGTTAAGCGTATTGAAAGCGAGCTTGAATATCCGGGACAAATCAAGGTAAACATAATCAGAGAAAGCAGAGCTGTCGATTACGCAAAATAAATAAAGAATAAGAGCAGTCTTATAAATCGGCAAGTCCGATTGTCCGCAAAGACTGCTCTTTTGTTTTGCAAACCGCTGTTCAATATTTCGCATATCTTTTTTAAATCAGACATAAACCCTAAACGTGCTTACCGATTCATAAAAGTGCAGGATACACTGTATACAGAAAGTATTTCGCTTCACTTGATTTTTTCCCCATTATAATATATAATAAAACATGACAAAATATAACTGTAGAAAGACAGCTCCGCTTATACGGCGGCAGTTCAATTTTTTATTCAGCGGATTTTCCGCAGAAAGGCAAATCATTTATGATAAGGCTTGAAAACATCACATATTCCGCAACCGATGAGTCAGGGAAAAAGAATATTATTCTTGATTCCCTCTCACTCGACATTGAGAGCGGAAAATATGTTGTAATAACAGGACCGAACGGAGGCGGAAAAACCTCTCTTGCCCGTATAATCATGGGAATTTATACTCCCGATTCGGGTAAAGTATATCTTGACAGTGAGGATATCACCGAAAAAAGCGTTTCCGAGCGCGCTGCCATGGGACTTGGATTCGGCTTTCAGCATCCGCCGCGCTTCAAAGGAATGACAGTAAGAGACCTTTTATCCATTGCGGCAAAGCGTAAGCTGCGCCACTCGGAGATGTGCGACTATTTGACAGAAGTTGGTCTGTGCGCCGCAGACTATCTGAACCGTGAAGTCGATACATCGCTGTCGGGAGGCGAGCTTAAAAGAATCGAAATCGCGTCTGTTCTTGCTACAGGCTCTCCGATAATGATTTTTGACGAGCCGGAAGCAGGAATTGATCTGTGGAGCTTCCATCGGCTGACCGAAACTTTCAAAAGCTTCCATGAACGCAGCGCAGGCGAAAACGGCACTTCAACACTTATTATAATATCACATCAGGAAAGGATAATTTCTCAGGCGGACGAAGTTATCCTTATCGCAGACGGAAAAGTTTCGGGACGCGGCAAGCCGAACGATATTCTTCCGGAAATAGATTCATTCGCCGCACGCTCCTGCCCGAGACAGGCTTTAAGCTAAACCTAATCCCCGAGCGAAAGAAAGGCATAGTCATAAATATGAGCAATCAGGATCTGATCAAAAAAAATCTACTCGAAAAAGTCGCAGACCTTCATGAGATACCCGCAGGGGCATATAATATCCGTGAAAACAGCGAGTCGGCAGGCAGGCGCAGTACGGAGGATATCCGTATTGATTCCAAAGAGGACGCTCCCGGTATTGTTGTTACAGTCAAGGACGGAACGAAAAATAAAAGCGTTCACATTCCCGTCGTTATCACCGAAAGCGGCATTACAGAAACCGTATACAACGACTTTTTTATCGGACGCGACTGCGACGTTCTGATCGTAGCGGGATGCGGAATCCACACAAGCGGCGACAAAGCATCGGCGCACGATGGCGTACATGTGCTCCATGTCGGTGAAAACTCTAAAGTCAAATATGTTGAAAAGCATTACGCAGAGGGAACGGGAGACAGAAGCATGAAACCTGAAATGAAGGTTGACTTGGCTCCGGGTGCATCTATCGATATAGAAACCGTTCAGCTCGGAGGCGTAAGCGATTCTGTCAGGGTTACAGAGATCAACGCCGCAGAAAATTCTGCCGTAAATATAACCGAAAGAATAATGACTGACGGAAACGAAACCGTAGAATCCAAAACCACGGTAAACCTGAACGGAAACGCCTCCTCCGCAAGAATAAACTCACGCTCAGTCGCAAGAGGAAATTCAAATCAGATATTCTATCCCGCAATTACGGGAAACTCCGAATGCTTCGGTCATGTTCAGTGCGACTCCGTTATAATGGATTCCGCCCGTGTGCGCTCGATCCCCGAAGTATGCGCCAACAGCACAGACGCGCGTCTCATTCATGAAGCAGCAATCGGCAGAATCGCAGGAGATCAGATTCTAAAGCTGATGACGCTCGGACTGAGCGCAGAGGAAGCTGAGGAACGCATTATTGCAGGACTTTTGAAGTGATAAGCAAGTGAGATTTTTCGGTACTTTATCTCTATAATCACTTATAGAACCCCTCAAAAAATCAAAAAGCATCCGATTAGGTTTGAGCAAAGCTGAAACGATATGTCTGCATCAAACTTATCATATATCTTTTAAAATTTTCGGTGGGATACCCCCTAGATGGAAACTTAAGAAAAATAGATGTCTCCGACGGGTCGCTTTTTTCAAAAAGCGACGCAAAAACTTCTGAAAAATAATTAAAGTTTTTGGGGATTCTTAAGGGGCTTTTTACAAAAAGACCCTTAAGCGGGACTCGGGGCAACGCCCCGAACATCCTTAAGTTCCCACCGCGTCAGAGCGAGAGCGCATTAATAATACCATAGAAAGGTTCATCCGATATGGCAAAAAAACAAACCGCCGCATATAACGATCAATCCATAACGTCTCTGAAAGGCGCAGACCGTGTACGCCGCCGCCCCGCCGTAATTTTCGGCTCGGACGGACTTGAAGGCTGTGAGCACTCGGTTTTTGAGATAGTTTCAAACTCCGTTGACGAGGCAAGAGAAGGCTTCGGAAGTGAAATTATAATCACAGCGTATAACGACCGATCTGTTTCCGTTGAGGACTTCGGACGAGGAATTCCTCTCGGCTGGAATGAAGGAGAGGGCAGATACAACTGGGAGCTTGTATACTGCGAGCTTTACGCAGGCGGTAAATATGACAACAACAGCGGGGATTCCGCTTATGAATATTCGCTCGGTCTGAACGGACTCGGCGCGTGCGCAACGCAGTACGCAAGCGAATTCTTCAGCGTCCGCTCCTATGACGGGGATCGCCTGTCCGAAATGGATTTTAAGGGCGGCGAGCCTGTCGGCGAGCTGCGGGTACGCGAGCTGTCGCGAGGAGAACGCCGCCACGGCACGGTTCAGCGCTGGAAACCCGATATTTCCGTATTTACGGATATAAATATCCCGAAAGAATACTACCTTGACATGCTGAAGCGTCAGGCGGTCGTAAATTCGGGAATAAAATTCCGTTTCAGGTGGCAGAACACCGACGGCTCGTTTGAAGAGTCGGAATTCTTTTACGAAAACGGAATTGCGGATTACGTAGAAGAGCTTGCCGGAGACACCGCAGAAACAAAGACTGCGCTGTGGCATCTCGAAACAAAAGGACGCGACAGAGCAGACATGTCGGACTATAAGCTGAAGTGCGATATCGCATTCTGCATGTCAAAAACAGTTCATGTGCTTGAATATTATCACTGTTCAAGCTATCTTGAGCACGGCGGATCTCCCGAACGCGCTGTCAGAAACGCATTTACCTATGCAATTGATAAACGTCTGAAGGCTACGGGAAAATATAACAAGAACGAAAGCAAGATCACATTTGCAGACGTTGAGGACTGCCTGATCCTTATTACCAACAGCTTTTCAACTCAAACGTCATATGCGAATCAGACAAAAAAGGCGATAACAAATTCATTTATTGCGGAAGCCATGACCGCATTTATGAAAGAACAGCTTGAAATATATTTTGCAGAAAATCCCGCCGACGCCGACAGACTTGCCGGACAGGTTCTTATAAATAAACGATCGCGCGAAAACGCGGAAAGCGCAAGACTTAATCTGAAAAAAAAGCTGTCGGGAACAGTGGATGCCGCAAACAGGATCGAAAAATTTGTTTCATGCAGATCTAAGGATCCTGACAGACGGGAGCTGTATATAGTTGAGGGAGACTCAGCGCTCACATCGTGCAAGCTCGGCAGAAATGCGGAATTTCAGGCAATAATCCCGGTTCGCGGAAAGACGCTGAACTGTCTCAAAGCAACTTACGATAGAATCTTTAAAAGCGATATTATAGTCGATCTGCTGAAACTTCTCGGCTGCGGAGTAGAGATAAAGGGAAAGGTCAAAGGAGATATCGTTCCGTTCGATCTGAACTCTCTCCGCTGGGCAAAAATAATCATCTGCACCGATGCAGACGAGGACGGATTTCAGATACGCGCACTGATTCTTACAATGTTCTACAGACTGCTTCCGACGCTGATAGACGAGGGCAAGGTATATATTGCAGAGTCTCCGCTTTATGAGATTACAACAAAGGGCGAAACGCTTTTCGCCTATAACGAGCCCGAAAAGGCCGAGATTACAGCAGATCTCGAAAGCCGCAAAGTGAAATATGTACTTCAACGATCAAAGGGGCTCGGTGAAAACGAACCCGACATGATGTGGAAAACGACGATGAATCCCGAATCAAGACGGCTAATCCGCGTAAGCAAGGCGGACGCCGAAGCTACGGCTTATATTTTTGAAACGCTTCTCGGCGACGATATTGACGAGAGAAAAGACTATATTGCAAAGCATGGGGCTGAATATATCAGCGAAGCCGACGCATATTAAAGCTATTATATAATATTTATATTATATATTGTATTGCATAAAGCAGAACGGAGAAACATTTGAAGGAAAAGCATATTCGCATTATTTTATGGAGCGCAGTTTTGCTGTGGATGGCGGTGATATTTCTTTTTTCGGCAAAAAATTCCGCCGAATCACAGTCAATGAGCGATGGCGTGCTGAATTCGTTGCTGACTAAAACTATCTCCGGATACAGTGAAATGGATTCCGAAAGTCAAAGCGCCGTGATAGACACGTATTCATTCGCAATTCGCAAGGCGGCTCACTTTTCGGAATACCTGCTGCTCGGTATCTTAACCTGCTTGGCGTTCGGCAGATATTCTATCCGAAAATACGGAAAATTTTTCAGCCCGTTTTTCCTGTGCGTCCTGTATGCGGTAAGTGATGAGATCCATCAGTATTTCGTTCCGGGACGCGCGTGCCGCGCATTTGATGTTATGATAGATTCAACCGGCGCACTGTTCGGCATCGCTGCAGTTTTTCTTGTAACATATTTAATAAATAGACTCGCGCAAAATCGAAAAATCAAATAATAACAGTTTTTTGTACAGCCGTTTTTCGGCTGCTTATAAAGTATGCCCGCCGAAAAGGCGGCAGAACGGAGATTTATATGGCAGATAAAATCAAGAGAGAGTTTGAAAATCCGTCCTCGGAATACCGCACCGCGCCGTTTTGGTCGTGGAATGAGGAAATGGACGGAGAGGAGTTGTCCGCTCAGCTTCGCGACTTTAAGGCTCACGGCATCGGAGGCGGTTTTGCTCATCCGAGAATCGGTATGATAACAGAGTATCTTTCTGAGGATTACTTCAAAGCGTGGGGCAAAGCGCTTGAAACAGCAAAAAAAGAGGATATGAAGCTCTACATGTATGACGAGAACGCATGGCCGTCCGGTATGGCAGGCGGACTTGTTGCGGATCACGAACCCGGTACAATCGGTATGCTTGCAAAGTACCGCATTGTGGATTCAAAAGATCCGGAATTTACGGGAGAAGTTCTCTTTGCAAGGGAATATGACGAAAAGGACGGCAAGGAGTTACTCGGTGCAGATCTGTCTTCATATCCGAAAGAAGAGTGGAAAAATCATACTGACGGACGCGTCATGGTAGTGTATATCGTAGGTCCTACCTCCAGCGACTGGAACGGAGGACACCCATATCCCGATGTTACCAACCGCCTTACTACCGATACATTCCTTGATATAACATATGAAGAATATTTCCGCCGCTTCGGTGAGGAATTCGGCAAGACAATTCCTGCGGTATTCTCTGACGAAGCAAATATGCACAGCGAAGGACTGAATACAGTGCCCTATATGCCGCATGTCATCGCAAAATTCCGAGAGCTTTGCGGATATGATCTGACGCCGAATCTTGCGGCTGTATTCAGAGATGTTGACGGCATAAAATTTGATCGTCCTGTCGAAAAAATAAGATACGACTATTTTTATACTCTTCATGAGCTGTGGATAGATAACTTTATCCGTCCGATATCGGAGTGGTGCGAAAAGCACGGCATCGCATGGACGGGACATGACGTCGAACATCAGTGGCCTCAGGCTCACAACGGACGTATCTCTCCTTCCGAGCAGACGACATATGAATTCCGTCAGTGGCCGGGACTTGACCTTCTTTTGTGTCACCACCTGATTAACGAGCCCACTAATTTTGATAAATTCGTAATGTATGAGATCCGCTCGGCAGCAAATCAGTTCTCAAAGGAAAGAACGATATGCGAGGCATACGGAGCTGGCGGATATCAGACAACGCTCGACGATTACAAGAGGCTCGGAGACTACCTGCTTGTCGGCGGAATCAATTTAATTATCCAGCATCTGTCTCTCTATTCATTCATCGGAGCAAGAAAGAGAGACTGTCCGCAGTCATTCGACTACAGACAGCCGTGGTGGGACGAGTATCACGAGTTTGCAGATTATTTTGCAAGAGGCTCATATATTCTATCTCAGGGAAAAATGGAGCAAAGGATTCTTCTGCTCAACGCTTCGACTACAGGTTACCTGACAGCTCCCGAAAAAGCATGGGGTACGGTAGACCATTCAACGGATGTCAACTGCATCAAAAATCCCGATATGAGCGACTTCCTTACGCTTGTAAACGAACTGACTGACAAGCAATGGGATTTTGACATCGGAGACGAGTATTCGCTCTCCCGAAATACAAAGATCGAAGACGGAAAATTCAAATTCGGCAATCAGGCTTATGATGTTGTAATTGTTTCCGCAAATATGCGCAACATGCGCCGCGACACTGCCGCTCTTATTCAAGAATTTGCAAAGTCGGGCGGATGCGTAGTGACGACGGATAATGCGCTTGAGAGTGTTTGCGAATATATTGACGGCGAACTTGGAACAGACGAAACTGAAAAAGTTCGCGCTGTGATGCAGACTGTCTGCGGAGCGGAAAAGCTGGACGAATATCTTGCAGAAAGACTGCCGCGCCGTATAACATCAAAGGTTCCGTTTGAGACAGGCGTTCAGCATATGCGCCGAGTTCTTCCCGACGGCAGAGTTGTATATTTTATAGTAAACCACAGCATGGGCGTATTTGAAACCGAGCTTACAATTGACGGAAACTGCGTTTCAAAATGGGATATGTTCACAGGTGAGAGCCATGGAGTAGAGTGCCGTTCTGAGAACGGTAAGATCACCTTCCCGCTGAAACTTGAAAGATGCGGCAGCGCGCTGTTTATTGTCGGAGACGATTCCGAAATTTCAGCAGAGAAGCCGCAGCCGTCCGTTGAAGTCGAGGTTGAAACCGTATCAATTGAGCGTGAAAGGGAAAATACATTTACGCTCGACCATGTGATCCTTGAATGCGACGGCGAGACAGACGAGCCGAGATACTTTATCGAAGCATGCGAGAATCTCTTTAAAAAGAGAGGATTTTATAATAATCCATGGGGCAGCGCAATCCAGAAGAGATTCACAAGAATGGAGAAAAATTCCACCTACGGCGATGATTCGGGATTCTCTGCTTATTATAAATTTACTGTCGGAGAAAGTGCGCTTCCGTGCCGCATTACAGCAGGAATCGAAAGAGCGGAGCTTTATCACGTAAGCATAAACGGACATGAACTTTCTCCTGTCGGCAAAGATATACTTGACCGCGGCATGAGCATGTTTGATATTTCGGATTATGTCACTGAAGGCGAAAACACGATAGCGCTGAAGGCTGACAAATTCAATGTTCTTTGTGAGCTTGAGGCGATAATTCTGAGAGGAAACTTTACAGTTGAATCGACAGCAGATCATTTTGAGATGCGAGACGATCGTGCTCTCGGTTACGGCGCATGGAATGATTATGGTATGACATTCTATCCGTATGCAGTAAATTATAAGTACAAAGTAACTCTTGACCGTGACGCGAGTGCGGCTGAAATTTCGCTCGGAGAACACTCGGCGACGGCTGTATCAGTCAGCGTAAACGGAGGTTACATCGGTGTTGTAGGCAGAGACGGAGGCGCAAAGCTTGATCTCGGTGATTCGCTGAAACGCGGCGAGAACGAAGTTGTGCTTCGCGTATGCGGAAGCTACAGAAACCTGCTCGGTCCGTATCTGGGGTACGATCCGCTGATGGCTTATGATTGGGCATACTTTGAACGAGGACGTACTGCCGTTCCGTCAGATTATGATTTTGAGCATTACGGACTTACATCAGCTCCTGTAATAAAGATAACGAAATAATGGATAAAAAGTAAAAGCGGAGCTGTGCGGCTTCGCTTTTGCTTTTGCAAAAAGCAAACAGCGAAGCAGGTTAATTAATCATATCTAAAAAATATTGATATTACATATTCAATTATGATACAATAAAGAAAAGCATTACATAGGAGGTTTCACCGCAATGAATTTTAACGTGACAAAAATATTGCTTGATGGTCTGAAGCCGTATTTTAATATTGATAATGTTAAAGTATCGACTGACAACAAAAATAAAAACGGTAGGTTGAATCGCTCCGACTTTGTAACACTTATTGAACGCCAAAATTTTTGTTTTGAAGTATTCGATAATGAAATAATCGTAGCTTTTTTTACAGAGCATACCCATTTTGGAGATTCTTTCTCCCTTCTTAACAGTGGCGATCCTGACTATATTCAAAGAGCCGGGGCTTTTTTAAAACAGCTTTTTACATGTCCGATACGAAAACATGATATCTATAAGGGAAGAAAGATATTATGCAGAAAGTATTACAGTTTAAAATCCGATAGCACAGAAGAATATATCGGAGGCTCTTGGTACAGGCTGTGCAGCTTCATTAACCCGTTTGCAAAAAAACGAGCGGAAGTCGGTACATGGCAATATGATTCCGCAAAAAACATGTTTACATCGGTTATTCCTTTTGAACATGATGCTAAAGCAATAAATACTGTTGCTGCAAACGATCATTGCCGTATTGAAATATACGAAAAAGGCGGCATATATTCTTACCGGATATTGTTTCTTGATTTTGACGATTATTTCGGGTATTATTATTGGGTGCCGACCTGTGACGGCATAGCAAGTTTTTTTGATACTGAAGAAAAAGCTTTGTCCGAAGCAAAATCAACCGCAACCAAAGCTTTTATATAGAAATAAATTGTTATATATACTTGACAACTATGATACATCGTGCTATAATGAGCGCAGTTAAATAAAAACGACAGTTCGTTTGCGCCATCCTGTCGAAAAACAAAACCAGGGCATTTAATTTTGCGTCTTTTTAGCAGAATAATACTCTTTTTCGATGCAGTCGGTTTTGTCGGCTGCATTTTTTGTTATATAAATGGTTGAAGTAATAGGACTGCCGCGTCGCAATAACAGAAAGGAAAAACAAAAATGTACTTTTTAAAAACATCAGCATCTTTTGACAGCGCGCACTTTCTTCACAGCTATGACGGAAAGTGCGCAAATATTCACGGACACAGATGGACTATTGAAGTAACGGTAGCCTCGGAAAAACTGAGAGATAGCGGAAATTGCCGCGGTATGCTGATCGATTTCAGCGATCTTAAAAGAGCAGTGCGAACTCTTGCCGATGAATTTGACCATGCTCTCATATATGAGGAAGGAACGCTGAAACAGAATACGATAGCAGCGCTGAAAGATGAAAACTTTCACCTCATTTCCGTACCGTTTCGCCCGACTGCCGAAAACTTTGCGCGGAGCTTTTCGGAAAAGCTTAGTTCGGCGGGACTACCCGTTAAAAGTGTAACAGTGTGGGAAACGCCCGATAACTGTGCGGTATATGAGGAGGGATAAACTACTGTGGAGCATAAGTTTAAAGTTGCCGAGAAATTTGTAAGCATAAACGGGGAAGGAACAAAAGCAGGAGAGCTTGCAATATTTATCAGATTCTGCACCTGTAACCTGAATTGCAGCTTTTGCGATACGCGTTGGGCAAATGAAAACGGCGTATTATTTGAAGAGATGAGCGAAACAGAAATTGCCGACTATGCCGACAGCACGGGAATCTGTAATGTAACGCTGACGGGCGGCGAACCGCTGCTTCAGAAAAATATAGGAAAACTTATCAAAAAACTCTGCCATAGAGGGCATGAAGTCGAAATCGAGACCAACGGCAGTATTTCGCTCTCTGAGATCAAATCGCTGAGCGTAAAACCTGCGCTCACAATGGATTATAAACTGCCATTCAGCGGAATGGAAGAATTTATGCTGAAAGATAATTTTTCTCTGCTTGAAAAAAGCGACACAGTCAAGTTTGTTGTCGGCGACACTCGCGATCTGTACCGCGCGGCGGAGATCATCCGCGATTTTTCCCTTAATCGCCGCTGCCACGTTTATTTCAGTCCCGTGTTCGGCAAAATAAATCCCGACAGAATTGTTTCATTTATGAAAGAACACAGCTTGAACGGCGTAAGACTTCAGCTTCAGCTTCACAAATACATTTGGGATCCTGCGGCTCGCGGAGTATAAATTTTAAAGAAAGGAAACGATGATATGGATAAAAAAGCGATAGAATATCATGTGCGCGGAATTCTTAAAGCTATCGGAGAAGATCCCGACCGCGAAGGACTTCGTGAAACTCCGTCACGCGTTGCTAAAATGTATGAAGAAGTCTTTGAAGGAATAAGCTATTCTAATCATGAGATTGCCGAAATGTTCGGAAAGACATTTGAAGTCACGGACAACGGCTGCTCTGAAAGTGCCGTTGTAATGAAGGATATACAGATTTTCTCATATTGCGAGCACCACATGGCACTGATGTACGATATGAATGTCAGCGTGGCATATATTCCGCACGGACGCGTGTTAGGACTGAGCAAAATTGCAAGAATTTGCGATATGGCAGCAAAGAGGCTCCAGCTTCAGGAACGGCTTGGTGAGGACATAGCCGATATTATAGCAGAAGCTTCAGGTTCACCCGACGTCGGTGTTAAGATTTGCGCGTCTCACAGCTGCATGACCGCACGAGGAATCAGAAACATTCCTGCCCGTACCATAACCGAGACATGGCGCGGAGCTTTCGACGAAGACAGAAAGCTAAGGCCGGAAATGTAGGGAAAACGACGGAGAGAAAACGAGAGGGAACGAGACGGGGGATTTTTCGAGAAAAATTCCCCCGTACCCCCTTAAAGCTTTATGAAGATATTTTTAAATCAGCGCGCATCCGTTAAGGAAGTTTCAGACTTGCTCATACATAATGTCTATGCCCCTTCTATTACATGTCTTCTTAAAGTTTCTTTGCTTCTTTCTTTCGAAGAAAGTGGCTTTTCAAAGAAAGAAGCGCACCTCACAGTCACTGCTCAGCCGTTAAGAAATTTTCAGCTTTGCTCATACATTTTGGCTGTGCCCCCTTCTATTACATGTCTTCTTAAAGTTTATTTGCTTCTTACTTTCGAAGAAAGTGGCTTTTCAAAGAAAGAAGCGCACCTCACAGTCACTGCTCAGCCGTTAAGAAATTTTCAGCTTTGCTCATACATTTTGGCTGTGCTCCCTTCTATTACATGTCTTCTTAAAGTTTCTTTGCTTCTTACTTTCGAAGAAAGTGGCTTTTCAAAGAAAGAAGCGTCCTCCCCCATTAAGAAAGGTAAAATATTTATGAAAGCATTAGTTTTATCCAGCGGCGGCGTAGACAGCACAACATGTCTTGCCGAAGCCATTGCAAAGTACAGCTCATCGGAAGTACTCGCGCTTTCCGTATTCTATGGTCAGACACATGACCGCGAAATAAAAGCGGCAAAAAAGATTGCGGAATATTACGGAGTTCCATTTAAAACGCTCGATTTATCACTAATATTTGCAGATTCGAACTGCTCTCTGCTTGCAAGCTCAGATAAAGAGATACCGAAAGAAAGCTATGCCGAGCAGATATCTCAAACCCGCGGAAAACCTGTTTCGACATACGTTCCGTTCCGAAACGGACTTTTTATCGCATCTGCCGCAAGTATCGCTCTTTCAAATAATTGTAAAGTTATCTATTACGGAGCGCACAGCGACGATGCGGCGGGAAACGCATATCCAGACTGCAGCGATAAGTTTAACAAAGCAATGAGCGAGGCTGTTTTAATCGGAAGCGGTGAACAAATCTGCCTTGAAGCTCCGTTTGTAAACATGAACAAGGCGCAGGTCGTAAAGCGAGGGCTTGAATTGGGCGTACCGTATGAGTTAACTTGGAGCTGCTACGAGGGCGGAGATGTACCATGCGGAGTCTGCGGCACATGCAGAGACAGAGCGGCGGCTTTTGCGGCATGCGGAATTTCTGATCCCGCACTGTTTTAAACGATACAGCAAAATTTTTTGTTCAGCAATATGATTATTTATGTGAAAGGAAAATGAAATGAAAATCGAAAAAAATAAAAACGGCATCACTCTGCTCGGAAACGGGAATACCAGATATCCGTCCGATTATGCACCCGAGGTTCTGGAAACATTTAAAAATAAACACCCTGAACGGGATTACTTCGTAAAATTTAATTGTCCCGAATTTACAAGTCTATGTCCGATAACGGGACAGCCTGATTTTGCATCAATATACATATCATATGTTCCCCGCGAACTTATGGTGGAAAGCAAATCACTAAAGCTTTATCTGTTCAGCTTCAGAAATCACGGCGCTTTTCATGAGGATTGCGTAAATATTATAATGAATGATCTGATTCGCCTTATGGAGCCGTCATATATCGAAGTATGGGGAAAATTTCTTCCGAGGGGAGGAATATCGATCGATCCGTACTGCAATTACGGCATGAAAGGAACAAAATGGGAAGAGGCGGCGTGGGAAAGATTGTCTCGCCATGACCTATATCCTGAAGATGTTAATAACAGATAGCTCAGCCCGTTACGTTTGTATAGTTAACAAAAATTCTCTTTAAAGCGGAATGCGTAACGAATTTCACCAATCAATATTTTAAATTTGTTAAAATTATCTTGTAGGCTATTGCATTTGTCCTTTATTTATGATACAATAGTAACGCTTAGATTGCGCTTTTGAATTTTTCGGATAAGTCTCCGTATGTTTCGTTTCGCGCACACTTATACAGCAATGACAAAATAAAATACTTATAAAGTTGAAAAAGGGGTATATTATGACATTTTTCGGTATAGTTTTAATAATTGCCGCAATCTTTCTCGTTGCGGTTGTTCTTATGCAGCATGGAAAAGACCACAATCTTTCGGGCACTATCGCTGGTGCTTCCGAAACATATTTTGGTAAGTCAAAATCATCTACAATAGACAAAAAGCTTTCTCTTATAACCTCAGTTGTTGCAGTAATATTTGTTATACTGGTTCTTGTTTTCAGCATTGCGTTCGGAAAAGACCGCAGCAACTCCGATACAGTTCCCGCTACGGGTACTCCTGCTGTAACCGACACGGCAGAGCCTGACGCTTCAGGCACATCCGCTGACACAAGCGAACCCGAAACAACTGCTGATACCGCATCAGGCACTCCTGACGTTACAACAGCCGACACAGCCGCTGTTACAGAGTAAGCCTGAAAAAACTCTATATATTAAAAGCCATGGATAACACCATGGCTTTTATTTTATGCGTATATTGCAACTCATTTATCAGTTAAAGAATAATCCCGCGGTCATGTCAAGATAATTTTTTCCGCTGTATTTCGGATACTGCTTTTCCACCTCTGCTTTAAAGCTCTCCGTATCTGCGGAATTCTTTGCAATAGCTTTCAAATTTTCAAGATAATCTATCTTCAGTTCCGCATCCTTCAAATCCTCAGGCGTGTAATGTGAGGTCAGGATCAAATCATATCCTTTTTCAATATAGCGCCGAAGCTCCGCATTCGTAGCGTCTGCATGGCACGAGCCTGCAATGATCGAATGACAGTCATGACCGAGCATATGCGTATAAACGGCGTTTATTTCGGGAATTTCTATATCATATGCTTCGGCACTTTCAGTGATTACAAAATCGATTTCTCCTTAGATTTAATGTCAACTGCTTCGTATATGTATTCAGATTCCCGAAAGAGCCAAAAAGTGCCCGACAGCAACAATAATTATGAGCTTTTTATGTTAAACACAACGAAAAAAGACAAAAGACGATGTACCTCAGCTGTCTGTACATATATTTGCGGTATAACTGCATCTGTTTTAAACTAATTGTTTAGTAATAAAATAATATACGGCATATGCAACAAAAAAGTCGCATTTATGCCTTTTACGTCGAAATTCATTTGAAAACATGGGAGTTTTCAACACCACTTTTCAACAGGTGTGTTGAAAAAGTCCGTCAAATCAAGCAAAATCAGGGGTTTCAAATTAAGTTTTCCGTATTTTCAACATGTAAATATGTTGAAAAGTGGATGTAAAACTCTGCGAAAAGTATTTCCGAAAATATTATATGCCTGTCTAAATGTAGAATTTTCCGTAGTTTTGTCCGTTGAATACAACAAAAAGACATATGTATAAACAGTTTTCGCCTTTACATGACGTTCACAAAACCAATCTCAAATCTTTTTATTATTTCAGGGAAACTGCCGATATGGCAGTCGCCCTGAAATACCCGCGTCGCCCCTCGTGGTCAGCTCCGCAGTAATAATATTTTATGCCGACTGTATATAATTTATGCGTCCGCAGCGTATTTCATTAAAGCTAATGAATTACGCTTGCCCGATCAAGGTAAAAAATAACTTATCATGAATAAACAGACACCGCTCATAACTGCTTTTTAACAATTTTCCAGTGGACAAAATCTGAAGTTTGTGGTATCATTATTACGAACAGCACATTTTTGAATTGCCGTACAAACGGCAAAGAGAAGTTAAGGAGGACTTAATGAAAAGGAAAATAATATCACTCTTTCTTATGCTTGCGGTAATGCTGTCAGCTATGGCAACAGTTACATATTCTGCTGAAACAAAGATACAGCGCACCGTATACAACTATCTAACAAAAGAGCTTGATCTGTGCCCTGCAGCAGCTGCCGGCATCATGGGAAACATTATGGTCGAATGCAGTTTCAACCCTGCTGCAGGTCATTACGACACAAACGGCTTGTGGAGCCACGGTCTTATGCAGTGGAACGGACCGAGATTTGAAGCTCTGAAAAGCTTCTGCGCAAAGAACGGATATGACTATAACGGGGTAGAAGGACAGCTTGAATGGCTGAAATATGAGCTTAACAACACCGAGCGCGGCGCATACAGGGCTATGAAAAATATTCCGAATACGACAGAGGGCGCATGCCGCGCAGCTGTAGTTTGGGCTGACGAGTTTGAAAGATGTACGAAAACATCTTATGCTCTGCGCATATTCTACGCAATGAATACATTCTGGCCCGATTATGCAGGAGGCAGCGTATCGAACACCCCCGGGATCTACGGATACTACTATAATGTTCCCGAAAATATAAAATGCGGCGAACCGCTGACACTGTACGGAGCTATTGTTTCGTATTCTTCGGAGCTTAAAACGATAACGGCGGGGGTCTACACCGAAAGCGGCGAGCTTCTGACAGGAAAAACTCTCCCGAGAACAGGTCTTGCCGGAAACATCGGTCAGATCGACGCATTTGTAGTAATGAACAAGCTTGAACGCGGAAACTACTATTATACGATCACAGCTTCAAACGCATCAGGAGAGTATATTGTTGACCGCCGCAGTTTTACGGTAAGCGATAATCCTACAAAGGCTAATTTGATATATGAATCACAAGGCGGTGTAATTTGTGATTTCGGCGCGTCCTGCCCCGGACTTGCTTTTTCCGACATGCCGTCGGCTGTAAGTTGGGATCACGAGGGAATCGATTTTGTTCTCAAGGCAGGACTTTTCAAAGGAAAGCCGGGCGGAATTTTTGCACCTGCCGAAACGATGAACAGAGCAATGTTTGTAACTGTTCTTGAAAGAATGTATCAGAACTATAATTTTGAAGCAGCAAACGGTGGATCAGAAACTGCCCCTGACATCAGTTTTATTGATGTTCCCGACGGACAATACTATACGGACGCTGTAAAATGGGCGGCTTCAAACGGAATTGTTGACGGAGTGGGAGAGGGAAGATTCGCTCCCGAAGAGTCTCTGACGCGCGCACAGCTTGTAACAATGATGTACCGTTTTGCGGAAAAATACGGTATAAGTACTGACGGCGCTGCTGATTTCAGCGGTTTTTCCGACGCCTCTGACGTACCCGATTGGGCACAGATTGAGATGGCTTGGGCGCTTGAGGCAGAGCTTATCCGCGGAAACAATGATTTCGGAATTTTGAAAATTGATCCTAACGCCCCTGCCACAAGAGCGCAGATGGCGGCAATCGTACAGAGATTTACCGCATACACAGGTGTAGTATAACTGAGAAGTTTTATAATAATGTATGGAGCCTGACAGTGAATTTGTTTCACTGTCAGGCTCTCTTCATATTCTCTGTATGGAATCACGTTTTTCAGGAAGATTTTTCAAAAGGCTTTCTCAATACTCTGTAACAAAATATTCTACGCTGAATGTAGGAGCGTGCGAAGACTCTTTTCCGCACTTTCTTTTATAAAAGAAAGCTGCGCAAAGAAAACCTTCGAGGTGGCTCCGCCCCCTAGAAGCTCACCCCCCTTACTATGCTCCGCAAA
>JAAWQR010000016.1 GCA_022800625.1 Clostridiales bacterium | reverse complement strand
GCAGATCTTAAGATCTGCTCTTTCTTTATTATATAAATTTATTTAACAGGCAGCGATACTGCCCCTGCAAATGCTTCACAGATTCCGCCGAGCGTGGCGTTTGTCATTTGCAGCGCCGATTTTGCATTAGTAATACCGAAACTGCTGTCATAAAGTCCGAATGCGGAAGGATCCGCAAGAGCCGATTCAAGAGGAATTACTATATAGTTCATTTTTGCTGTATCTCTGTATCTGTGCACCCAAAGCGGAATAGTCTCAACATTTGTCACCAAGCACTCGCCGGAATTATATTTGCGTACTGTCAGCTTGACCATAAGTCCGTTTTCCGTGTATTCCTTGTTTGCAGTATCTCCGAGCGTCAGTCTGTTTTGATTTGAAACAAAGTTTCCGAGAGAATAAAAACAAAGTGTCTTATGCGACGGATCGGTGCTCGATGTGATTATCTCCGCATCCTGCACAACATGAGGATGTCCGCCGATTATAACGTCAACTCCGAGATCGCAAAGTTTTTTAGCCATCGCCGCCTGCGTCTCATTGTGTTCAAGACTGTATTCATTTCCCCAATGGATATAGTATACTATAAGCTCGGCGCCGCCGTCTCGAAGAGATTTGATCCGTTTTGCAGTCTCAGCATAAAACTGATCGAGAAGGCTCAGGTTAAATACATCAAGATGATCAAGATCACCTGAGTCAAGCGTGATACCGTTCACCGTTCGCGTTCCCGTTGCACCGTATGACAGGTCGTCAGTGCTGTTGAGGATTCCAAGCGTTATACCGTTGACCGTAACATTCTTATATGTCTTATCAGACGTATTAGCCTTAGCGCCGACATAATCAACGCCTGCGTTCTCAAACATTTTGATCGTTCGGAGCACACCGGGAAGCTTCTTATCATAGCAGTGATTATTCGCAAAAAGCATCATGTCGAATCCTGCATCAAGTACCGCTTCAAATCCCTCATCGGGAGAATTGAAAGTAGGCCATCCGCTGTATTCATATTCACTCCCTGCAAGCGTCGTTTCAAAGTTTATCACCGAATAATCCGCATCAGCCACCACTTCCCTGATATATTTAAAAGTCTGAGAAAAATCATAAGTTCCGTCAGCACTGTTATATGCTGCCTCGATCTGAGGGGAGTGATACATCAAATCTCCGGTACTGAGAAGAGTCATTTCAGTATATCCGTTCGGATCGACAACATTCCCCGAATCTGTTGGAAGCGTACCGTCCTCAGAGTTTTGGACTGTGCCTACTGCATCGGACGGCTTTGCGCTCGGTGAACTGTTTCTCAGCGCCGCTGCCCATATTACCGCAAACACAGCCGTTATGGCAAGCATTGATATAAACAGCATACCAAACGGAAACCTGCTTTTTTTATTCGGACTTCTGTGCGGGGCATTTTGTTTTCTTCTGCCGTAATTCATGTTGTAATTATTGTTCATAACAGTCTCCATACAGCCGCTGTCCTGATTTTAACGGACAACATGCTTTCGCTATATTATAGCAAATCTCACACCGAAATGGAAGTAAAACACGGAAAATTTCCGTCTAACATTCACATTAAGCCATCTTTTTCAGATAGAATCGCTGACAAATCCGTCTTTTGTCAGCCTTTTTACACTTGTAAACCCTATTTTCCTGAGCACATCGTAGGTTTTGTCAAATGCAAAATCAAGCTGCTCGGGACGGTGCGAATCTGAGGTAACGATAACGCTTCCGCCTATTTTCAGTATCTCTTCAAGCAAAAATTCAGCAGGATACTGCGAGCTTCTATACCCTCTCGCCATAGCTCCCGTGTTAACCTCAAATAAGCTGCACGACTCGGCGCACTTATACAGAGCGTCAATTGCAATTCGCCTGTATTCGGAATCGCTCTCATCGATATTTCCGTATTTTGTAATGAGATCAAAATGTCCGACAACATCGGGGGAATTTTTCATGACGTGCTCTGCAAGCGAATTATAATAAGTTTTCGCAAAGCTTTTCACATCTCCGCCGAACTGTTCCGCTATAATTTTATCCTGTATTTCTTCCGAATAATCTACCGAATAAAAATTATCACCGATTTTTAAGGCGTGTACAGAACATATTACATAATCGTACAATTCCCGCTTTACGGTTGAAAAACTGTCAAGCTCAGTGCCGCAGAACAGTTCTATCTTATCTGCATATTTTTTTTTCGCCTCACGAATCTTTTCCGCGTAGCTCTCCTCTGAATCCTTATCAATTCCCGTTTCTTCATCGTATGACGTATAGCTGTGGTCGGAAATTCCGAGAGAGACAAACCCTTTTGATATCGCAGTCTCTATATTTTCTTCAAGCGTTCCTACTCCGTCGGAAAGAATTGTATGAGTGTGTATATTGGATAAGTATTTAATATTTTTCACGGCTTTTCTCCCTTTAATGTACATTTATCAGGTCATCCTTTATATTTTATCATGCTTTAAGGTATTTTTCACGCAAAATATGATAATAAAGTTTTAATTAACACCTATTGCCGCATAATTATATTTGCATAAGTTCTGCATTTTGTGAGAAAAATAAACACAGTCAGAAAATTTGAACATGAAAAATAAGGCGGAGGATACATTAAAGCTATGTCAGAAAAAGAAAGTAAAAGCGAAAACCTGAAGATCGGCGGAGAAGAAGCAGGAGAGCAGCTTGAATATATTATAAAAAGCGGCGGCGTAATATCAAAAGGCGATGACTGCACCATTCACTGCCTGACAATCATAGGTCAGATAGAGGGGCATTATCTTCTCGGAGAAGGACAAAAGGCTACAAAATACGAGCACATCATACCGCTTCTTGTATCAATTGAAGAAAGCTCGGAAATCGACGGAATGCTGATCGTGCTGAACACGATGGGAGGAGATGTTGAAGCAGGACTTGCTATCGCCGAGATGGTCGCAAGCATGTCAAAGCCGACAGTATCTCTCGTTCTCGGAGGCGGGCATTCGATCGGCGTGCCGCTTGCCGTATCAGCTTCGGAATCGTTCATTGTTCCGTCAGCCACTATGACGATACATCCCGTGAGGATCAGCGGAACTGTGGTAGGTGCGCCGCAGACCTACTATTACTTTGAAAAAATGCAGGACAGAATCGTAAACTTCATCGTAGACCATTCGCATATTAAAGAAGAAGAACTGCGAGCTATGCTTCTTAAAACCGATCAGATTGCAACCGATACAGGTACACTGTTAGATGGTGTTGACGCTGTAAAGTGCGGTCTTATAGATAATACGGGAGGTCTCTCAGATGCGCTCGGCGCTCTCAGAAAAAGGATACTCGAAAACAAGCGCTCTGCTCCTTCGGAAAATGAAGAACAAAGAAAAGACGAATCAACTGAGAAATAATGTGAAGCTGCTTCATTAACAAATATATTTTCCCAAAGTATCCGTTTTCCATTGACAATAATGAGATAATTTGATATACTTCAAATAAATTATGCAAATGCTTAAAAGTTTGGTGTAATACAGCATTCGCAAAAACAAAAAGTATCAAATTTCGTCGTACAGCGAGGAAACGGAGTAACGAATGGGAAAATTCAGATCAAGCTGGAATATGTTTTCAGCAGAAAATGAAACAGTCAACAAGAACACATTTTTGACGATGGAGGCACAGAACGAAAAGCTCCCGACATATGAGGAAGCGAAAGACAAACTTCCCCGTCCGATTTGGGACACACATCCCGAAATGATAAAATGCTACGATAAGGCTTGGAAGCTTGCATTCGGAAACCTCCGTGCAGCAAATGATGAAGCAAGATTTGTTTCAAACTTTATCGATACGGCTTTTAACGGTTATCTCTTCATGTGGGATTCGTCATTCATTCTTATGTTCGGAAAATACGGAAGCCGTGCATTTAACTTTCAGAGAACTCTCGACAACTTTTATTCTCATCAGCATATTGACGGATTTATCTGCCGCGAGATAGACGAACGCGACGGCTCCGAGCAATTCTCACGTGACGATCCTGCATCAACAGGACCGAACGTAATGCCGTGGGCAGAGTGGGAATACTTTAAGTCAACAAACGATACAGAGCGTCTCTCACGTGTATTTGATCCTCTTTGCGCATACCACAAGTGGCTTCAGCTGAACAGATCATGGCCTGACGGAAGCTACTGGAGCTGCGGTCTTGCGTGCGGAATGGACAATCAGCCAAGACAGCAGCCGGGATATCATGAGCTTGTTTCTCATGGATTCATGAGTTGGATAGACGCTTGCGCTCAGCAGTATTTAAGCGCCGAGATCCTTATCGAGATGGCTAAGATTCTCGGACGTGAAGATGAAGCAGAGTGGCTTCGCGATGAGCATAAAATGCTTGCAGCCACTATAAACAATAAAATGTGGAGCGAAGATGACGCATTCTATTACGATACTCTGCGAGACGGCAAAACCACGGGAGTTAAGAGTGTAGGCGCATATTGGACGCTTCTTGCAGGTCTTGTTCCCGAAGAAAGACGCGAACGCTTTATAGCTCACCTTGACAATGAGAAAGAATTCAAGAGACCGACCAGAGTGCCTGCACTTTCCGCAGATGCTGTCGGATACAAGGGTGAAACAGGCGGATACTGGAAAGGCGGCGTTTGGGCACCGACCAACTACATGGTGCTCTCAGGTCTCGGCAAATACGGATATAACAAGCTTGCATATGAAATCGCGTGCGATTATCTCAACACGGTAGAAAAGGTATTCACCGAAACCGATACTCTTTGGGAAAACTATTCTCCCGAATTTGCGGCTCACGGCAACGCAAAAGACGATTTTGTGGGCTGGACGGGACTTGCACCGATTTCAATACTCTTTGAGTACGTGTTCGGAATTATTCCCGATGCCATGGGAAAGAAGATCACATGGAATATCAACTGCACCGACCGTCACGGAATAACGAACTATCCTCTCGGCGACGCTACGGTTGAGCTTATCTGCGAATCGCGCAGCTCGGCAGATGAGAAACCTGTTGTTCACATCAAAAGCGACCGCCCGATTACGGTTGAGATCGTTTGGAACGGAACTCATGAAACAATAAACGTATAATTAAAAGTTAACCTAAAAGCTGTCTCTGAATGCCTTATGAATATTCGGAGACAGCTTTTCGTATGTTTTTGTGCCGCTAAGGTTCAAAAATCGCTTTTCAGTCTTGATTATTTATCATTATTTTGATATACTTATATTTATTAATAGCAAAATTTATAAGTCAGGTAACGTGACGACGCAAATCTTAATTCTGTATGCCGCCGCAGATACTGACCGGAGGTTTAATGGACAAGATAAAAAAGCCGAGAGGCACTATGGATATTCTCTCACCCGAATCGGACGCATGGGTATATATTGAAAACAAAATGCGCGATATTTCTTCGAGATTCGGTTTCTCCGAAATCCGCACTCCCACCTTTGAAGAATTAGGTCTTTTTAAGCGCGGAGTCGGCGACACGACCGATGTTGTTCAAAAAGAAATGTACACTTTCAGCGATAAAGACGGGACTGTTTTTGCCCTTCGTCCGGAAGGAACGGCTTCAGTCGTTCGTGCAATTATCGAAAACGGAAAAAATTCCGATCCGATGCCGCTCAAATATTATTATCTGATCAACTGCTTCAGGTACGAAAAGCCTCAGGCGGGACGCAGCCGCGAATTTTTTCAATTCGGAATTGAAATGTTCGGCGCAAAAAATGCCGCTGCTGATTTTACGGTAATATCACTTGCAGACACGCTCCTGCGCGAGCTTGGCGTGCGCGGCGTATCTCTGCATATAAATTCAATAGGATGCCCCGAGTGCCGCCCTGCTTACAGAGAAAAGCTCGTTAAATACCTGAGAGAAAACAGCGACAAGCTGTGCGACACTTGCCGTTCAAGACTTGAAACAAATCCGCTCAGGATTCTTGACTGCAAAAATCCCGACTGTAAGAAAATTGCTGAAACTGCTCCGAAATCTATCGACAATCTGTGCCCTGAATGCGAAGAACACATGACATCTCTCAAGGCTATGCTCGATTCTGCTGAAATTCCGTATGAGATCGACACGCACATAGTTCGCGGTCTTGACTACTATACAAGAACTGTTTTTGAATTCATCTGCGACGGCATCGGCGCTCAAAGCACCGTTTGCGGAGGCGGAAGATACGACGGTCTGATGGAACAGCTCGGCGGACCGTCCCAACCCGGTATCGGATTCGGAATGGGTATCACGCGTCTGCTTCTCGCACTTGAGCAATCGGGAGTTAAGCTTCCGTCACCGCAGCCTCCTGCTCTGTACATAGCCTCGCTCGGAGAGCGTGCGATTTTAGAAGCCAACAAAATTACTACTTCTCTTCGCAGAAACGGCATAAAGGCGGAATGCGACGTTATGGGACGCAGCCTTAAAGCTCAGATGAAATATGCCGATAAGATCGGCGCGAAATATACTTTAATCCTCGGCGATTCTGAAATAGATTCGGGACGAGCAGTCATTAAAAAGATGGAAAACAGCGAGCAAACCGAGATTAAAATATCCGATACGGCTGATTTTATCTCGGCATCGGAAAAATTTGACGTACTTGCCGAACAGGCATCCGGAAAGGATAACTAAGATGGCTTCATTTGAAAAATCAGATAAAAGAACTCACTATTGCGGAACGCTGAACGCAGAGCTTATCGGCCAGCGGGTAAATGTTCTCGGCTGGTGTCAGCGCCAGAGAGACCTCGGAAGTCTCATATTCATCGATCTGAGAGACCGCACAGGTATCGTTCAGCTTGCCTTTGACGCAGACACGGACAAAGCAATATTTGACAACGCGTTCGGAGTCCGTGCTGAATATGTGATTGCGGCATCGGGAATCGTCCGCTCACGCGGTGAGGGAGCAATAAACCCGAACATGGCTACAGGTGAGGTCGAGATCGCTGTTGACCGCTTTAAAATTTTAGCTACAGCACAGACTCCGCCTTTTGCAATCGTTGAAAACAGCGACGTTAAGCCTGAACTGAGACTGACGCACAGATATCTTGACCTTCGCCGTCCCGATCTTCAGAACAACATCATAGCACGTTCTGAGATCGTAAAGATTGCACGCGATTATTTTGCCGAGAACGGCTTTATCGATATCGAAACACCGAATCTTATAAAGCCTACTCCTGAAGGAGCACGCGATTACCTCGTACCGAGCCGCGTCCACAACGGCAAATTTTATGCTCTTCCTCAGTCTCCACAGCTTTACAAGCAACTCTTGATGTATTCGGGATTTGACAGATACTTTCAGATAGCGCGCTGCTTCCGTGACGAAGACCTCAGAGCTGACAGACAGCCTGAATTTACACAGATCGACCTTGAGCTTTCATTTGCAGACGAGGACGATATCATAGCTCTCAACGAAGGCTTTATAAAGCGCCTCTTTGATGAATTCATGCACATGCCGCTTGAAACTCCGTTCAAGCGTATCACATATGCTGAAGCTATGGATCGCTTCGGTTCTGACAAACCCGATACCCGTTTCGGCATGGAGCTTACGAATATCTCAGATGCAGTAAAGAACTGCGGCTTCGGCGTATTTACGAATGCCGTTGAAAACGGCGGTTCGGTACGCGGAATCACAGTTCCGGGAGGCGCTTCAATGTCGAGAAAAGAAATAGACGCGCTCGTAGAATTTGTAAAAACATACGGTGCTAAAGGTCTTGCATGGTACAAAAACGCAGACGGTCAGATCTCCTCATCATTCGCCAAATTTATGAGCGAAGACGAGCTCAACGCCGTTACAAATGCAATGAATGCCGGAGCAGGCGACCTTATTCTGATCGTTGCGGATAAAAATACCGTTGTATATGATGCGCTCGGTGCACTGCGTGTTCACGTTGCAAAAAAGATGAACATGATCGACAAGAATAAGTTCAATTTCCTGTGGGTAACGGAATTCCCGCTTCTCGAGTACAGCGAAGATGACGGACGCTTCTACGCAAAGCATCATCCATTCACAATGCCTTTTGAAGAAGATATCCCGCTTCTTGAAAGCGATCCCGGAGCTGTCCGCGCAAGAGCATACGACATCGTTCTCAACGGCACGGAGCTCGGCGGAGGTTCGATCAGAATACATACAACTGAGCTTCAGACGAAGATGTTTGAAGCCCTTGGAATCGGCGAAGCTGAAGCTGAAGAAAAATTCGGATTCCTCCTTGAAGCCTTTAAGTACGGCGTACCTCCGCACGGCGGTCTTGCTTTCGGACTTGACAGACTTGTATGTCTCCTGCTCGGTCTTGAGGATATTCGCGACGTTATTGCGTTCCCGAAGGTACAAAATGCGTCAGAACTTCTGTCTAAGTGCCCTGCTCATGCCGATCCCAAAACGCTTGACGAGCTTGGAATCCGCGTTATAAAAGACGAGGACAGCGAATAAGATAAAATATATTTATCTGTCGCCGCTTAAGCGGCAGAAAGGTACGGTAAATTATTAATGAAACACAGAATAGGTTATATCGGATACGGAGAAATGGGCGGCGGCTATCACTGGCAGGTAGCTGATGACAGACATGACGTTTGCGACGATCTCGCCCCTGTTGCGGTATATGATCTTCGCGAATGCCGCCGTGAGACAGCAGCCGAGCGCGGAATGAAAGCTTATGATAATCTTGAAGAGTTTCTTGCAAGCGATGAGTTTGATATTGTAGTCGTTGCATGCTCCAACAACTTTCACTGCGAGATGACATGCCGTGCGCTTGAGGCAGGAAAGCATGTTATTTGTGAAAAACCGGCAGCTATGTCGCCGGGTGAATTTGACAAAATGGTTGAAACCTCAAAGAAAACAGACCGCTATCTCTTTATTCATCAGAACAGACGCTTTGACAGAGATTTCCTAATGGTAAAGCATGTGATAGAGAGCGGAAGGCTCGGCAAAATATACAACATAGAGAGCACATTCTGCGGCGGAACTCTCTTTGGCTGGAGAGCTTTTGAGGACCACGCGGGCGGAATTCTCTACGACTGGGGCGTACATCTGCTAGACCAGCTTGTTTATCTGTTTGACGAGCCTGTGAAGAGCGTTTATGCTGATCTCAGATGCGAAAAGAATAAAGAAGTAGACGACCGTTCAGTCATTGAAATGACATTTAAAAGCGGTGTTAAAGCAAGAGTTACGGTTGCAGGTTCATTCCTTGCTCCCTCCCCTCGTTTTGCAGTATACGGCGATACAGGCGTTATGTGGGTAGATGAGCTGTATGCTGAAAAGGCAACAATCAGATACTCAAGGAAATCAGAATGGGAAGAGCTTCCCGCCGATGTTTACGGCAAGGACGGAGCTTATGTAAGAAATCAGGTTCGCCTGAATGAAGATCTTACAAGAGTGGAGTATCCCGATGACGGAATGAAGTATGAGCAGGATTGGGCAAAGCTTTATAAGAATATGCTTGACACCATTGACGGAAATGATGAGATGCTCGTTCACCACGATCAGGTAAGAATGGTTCTCCGTGTTATTGAAGCCGCATTCAAGTCATCTGCAACCGGTGAGATCGTGCATCTTTAACCTTAAATCACATGAAATATCAGAAAAACATCACAGACAGCATCGTGTATCGTGCTGTCTGTGATGAATGTCTAAAGAAAAAATTCGTCTCAGAGTTGTCTTGCGGTATGTATTGTGCTGCAAGGCTTCGTTTTTCAGAGAACGGTCAGTTTTTAATCATTGCACTTGACAGGCGCGGAAAGATTCTTAATGAATCATTTTTTATTCCCGAAGAATTTTATTCTCTGCCCGAATCGTGCACTTTTTTCACAGAATTCGCCAAATCCTCCAAAGCAGACAGCCTGATTATTGCAGGAAATTTTGATAAAAGCAAAAAATTTGAAATATTTAAGTTTTCCGCAGCGTGTGCATGTTTGATCTCGAAGGCCTTGCTCTCTCTTTGTGTTTCACTTAAAGGTTTTTATCTCGTTACAGGCTTCAATTTTAAAAATGTAGCTCCGCAGAATCTTAAAGGACAAAGACGGAGAATAAAATGAAAAAATCTTCACAACTTTTTATAAGATGCGTGTTTTTGATATATATTGCCTGTTTAATATATATTCTGTTTTTATCGAGCATGCGTCAGGCAAGACTCCCTCATCTCTCAACTCTTGCTGACAGGTTAAAACTGTCGGTTAACCTTAGACCGTTTAAGACAATAAACGGATATATGTCAGCTCTGAGGCTTGGAAATATAAATTCATCTATCGTATATCAAAATATATTCGGTAATCTTGTACTGTTTCTACCGATGGGGATACTGCTTCCGGCAATTTTCGGGAAATTCAGAAAAGCTTATATTACTCTGCCGCTTATCTTATTAACTATCGCATGCGCTGAATTTTTGCAGCTTATTTTCGGTCTCGGAAGTCTTGATATAGACGATTTGATCCTTAATTTTGCAGGAGCTGTTGTCGGATATGCGATTTTTTCGGCAGTATATAATTTAATTTATAAAAAGATAAAAAGCAGATCTTAAAGAAAAGCGTCTCCCGATGTGATAAATCACATCGGGAGACGCTTTTCAGTTCTTTTATATCGCATTACGAATGAAATTTACAGACTCTCTCAATGCATCAATAGTTTTTGTTTCAAGTACAATTCGGCAATTATGCAATACAGCTAATTTAAAATAGTTGTGTATATTCAACTCTCCTTTTCCGATAGACAGATGATCTTTTCCTGATAAAGCATCGTGCATATGCATATGACAAAGTTTATCTTCATTTTCCATAATATACGATTGATCTAAACCTCCGCAGGCATGATTATGTCCGATATCAAAAGTTAACCCAAATACCGGTGATTCCAAAAGTAAATTCAGTCCCTTTTTCTGAAATCCGGTATATCCATTGCAGTTCTCAATACAAATCTTAATATCACAATTACCGATTGCTTTTTCACAAGCTATCCGAAAATCCATTATACTATGCAGATACTGCTCTATATACTCGGAAAATAGATATACTTTTTTGTCAGGAAGTGTGAAATATACCCCTTTAGACAAATGCATGTTAATAATCGGAATATTAAGTTTCTCTGCAAGTTCAATCGTTTCTGTCACAGTACGATGATATCCGTTTGCGATATACTTATTAAAATCACTTACATTTAAATTTTCATCAAGATGTATAGTATAGAAAACTTCGTATTTATCCGCAACATATTTAAAATAAGAAACATTGATCTTATCAAGCTGATACTGCGGTAAATTCATATTAAACTCTATAAAATCCAAGTTCAGTTCTCTGCATAAGGCTGCACATTCTTCAAGCGTATCAGTTTCTATCAGAGTCGGCATTCCAAGTTTTAACATTTTATCGCCTCTGCGTAATAACCTTACTTATTTACATATCCCAGCAAAGCGCATCATAATTGTCGCAGCTTCTGCTCTTGTTGCAAATGCAGTAGGATCAAACAGATTTTCTCCCTTGCCGTTTACAATTCCGGAATTTTTGACGATATATACATAGCTCTCGGCAAACGGACTTATTTTGTCGTGATCTGCAAAGCGCTCTGCTTCTTCAATGTTACCGTCAGCAAGCTTTATATTCTTATATTTCGCATAGCGTACAATCATCGTGCAAATCTGCTCACGCGTTATTTTTGAATTCGGTTCAAATGTAGTTTCACTCGTGCCGTTTACTACACCACAGGATTTTGCCCACTCAACGTACGGCGTATACCATTCTCCCTCTGCTGTATCATCAAACGGAACACCTTTATAATCATTTTGGTCAATACCGTCAAATCTACCGAGAATAGTTACAAACATTCCTCTTGTAAGTGAGGTCATCGGTTCAAATGTTGACGGAGATGTTCCATTAAACAGTCCCGTAGCCATACCGAACGCTATAGCCTCAGTTCCCCAAAATCCGCTTTCAATATCCGTCACACTGTCAGGTATTGCACGTGTTACGGTAACTCTGCTGTCCGATGACACCTCAGCTTTATAATAAAGCTTTGTATCAACTCCGAGACATGTAACGGTAATGCAGAGAAAATGATTTCCGACTCCCATAAAATCTGTATCAATATTACATGAATAGGGATATTCATTGCTCTCCGTTATTACTTTACCGTCAAGTGCATATTTAACCGTTACTTTTTCAAGAGTCGGGAACTTTGCATAAACGGACAAGCGAAGCGCATCCGTGACTTCATCCATATTCAGAATATCGGTATAACCGCATGATTTTCCGCGTCCCATGGAATACTGCATTGCAGCATCGTTTTCTACAAGGCTGCGGTAAAGCGCTCCGAGCTCTTCATTCGCTCCGTCACCGATTATCTGATACGAATTGTTACCGAAGTTGGTATTAAAGTACATAATGCACTTAACCTGCGGATAAACACGAGTTACATAGGTGTAGAAAAACTTCATTGCCTCAGCGGCATGCTCTGTATTCTGAACTCCGTTTGCACTCTTGTAGCAGTATCCGCCTTCTGTTATGATTATCGGTTTTCTGTCTCCGAATGCTTCGACTATGTGTGAAATTTTAACTATCTGATTTTCATAATAGTCGCCTTCACAATAAAATGCGTCAACAGAATTTGAAATATCAAAGTCAGTTCTGCTTGATTTATTGCAATATGCAGACATTCCTACCCAATCGACATATTCGTCTCCGGGATAAAAATCCTCAGGGGTAAAATACCAATTCGATGTATCGTTCGGAGAATATATCATTCCGACATCAGGAATATATTCCTTGACAAGCTCAGATACGTGCCTGAATGCTGCTTTGAAAGTATCTATAAATTTCTGCCCGTTCTTTTTAAATTCCTCAGCATTTGAGGGAAGAGAGGACCAGCAGTTAATCTCAGCGCCGAATCTTATAAGGATATCGCATTTAAGCGTGGAGAGATATTCAAGATTTTCTCTTATATATCCGTCAGCCTCGCCTGCGGCTATTTTGCGGAGATCCTCATAGTTCTCGTTAGGCACGTTCCATCCGATTACGAGAGTATAATCGTCAGTACCCTCAGGAAGCTGCCAGCTGAAACCCTCAATCGACTCGTTAAAAAACTGAACATAAACAAGTCTTGCGTTGTCATGTGATGCATCAAATGACCCGCACATTCCGTGTGATGTTCCTGCAGGAGCTTCAACACGCGCGTTATAAAACGGAATATTTGAAGGATCTGCTGTTTCTGCATATACAGCCGGTCCCATTGAAGTATGGTTTATAAGCTTTTTCAATGAATTAAGATGAGAATAATAGTCTTCATATCCCATATTATAAAGATATTCTACGCTTCTCAGCGCCGACCTGAAGCAATCTGCCGCCTTATCAAACATTCCGAGCTTTGTGTACGCATATCCGGCTTCTCTCATGGGTGACCACAGTCTCATGTGTTCGGTATCATCGGCAGGGTCTGAATAAACGGTAGCAATACGCATAGCGGCGCTTATTATTTCATTCGGATCGCCGCTTTCCAGCGCTTTAATGTAATCTTTCTGTGCATCCCAGTATGATTCTGCTCCTACGTATACAGTAAATACCCCGAATAGCATACCGAATATCACAAGAAACGATAAAATTCTTTTTTTCATAATAATCTCCATTCCGCCGCAGAACGGCGATCAAAAAGTTTAATTTGGACGCTATTTTTCTTATATCTGCTTGTCCGTATCGCTCTTAGGTTTTGCTGACGCTGCCGTGTTTCCGTCTTTCTCAGTATCTTCTATACCGCCGGAAAAGCCGTCGCGCCGCAGCATAGCTTCAAGTACATCTATGTCGGTTGAAATATCGATCGATTCGCTCTCAAATAACATATCAACCTCCCGTTCAAAAGCATAAACAAGCATATCAAGCGTTTCTTCAATACTTTGCTTTGATTTTTTCATATTATCTCCCGCGACGCCGACTCGCTCTATCTTCGCGTACGATGTCAAAAGCTTCAATGTTGTAGGCAGATAATAATTCATAAACGTGCGTATATTTCCGCGGCGCTCGGGATGTTCTTTTACATAATCAAAAATATGCTGCGTATGTTCTTCTATTCTGTAAATGCGCTCGGAAACCGCAATATTTGCAATTTCATCATTCAGCCGCCGTATTTCAAGAATAATTCGGCGGTATTCGTCCTGCTCTGCCCTGTCCTTAAACGGTTCCTCATCGCGCAACGTCGAAGTATTTGAAATATTTTCTGTCTTGCTTGACATGTTATACTCAGAGGCCGCTTCGGAACTTCTGAAAAACATATCTCTGCTGAAATCTATATAAGCGCGCGAACCGAATATTCCTTTGACAATCATATTTTGCATTTCACGGCGCACCTTAGCTTTTGATGCGCCTGTTGCAGATACGAGTGTATCGAGCTTAAAATATTCCGCATCTCCTATAAGACGTGCATAGACTGCGCATCTTTCTCTTGATCTTTTGAAAAAAATGTGAGCGACATATGAAACCCCGGCTCCGATAAACGGAATTACTCCCGATATAACATCAAACAATCCCGCGAGTCCGAACGGCGCTGCAATTATATTGTCAATCTTCGATATTCCGGCAAGCAGAAACACAACCGCAGCAATAAGCGATATAACCTCAGGCGCTTCCCTCTTTATCTTACGTATTTTAAATTTATCTTTTTCTTCGTTATAAGCCGAACCCGTATACTGAGGCGTGCTGTTTTGGATTTTACCGTCATTAGCCTTATCTCCCTGCTTGTTGGAGTTGCCTTCATTTTCAGCCTGACCGAATTCATTTGAATTTTTATTCCAATGTGTATTACTGAATTCACGTTCGAGCGTCTTAAAGCCTTTTTCGATACCTCTGAGACCTTTTTCGACGCCGCGCCTTATCTCTCGTTCAAGCATATCGCCGTTCATGTGACCGTATTTTTTTATATCTGACTTCGACACGGAATTTAAAATCAGCAAAACAATACCGAGCGGAGTCGCAAAAATTAGTGACAGAACTATAACCCAGACAGGAATATCAAATCCTCCGCCCCTGTTGTTATTATAATCAGGATCAAATTTTTGACTCAACTTTAACTCCTCGCCTCCGCCATAAAGCGGTATAAATATAAATCACTATCCAAAGCAACGCCGATATTAGGGATAATACCGGCGTTGGCTATTAGTTAAATATGTGTTTTCCTACTGAGAATCAGTCGAGTGTTTTAAGATAATCCATGCAGCGTGTAACTTCTTCGATTCCTGTAGGATTGCAGCCTTCGCTCTCTACAACTATGTCAAGTCCGAGTTCCTGAGCTTTTGCCTTAACAGCTGCAACGGGAGCCTCGCCGCTTCCGAGAGAGAGGCCGTTTCCGTCAGGCGTGCCATCCTTCAGATGGATCATCTTTACTCTGTCTCCGAGACGCTCAAGCTCCGCCACCGGATTAAGTCCCGCAACAAATGTCCAATATGTGTCAAGCTCGAAGAAAAGGTCTGTTCTCTCCTGAAGCTCGCTGTGGATAAGATAACCCTCAGCTGTGGGCTGGAACTCACTTGCGTGGTTATGGAATCCAAGCTCAATTCCCTCAGCGCGCATTTTGGGAATTACGCTGTTCACAAACTCAATGAATTCATCAAGGCACTCGCGCGTATCAAGCTTAGCGCCGGGAATGATATATCTTTTGTTGCCGATAGCCTTGTGATAAGCTATTGTTTCGTCATACTTATCTCTGAGATCTTTCCAATCGCTGTGAGTAGCAACAAGCTTCAGATCATATTTATTAAGCATTGCATTGATTTCTTCAGCAGTGTGATCGAAGAATCCCGCAAACTCAATTTTTTTGTAACCCATGTCGGCAACTGCCTTAAGAGCAGCATCAAGATCTTTATCCGTAAGATCACGGAGACTGTACATCTGTATTCCGTATTCCATATCAAAATACCTTTCTTTTTCTTTTGTTTATTTCGGGAATCTCTGTTGCATTTTTTAAGGAGATTTCCTCAGTGACTATTTTACCTTATAGAGCGATGAATTTCAAGTACTTAGGCAAATTTAAAATTAAAAATCATAAGATTTTTTCGTATATGTGCGCTCTTCCCTCTGATTCGGTTTTTGCTATGACACCGTTTTCTTCGAGAACCTTGAGCGCTGCCCATAACCGCCTGCCTTTCAAAGATGCAGCTTTTGAAAAATCATTTCTCGTGAATCTGTCAGGCAAGCTCTCGGGGACAAAATCCGACAAATCTGTCGGTCCTGCATAATCGGTAACGGATAATATATCAACGGGCACACGATCAAGCTTTTCCGCACCTTTTTTTCGGTCGCGGCTCCAACCGTTCAGACATCTGTATTCGTCAAGCGCAACTTCTGCAATGGTTAACATGAGCTTGCCGCACTTCAAAAATTCTGAAATATATATAAGCTCTGAAAGAAAAGAATATTTTGTAGCGGAACGTGCCGTCCTACCGCCCGATATCTCTCCGTTTGCGGGATCGATCCAAAAAATACGACGGCAAGCTGCAATCGGGAAAACTATTCTGAACGATTTTACCTGTGAGCTCTCCGCATATGCCGCAAGCTTATCACGCATTCCCGACAATGACGCAGTCTGTATTTCCGTGATATTTCCGTCCTTCATCACGTCTGCAACAAACCCGCAGCACTTCACCTCATGATATGAGATATCCTGCTCAAAAAATTTCTTCAAAACATAATGAAGAGTTTTTTCTTTATAAGTGCCGATACCGAAGCGTGAATGACCGTCTGCGGCGAATTCTCTCACTATGCTTGCGAAAGCAATTTTATCTGACTCGTTAAGCATCAATACTTGCTCTTCAGCCAATCAAGGAGTCCGTCAATATCATCCTCGCTCAGACTTCGGTCTTTGAAAAAAGAATTGAGCACGGAAATAAATGAGCCGCCGTGGTACTGTTCAATAAAGCTGTCTGTTACGGAACTTATATATTCATCTTTCAATGCAAGAGGAATATAATATCTTTCCTTGCCGTTTTTGTAGGAAGCAATAAATCCCCTGTCCTCAAGACGCACAAGAAACGAAATAAGCGTAGGAGCCTTCCACCCTTTTTTATTCCCTATCTTCTGCATAAGATACGATGTGGTAAGCGGTGGCGCACCGTCCCATATCGCATTCATAACATCAAATTCCGCGTCAGGCAGCTTAACATTGTAATCTACAGGCTTTGAGCGCTCAATTATTTCTTCGAGCAGTCCGCTGACATTATCAACATTCATCACATGGACATACCTTTCTTTTTAAATTCAAATTTCTTGAAATTCTGTATTTAAATTTTAATGGTAAAATTATTCAACATACAGCCGTATTTACGTCATTCAATGTTTTGTACTTATTTCCACGGAAATAAGTTAAATTTGCATTCATATAAAGCGCTGTAATTTAATTATACATACGTCTAATTACTTTGTCAACAAGAATTTTCGATATTTTTATATGTTTTTCGTCTTTGTCTATAATATAAATTTACGCTGCACTCTTGATTTGACATCAAGCGCTGTATATTGTATAATTTAATGTGAAATTACACAAATCTGTTATTCGGGGGCAATTTTGTTTTACGGTAAATCTAAGATAAAATTATGTAACTATTTCGCCCTCTCGGATGCCGCTGCAACTACGAATTCGCAGGATCGCAGAACGCTTCGCGCTATGACAGGGCTCAGTCCCGTTACTGTAAGCCGAGCACTGGAAAATCTGCTTGACCTCGGAATATTTATTGAGCATGACGAATTGCGGCCTGCTAAATTTTCACTAAACTCCGAGATGAGCATAATAATTATTGATCTTTCGCACCGCGATTTTCATTTCCGCTTATGCGAGCTTTCGGGTAAAGAAATATCAAGCTTTACATACAAACTGACAGATGAATATTTTTTTGACGAAAATATATCGCTTTTTCTGAAAACAGCTTCCGTTAAGCTGTTAAAGATGAAACCTCGAAAACATCCCGCAGGTGCATCTGTAATCACCCCGCCTGCTGACAATTCATTCGGAACTATGTCTGTTTTGAAGTCGGAGGATCGTATGATCGCGCTGATAAAAGACTACTTTAATGTTCGCACCGCAGAGATCGGAGACAGAATATCGTACGCATTGCAGTATGCGGGATCTGCACTTGCGAACAAAACGAACGGTATACTTTGTGTGTTATCGGGAGGACAGTTTCTCTGCTCACTTTCAGACAGAGATTCCCGCTGTGTTCTGAAAAGCGAATCGCACTCAAATGTTGCCGATCTTATTTTCCGTGGTGAATCCGAATCGGCATCTCTTGCATCGTCCCTCGGAAACATATGCGGCGTTACTGATCCCGAATATATTATTATTGATTCAGACGGATATATAACCGATAAGAATTTTTCTCAAAAATTTACAAAAGCGTTAAGCCTTTATACAGGCTTCCCTGCTCCGATAATAATAAGCGATACCGACGGCTGCTCCCCCGTCATGCTCGGTGCGGTATGCGCATCAAGGCACAATCTCATAAAAAAACTGCTTGATTCTGATATTGGGTTTAAAGATCGGCAGTTTTGAATTTCAGTCATATCAGAAGGAATAGTACTTAAAAGTCTGAAAGATGATAACAGCAGAAATCGTGAGCACGCTTTTTTTAGGCACGATATGTACCTTACTTACTACGGGGCGGCAGCGCGTTTTATAACAGACTAAACAGACACACATGAGCACTTTAGCGTCTATATGCGCTAAAGTGAGAAAGGCATGATCACAGTTATGGAAAAATATCCGATGCTTATGTCGCCCGTTTTTAAAAATATTATTTGGGGCGGTAATAAACTACATGAAAAATACGAAAAAAAAGCTGACTTTATGAATATTGCAGAATCATGGGAGATAACGGTGCGCGACGACGGTATGTCGGTTATAGCAAACGGTGAATACTCGGGAATGACGCTCCGCGAATATATAAAAAAAGACCGCACAGTATTGGGCAGCGCTTGCAATAATGAAGATTTTCCTTTGCTCATTAAATTTATTGATTCGGGAGACGATCTTTCGGTACAAGTTCATCCGAGCGATACTTACGCAAGAAAACACGAAAACCAAAGCGGAAAAACGGAAATGTGGTATGTCGTGCAGGCTGAGGAAAACTCACAGCTAATATACGGTGCAATTTCAGAGTGTACTGACGGCGATCTGCGTGAAGCTGTAGCTTGCGAAAAACTTAACGAAGTGCTGAACAGAGTTAATATCTCCGCAGGAGATGTATATTTTATACCTTCCGGGCAAATTCATGCAATATGCCGCGGAGCGCTTATTGCAGAAATACAGCAAAATTCAAATATCACTTATCGGCTATTCGATTATAACAGAGTACAAAATGACGGGACAAAAAGAGAGCTTCATATAAAAAAAGCTCTTGAATGTATAAAACTTTACAGTGAAGAAGAAATCTGCGCTCTGAGATTTGAAGGACGGGACGGCAGAAGAAGCGCGGCCGCAGAAGCAGATGTATTATGCGACTGCAAATATTTCCGCGTATCAAAATACTGCGTCGGCAAAAGAGGCATAAAAGACGTTTGTCTTAATGTCGACCGCTCTTCCTTTTCCGCTCTGCTTTTTACCGACGGAGAACAAGGAGACGTATCGGGCGGCGGTCATATTACTGCGGTAAAACCGGGAGACTGCGTATTTGTACCGGCGGGAATCGGAGAAATCCGTGTAGGCGGGACACTTGATTTTCTTGTTTGTGAGCTTTAGAATCTACGCTTGATCTCAAGGAAAAGTATTCCTCCGAAATCTGTCAGTGTTTCATCTGACAGTGAAATTATTTTAATTCCGCGACGTGTGAGAGCATCGCGGATCTTTTTTCCGTCACTGTGAAAGTCGAGATTCCCGAAGAAGTACACACTGTCTGCGCACACGCCCGAAGCGCCTCCGATGAATCCCGTATCGTACCCCGGAAGTCTTATATCTCCGTCAGAAATCACCGTTGCATCTATATTTGCACTCTCCGCGGCAGCGGCAGCCGAAGGATCTGCTGTGATTATCGCATCTCCCGCCGACAGCGACGTACACGCGGCATATCCCTGCTTCATATTGATAAGCTGTATTCCCTGCTCATTGAGAGAAGATTTTACCTCTTTCGCAGTATATTCAGCAAGTGCAAAAGCAAACTTTCCGCACAAAAGCACGTTCATTGCAATATCGTGAGGATATACTTCTTCGCGAACATCATCCGACAGCAATAGAGTAAGGCAGGTACGATCAATCAAATCATCAATAAGTTCAGAGTTATTACAGTAATATTCCCGCGGAACTGCTAAAGTTTCTCCGACACGGCAAAGAATCATATCGGGGTGAGACGCAACGGGCTGAGACAGCTTTCGGTCGGCAGGAAGCAGGACTACATCAAATTCACGCTCTAAAGCCGTCTTATACCTTGCCGCCGATTCCGATATTACTGCAATATATTTTTTTCTCATCATCAACTGCACCTTTCCGAAAATACTGCGGATAATTTAAAAGAGCCGTCCTCTCATGAACGGCTCTTTTAATGAGTAACTTCTGCGTATCCCGCCGGAAAAAGACGGGTATATCTTTCGCGATTAAACTCTGGTTACCTTGCCAGAACGCAGGCAGCGCGAGCATACGTATACAGTCTTATGTGTTCCGTTTACAACAGCCTTAACGCGTCTGATGTTGGGTTTCCACATTCTGTTGGTTTTGCGGTTTGAGTGGGAAACATTCTGTCCGAAAGTTACTCCCTTTCCGCAAACAGAGCATTTTGCCATTTCAATACACCTCCGTCTTTGGTAATGTCATTATGATATACAAACTCAGCATTTATTATTATATCATAACAAAATCTAAAATGCAATAGATTTAAATAAAATTTTCGCACATTTTGTATTATGCCCGATACAGGCAAATCAGAACTGCATATTAAAGCTTTGACGCGAAATCGGACATTGCCTCGGAAATCTTAATTTTCTGCGGGCAAACAGCCTCGCAGCTTCTGCATCCTATACATGCCGACGGTTGCTTCTCCTCAGGCACTGCGCCGAGAGCCATAGGAGCTATAAATCCGCCGCCCGTAAAATTATGCTCGTTGTAAAGCTCCAAAAGTTTCGGTATATCAAGTCCGATCGGGCAATGCGACGTACAGTATCTGCACGCGGTACACGGCAGCATTTTCTGTTCAAGCATTGACAGCGCAATATCATGAAGTGCTTGCAGCTCTTCTGAATTAAGCGGCGCTTCGCTTTCATAAGTAGATATATTTTGTTTAAGCTGTTCCATATCAGACATACCTGAAAGGGTAACCTTAACGCTGTCAAATGTCTGCAAATATCTGAACGCCCATGCCGCCGTGCTTTCATTTTCTCTCATTGAGCGCAGGATTTCTTCGTCATGTGCGGAAAGCGAAGCCAACTTCCCGCCTCTTAGCGGTTCCATTACCCAAATTGGAATATTCTGCTTCTTCAGCAGTTCGACCTTCGCTTTTGCATTTTGAAGCTCTGCGTCAAGCCAGTTCAGCTGTATCTGGCAAAATTCCATATGTTCGCCGTAAGCGTCAAGGAATCTATTCATAACGCCCAGATCTCCGTGAGCCGAAAATCCGAGATGACGAATTTTCCCTTCTTGCTTCTGACGGAACAGATAATTAAATATACCGTACTTCTCATCAAGGTATGCGTCTATATTAAGCTCGCAGACATTATGGAAAAGATAAAAATCAAAATAATCAACACCGCATTTTTCAAGCTGCCGCTCAAATATTTCCTCTACGTTACCCATATTTGAAAGATCGTAGCCGGGAAATTTATCAGCAAGAAAATATTTATAACGCGGGTAACGTGAAAGCGCATGATTCATTGCTGTCTCTGAATTTCCCCCGTGATATCCCCATGCTGTATCAAAATAATTGATTCCGTGCGCGATAGCATAATCAACCATCTCGAATACCGCAGCTTCATCAACATTTGAATCGTTGCCGTCCTTTACAGGAAGACGCATTGCACCGAATCCCAGTGCAGACAATTTAAGATCTTTAAATTTTCTGTATACCATAGCAAGTCCTCCTAAAAATAAATGTTATATATATAAGTTTTATGCTCTTACGCATATTTCGCAATTATTGCTGAGTACTGAGTCTTCAAGAATAATGTCTCCTATGCTATCAGCGGTAATTATTCCTGATTTTGGATTCTTAACAGACGTAATGTTCCCTTTTATATCAGCTGTTACGTCTGAATATTCAAACGAAAGATCACAGTCGATCATTTCGCAGTCAATCAAGGTAAGATTTTTGCAGTAACACAGCGGCTGTGTACCTATAATCTTACAGTTTATCAGCGTAAGTCCGTCAGAATACCAGCCGAGATACTCGCCCTTTACAATACTGTCCTTTACCGTGATATTTCTGCTGTGCCAAAAAGCGTCTTTTGTATTAAGCTTTGAATTCTCTATCGTCAGATTTTCGATATACTGGAACGAATATTTGCCGTGCATTTCAAGATTATAAGCCGAAATATCTCTGCTGTCGAACAAAAAATATTCCGAAGTTATGTTGCAGTCTAAAAATTTTATTTCCCGACATTTCCAGCCAAATTCAGGTGAAACTGCCGTTACGTTCTCGAGAATAATATTATTGCATTCTCTGAGGCATTTGATGCTTTCAACAGACGTATTGCTTATTTTACCGTTTGAGGCATACCATACAGATGCGCGCGACGGCTCATAAAAATGTGAGTTCTCAACAGTAAAATCCGATACGTGCCACATAGGATAACGGAGCTTGAATTTGCAGTTGTTTATTTCAATATTACTCGTCTCCTTGAGAGCGGATTCTCCGTCGGCAGAACCTTCAAAACAGCATGAATCTATCACCGCGCCGCGAACCCCGTAAAGTGCCCTTTCGGCGTCAAAGGTTTTATTTATGATCTCCATATAACAAAAAGTTCCTTTCAGATTTGTCCGTGCGGCATTGGCACATTCCGTAAGCGGTCACTCGGCAGACTCTTCTGCGGCTTCCGAAGAAATCGCGTCATCTCCGTAGTACGGCTCTATCATATATTTTGAGATTACGGGATAAGCGCAATATGCAGATATAAACATTGTAAAAGAAAGTGTTATAATAAACGGCAGAATTACTCCGATCGGGAAATAGACGACAAGCAGCCAGAAATTGAGCAGTACTGCCGCAAGAGTTCCGATAAGAGCACAAGCGTTGCGTTTTATTCCGAGTACCGTAAATATCAGTGCATTCTTCAAAAGCTTAAATATTGAAAGATCAAATGTCAGCATCATAATATAAATATACATCCGCATGAAAAAATACAGTATTGCAATAAATATTGCGGCAAAGAACATCATCTTCATAGCCATGCTCTGAGAAAAATTGAGATTGAAGAAGAATATATCATATATGATAAAGAATATTATCGCAACGTCCATGATGCCGAATATAACAGATTGCTTCAAATTGCGTTTTATCGCATAAAAGAAATCATGCTTCATAAATATCGGTTCCTGACGCACCATATTACGCATAATATAAGAAGAACCTACCATAACAGGACCGAATGTAAACAGCACAAGACAAGAAAGAGCTATCAGTACATAATCGACCGTCGACAGAACGGTAAGCGGAGTCTGTATTGAATATGATCCGAACAATGCCGCCGAATAAGCGCTCGGCGTACTTCCCAAAGCTCCGTTAAGCTGTGCAAAAAGAGTATAAGCAGGTGAAGCCGTATTTATCGAAAAATAGCCTGTCATCATCGCAAAGAGAAAAAATATCGGGAAATTTCCGGCTATCATCATTAAATTCAGCGTAATTATCTGATTAAATTTTCTGCCGAACAGCTTAAAGAAGTTTTTTACCGACGGATTTTTCATTACAGGCTCTTCACCGGGCTCAACGCCCGCTCCGTCGCGAGTCATCCACGAAAAAATATTGAATCTTCCCTTATTTTCAAGACTGTCGTTATCATTTCTATCTCTGAATGCCATTTTTCACTCCATTCCGCCGCATTAGCGGCAGTACAATTTTATGCGAGATGCGCAAGCTGTCCTTTTTTATTTTTAAGCTGTTACATCATACAAACAAAAGTCTCGCAGCATCAATAAGCGCCGCCGCTCCCGCAAAAATCAAAAACAATACCGTATACCGCAAAGCTCCCGTATTTTTTACATCCTCATCACAGCTGTCAGACATGATTGCCTTTGAATAGGAGACCGACAAAGCAGCGGCGGTAAATACTATTGCGCTTGACGCGGTATACATCATGATCGGCGGAAGAAACTCCGGAATATTTATAAGTCCTGCTATATTATAAGCTTCACCGCGGTTCAGTGAAATACTCCCTTTCCCGATAAACGAGCATACTACTCCGAAAGCTGCTCCGCGGTATCCCGCAATAACATATGCCGCTTTAGAGGACAGAGCGGAAAATCCCGCCGCATACAGAATAAGCAGCTGAACAGCAGTAGAGCTTGCGCATTCTGCCGTACATTTAAGTTTTTCTCCGACAGAAAGCATACTGAAATCCGGCGAAACCGTCATATATTTCATGTCCGTTACCGTAATTCGCCCGACAAGCGCAGCTATCATCAGCGCGGCAGCAAATACTGCAATACACAGCAGAAGTACATAATTTTGACTTTTTCTTTTTTCCATGAGCAGACTCTCCGATATAATTATTTACACTCATAATATATTACATCTGCTCACCGGATAGCACTTTATATTATACTTTTATCATATTTCGCTTTAAATGTAAACGGAAATTTGTAAATTTATCTTTACGTATACCGGCAAGCTGAAATTTTATACAATAAAATCAGCCATCGATATCAAAAATATCAATAGCTGATTTTATTTTCAGCGGTATTATTCCTCATAAGGACGCACACGAAGCACAGCGCCGATCGACTCGCATATTCTGCGGCATTTCTCTTGCTCTTCTTTGGACGTCACAACATCAACTACCGTCATAACCACATTCGGAACATACTTCGTGCAATTTTCGGTAAATGCCAGCATAGCGTCATACGAATCAATACCGAATTTCGGACGTACTGTCTTCAAATAATCCTCTTTATTTGTCGCATTTAAGCTTACAGATACTGTATCAATAAGTCCTTTAAGGCGCGGCGCAGTAGATTCTCCGTGAATCAAATCGGCAAGTCCGTTCGTATTTATCCGTATTTTTATATTACTCTTTGATTTAATATATTCAGCGACTTTAAGCAAGTCGTCAAGACGCTCTGTTGGTTCTCCGTAGCCGCAGAATACAACTTCATCATATTCATCAAAATTCCATGAGTCAAGACTGCCGCATATCTCCGCGACCGTAGGCTCGCACTCCAGCCACAGAGAATCAGATCCGTATACTCCTTCTCCGTTATGTCTGAGACAAAAAGTACAGGCGCAAGGACAGCGGTTTGTCATATTAACATAAATTCCTTTTTTAACAGCATACGTAATTGTCATCATACTTTATCTTCTCCCTTTTTCTTTTCACAGTATCCGATACCGAATATATCTTTTGACTTTACTCCGAGCCTATCAAGCGCAAAACCGACCAAAACAAACAAAAGTGAGCTGAGCACCGACTGTGTTATATATCCGGGGATTCCGGCAAGCGGAGAGACAAAATTCCTTGTAATCAGCGACTCATAGAGATAATATCCCCCGATACATATTGCGCTTGCAGGCAGCAAAGCTACGGTATATCTGACACTCAGTATCTTTTTTTCGCGTGATGTAAAGAAAAATACAGCCGCTGCTTTAATTATAACCGTTCCGGGTGCCCACAGAGCAAATCCGGAAAGAACGTCTGCAAGCAGACCGCCGAGCGCCCCAACGAACACCGCATTCGGAAGCGGAAGCAAGCAAGCGGCAAGATATATAATGCCGTCACCTACATGAGTATAGCCAGTATGGCTCGGAATATGAAGATATGCCGTAAATACGAACACAAGTGCCGTAAATACTCCCGTTATGCACATAAGTTTGATCTTTTGATCTCTTGTATTTTTCATGGTCAAAACACGCCTCTTTCTATATAAATTTATTTTTCACCATATGGCATGATATATTGCTGTATATTATATTTCCGTCAAAAATTCTTCAAAGCAAAGTCCGTCGGTTTCGGGTATATTCATCTCTACCGTTCTATGTAAAACCTTTGCAATAAAAGATGTTGCATGTCTCACAGATGCCGTAAAAGTGCTTCCGTTTACCGCGGCAGCGGCAATTATTGAGGAAAAAACATCTCCCGTTCCGGATCGGCATGCACCGACCTTACCCTCACCGATAATTACAGGCGCACTGCCTGATTCATAAACAAAATTTTCAAATCTGTCTCCGCGGTCAAGCCCTGAAATTACTATCCTCTCAGGTCCCATTGAACTGAGCTTTGCACATAGCTCTTCAAGCTCACCGCCGCTCATGTCTTCCTTATATATGCTCCCCGTAAGAATACATGCTTCCGTTAAATTCGGCGTCAGAATATCGGCATACGGAACGAGAGATATCATTTGCTCTGCAAGCTCAGGCGAATATGTAGGATAAAGCTTGCCGTAGTCTCCCATTACAGGATCGACAACCGTGACGGTATCCTCTCTTTTAAAATGCTCAAAAAAAAACTTTACAATACTTATCTGACGCGGTGAGCTGAGAAATCCCGTAAGAATTCCGTCAAAATGCAAATTCAGCTTTGCCCATTCTTCAATATATGCGCTCATTTGATCCGTAAAATCCGTATAGCTGAAGCTGTCAAATCCTGTGTGATTTGAAAAGATCGATGTCGGAAGAGGGCAACATTGAATCCTCATCGCGGAGATGATAGGAAGCGACACTGAGATCGAACATCGTCCGAAACCGCAAAAATCGTTGATTACCGCAATTTTATTCTGATTATTATGTGACATTTTTCCCTGCCTCATTGATTTTTTCTGAAAATAGTATATAATATATTTGGATATATGAAAATAGTCAGAAATGGAGAATTTTACATAACCAGATGAAATATGTAATTCAAAAAAATTCATCCGCACCTGCATATCTTCAGCTATACATACAAATTCGTGAAGACATCATAAGTCAGCTGTACCCATACGGAAGCAAACTCCCGTCAAAACGGCTGACAGCAGACGAGCTTGATATAAGCACAGTAACGGTTGAACACGCATATGCCCTGCTGTGCGACGAGGGATATGCAGAAGCCGTGGAAAGAAGCGGATATTTTGTAATTTTCCGCGCAGATGACGGCTTTGCATCTTTTTCGGACAAATCCGATAAATCGAATGCTCAGACGAATACAGATATATCAGTCTCGGAAAGCTTCCCTTTTTCCGTCCTCACAAAGACAATGCGAGGCGTTATGAGCGACTGCGGCGAAGCTATTTTAAATAAATCTCCGAATGCAGGCTGTGCAGAGCTTCGTGAAGCTATCAGGCAGTATCTTGCGCGAAGCCGAGGAATCATTTGTAAAACAAAGCAGATCATTATCGGTTCGGGAGCGGAATATCTTTACAGCCTGATAGTCGAGCTGCTTGGAAGAGATAAAATTTACGCGGTAGAATCTCCGTCGTACAAGCAGATAGAGCAGGTCTACCGTATGTCAGACGTTCGCTACAGAATGCTGCCTCTCGGAAGCGACGGCATCGAAAGCGCGGCACTGCAAAGAACCGATGCAGATGTACTTCATATCACGCCGTACCGCAGCTTTCCGAGCGGAGTCAGCGCATCAGCTTCAAAGAGACATGAATATATTCGCTGGGCAGAAAAAAAAGACAGCTTCATCGTGGAAGACGATTTTGAATCTGAGTTTTCCGTATCAAAAAAGCCTGAAGAAACATTGTTTTCACACACATCAAGCGACAATGTAATATATATGAACACATTTTCAAAAACTGTATCTTCTTCGTTCAGGACGGGATATATGGTTTTGCCTTTAGATTTAGCATGTGAATTTGAAGAGAAGCTCGGATTTTATTCATGCACCGTGCCTACATTTATACAGATTGTGTTGGCAGAGCTGATTACAAACGGAGATTTTGAGCGGCACATAAACCGCGTAAGGCGAAAAAAGCGTAAGGAAATGCAGGGAAAATAATGATTTTACAAACTTAGAAAAGAACACCGCGACGTTATTTTAGGATACCCTTGAAAAAACAACGGGGCTTGGGTTCTTATACCGTGGAAAATTCAAGGATTGTATAAATGACTGGTTTGTAAAGCATGCTGAGATATTGCTCAAGTTCGGCAGAATTGATAAATAATCATTCTTGCCCAAGACCTCGTATTCCAACTCACAGTTGTAGGTAGCCGAACTCGTGAAACAACCCGTCGCTTCCAACAAATCTGAGAAATGCGATATAATATAAGTACCAAGAAGAAAGAGGCGTGATTTTATGGTAAATAAAATTCATTTTGGAAAAAGAATATCTGCACTTAGACGTAAGGCAGGTTTGTCGCAAACAGTTTTAGCCGAAAAGCTCGGAGTTACTTCGCAGGCTGTCTCAAAATGGGAGTGCGGAAATGCAGTACCGGACATTGATATACTGTTGGAGCTGTCGCATCTGTACAAGGTTACAATTAATGAAATGCTTGAAGATGTTGATCTACTTTGCAAATTAACTGGTAAGGAAACCGGACGTTCTGGAATCGCCTACTTTGTGCCGGAACAGGAACGTGGTTACAATATCGAATGGGCAAATGAAATACAAAGCGGCAAATGGATAAAGCATAGTTGGGAATATTCAAGAGCCGACAACGCCTATATGGATGACATCGGAAAACAGATTGCTTCTTGTTATGGAATCATTCTTGAAATCGGTGCAGGTCCCGGTGGTGGATATATGCCTTACATTCTCAAAGCAAATCCGGATGCGACGGTTATAATCAGCGATCTTTCTCCAACGGTTGTTCGTGAATGGAAATCCTTCCTAGATAAATCGCTTGATTCTCCCAACATCTATTACGCTGCTTTCGATTTTTGCAATATGCCTTTCAAGGATAACAGTATTGACATCATATCGGATGGTGGAGGCATTGGTAACTGCGAAGGCATAAAGGCAAAAGCCTTAAAAGAAGCTTTCAGAGTATTGAAGCCCGGTGGCAAACTCATTACATCAACAGGTTTTGTAAACAAGGAAACTCTTGCAGCTCTCCCAAAAGAAGCACAAAGGTTTTTGATTGAAAAACGCCCCGATGTGTTTGATGATTTATATGAGGACACTGTGCTTGCCGGTTTCAGTAAAATAGATAGTGTCATTAGTGGATGCTGGTACACCGACAATGACGAAAGCACTATTGCTGATTTGGCACGTTCACTTGGTGTGAATTTGAAGTTCACAAGTTATACGAGATATTGCACCAAGGAGCAATAATACCGCATAATACTTTTTGGTATCGACATCATATTTGATGTGTGAATACAAACTATATTTATAGAAAGGGTTATAACATATGAAAATGAATTGTGTATGGAGGGTTCATGTTTCCTAACCCTCAGAATAAAAGTTTGGAGGAAATATAAGAGAGACTATTTCGAGAAGTAAGCTACATGATGGTGATAGCAACGACGTTAATCCACCCCTTGCCCTACTATAGGTCAAAACAGCAAAATGATTGCGGAGTATATACGAAATCAGCTTGAGAAAGATTTTGCTCAGGATCAAGTAAGTATTAAGAAATACACCGACCCGTTCACGGGTAGCAAAAATAAGTAGTCAAAAAAGACAGCCGCACGTGAGCGGCTGCCTGTGATGGTAATGCGGTATCAAACTTCTGTGCCCCTTTTAGGGACTGTGCAAGCCACCGGTTTACCGGTGGTCTTGACTATATATCAAACATTAAATCTGAAGAGCACAACATCGCCGTCACAGATGACGTAGTCCTTCCCTTCACTCCGAACAAGTCCGCGCTCCTTTGCAGCTGTCATAGATCCGCATTCCATAAGATCGTCAAACGAAACGATCTCAGCTCTGATAAATCCTCTCTCAAAGTCGCTGTGTATCTTCCCTGCCGCCTGAGGAGCTTTGGTGCCGCGTGTTATCGTCCAAGCTCTGACTTCCTTCGGTCCTGCGGTAAGATAGCTGATGTATCCGAGAAGCGAATAGCTTGCTTTTATCAGTCGGTCAAGTCCGCTCTCTTTTATTCCCATTTCATCAAGGAACATCTTCTTTTCTTCCGGGTCAAGCTCTGCTATCTCAGCTTCGATTCCGGCGCACACGGGGATTACCTCAGCGCCTTCAGCCGCTGCTGCCTCTTTGACTTTGTTATAATACTCATTATCGGGGCTTACTCCTGCCGCTTCGTCCTCAGAAACATTTGCTGCATATATTACGGGTTTGAGAGTGAGGAGAGACATATCGCCGAGCATATCCTTCTCATCATCGGTAAGTCCGATAGCGCGCGCCGTCATTCCGTCTTCAAGAGAAGATTTAATCATGTTTAAAAGCTCAAGCTCTCCTGCAAGAGTCTTATCTCCTTTGAGAAGCTTTTCGGTTTTTGCAATTCTGCGCTCCAAAGTCTCTATATCTGAAAAAATAAGTTCAAGATTTATTGTTTCAAGGTCTCGTATCGGATCTACACTTCCGTCAACATGAATTATATCATCATTATCAAAACATCTGAGCACATGGACTACAGCATCAACATCTCTGATGTGGGACAAAAATTTATTACCGAGTCCTTCTCCCTTTGATGCACCTCTGACAAGTCCTGCTATATCCACAAATTCGACAGTTGCAGGAGTATAGAGTTCGGGAGAGTACATCTCGCTGAGCTTATCAAGACGCGAATCGGGAACATGTACAACACCGACATTCGGCTCGATAGTACAGAACGGATAGTTTGCGCTTGCCGCACCTGCTCCCGTAATTGCGTTAAAAAGTGTGCTCTTGCCGACGTTCGGCAATCCGATTATTCCGAGTTTCATTTATTTTCAAATCTCCTTTATTTTAAGGGGTTTTTAATTACTTAAAAGTTTTACGCCATTTGTAAAAAAAGTTCTGTAAGTTATTATATCATAAAAGCTGTTTTCTCTCAATAAGTTATATAAAATTTTAATAAAATTGTGCGTTGAAAGTCTGAAGCAAGAACTTTAAGGCTCAGACATATCTTGATTTTTTATCTGTACTCACCATTACTGCTTTTGAAAACGTGCTTCGGTACAAATCAGCTTTTTTGAATTAAGATAAAAATAATTAAAATAGTACTTGAATTTTCATTCTGTTTATGATATAATTAATGTGTTGAGTGTGAATGTCACATTCAATCAAATCGTAATATGCGGGTATGGCGGAATTGGCAGACGCGCTAGATTCAGGTTCTAGTCGGAGCAATCCGGTGGAGGTTCAAGTCCTCTTACCCGCATTAAAACTACAAGTTTTGTCATAATGAAACTTGTAGTTTTTTTCGTTATTTGATCTTTTCAAAAAACACTGTATATTTCTAAAAAATGTAGTTGAGGAAAAATAATGAAGAAAGAAATTGACGGTAACATTATTGAATTAAGCATAAACGAGCTTGACAAGTGCATATCTTTTCGGGATACTCCAAGCAAGCTAGTAGAATCTATCAATGGTGGAAAAAGGAAAGCTTTCGCTTATATTGGCGGATGCGCTCTTTCAATTAGAGAAGAAGGTTGCGGACATTTTTCTTATTTTGCCGTGGCATCTGATTTTCGCGGAAATGGAATTGGCAGCTGCATTATAGATTTTGCTGTAAAACATTTCAAAAATATGGGTCTTGAAACAATAAGACTTCATGTTCACAAAAATAATTCCAATGCAATCAGATTATATAAAAGAAAAGGCTTTGTTTACGAATTTGATATTACACCTGAAAAAATCGCAATGATAAAAACAATATAGTATTTGATATTGTGAGAGTGCAAATCTCAATACCAAATCGCTGAAACCATCTTTTTCACAGTCTCTTCATAAAAAGCTTGCATAAAATATATGCAGTCCCTGATTATATCGTGGGGCGCCGCTTTTAGAGTCGAGAAAGTAAAAGGCTGAATGACAGATAAAAACGCATATTTTACCTCTTTTAAGAGAAACAAACTCTTGTGACAACTGAATATTGGAAAACACAAGCAGATAGAAACAAAAGATCTATCTGCTTTTATAGTTTCTTCCTCTTGTTACTTGATTTTTATAGTTAATCTCCTTTGATATTTAACTTACGGTTGACTTCTCCATCTTGTATTATATCATTGGATTTTTTTATCAATGGCAATAGTCTTTTTACACAACAAAACCATCATTCTGAATTTACGAGTGATGGTTTGCGTTATAGAATTTTTGCGGCACTTTTTTGTCATCCCATACAATTTACATAAAACTTCGCTAACGACATACTTTAACTCTGTCGGTAATTTTATTTCAATAATTGTTTATGCACTCAATTTATACGGCATTCTTAAAATTTCTACAGCAGAGCTATCTTGCCCGTCTTCATATATTGCAGCTCAATATTTCCATTGATCCAACAGCGAATTCTTCACTTCTATATCCGATACGCCCTTCATATCGGCATATTTAATATCAGTCGGATAGTTAGGCAGAGTGAAGTCACGGCTCTTAAATACCTTTTCGGGAGTATACAGTTTGTTGTCGTGCGGATTTACTTCATCAATAATATAATTAAACACTTTCATTATATCTTCGTCGTTCTGTCTGCCTTCGATCAGCGCAGTTGAGTAGACGGTATACGGAGCGCCTTCTTCAAAATAAACTATTTTATAGTCCGCTCCGTTGGTAATTTCACTCACAGCCTGAAAGGTCAGACCGAGTGCTATTGCCGCTTCTCCCATTTTCAGTGCCTGGACGGGACCTGATCCTGATGTTGTATAACCCTGCCCAGAAATATTTTCAGAAAGCTTATCAAAATATTCAAGAGCTGCTTCCGTGCCGCGTTCATTTACCATGTTAAGGTAAAATATATAGCCTGTACCCGAAGATTTCGGACTCGGCATTGATACAAGTCCCTTATACTCCGGCTTTAAAAGATCGTCATATGACTCAGGCTCTTCAAGCCCCTTTTCTTTGAGAAGAGAAGTATTAAGTATTATTGATCCGCTCGATTTATCAAGCGGTACATACTTGCGGCTTGCCGGAACAAGTGTATCATCATATTTGCTGAAATCAACATCTGTGAGTGTTGCAAGATTGTCTCCGAGTTTTTCAAGATACGGATTTTCAAGCTCCCATATAATGTCTGCCTCTGTATCCTTCCCCTCTGCAAGCAGCTTTGCAGAAAGATCACCCGTTGATTGATAATCAATTTTTATATTATATTCCGGGAATTTTTGATTCAGCATTTTCTGTGCTGTTTCAATTCTGAAATCCTCCGCCGAAGCATATACGGTGATACTCTTTTTTTCTTTCGCACAACCGCTGAAAGCCGAGCATAGAAGCGCTGCCGACATCAGAATCGTTGATACTTTCATTATTTTCTTTTTCATTTCAATTTCCATCCTGTTTTTGATTTTTTGAACGCAAGTTGCTGATTAAATGCTACCCTTCAGTTCATTGCAATTTATTATATCATTATTTTGAACGTAAGTCAAGAGATTTATATGATTATTTGTTCAAAACAATTCGATAAATAAATAAAATGAACATGAGTGAAACTTTTTTTCAAAAACGAACGATAAAGAGAAGAGGCGGATCATACTGATCCGCCTCTTCTCTTTATTCTTCTGTTTCCGCCGTTTCTGTTTCAGGCGATGTATAGTCAATATACTCAAATATATCGGTAAGATCGCTTTCAGAAACATTATACGTCATGCTGCCGTCCTGTACCGCATACACGTAATTTCCGTCAGCATCTTTGCCAAAGAAAATTTTAAACACAGCGTCTATCTTTGTATTCTCACCTGTATCGGACGATACCGACGTTTTATATTTGACCGTCACAGAAGCACTGTCATCGGTTATCCCCTGCTCTGTCAGTTCTTCGGAACCAAGGCCGTAAAGAGCATAATCCTTTTTAGCCATCAAAGAGCTTATAATCTTTGTAAGCTTCTGCATTCCGTCCGTATCCGAAATAATATTTTCTCTGCCGTCGGCATCTCTGACAGTTACCGATACAGGCTCGCTCTGCGCTTCACTCGGAAATTTATCCTTAATATCGATAAGATCGGCATGCTCCGTTTTAAGTGTTGAGGTTATCTTATCGTCTATCATATAAACCGCATCGCCTGTTTTCAGATAAGTCTGAGAATTAAACGAATTCACCGCACCGAATTCATATTCGTATGTCACATCTCCGAGAGAAACATTTATAATTGCTTTCGGTTCGTTAAATCCCAAAGCCGATTCATCCTCGACCTCATTTTTGTCAACAGTGCGGCTTGCGGCAAGTGATGACATGCTTTTCGCAAGAGCTGTCAGAATATCCTGCTTCAGTGGAAATTTTTCATCATCTTCAAGGTACCATACTCCGTCGCGTATTACAAAGGTCTCAGATTTCTCGCCCACCGTATATTTTATTCCGTCAATGTCATCTGCGCTGTAATCAGCGAGAGCTATGAGGTTCTCGGCGTTATCAGCTTCGCTTTGCGCAGCCTTTTTATCCGCTGCGCTGTTAAGCGCAAAATATGTCACAAGCAAAGCCGCAGTTATTGCAACAAGAACTGCTAAAAGAATAATATTTTTCTTTTTCATGCAATCTTCCTCCTAAGAAAATTACTTGCGGCGGCGGCTGAACCAGAATGCAAATCCTCCGCCGAGAACAGCCACGGGTACAAGCACGGTCATAACGGTCATCCAAAGATTTCCCGATCCCTCGGCTATTGTCAGGGGATCGATATTCATGGATTTTCCGAGAATAGACACCGAAACCGATTTGTCGCAAAGCAAATTCAGTGAGGCTGTAAAGAAGTTGATATTTCCTGTCCCTACAACATTTGCAATGTTTATATCAATAAGAGAATCAGATGAATACCACAAAAAGCGAGATGTTCCGCTGTCTTTTGTAATTTCGGAAAGCGCTCCGACCATAAGAGATCTTTCGCTTTCTCCCTCTTTGTCTGCGATTGTTGAGCCATCGTCTCCAAGTTCCTTAACTATAGCTTTATCGGAGGTTCTGAGAAGCGGATTTACGGTTATGTTTTCGTCTTTGCTTTCCGATTCCACAATTCCGTGAGCTCCGTTAAAGAGCACGTTGATCCTTGTACTGCTGAGCAGAGACGATACCGCCGAATCAGTCACTATCTCAGGCACGAGCATATAATTTGCCTGATAATATCTGTTAACGTCTTCTTCCCAGATTATGCCGTCGGCGGACTCAAGTCCCGCTTCGGCAGCTAAAGCTGCCACATTCGGCATGGATTCCGTGTCGTATTTGAGGATGCTTGTGAGCAGTACTATATTACCGCCCCGATCCATGTAAGACATGAGTTTTTCAGCTTCAGCAGCAGTAATATCGGATTCAGGCGAGCATAAAACGACCGCACTGCAATCATCGGGAATATCTCCGTTCAAAAGATTAAGCGAAGCTGTTTCGATATTCTCTTTTGATAAATATTCGGAATATGTCGCGTCAAGCTCAGCCTCACCGTGACCTGTCAGCATATATACGGTTGGCAGACTCTCACGGGTAACATAATCCACAGCTGACGTAAACATCATCTCTCCGTTGAAGTATGTCGTGCCTGTCGGCTGATATCCGTAAGCCATATATTGCAGCTCTTCATCACTGTACTGCTTTGTATAAATTTCATTATAATCTATTACAAAGCTTCTGAGAGAGCTTTCTGCAATCACACTGTTAGGATTAAGTTTTTCGTCAGTGTATTTTGCAGTAAACGTAGGATTTGTAACAGGATCGATGTTTTTAATCTTGACATGAGACGACAGAGCTTCATATCTCGAAAGAAGCTCTCCTATCATGGCGTCTTCGTTTCCCTTTTCCGCTATCAGATAAAAGGTAATATCGGTATCAACCCTATCAAGAAATGCGCGTGTTTCATCGCTTATCTCATAAAAATCCACATTATCGGTATTCAGGTGTGTCACAGTTGTCGGAAGAGCCGACATTACCATGTTTACAATAACAGCAAGCGCTATAACGACAACAGTCACAACTATGCCGTATGATCCTATTTTCAGACGCTTTTTATTAAAAGACGAGCTTTTCTTTTCATTATTCATATTGATCTGTTCCTTTCGTTATAGACTGATTAAGACAAGCGTCTCTTTTCCATAGAACGCACGGTAAAATAAACAAACAGGCAAATTGCGGTAAGATAATATACGATTCCCGTAACATCGAAAATACCGTAGCTTGAAAACGTATACAATCGATCAAATAATGAGAGATGCTGCAGGAGCGACGGGAAAAGTCCCTCCATCAGTTCACTCTTTACAAAATAAAGTATCACGCAGGCACATGATAACAGTACTGTTACGGTTATGCTGACTGTGGAATTTTTGATAAACTGATATATTATAAGTCCTATAATAACAGCAAGCAAAATAAAGCAGATCAGCGAAGCCGATGCACTGTCGGGAATGAAATCGGATATTGCAGGAAGGAAATAAAGCAAAATAAACACGCCGCAGCTTATGACTGCTGATATTACCTGGCTTTCGGTGAGCGTTGAAATAAACATTCCTATGGCTATCAAAGCACATCCGAGCAGGAAATATGCCAAAAGAGCGCTGTATGACATAAGATAGTTCACTTCCCCGTATCGTCCTAAAATCAGCGGATACAGGCACATTACAAGCACCGTAAGTGCATTAACCGTGATCATGGCGAGATATTTACCTATAACTATTCGCGGCATTCCGAGCGGAAGTGAATACAAAAGCTGATCCGTTTTTGTGCTTCTCTCTTCGGCAAATGATCTCATTGTCAAAATCGGCACCGCCAAAAAGAAAACAAATACGATCTGATTAAGCGCCAGCTCAAACATGGGATATCTTCCCTTAAAATTGTAAGCCGTGGCGAAAACTCCCGTAAGTATCAGTACAAGCGCAATAAAAACTGCGCCTGTCATATTGCAAAAATATGATTTCAGTTCTTTTTTGTACTGTGCAAACATTATTCATTCCCTCCTTCATCCTCGCTCACATTATCTGCGCCGAAAATCGGACTGTAGCCGTCGCTGTCAGACTTTTCGGATTCCTCCACTGCATCGGATTCCGCAGAATCTTCGCTCTCTTCACTGCCGTCAGCGGCAGCAGTATCCGTACTCTCGGCAGTAAGCGACAGGAATACCTTTTCAAGCGTCGTTTCTTCATATGACATAGCAATGATCGGCAGTCTCTGCTCTGCGAATTTATAGAAGATATCCTCCCTCACGTCACGCTCCGGCGTAACCTCAAGTCTCGCATGGATATCTCGTCCCTCATCTGATACTATTTCATATGACAGAATTCCGTCAAACGTATCAAGAGTCTGCGAGAGCTTCTGCTTGTCCGCGCGAACTGTCATATCAACAAACGCACGTCCGTTGAACATTGTCGTAAGATTTTCTATCGTGTCTGACGCTACGACATATCCGTCCGAAATGATGACAACATAGTCGCAGACCTCGCTGATCTCCGTCAGAATATGGCTTGACAGAATGACCGTATGATCTTCGCCGAGCTGTCTGATGAGTTCGCGTATCTCAATGATCTGCTTCGGATCAAGTCCGACCGTCGGTTCATCGAGAATGATTATATCGGGATCTCCGAGGATAGCCTGGGCGATTCCGACCCTCTGGCGGTATCCTTTTGAAAGATTTTTTATCAGTCTGTCAGCGACAGGTGTAAGATTAGTTCTCTCAATTACATCATTCACGCCGTTTTCAAGCGCTTCTTTCTTCATTCCCTTTGCGCGCCCTACATACAAAAGGTATTCGGCAGGCGTCATATCGTTATAAAGCGGCGGCTGTTCGGGAAGATATCCGATACACTTTTTCGCCGCAGACGCTTCATAAAAAATATCGTGTCCGTTTACCGTAACCTCTCCGTCAGTCGGCGCAAGACAGCCTGTAATAATGTTCATAGTCGTAGATTTTCCGGCGCCGTTGGGACCTAAGAATCCGTAGATACGCTTGTCTTCAAGCTTAAAACTTATACCGTGCAAAGCTTCGTTTGTACCGTATCTCTTTACAAGATTTTTAGCTTCTATCAAAATTTTGTCCTCCGAATTAGATTGTAATTTTATTTTCACGGTCTATGGGAATTAAGCGCAGACCGCTGAATGCTAAGGTATATATTACCACAAAAGATTTAACTTTTCATGAACATGAATAAATTTTGACCGAACGCTCAAGCTCGTAAATTTCACACATTTTTTCATTGCAAAAGTTCCCGATATGTAGTATAATTATTTTAAGTCTTACAAATTTATTTTAAGCTTTAACATATCGGATTTACGATGACAGTCTTACTGAGGCGTCATATATGACTGTTTGGATATACGGGATATTAAGAAAGGTTGGTTAAATAATCATGGGAAAGGATATCGGTATCGATCTCGGTACAGCTACCGTTCTCGTCTATGTTAAGGGACGCGGAATCGTGCTGAAAGAGCCGTCGGTAGTATCTATAGATAAAAATACGAATAAGATTTTGAAATTCGGACGCGAGGCTCAGCATATGCTGGGAAGAACTCCCGGTAATATAACTGCAATCAGACCTCTGCGTGACGGCGTTATCAGCAAATACGATATTACGCTTCAAATGATAAAGCATTTTATCACACGCGCTTGCGGAAGCTCGGTCTTATTTAAGCCGCGCGTTATAATTTGCGTACCGAGCGGCATCACCGAGGTAGAAGAACGAGCTGTCGTGGACGCCGCTACTCAGGCGGGAGCTAAAGAAACATATCTGATTGAAGAGCCGGTTGCCGCCGCAATAGGCGCAGGGCTTGATATATCAAAGCCTGTAGGACATATGGTAGTTGATATAGGCGGCGGAACGACCGATATTGCGGTAACTTCTCTCGGCGGAGTTGTCGTCTCGGAATCAATAAAGGTAGCGGGAGACAAATTTGACGAAGCGATAATCAGATATGTACGACGACGTCACAATATTGTTATAGGAGAGCGCACTGCTGAGGAAATTAAAATCAAAATCGGCACGGTTTGGCCTCAAAGTGAGAACAAGCTGATCGAGGTAAAAGGAAGGTGTCTTGTACAAGGACTTCCTAAGGTTATACGCATAAGCTCAGCTGAAATACCCGAAGCGCTTGAAGAGCCTGTTAGAGATATTCTCGAAGCCGTATGCTCAGTAATCGAGCGAACTCCGCCCGAGCTTATCGGAGATATTCTCGACGGCGGAATCGTAATGACAGGAGGCGGAAGTCTGCTCGGCGGACTTGACACTCTCATTGCAAACACCACGGGAATCGCCGCATACGTAGCTGACAATGCAGTGTCGTGCGTGGCTATGGGAACGGGAATCGCTCTGGACAGTATCTCCTCTATTCCCGAAGGAACTGTCAATATTTCAAGACAGCTTATTTCACGACTTTAAAACTCAGCATACATTTTGCCGCACATCTTTTAATGGGGATATGCGGCATTATTTACAGCTTACGCTACGTTTATATTTTAATACACGCACTTGTCAGAATATCAAATATTATGTGATATCCTTCTGAAATATCATGTGATTTTATATCACATAACAGTCACGCGGCAATTTTTACTTTAGAAAGAGGCACGCATAGATGCTAAAAACAGAAAACAAAAATTTTTACAAAAACTTTTTCATTATGCTTGTAACGATAGCTATGCAGAATATGCTTGTTTACGGCGTAAATCTTGCAGACAATATAATGCTCGGAAGCTACAGCGAGCTTGCCATGTCGGGCGCGTCTCTTGTCAATCAGATACAGTTTCTTCTGCAAATGCTGATAGGAGGTGTCGGAGACGGAATCATAGTCATAGCCTCTCGTCATTGGGGTGAGGGAGATGTAGGTTCTGTAAAGCGCGCGTCTTCCGTCGGAATGCGGTGGGGACTCGCCTTTGCCGCCGTTATGCTTGCCGCAGCACTGTTTTTTCCGACTCAAGCGCTCGGAATTCTGACAAACAAAGCTGATCTGATCGAAGAAGCGGCAAGGTATCTCGGAATAATCGGCTTCACGTATCCGATCTTTGCGCTCACAAATATTCTTCTCGCGACGCTCAGAAGCGTGGAAACAACAAGAATCGGATTTTTCATATCCCTCTCAACACTTATAACAAATGTAGCTCTCAACTACATACTTATTTTCGGAAATTTCGGAGCGCCTGAAATGGGCATTCGCGGTGCTGCCACAGCTACGCTTATTTCAAGAATAATCGAGCTTGTGATCGTTACCATATACGCGGTGTTTGCTGACCGTAAGCTTCATCTGAGACTTCGCGACTTCTTTATAAACTGCGGAGATATGCCGAAGCGTTTCTTAAAGACAAGCGTTCCCGTTATTCTGTCGGGAGCATCTTGGGGAATTGCAATGGGACTCCAAACTGCGATTCTCGGAAGACTTGACAACAGCGTAGTTCCTGCAAACAGCATTGCAGCAACCGTATTCTCGCTTGTAACGGTATTTATATACGGCTCTGCCTCAGCTTCATCGGTTGTACTCGGAAAATCTATCGGAGAAAACAAAAAAGCCGTGTCGGCAGGAATTATGACTTCAGAAGAAAACTTCATTGATATTAAAAACAAATCACGCATTCTGCAAATCGTATATCTTGCTCTCGGAATTATCACCGCGGCTGTTCTTTTCGTGCTCAAAGGATTTATTATCAGATTTTATGATATCTCGCCAGAAACCGCCTTGCTCGCCGACCGATTCATGTGCGTGCTGTGCGTAACCGTAATCGGAACAGCGTATCAGATGCCCGCCCTTTCAGGAATCGTACGTGCAGGCGGGGACACAGGCTTCGTTTTCCGCAATGATCTGATCTTTATGTGGGGAATCGTGCTTCCCTCTTCATTCGCGGCGGCATTTTTACTGAAGCTTGATCCTGTGATCGTATTTCTGTGCTTAAAGAGCGATCAGATACTCAAATGCGCTGTTGCCGCCGTTAAAGTGAACAGATTTAAGTGGATACGCGATATTTAATGAATTCATATACAGCCTTTTCCTCATTTTTTATAATTTTTTCAGAAAACAACCTAACAAAACATGACTTTCTCCGACTATATGGGTGAAAGCATCGATCGAATGCTCTAGAAGGATTAGAAATACCAATGAAAAATGAAGAACTGACAGAAATAATCAAAGGCGAAATGCTTGAAAAGCTTTACGGATTCTGCTACGCAAGAACAAGAGACAGCTATGAAGCGGAAGGGCTGTGCTCAGACATAGTATTCTCATTAGTCAAAGCTTCGCAGAAGAACGGCGAGATAAAAAACGTTCACGCCTTCATTTGGAAGACCGCACGGAATGTTTATGCCGATTTTTGCAGAAAAAGAGCAAAACACGGTGAAATATTTTATGACGGCGACCCGAATGATGTGCTCATGAACGCCGCATCCGATACTGAAGAAGACGATGATTACACGGAAAAACTTCAGGCGATATACAGAAGAATTGCATTTTTGACGAAGGCATACAGAGAAGTTATGATACTTTTCTACCTTGACGGAATGACAACGGCAAAAATCGCGCAAATTCAAAATACAAGCGAAACAGCAGTCCGCCAAAGATTATTTTCTGCCAGAGAAAAAATCAGAAATGAGGTTGTAAAAATGGCAGACACAAAAACTAAGCCCGTAGCGCTTGACAATATCGATTTTGTGATTTGGGGAACCGGCTCTCCCGAAGGGAACGACCCGCGAAACGTATGTACAAGACAGCTCTCAAAACACATTGTCTGGCTGTGCCGCAACAAACCGATGCGAGCCTCTGAGGTTGCCGAAAAGCTTAATGTGCCGACGGCTTATATTGAAGAAGAGCTTGAGATACTGACGGCGGGTGAAAACGGAGAATACGGACTTTTACGTAAAACAAATGACGGAAGATACTCTATAAATTTTATAATGTTAGATCATGAACAGTTTGATAAAGCCGATAAGATCTATTCAGATAAAGCTCCTGCTGTCTGCAAAATTATCACAGACTATATAAAGGATCATGAGACAGATTATCTCGCACTTCCCTATCTGAACAGAGAAACAGACTTGAACAGGATACTGTGGCATCACGTACATACATTCTCATATGCGTTCGGTGAATGCGTAGTAAAAATCTTATCTGAAAAGTATTTTGGTGAGATCGCAAAGCCCGACCGACCTTTCAGCGTTTTCGGTTACCTTGACAACGGAAAATATTACGGTATGGGATGCGATACCGTAAGCGCCGATAATTTATGCGGATACTCTAAGACAGAAATGTCAAATATCTACGGAGTAGGTATACAAAAATATTTTGGCCGCGGATTCCATATTCATACTGACGGAGCTTCTCACATTGCTCTGCGCGCAATACACGGACTTGATGTTAATACGATTTACGAGAATGAAAAAGAGCATGCAGCAAAGGCAATAGAAAGAGGACTTATATACAGAGAGGGCGACATGCTTTACACTAAGACACTCGCATATAAGATAAAAGATAAAGACAAAATAATGGAACTCTCACGTGCGATATATGACGGACATTTTGATACGGAGGCAAGTGATGTTGCGAGAAGAATGGCAGAATTTATAGAAAGATCTATTCCGAAACACCTCAAGGGTGAATGGAAGTTTGCCTGCTCCATTGCAGGAATGCCAATATGCAACACCGTAGTTAACTATCTGATAAGCGAAGGAATTCTTACACCGCCGCGAGATTCCGAAAACTTCTTTATCGGCGTTGAGAAATAAATGCAAAACAAAAACTTTTCATTCCTCTCCTTACATTGGTGCTATGATCGACATCGGTCATAGCACTATTTTTATTTTGAAAATTTTTCCGTAAAAAATCAGGCAGCCAAAATTAAGATATGAGCGTCAAAATTGCAAGACATAATAAATCCTTATCTGCAAAAAATGAATTTGGGAAATCAAATTTATTTTTATTTTAAACATTGCAAAGTTCAATCGCAAAATTTCAAGAAAGGAAGCTAACAATATGAAAAAATATTTGTCTGTTCCCGTTAGAGCTATCGCAACGCTCCTTGTCTTTTTCAGCTTAAGTATAGGCGTTCTTGCGGCGCCTGATTTCGAAAAAGCTGAAAAATCAAAAAACAACACATCTGTTGAAACAGTCTATCCGGGGGGAATGCCGTTCGGAATCAAACTTTATACGGAGGGACTTCTTGTAGTCGAACTATCAGAGGTTGAGTGCGACAGCGGCACGGTTTCTCCGGCAGCTGAAGCAGGAATTAAAGCCGGCGATGTTATTATTTGCGTAAACGGCAAAAAAATTACGACTGCTGAAGAACTTGTATCTCAAATAGAAAAATCTCATGAAAAATTAGAGATAACTTATCTTCGTGATAAAAAAGAATACACGGTAAATATTAAGCCCTGTCTTTCAAAAGACGATGGAAAATATCGCACGGGAATGTGGCTGAGAGACAGCACAGCGGGAATCGGGACCGTAACGTATATTGTTCCGGAAAGCGGAGAATTTGCCGGTCTCGGACATGGCATTTGTGATCCCGAAAGCGGCGAACCGGTAAAATTCATTCGCGGAATTGCAAACAATGTAAAAATTTCAGGTGTAAAACGCGGAGACGCAGGAGCCCCCGGAGAGCTTAAAGGTTATTTTACCGATCTCGGTACGGGAGTAATTCTGAAAAATACAAACTGCGGAATATTCGGAATATTTAACAAAGAATCAGCTTATGAAAATTGCCAAAATAAAATTTCAGTCGGAAAAAGAAGTGATATAAAGCTTGGAGACGCCGAAATAATATCTACAGTTGACGAAAAAGGACCTGAAAAATATAAGATAGAAATTACAGAGCTGAGCGACAGCGATAAAACAGTAAATTTCGGAATCCGTGTTACCGATGAAGCTCTTATCGAAAAAACAGGAGGAATCGTTCAGGGAATGTCAGGCTCTCCTATAATTCAAAACGGCAAGCTTGTAGGAGCCGTAACGCATGTGCTTATTAACGATCCTCTCTGCGGATACGGAATATATATTGAAAGCATGTTAGGAGCAGCTGTTTAAAATTTCACTCTTTTCCAGTAATAATTGGAAAAAGATTTTCTGTATAAGCCTTACTTTACAGAGGTAATACTTATCCTGTAACCTAAAGCAATACAGAGGATAATAATGCGATATAATAAAGTTGAGATCTGCGGTGTTGACACATCTAAGCTTCCGACACTCACAGACGCGGAAAAGCGTCAGCTTCTGCTTCGCGCCAAAGACGGAGACATGACGGCAAGAAACAGGCTGATAGACGGCAATCTGCGTCTTGTATTGAGCATAATTCAGCGATTTGCGGGACGGCGCGAAAATTCAGACGATTTGTTTCAGGTCGGCTGTATCGGTCTTATCAAGGCTGTTGATAACTTTAACACTGATTTGGATGTAAAATTTTCCACTTATGCCGTACCCATGATAATCGGCGAAGTAAGACGGTATCTGAGAGATACAAATTCAATACACGTCAGCCGTTCCGTGCGCGACTTGGCGTACAGAGCGCTTCAGGCAAAAGAACAGCTTTCTCTCTCACTCGGATGTGATCCGACTATTGAAAAAATAGCCGAAACAATTGAAGAAGACACCACGAGCGTAAGACAGGCGCTTGAAGCAATAAGCGAACCTGTATCGCTTTACGAACCTGTTTTCAACGACGGCGGAGATTCTATTTATATTATGGATCAGATCAGAGATGAGAAAACGTCTGATGAAGTATGGCTTGACGATATAGCACTGAGAGAGGCCATGAAAACTTTGAATGACCGTGAAAGATCTATTATCAACATGAGATATTACAGCGGAAAAACTCAAGTTGAAATTGCTTCTGAGATCGGAATATCGCAGGCGCAGGTATCACGCCTGGAAAAAGGAGCGTTTGAACGTCTTCGTCGGCATATGTAATAAAGAATCAGCCTGATGGTAATTTTACATCTTAGGCTGATTCTTTCTAATTTCAAATATTTTAGCATATTTGTACTGAAAATATAGATTTTGATAAAATTTTTTTTAAATACGCAATGTATTCAGTTGCATAAATTTAAATTTTATATTATAATATCTAAGTTAATAAATTTGCTCGATTTATGCAAACAACATATTAGGATAAACTATTACGAGAAAGGCCCATCAAAAATTTATTTGCAATCGGATAATCAATTTATATTGACTGAACGATGCCTAATTTAATCATATATGCAAAATTGACATTATAACAGTTTATTTAACAATATCTCACAAGTTAAGGAAAAGTATTAAGCACATGGAATTTACGTACAAAGTTAAGCAAAACACAATTACAGATGATGATAGGCAAAAACATATTACCTACGGTATAGAACTGATAGGCAGCACAGGCGTATCGATCAGAGAAATCCCGAATATATTTTTAGATAAAGGTATCGCTGAGAATACTGTAAAGTTATTTAATGACGCCGTTCTTTCTCCGGAACATTTTGACGATGCCGTAGAAGATGCTATCGTGGAAATACATGGGATCTTTTAGGTAGTAATATTAAAATAAGACGGTAATCCCGGAAATCAGGATTACCGTCTTATTTTAATACGTATTTTCTGCAAAGTGTGATAATCTGTCTTTATTTATGCGTTATTACGCTCAAAGCATATCAAAGACCGGTCAAAAATGTCTACTTTTTAGCTGTGCTGTATCTTTCAAGCCAAATAAGACCTATCTCAAAAGCGTCGTAAAATCCGACTTTCATATCCTGTTTAACAATACGTTCGTGATCCGGAAGTGATTTATCCGTTTTCAAAAGCTGAAGCAATATTTTATCCGGAACCTCACTGTCTCCGTCCTTTTTAGTTGACATAATCGTCATTTGAAGAATATATTCGTCATCCAAGCTTCCGTAGCATATAATATTATCTTCTCTTACAAGCGGAAGTCCCTTGTACATCAGAAAAGTGCCTTCAACATTCGAGAACACTTCAAAATCCTTAGCTTCTGCCATCATGCTCACCGTCCTTCTTCTCTAAATAATAAAGCGCATGTCGATCGAGACAATAGCCTACTGTATATTGTACTATATATCGGAAAATTTGTCAAGTAGTCAAGAAAATCCCGACTCTAAGATTAGTGCTGTCAGAGAAAACTTGATAATATTACTCGCAAGTCTGCAAAAATCGGGCAGTTATCCTATTAGGTCAACTGCCCGATCAATTTGAATATTACTGTGATTTTAATTTTTTTAACAGGATGATTTCTAATGGTTCGCCGGGCAGTATTAAAGAACCGCAATCTGCATATCCGATATTTCTATAAAAAAACTGTGCCTGCTCATTTGATTGAGTAGAGGTCAAAACAACTTTATATCCATTTTTCAGCATCTCATTTCCCCAAAAACCAACTAAACTATTCCCAAATCCTTTTCTTCTGAAATCTTCTAAAATATACAGCAGATTCATAAAGGGAATATTATCCCAAAACAGATTAAATCTTAACCATCCTACAAAGGTGCTCTTATGAAACATAATCAGAATTCTTTTTTCCGTTATGCAATTTCTTAATTCCGTTTCACATATATGGATATCATATTTTATCAATAAATCAAAGTCATTATCAGCAGCATATCTAATCATACTTATATCCGTTTCTCACAATTCCGAATTTCCATTTTGATTAAAATATAAAAAGCTAACCGTGTCAATCTGCCTCTATCAAAGACAACAAAGTTTCATACACACTTTTCTGAAAACGTCCTTTGTTTCACTTATTCTCTCCCGAACAGATAGTCGAGTGATACATTCAACACCTTTGAAATAGCATCTATTTCAATGTCTGTTACAGCTCTCCTGCCGTTTTCAATTCGCGATACAGAACCGCGACAAGTATACACCGCAAGCAGTTCGAGCTTCTCCGAAAGCTGCTTTTGACTGATTCCGGCAGTTATTCGTGCTTCTTTTATGCGTTTTCCGATTATGTTCAAATTTTCAGTATCAATTATTCGTTTCATTTTCCAAGAAATATCAATACTCAATCATCTAAAGAAACTTCAATTTTGCCGTTTTCTTTTTCATATTCGGCAACACGTTTTTTCAAGTACTGCTCGATTTCTTTGTTGGCAGAACGTCCCTCGGATTCTGCAATATATCTGAACTTTCGAAAAATCAATCTATCCACTCTGAGAGTATACCTTAACAGCTTGTTTTCCATATAATCGTCCTCTTTTCACCATAATAACATTATTATGATTAAATTATAGTGAAATTATTGCACCGTAACAAAAAATGGTGGTATTATAGTGTTATAATGACGCATTAAATAATGAGGAGAAAAAATGAAAATAGCTATAATCGGATCGAGAAACTTAACAGTAACTGATTTCTCGGACTACATACCTCATGAAGCCTGTGAAATAGTTTCGGGAGGTGCGCGTGCAATTGATTCCTGTGCAAGGATTTATGCAGAAACGTACGGGATGAAGCTCACTGAATTTTTACCTGAATATAACAAATTCGGCAGAAGTGCTCCGCTTAAACGGAATCTGCAAATTATTGACTACGCCGATGAAGTAATTGCTTTTTGGGACGGCAAATCACGCGGAACAAAATATGTAATAGATACTTGCAAAAAGTCGGGCAAGAAAATACATGTTATCACTATATGTCCAAATGCTTGATAGCGTAACAAAAAAATGTTATAATGTTGAAAAAAGGAGTTTGTGAGTTATATGAATTATCCGATGATGATCATATTCGACTACGGACATACCCTTCTGTATGAACCGGGTTGGGATTCGGTAAAAGGCAATGCAGAGCTGCTTAAATACGCTGTAAAAAATCCAAATAACCGCAATCTTGAAGATGTAGTAAGGGCGGCAAAATTGATTTATAAAAAACATATTGAATCTATCAGAAAAATAGGCTATGATGTCTGCGGACAAATCGTCAACAGAGTGGTCTATGAGTACCTTGGGATTGAGTTTTCACTTACACCGCTCGAAATGGAAAATGTTTTTTGGAATGGTGCTTCTTCGGGCGCTGTTATGCCTGATGCTGATAAAATGCTTGACTATATAAACAAAAACGAAATCAGAAGCGCTGTTATAAGTAATCTTATGTGGTCGGGAGAAGCGTTGACAGAACGCCTGAACAGACTGCTCCCAAATAACAAGTTCGAGTTTGTAATGACTTCAAGCGATTATTTTATGCGTAAGCCAAATCGCATTTTATTTGATATTGCTCTCCAAAAATCAGGTCTAAGTGCCGATGAAGTTTGGTATTGCGGCGATAATCCCATAGCTGATATTGATAGCTCATCAAAAGTCGGAATATTTCCCGTTTGGTATGATAATGACACCGAAAAAAATTATAAAGACCGTTTCGAGGAACGCCCGCCGAATTGTGAGCATCTTCACATTCATGAATGGAGCGAGATGATTTGTCTGCTTGAGCAATTGAAAGATCAGCCTTGCATAAAGATCGGAGAAAATAATGCACTTTGTAAATGCCAAAGGAATATTGAATGCACATAACGGAATGAATTTATACCGAGGATGCACTCACGGATGTATATATTGCGACAGCCGCTCCGATTGCTATCAAATTGATCACATATTTGAAGATATCGAGGTAAAGCAAAACGCTCCCGAGCTTCTTGAAGATGCACTGCGGAGAAAGCGAAAAAAATGCGTGATTGGCACGGGATCAATGTGCGACCCGTACATGCACTGCGAAGCTGAATTAAAGCTGACGCGCAGATGTCTTGAAATCATACGCAAATACGGCTTCGGAGCTTCTGTTTTGACAAAGTCTGATTTAGTTTTACGCGATATAGATATACTTAAAGATATAAATAAACGTGTAAAATGCGTGGTTCAAATGACGTTGACTACCTATGATGAAAAGCTGTGCCGAATAATTGAACCGAATGTGTGTACAACTCGCCGCAGGTACGAAGTACTGAAAATCTGTAAAGAAGAAGGAATACCGACGGTCGTTTGGTTTACGCCCATGCTTCCGTTTATAAACGATACTGAAGAAAATGTGCGCGGAATTTTAAACTACTGCTTTAATGCAGGCGTTAAAGGCATAATAACCTTCGGCATGGGCGGAATGACGCTCAGACATGGAGATCGAAAATATTATTATGCCGCAATCGACTGTCATTTCCCGGGACTTAAGCAAATATACACGCAAAAATACGGATATGATTATCATGTACCGTCAGACAGAGGTAATGAGCTGATCAATATTATCAAAACAGAATGCGAATCACACAGCGTAATGCACAACGAACACGACATTTGGAAATATATAAATGATATGCCTGAGAATACCGAGCAATTGCAAATTGAATTTTGAAATGAAATAATATAAGGAGGCACATCATGCTCGATTTTATAAGTAAAGAACAAATCCGCAAAGGTTGGTCGTGCGACACAAAATACTGTGCTGTCGCCGCCGACGGTACAAAATATCTGCTGCGTGTAACTCCCGAAAGCAAAAGTGCAAGCCGTGCTGACATGTTCCGTATGCAGCATAAGGCTGCTTCTCTCGGAATTCCCATGTGCCGTCCGATTGAGCTTGGCAAGTGCGACGATGGCGTATATACCATCATGACTTGGATAGACGGAGTTGATGCAGAAGATACCGTGCCGAATCTGCCGCCGTCACAGCAATACTCGCTTGGAATTGAAACCGGACAAATTTTGAAAAAGATACACATGATTCCCGCACCCGACGATCAGCAGCAGTGGGAAGATCGGTTCAATGCCAAAATTGACCGAAAGATAAAAATGTACAATGAATGTACGCTGAAATATGAAAACGATGACGCAATCATTGAATACATAAATAATAACCGTCATTTACTCGCGAACAGACCGCAATGCTATCAGCATGGAGATTACCATATCGGAAATATGATGATCGAAAACGGAAAAATCGTTATAATAGACTTCGACCGCTATGACTTTGGCGATCCGTGGGAGGAATTTAACCGTATTGTGTGGACAGCACAGATTTCTCCGCTATTTGCTTCAGGCATGATTGACGGATACTTTGATTATAATGTACCAATGGAATTTTGGAAACTGCTTGCGCTGTATATCAGCAGCAATACGCTTTCTTCTCTTCCGTGGGCAATTCCTTTCGGCGATAAAGAAATTAAAACAATGATAAATCAGGCAAACGATATTCTGAATTGGTATGATAATATGAGAAATCCCGTGCCGAGTTGGTATAACAGTAGAGAAAAATTCAATTAAGCCAAAACAGAAAACAGAGCAAAAAATGATATAAGTTTTTAAAAGTATTTTTAATTATATATCTATTTTCATTGGATTCATATGTATGTTTGCGGACAGCTTTTTTCCGGCATTTTTTGATGTTATTCGGATATATTTATTACAAAACGTATTCTACTGAAAATCAAAATTAAATATATACAGATTATTTTACCAATCGTCTTGTTTGTGATATTTTAAATTGTTGTATCGAGCACAGTTGATAAAACAACAAAACTGCGCCTGAATGAATCATAAAATATAATAAATGTCGGAGAAACAAAAGAAGTCATTTTTAGAAATTGAGTCGAAAAAATCGAAGCTTGAAGATTTGGAATATTGTACTTCTGACAATCAAATAGCCACAGTACAGAAAGCGAATGATACCGGAAATGAAATTATACTGAATATACAATCGATTGCCGAAGGAAGTTGTAAAGTTTATGTTAGATCTGCAAGCGGCGAGGAAAGTAATCGAGTGTTTATAAATGTCGTCGATCAAGAAAGAGTAGAACAAGAAAAGAAGGAAAAGGAAGAAGCTGAAAAGCAAGCGCAAAGAGAAGCTGAAGCTCAGGCGAATAAGTATTCCGGTTCGCAGAGAAATACAAATAATACGCATGGAGAAAAGGTATACAGAACTCCTCACGGAAAAAGATATCATTTTGATTCTGACTGCGGCGGTAAAAACTCATATTAAATTACAATGGACGCTGCAATATCATCCGGTTTGACGCCATGTAAAAAATGTGCACAGTGAAAATCATTCATAAATGTGCTATTTCAGCGTTACAAAGGTAAATATACATACTTATCAGGTATTTTATTGCATTCAACGGAAAATCAGAACTGAATCTGACATTTCAAGAATAAGGTTAATAATTAAGTGCAATAAATAGAAAATCAAAAAATTAAAAAATATTTAAAAAAACGAAATGTATTCACTTGTACAAACTGAGATTTTGTAGTATAATATCTCAGTTAGCTGGTTTGCTCAGTTCCAGCAATGAAGCGTTAGGATAAATTATTACAGGAAAGGGAAAAAACAAATCTATTCGCAATCGTCAAATTAATTTACGATTCCTAATGAAAATTGACACTGCTGAGCACCACATTTAACACATTATCTCACAAGTTAAGGAAAAGTATCAAGCACATGAAATTTGCATACAAAGTCATTAAGGACACAATTACAGACAGCACTGCTCAAAAACACATTACAT
>JAAWQR010000015.1 GCA_022800625.1 Clostridiales bacterium | reverse complement strand
CGCGGAAGTGCAAAAACTGCATTATGGAAAACTGAAAATTATACTGCTTCGGCAGTTTTCTCGCTGTTTTTCATACAAATACTGCTGAAAAAGAAAAAACACGCTAACGCGTGTTTTTTCTTTTTCGGAGTGACTGGATTCGAACCAGCGGCCTCTTGGTCCCGAACCAAGCACTCTACCAAACTGAGCCACACCAATCCCCCGAAAATCCCTTATAAATCAAGGCTTTTTTCGATTTGCGATTTATATAAATTTCTTGTCACAGTTAGTTTTGTTGACCCGTTGTTGACCTAACTGTTGACCTGAATATATTATATCACAATAAGGCAAAAAAGGGAATATCAATACCCAAACAACAACTGAAAAACATCAAAACAACTTTGAAACAAGAATAAATCAACTCCAGAAGAAGAACAGAACAACTATACAACATCTTTTTATAAAAAAGTATAAATAATCTTATCTTAGTACCATTATAATGACATGCAAAATAACCTCATATGATATAATATAATCACAAAGAAGGACGAAAACAAACTCCTAAAAACAAAAAATATTATAATATGAGGTAAGAAAAAATGACGAACAACATCACAATTAACTTCACAAAAAAGACAATCGAACTTAGCGCAACATACGGAAAGAAGGCTCAAAAATACGGTTCTCCCGAATATAAAGAGCTTCAAGAAATTCTTGAAAAGCATTCTGATTATACCGTAACAATACGTCAATGTCAGCACAAGCATGTTAAAAACAATCTATCAGTAAAAGGATTAACCTATGATTTTATGGAAAGATATATTACTAAATATGATAACGAAAATATAACTGATTATGAAAATAAGAGGGCTACATTATCTAGCTACTACGACATTAAAATTTGGTTTATCGAAAAGTATCCAGAAGCGATAGGTAACAATGAAAAGGTCAATAAAATATTAGCCGCAAGCAGAAGAAAAGAGAAAGAAATAATATCAGCTTAACATAGAAAGGGATATATATAATGAAAACAAAGCATAGTGAAATGAGAATCGACTATACCAAAAAGCAAATCATACTTTCAGCGGGATTCGCTAAAAAATCAAGATTCCCCGGTACAGACGAATATAATAGATTAAAAGCAATAAGAGAAGATTTTCCCGAATTTGCCGTTTCTCTAAGAACAATAAACAAACCCAAAAGCAAAGAAACATATAAGGGACTAACATACGAATATATTGAGAACTACATACACTCGCATGAGAACTCTGAAAAAATGTTCGCCGAATACCAAAACTTAAAGGATATAATCGCCTGCCACAACTCGCATTATCCAAAAGTGAAGAAATGGTTTTTGAATAACTATCCCGAAATAAAGTTAGAAATTGATGAAGCTAAAACCGCATAGAAAAATAAAGTCATGTTCTTAACATACAATATATCCTCTCTATTTATATGTTAAGAGCATGACTTAAAAATTATAGGATTAAGATATGTTAGAGTTAAAAACTTATACAAAGGCTGAAATGGCGGAAATCTTAGGGACAACCGACAATCAGGGAATAAAGCGAAAACTTAACGGATACGGAGTAGAATATATCACGGAAGGAAGAGGGAAAAATATAACCTTTAAAATAACTAAAATAAAAGATAAATTCAAACTCTTCTGCATAACCGAACTCAAATTTGACGCAAACACAGACTTTGACAGGCTTATGCACTTTATGTATCTCTTTTGGAATTATGAGGATTACAGGGGAACGCCGTATAACGTATTGGTTAAGGTTTTGAACGATAAGAACAAGTATGTTTCGAGACAAACTATATCGAATTGGATTGATAAGCTTGAAAAGGCGGGTTATATATGGACTTCGATATTCGACTTTAGATACTATTGTACGATAAACGGAAAGATAAAAGAAATTCCACATGAATTATACAAAAGAGGATGGAGAGCATATTGGAACTCTTTTGAAAAGACGAATGACAAGACTACGGCTTATTATGCTATGAGAGGTGAAGCAGGAGGCTATCTGTTTAAAAAGCCGATAGCGGAGATAAATGCCTTTTATCTTAACAAAATTGATATGCTGATCGATATTATTAACGAACGACTTTCTTCTTATGGAATTATATAAAAAGGAGTATCGATTATCCCGCGCTTCGCGCTGGGATAACGATACTTCTTTTTAAGCTCCACAAGTATAAGATGTGGGATTTTATTAAAGATTATTTATATATTACATCTATCATTTCACCGCTCACTATTGGAACGCATTCATAAGCCTTGTTTTGGAATACAAAATCCCATTTCGTAAAATCTCTTGGCAGACATATTCATTATACAGAATAAAAATATATGATTCCCGAAATGTACCCGCCCCGACTTAGCCGAAAATCGTATATTTTATTTTTATAAAATTATATGATATAATATATATATAGAAAATAAAGAAACTTGAAGTTAAGGAGAAAACTCATGAGTAATAAATCGCTTGAATTATATTTTCAGCATAAAAGAAACATTCTACAGCAGAATTTTGAGAATACTAACATTGCCGTTCTATAGAAAAATCTGCTTAAAGAAGAAATACTATTAAGACAAGCATTTGATGAGCTAAAAAGAGAAATTACAGAAGAAATATTTTTATCAGCCGATCCTAAAGAAGCCGCAAGGAAAATCAAGGCTATAGACGACGCTTTAGACGCTTTGTCGGGAGAGAGCCAATGACATATCCAAACCAAAAGAAAGTTGTAATACACAGAGAAAAATTTGAAAGGGATTTTCTCGGCATAAGTAACGATAATTGGAACGCCGCTTGTCGTGATCTCGGAGCGCACGCGGCTATATTATATTTGTATTTTGCGTCCAACGCCGATAATTTTAATCTTGCCCTCTCGCCTGTAGCCGTTGAAAACGCTATAGGAATGCCGCGCTCGACTTATTATGATTAGCTGAATAAGCTCATCAAAAAGGGGTATATCGTACAGCGCAAAGGCAATATTTACGACTTTTACGAAATACCGCAAAAAGAAAACAATTGCAATTCAGAATAGAATAATATATAATATTATCAATTGGGGTGTGCATTTGCGGATGCATGCTTAAAAGAGTCGGAGAAATTCGGCTCTTTTGCTTTTTTAACCTTTTGATCTTATCTAACGATGTAGAAAAGTCTCTCCGTTCGCCGTATAATTAAGCGTTATAATATACGGTTTACGGAATAGTTTTTACGGGAATCGTATACAGCCGTCCGCGCAGTATTATAGAAATAAATAAACATATAATGTTGAACGAATATTTCTTTTGACAAATAATTATGTAGCGGCGTTTTTGATTTTCATATTCCATGAGAAATAAGTAATTGCTATAAAATACAAAAAATAATATCTGTCAATTAGAGCTATGATTAATTTATCTGTTATACTTTTCATATATAGGGGTATTTTCTAATTTTTCGCAGCCTTTGAATATCGACTCACCAATAGAAGTAACGCTGTCGGGAATTGTTATGCTTTCTAAATTTCTGCAATTCTCAAAAGCGCTACGACCAATTGAAGTTACGCCTTCGGGAATTGTTATGCTTTTTAAGCTTTCGCAACCCGCAAAAACACTACAGAAAACAACATTACTGCCAATTGAAGTTACACTTTCGGGAATCGTTATACTTTCTAAACTTCTGCAATTTTTAAAAGCACAAGAGCCAATAGAAATTACGCCTTCAGGGATTATTATACTTTTTAAACTTCTGCAATTCTCAAAAGCCCAATCAATTGAAGTTACCCCTTCGGGGATTGTTATGCTTTCTAAACTTGTGCAATCCGCAAAAGCACCATCAATTGAAGTTACCCCTTCGGGGATTGTTATGCTTTCTAAACTTTCGCAACCCGAAAAAGCGCCATCAATTGAAGTTACCCCTTCGGGGATTGTTATGTTTTTTAAACTTGTGCAACCCGCAAAAGCGCCATCAATTGAAGTTACCCCTTCGGGGATTGTTATGTTTTCTAAACTTGTGCAACCCACAAAAGCCCTATCACCAATAAAATTAACGCTGTCGGGAATTGTTATGTTTTCTAAACTTGTGCAACCCATAAAAGCCTTATCACCAATAAAATTAACGCTGTCGGGAATTGTTATGTTTTCTAAACTTGTGCAACCCATAAAAGTAAAGTTTTCAATTGAAGTTACGCTGTCGGGAATTATTATGCTTTTTAAACTTCTGCAATCTTCAAAAGCGCCATCAATTGAAGTTACGCCTTCGAGGATTGTTATGTTTTCTAAACTTGTGCAATCCGCAAAAGCACGATAGCCAATAGAAGTTACGCTGCCGGGAATTGTTATGCTTTCCAAACTTCTGCAATCTTCAAAAGTACGAGAGCCAATAGAAGTTACGCTGTCGGGAATTGTTATGCTTTCTAAAATTTTGCAATCTTTAAAAGCATAATCACCAATTGAAGTTACTCCTTTGAGAATTGTTATGATTTTTAAACTTTCGCAACCCGAAAAAGCACTCTCGCCAATTGAAGTTACGCTTTCTGGAATCGTTATACTTTCTAAACTTTCGCACCAATTAAAAGCATAATCGCCAATTGAAGTTACGCCTTCTGGAATCGTTATACTTTCTAAACTTTCGCAACCCGAAAAAGCACTCTCGCCAATTGAAGTTACGCTTTCGGGAATTGTTATGCTTTTTAAACTTTCGCAACCCGAAAAAGCACTCTCGCCAATTGAAATTACGCTTTCGGGAATTGTTATGCTTTTTAAACTTTCGCAACCCGAAAAAGCACTCTCGCCAATTGAAATTACGCTTTCGGTAATTGTTATATTTCCTAATTCTTTGTCCCCCTCAAAAGCGCTGTTGTCAATAGAAGTAACGCCTTCGGGGATTGTTACACTTTTAGTTTTCTCCACCTTTGTATCAGTGCATGGTTCGCTGAAAAAAAGATAGTCTTCATCCTCAAGATAATATGAGTCACAATATTTTTCCAGATCCCTCTCTTTATCATAAAAAAAGTGTTTGGCGTTATAAAGCTTATCTGATTCAATTATTAGTTCTTCCATATCAGATATAATTTTATTTGTAATTTTCTGTTTATTACTTAAGCCCAAATAACCTCGAATTTGATCGTCAGTAAAATCAGATGAGCTAGCCTCATATTTTTCTCCCTCCCATGACGCTGCATATTCAGCCCAATCAACATGTTCAAGAGTTTCAAGTATATACTTTTTATTCTTATATAAAGACTTAATCAAATTATCTATTTCTTTTTTATCTTCTTCGCTGTCTCCTAGATCTCTGAAAACATCTTCAAGTGAATCAATTATACCTTGTTTTGAATAAGGCGGCGGTGAAATGAAACTAGATTCTTTAGCGTAATCACTCATAAAAACATCTTCATATTTATCTACGCTCTCAAAAGTATTATTATCTATTTTAAACCCGAGCCGCTTTATCAATGATTCGTGTTCTTTCAATATCTCAATTATTTTTCCTCCCCTAACATTGAGCGTTACATAGCTGCTGCTGCTTGAATTAGTTACAAAGTCAGTCCTGATTTTCATAAATACTCTCCTTTTTTATCAAGTAAATTTTCTTTCACTGTTTTTGCAAAGAACTATATTAGGCATAAGAGGACATCCTCCCATGCAGTATTCTTGCTTTTCACATTCAGGGCAAGCTGTCTGCATTTTATTGCGAAAGCGTTCAAACGGTTCGCTATTCCACGCTTCTTCGATAGACATATTTTTTAGAGATACTTCGTATAGTTTATTTTGATCAAAACTGCAAGGAGTCATAGTCATATCAGCTCCTATATAACAGCTATATCTTCCGCCCTCGCACGTATCAAGCGATTCAGGCATAATAGATTTGCAGAAATTCATCACTCCGGGGACAGTGCAGCTATCTAATCCTACCTTGAATGTATGGAGTTTATCTACCTCTGCAAAAAATTCAAAAACTCTCGGATCATCGCACCCAAGCATATTATTTATTGTTCCTTGTCCCGCAGGCTTGTGAAGCAAAAAAATTACAGCGTTTATTCCTTCCGGAAAATCATTGTTTTTTAGACGTTCAATCGCTTCGTCTATGCTGTTTTTGCCGAGGACATAGTGAATATTTGTTTTTACTCCCGCTGTTAAAAGAAGCTGAATAGCTTTTAGCGTATACTCGCTCCTATACCAACTCACCGCAACCGCGCCGCAGTATTTTTTACAAAGCCTTGCAATTTCAGAAGTCATACCATACCCCGACGTTGTAAAGTTCGGGACAAGCTTATTTTCATGGCATATTTTGAGTATTTCTTCAAAATGTTCGTGCTGATCCGGATCCCCTCTCCCTCCAAGAGCAAATTGATTGCATCTTCCATTTGATTGTTCCGCAACAGAACGGAAATCTTCTAATACCATATTAGGTTTTTCAAGAAACATTCCGTTTTGATAGCAACCAATTCCTGCTTTTGCGCAAAGTCCCGTTTTGCCATGAATGCAATGTCCCATGATACCTACGTCAATTAGATGAGGATATGAAGCCATAAACGGATCCTTTCCCGTGTCTTTTCCATATTCATCTATTATTCCTGTTCGTATGTATGTCCCGCTTTTAGTATCAAAGGCAGTTTTAAAGTGATATTTTATATCATTTATTATGTATCTCATATTCTTTTATTTTCATAAATAATTTCTTAAACAATAATTTTGACAAAGCTACCGCCGCTTTTTTCCTTTGTTACAACGATTTGTTTGTCAATACGTTCTTTCAGCTCTCCGACATGTGAAATAATTCCAACAAGTCTATTCCCGTCAGAAAGTCCTGCAAGAGACTTTATTGCCTGTGATAATGATTCTTCATCTAGTGAGCCAAAACCTTCATCAACAAACATTGTATCAAGCTTTATTCCACCTGCGGAAGATTGAATTTCCTCTGATAGTCCTAGGGCTAATGATAACGAAGCCTTAAACGATTCCCCTCCTGAAAGTGTTTTTACACTTCTTTCCGTGCCATTGTAATGGTCAATAACATTCAATTCAAGACCGCTTTGACTGCGGTTGTTTTCTGCTTCTCTACGACGTTTTAATTCATACTGTCCGTCGGACATTACCATAAATCTTGTATTGGCTCGTGCTATAATACGATCAAAATAAGTCATTTGCACGTAGGTTTCAAGCATTATCTTTTCTTTACCGCTGATATTTCCATTTGCAGTATTTGAAAGAGCCTTTACCCAAATCAACGTTTTCTCCACATTGCAAATTTCCTCTGATTTTTCCAATATGCGGTTTCTCACAGATTCGTTAATAGTTTTTCTCGTATTTATCACTTTTTGCTTGTTGATTATACTATCTTTTTGCTCTTTTAAATGATTTTGCTTTATCTGCTCTGACACAATATCAATTTCTTTAGCGTCAATCAGTTGCTTAGCCAATTCCCCATTTTTCGCCTTCAATTCGCTTATTAATGTATTTTGTTCGTTGATTGCATTTACAGCTTTAGTCAAAATTTCCTCAATTGTTTTCTTTTTCGTTTCCAACTCCCTTTTTGCTTTATTGGCGTCGGTTATACTTGGAAATCTTAGCTTTTTGGTAAGGATTGATATTCTCTCATCAATAGATTTCAGTTCCGCTTCTTTTTTTATATTGTCTTCTGAGATTAAATTTATATCATTACTAAGTATTTTTACTTTGTCTTTTTTTAGAGGAATTAGCTTATCTATTTCTTGTTTGCGCTTTGATTTCGATTCCTCAATATTTATTTTATCTCTAATTGTAAATATCTGTTCTTCGATGCTTGTCTTCTTATTACGAATAACATCATTCGCATTTTTTAAATCGACTTCTCCTAATATTTCCGTCATTGATTTTTCTATACTTTGTTTCTTTTCCTCAAGCTTTCCCTTAGTTTTTGAAACATTCTCACTCGCTGTATACGCTATCTTCTGAGCCTTGTCTGCATCTGCTTTACTTTTGTCAAGTTCATTCTTTGTCGGAGCATTTTGGGATTTTATCGCTTTATACGGATGTAAAGTTGATCCGCATACCGGGCACGGCACGCCGTCCGTTAGCGTTTCGGCAATAATTCCCGCCTGTTCATCAAGATATTTTTTAAATTTCAGATTATATATTTCGCTTTTATTTTCGTAAAGATTATATGCCTCGCGATATGCATTTTGTTCATTCTCAAAGAGCTTATTGAGATTTGCCAATTCTTTAAGTTCTTTTTCAAGGTTTAAATAAACAATTTTTCTTTCTTCGAGTGATTTTTTCTCAGCCTGTAATTTAACACACTCGCTCTCGGAACTTTCAAGCTCTTTTAGTTCAATCGTTAACAATTCGATCTCATTATCAAAATTTTCTTTTTGGGATTTTTTTAATTCTAGTTTTTTTCTTCCGCTGTCAAGAATATCTATTAAGCATTTTTCAGTTTGTTGCTTTTGGTCAAGTTCAAGGTATTCAGGAAGTTCTGCTTCAATTGCAGCAATTTTACTTGTAATGATATTAATTTCTGGTTTCCTTGATTCTTCTTTTTCTAAGTTAATTTTTAAATTTTCAAAATCAGATTGAGCTTTTTTCAATTTAACTTCAGACAGTTTAAGTGAAGTCCTTGCATCTTCCCAATTTTTGGCTTTTGTTAAAAGTACTGTACTCTCTTCAAGTTTTTTATCAAGTTTTTCAGCAGAAAGGTTGAGTTCTTTTTCTAATTTGAGATCTTCTTCAATGAGAGTATTGATAATCTCAATAGTTTGATCTAGCGATATTAGCGACATTTTTGCATTCTTCACTTGAATAGACAAAACATTGTTTTCATCACAAACAATTTCATTTATGTACTGTTTAACGCTCAAAGACAGTTTTTCATATTCCTTATTGAGCTTACTTGATTCTAATTTAAGTTTTTCCTGCAATGCATAGTAGCAATGAGTGCGAAAAATCTTTTGAAATATTTTTTTGCGCTCATCAGTAGACGCTAAAAGAAGTTTTAAAAAATCACCTTGTGCAATCATAGCAATTTGTGTAAATTGATTATGATCTATACCGATAATTTCGACAATTGCTTTATTAACATCTCTAAGTTTGGTTATAACTCTCCCATCAGGGTATATTAGCTCTGCATTAGCTTTTTCGGTCGTAAAGCCCTCTCTCCCCTTAGTTTTTGGGCGCTCATATTCAGGATTTCTCTTTATATAATACTCTTTCCCAGCATATAAAAATGTCAGTTCTACTTCTGTTGGAGTTTGGGAATCTGCATATTTTGAGCGAAACATAAATGATTCGCGATTTTCGCCGCTTGCTTGTCCGTATAAAGCAAAAGTTACAGCATCAAAAATTGTAGTTTTGCCTGTTCCCGTATCTCCTGTAATTAAATAAAGTCCGCTCGTTCCCAGCTTTTCAAAATCAAGTGAAGTTTTTGACGCATAAGGTCCAAAAGCTGACATCACAAGTTTAACCGGTCTCATTCTTCATTCTCCCAAACACTAGAAATTAAATTTTCAATATATATTGATTGTTCTTCACTCATCGGCTGATTATTTTGAAGTTCATAAAAATTCGCAAATAATTCAAGAGGGGACATATTTTCCACATCAATAACTTCGGATGCAGAATTATTGCATTTTGTTCGCATATTATCATAATCAAGTTTCATCAAATTATGGTATACGGTACGAAGCTTTCCAATAGCGTCAGGAATATCTTCTTCATCGGTCAAAGTAATATGAATATAATCTTCCTGATAACTCGTGTTTTCATAATAACTTTTTAACATTATATCGTTATAATTTCCCTTTATTTCTATCATATCATGCATTGGCGATAATGGAATTGAAGTAATAGTTAAATTCCCTTTTTGGCATAGTTCAACCACAGTAACAGATTTATTATCTTTAGCTTCGGAAAAAGAATATTTCAACGGTGTTCCACAATAACGTATTCTCTCTGATGAACAGTTCTGCGGGCTATGAATATGCCCCAAAGCAACATAATCAAATTCATCAAAGACAGATGCATCTACGTTGTCCGATCCTCCCACTGATACATCCTCAGATTCAGAACGGGACGCTCCCGTCACAAACTGATGTGTTATTAAAATATTACGTTGATTAGAGTCTATATTCATTTGAGATATCGCTATACGCATAGCGTCAGTATAAGAATCAACTGTTTCATTTTCAAAAAATCTACGCACATTTGAAGGTTTTACAAATGGAAGCATGAAAACATTTAAATCCCCATATTTATCAGTAATAGTGTATGGTTTTGTTTTACCATTATAAGCCGAAGCTATATGGATACCGCTCTTATCTATAAGTCTTGATGCAAAAGACATGCGTTCAGGAGAATCATGGTTGCCGCTAATTATAAAGACCTGTACCTTTCTTTCTGAAAGACGCGTAAGAAAATTATCAAAAAGCTGAACAGCCTCTGCTGAAGGAATTGATTTGTCATATATATCTCCGGCAATAAGAACGCCATCCGGATTTTCATCATCAATAATATTGATAATTTTAGTAAGTATATATTCTTGATCTTCAATCATGGAATATTCGTTTATTCTTTTACCTAGGTGAAGATCCGAAAGATGGATAAACTTCATTTTATACTCCTATTTAAATTAAGTTGAGTTCTTTGGCTTTATTAATTATTTCCTCATTAGTCATATTGGCAAGATTCATCATATCATTACGAACAGATGGATCGTTAAATATAATTTTCCCATAATAAATTATAAGTTCACTTTTAGCATGCTTAACTTGATAAGGAATACTTGTTTCCTCACCTAACACAGATGGCGGTTTGATTTTTTTATTATCCATCTTATTTTTCTCATCCCTACTTATACTGATTCGTTTGACATTTCTCTTGATGCATGATTTTTGTTTTTCTGGAATGTTTATTAAATCATTTTTATTTATGTGTAAGTATTGAGATTTACTTGCTTCTATCAAAAATGAAGAAATAGTTTTTTTAGGTCGACCGTATGTAAAAAAAAGTTTCCTTTTAGCTCGCGTTACCGCAACATAAAAAAGTTTTCTCTCGTCTTCTATATCTGTTTGATACTTATGCTTATTTTTTTCAAATCTTCCTCTTAATACATGCCAATATTGTTTTCCATTAACGCCGCGTATAGGAAACTCGCTTTCTTCAAGTTCTGGAATAAACACTGTATCAAATTCCAATCCTTTTGATTTATGAACAGTAATAATTTGAACCGCGTTTTTTTCTTCATTGTCTTTTTTCTTGAAATTATGGTACTTATATTCAGCTTTAGCTTGATATTCAATAAAATTTAAAACGCCGCTTACTCTTTGAGATAGCTGATAATCATAATAAATGTCTTCATAGTCGCTTAAAATCTGTATTATACCATTATAGTCTGAAAGTCTTGTATCTATATCTATTGCAAACTCATCTAAAAATTTAATTTTTTCACAGAAAATTGATATGATTTTGTCAAGTCTTAAGTTACCTTGTAAAGAACAATTTCTTAAAAATGCAAATGCTGAGTTAAAGTTGTCAAAAGATGCTATATCCTTCCAACAATTATAAAGAGAAGGCTTTTCAATATTTGACAGCATTTCTATAGTTGAAGTAAACTTTTTAAAGTATTCTCCCTCAAAGAAATGAGTTGTATTTGCAGTATCATATGGAATATCTAATTTATCAAGCGCAGATATGATGCCGTCTATATACTTTCCTTTGCGCACTAAAACTGCAATTTCACAATAAGGGACGCCCTCTAAATTCGTTTCCTTAATTTTAGTCGCTATATATCTGTATTGTTCATTTTCTGAATTACAGCAATATGCTTCCGCTTTTATTTCATTATTTTCTATTCCCGATCGCATTATTTTAGGTAGTCTATTTGTATTATTACGTATCACAGTATCAGCAATATCAACAATGCATGGAGAACATCGATAATTTGTATCAAGATATATTTGACGAACATTGTTATACCGATCCGAAAAATGGATCATATTCTCTGAATTACTACCTCGAAAATGATATATAGATTGATCGTCATCTCCTACAACACAAATATTTGCTCCAGCTTTAGCTATCTCAGCAATCAACTTTTCTTGAATATCATTAATATCCTGATATTCATCAACAATGAGATATTTAATCGATCGTAAATATCTCTGTACCGACTCATTTTCTTTTATTTGCTTTACAGATTCAAATATTAATAATGAATAATCTATATATCCATTATCATACAGAAATTTCGTATATTTATTGAGAATAGTTCTATGAAGCGATTCCCAACATTCGCGATTTTCGTAATCATCAATCATCTTATCAATACAATTTAAAAATAACTTGATATTCATAGTCGGGTACAAATTAATACCTAGATCATTCATACCGCATGCGTTATAATACCGCTGTACAAATAAATGATTTTGAACCGTATCAAGAACTTTTGTATTTTTAAATTCTTCAGTAAAATTATTTAATAACTTATAGCAAAAACTATGAATTGTTCCAATATACATATTTTCTGATACTTCTATTCCGAGTTCTGTTGTAACTTTAAGAATTCGGTTTCGCATTGACTCTGCCGCTTTTTCTGTAAATGTGAAAGCAACTATATTTTCTGCTGAAACATTGGGTACTGAAGAAAGAATATTTGCAATTCTACGAGTAATTACCTCGGTTTTTCCAGATCCAGCACACGCTATTATCTGTAAGTTACGTTGAATTTCATCTATTGCCTCAATTTGAGCGGATGATAGGCTGAACTTATTTTTCATGCTTATAATCTCTTAGTTTATTTAAAAGTACATAATTGGATTTTGCTTTTTCTAGAGCATTTTTACCTTCCGAAATGTTAAAATATTTAAGAAGATATGACCGTTTATAATGATCAAAATCAAACTCAGATGAAAAAGTCGCCGCAAAATCTAAAATATCCAATATATTATTATTTATTTCTCTCATGTGGGAATATCTGCAAGCACGGATAAGTAATTTCCCTTGATTTCCCATAGCGTCGGTAGAAACTAATGTATTATCTTGTACAAAATCAAAAAAATCTAGCATAACTTCTGATACACGTCCAGCATTTTCTATCACACTTACATCAATTTTTGCTGATTTAGCAGCAGATATAATACTTCTTTTTCCATCCCATGGGCATATATATTTAGAAAAGACGTCAGAAATGCGTCCACTTTTTACTTTTATAGCTGCAATTTCATATATTGATTTTACAGATGCAGTTTGAAAACATTCTGAACACCAAAATGCACAAAAATCAGTTGGAATATCGCCTTCATATTTATTTAACGGCTTAAAATCGCATTCTTTCACATGCGAAGATTTAGCATGTGAAGATTTTAAATGATAATTTTCGCAATATGGATGAATGATTCCTTTTGAATCATAAATAGAAGCAATTTGTAGTCGTCTTTCTTCTGTGTTCGGCCAATATGGTTTGACAGTTTTATATCGTTCAATAATTGTAAGTATTTTATTAAAAGCCGCTATTCTTTTACTACGAGATGGGTATAAATATATAAAATGTTCAACAGATTCGTCTTCACATAATGATAACCCTTTTTCAGCTAATAAAGTTGCCGTATCGTATTCTCCTACTTTAGCAAAATAGTCGCTTGCTTTATAAATCAATTCGCAAGGCATATTATCATTTTCAACTATTTCATCGTACCACTTTTTTGGCGACAAAAAATCATTTATACCATAAAAATCTAATAGATCATAAAGGACTATATATTTTTTTCTATCCCAAAACTGATTTTTCTCGAGGTATAAAATCGAAGCTTTTTCAAATTTTGGCGAATTAGTGTATTTATAATACTTACAATAATAGCTTTCCGTAATATCAGAATCAAATAACTCTAAAATTTTTGGTATGTTTTCTTGTGCTTCTCTAATTGTATGAAAAGTATCTACAAAACTGTTAATATATTGATTGTCGCAATTTGCATAATCGTATTTCATTATCGCATAAAAAATACTATTTAAGTTTTCTACATTCAAACATTCATCACAAAGTAAACTGTCAACATCCTTACCGCACTTCAAACAACTCATAATTTGGTTTTAAATTCCTTTCGCAAAAGCTTATAAAATTACGTTATGTGCTAATAATTAGACACATTCAATATTTTAATCCTACATTAAATAAATTTCATTACAACAAAAAAGCGCGCAGCATGAAGCTACGCGCTATAAAAACACAATAGCTCCTTGCTGCGACACAATTTATTTCTACTATCTCTTATCCGAGTATGCGAAAATAGAGCATGCGTTTTTATCAAAATAAAAACTCCATACCCGAGATAAGAACATATTAAATTGTGTCGCAACTATATTATATCACCCCTATAATTCCCATGTCAACACAAATAGACAAATTTCACATTAAGAATCTTGAAATTACCAAAAGAGAATGTTATAATTAGCCAAAAGAAAGGAGCGGAAAGAGGTATGGAAGGTGGAAAAGGACGAAAATCTCATCAGAGAATTAAGCCGTATTTGGTTTTACGCTATCTTTGGGATAATACCGACGGTAAGACTACTTTTGCGCCGAGCAAAACTATAACCGCGTATCTTAATTCACTCGATATCAGCGCGGAACGCCGTTCAATCTACAGAGACATAGCCGACATAAACACGGTAATGTACGCCGTTGAGAACGACGTAAGTCTCGACGAAGCCGAAGAAGCCACGGAAGATATGGAAAACAGATATATCGCCTACAAGAAAAACAAAGGCTTCTACATTCAAGACAGAGGCTATGACGCGGACGATATACGCCTTATGGCTGAATGCGTATATTCCGCTAAATTCCTTGAAGAAGGTCGAGCAAAAAGACTTGTAGACGTTATCTGCGGTTTGGTAAGCCTTGACGAAGCCGAAAACATCAAGCACGACGCTTTTCTCACCGACAGAAACAAAACTTCCAACAAGCAAGTTCTTAATAATATCAGCGTTATAAACGACGCTATGCGAAACAAAGTTCCGCGAAAGATCAGTTTTACATACCTTACGCATTCCGTAAACGATGTGAAAATTCAAATATCCAAAAGAGGCGGAACGAGAATAGTAAGTCCATACAAAATGCTTATAAACGACGGGAATTATTATCTGCTGTCGTATAACAGCAGTAAAGGAGCAATGCGGACTTACAGAATAGACAGAATGAAAGACGTTTGTCTTTTGGACGAGCCGCGAGAGGGAGCGGAAGAGTTCAAAAAGATTGACATAGAGGAATACACAAAGCAGACTTTTTCAATGTACAGAGGCGAATCCTGCCGCGTGACGATCAGATTTATAAACAGACTTCTTGATACCGCGGTAGATAGATTCGGTACTAAGAACGTGTTGTATAACAAAGACGGAGAAGAGCATTTTACAGTATCGGCTATAGTATCTGTAAGCGATCAATTCTTCTCATGGCTATGCGGATTCGGTTCAGACGCTGTAATTTTGTCTCCCTCTCCCGTTATAGAGAAATATAAATTACTTCTAAAGCAAACTTTAAGCATGTATGACTAAAGCCATCGGACATTGTTTTCCGATGGCTTTATAAGTTAATGTTGTTATAATGACGTCATGTTCTTGTTGCAATCACGCTCTATTCTTATTGTAAAGTTGTTCTATTGTTGTTGTATTCACATAGCGAACGCGGCTTCGGCTTGCCGCTTCATGTTATCCATATTTGACCTAACGTAATAATTCAGAGTAGTAGAAGCGTCCGCGTGACCGAGAATGTCCTGCACACTTTTAATATCCGCTCCGCTTTCCAATAGCAGAGAAGCGCATGTATGTCGTAAATCATGTGGGGACATGTCGGGAAGTCCTATTCGTTTCATCAACTTTTTCATGTGCTTTGTTATATACGTAGGATCGTGCGGCGTGTTTGGTTCTCCCTCAGCGTGAAAGATAAACGATTCTCCGTCGATATTTTCATATTTTCTTGTTTCAGCTTTTTTATATTCCAAAAGAAGAGAGAGCATTTTTGAAGTTATCGGAATTTCTCTGATTCCAGTATCGGTTTTGGGAAGTCCGACGGTAGTACCGTACTTTTTTGTGTATACGACGTTTCTCTCTATTACTGCGGTATGATTTACAAAGTCAATGTCTTTCCATTTCAATCCGAAACATTCGCCGCGTCTTATTCCCGTAGTTAAAAACAACGTGTATATAGCGCGGTGCATGAGAGGCAATTTCTGAATCTCGGATAAGAATTTAACAGCTTCGCTTCTTGATAACGCATCTACCTTATGGCGAGCTAGTTTAGGCGTATCTACGTTTTCCAATGGATTTGATTCTGCATATCCTAATTTTACGGCGTATTCAAATATCAGATTTAGCGTGCTGTAATGATGACGTATTGTTTTCGGTGCAAGTGATTTGTTATTTTTAGTCTTATATGTGAATCTGAGATAATCAAGATATTTTTCAATAGTTTTGTCCGTTACATTGCGTAATTGGTATTTGCCTAAATACGGAATTATTACTTTAAGTAAGTACTTATGAAATTCAATAGTTGTTTCCCTGTAATCCGTTTTACTAACTAGAAAGGGGAACCACTCGATATTTATAAATTCTTCAACCGTAATGTTATTTTGTATCGGTATCGATTCTTTCTTAATGTATTCTTTTATTATTTGACTTTCCCATAAGGCGGCTTCAATTTCCGCGCGCTTTCTCATTCTTAATTCCGTCATTACATTTTCAGGTTCAGGAATCCATGTCTTACATTTGAAAATCTGTTTTCCGTTTTCGTCTCTTCCGAGATAAGTTTTAAACTTAAAAGAAATTATTTTTCCGTCCTTAAATTTGGGGTAAACTGTAGCCATATAAGCCTGCTTTCCCGCAAATCAAACGTTTTTGTTGACCTGATTTGTTGACCTAAGTCAAAATTACAAAATTTAGAGAAAAACAAAAAGTCCCATAAACCTAATGTTTACAGGACTTTTTATTCATCGGAGTGACTGGATTCGAACCAGCGGCCTCTTGGTCCCGAACCAAGCACTCTACCAAACTGAGCCACACCCCGATCAAGCTCATATATTATAGCACAACAGCAATCTGTTGTCAATACCTTATAACAAAAAACAAAACCGAAATGAGCGATTTATTTCATTCGATTATTTGTCCGATTTGCTTTCAAATTCTCATATCGTCAAAATGCACAAAAACTTATATGATATTTTGTTTATATTAACTCTTGCTATACTTATTATTTTATGATACCATAATAAAACATAACAAATAGTGAAATATAATAGAGCATTTACAATACGTCTCTGATAATTCAGGATAATTCTATCCTTATCGGACATATACATACTTATAAAAACAAGATTTTTTCACTCAAAGTCTTTATATTTTAAGGAGAAATATCACCATGAACAAAAAAATTATCGCTCTGTTTTTAGCTCTTCTTATGGCGTCACCTATTCTCGCTTCATGCGGAAACGACAGTAAAAATCCAACGCCGTCATCCGGTAATGAAAAACAAACCGGAACGTCCGGCTCAGACGGAGAATTTGCAGAAATTGACAGCTATGTTCAAGAACTTGCAGAAGTATCCGGAGGATATGACGGAAAAACATTTACGATACTTACGAGAGAAGGAGAATTCCCTGTAAACGATACTGTTACGGGAGATCTTAGAGAGGACGCTCTGTACAACCGAAACAGGCGAATCGAAGAACTGTTCGGCATAAAAATGCAGGCATCCTTGACAACCGGAGAAGGCTACGAGGATGGAAGCACTAGCCTTGAAATGGCCGACAAGCTCTTCAAAGACGCCTTGGCAAACACGGGAGACTATGATCTTAGTATCGGAAACAGCGGCTACGGCGGAGCTACAATGATAACAAACGGTACCATTCGTTCTATAAACGACATTGATATATTTAATTTTGAAAAGAGCTGGTGGCTCAATGATCTTCTAAATCAGTTCTCTATCGGCGAAAAAACATACTTCCTTGCAGGAAAGATAACTGCATCATTTTATGGAGAAGGCGCCGCAATCCTGTTTAATAAGGAAATTGCAGAACAGTATAACATCGAAGACCTTTATACTGTTGTTAACAACGGAGAATGGACAATAGACAAGATGAACGAAGTCGCATCTGTTATTCCCACTAACGGTGATATTTTCAGATATTACGCTTCAAGCGGACTCAGCACATATATGTCTGCTGGAAATAAAATTTCCGAAAAGGACTCGGAAGATTATCCAACCATCCCCAATGCTCTTACAGATCCTCAGGATAAATTTATAAGAAATCTTTACACATTCCTCGGTGACAAGACGCAGAATATTTATATAGCACCTAATGTAATTGATAAGAATCCCGAATCAAAATACACAGCTGAAGACGCATGGGACGATAATAAATTCTTTCTTTGGATAACAGGCATAGGTCATGCTGCCGATGTAATTGAAAAGGAAACCGATTTCGGAATCATTCCTATGCCGAAGGCTGACGTTTCTCAGCCTGATTATATAGCATTCACGGATTCGGTAAATGCTGCATATATCCCTAAGGTATTACAGGATGAAGAAATGACCGCTTACATTGTCGAAGCTATGGCTGCTCTCTCAGAAAAATATCTTGAGCCTGCTTATTATGAAAAGCTTCTCAAAGGAAGAAGTGCTTCCGATGCAAATGCCCGTCATATGCTTGATATAATTTACAGTTCAAAGAGATACGATCTTGCAGGAATATACAGATGGGGCAGTATCGCCGAAATTATCGGAGATTCGGCTATTGAAAATGCCGATCAGCTTTCTTCAAACTACAGAGCCAATGTAAGAATTGCTAATATGGAAATAAAAAACATGCTTACCAAAGATTAAAACTGAGTTTCAGATAAAATTTATAAACTGCAGGTATTAAGATTAAAATAAAATATCGAAAAGCGGATATCAGTTGATTTCAAGCACGAGGTAGTTATGATAGTAAATATGGTAAAGAAAATCACAGCTGCAGTACTGCTTCTGTCATTGACAGCAGCATTAATGGCTTCATGCGACAAAGATAATACCGATTCAAAAAAGCCGACAAATGAATCGGGTGAGGTTTCACAAACAGGCGGAAATGCCGACTCAACCTATGATTATGTTGACAAATATGTAGCTGAGCTTGCAGAAGAATGCGGCGGATATAACGGAAAAACCGTTACCGTCATTTCAAGAGATACAGACCTTCCTACCGAGGAGGCAATAACGGGAAATCTTACAAGCGACGCGCTTTATCGGCGCAACATGGAGATTGAAGACAAATTTAACGTAAAAATGACATCTGTCCTGGCAACCGGAGAAGGTTATACTGACGGTGCTCCGAGCCTTGAAATAGCCGACAAGGTCAAAACAGATACTATGGCAAGGACAGGTGAATACGACATTATCATATGCAACATTATGATAGGCGGAACAAACATGCTGATTGACGGCACTATAAGACCTGTAGATGATCTTCCGGCTTTAAACTTCTCCAAGTCATGGTGGCTTAATGATCTTGAAGAGCAGTTATCTATAGGCGAAAGGCTATACTACCTGACAGGTAAAGTCGTTACCGGTCATTATTCTGATCCCGCGGCTATTATATACAGCAAAGATATGGCTGCCAAATACAACATCGGGGATATTTATTCCTATGTCAATGACGGAACATGGACCATAGATAAGATGCAGGAGATCGCTTCAGTTGTACCGACAGGAAACGATACGTACAGATACTATGCTCAAGGCGGCATCGACTTGCTTATGGGCGGCGGTATAACGCTGTCGGGACGCGATGCTGACGGAAAGCCGACTCTTCCGAATCAGCTTGACAATAATACTGTAAGCTATATGGAAAAAATTGCGTCGTTCTTAAATGATAAAACACAGAACATACACAACGACAATGTAATAATTCTCGGAAGTGGTTCTACCTATACAGCTGAAGACGCATGGGATGACGGAAAGTTCCTGTTCTGGCTCGACAATATGGGGCGCGCTGCCGACGTTCTCGAAAGAGAAACTGAGTTCGGTATTCTTCCGATTCCGAAAAAAGACGAAACTCAGGAGAATTACATTTCTTACTGTAAAGCAGACCGTACAGCTGCCATATTCATTTCCAAATCGGCAAAAGATACGGAAATGAGCGCATATCTCATTGAAGCTATGGCTGCTTTATCGGAAAAACATTTGGAGCCTGCTTACTACGATAAACTTCTCAAGGGCAGAAGCGCCGACGGTATTGATGAAAGACGGATGCTTGATCTCATATATACTACAAAGAAGTATGATCTTGCCGATATCTATAAATGGGGTGAGATTGCAAAGACTATTGATGGTATGTTAGCCAGCAATATCGAAGGCCTTGCGTCAACATACAGAGCATCGATCAGAATGGCGACATTGGAATTGGATAATATGATCGAAGCTATACAAAACGAAAAATAAAGCATATAAAAAAGCAAAGCTGTGTTCTGTAAATACGGGACACAGCTTCTTTAATTTTCAGTGTTTTGCAAAAGGCACAGACATGAATCTTATAGTATCCTCCATCAAGTCTGCGCCTTTTATTATTCAATTTTGATTTGCAGGCAAGCAGGATTTACAGCGTTACGCGTGACAGCTCTATCTTATCCGTAACTTTGCAGATAAGAGCTTCGCGCTCTTTTACTGATATCGTCATACTTCCCGCCGGAGTCACGATCTCTGCCTGTTTTTCATTTCCCTTTTCAGTCCAATCTGTATTGAGCATCATGAGAGTTTTGCCGACGCCGTCCTCGTCCTCCCAGACTGTCCAGAAGACCGTCTCGGTCGGATCTTTAACATACACGTCTCCCATAGCCTGACGGCTGAGATACTCTGTCCATGCCGCAGAGAATTTTTGGAATTTTTCATGTCCCGGATATGCGTGCAGGGTAAGCGTATAGACAAATCCCCGGCCGAGCTTATACCTGACAAGCATGGGATCCCCCGTTGCGGCATCCCATGCCACGATCTCCGCTCCGTCAAGTGTAACATCGCAAAGGTAAGCTGTACCGTCCTCATTCGTGTCATCGCTCGGCATTGCCGAGAGTTCAGGCTCGCAAACAACATTTTTGAGCGGTGAGTTCCACTGTCCTGAGTACTCTGTTCCTCTGCCGTTTACACGAAGTCCGCAAAGCTCGCTGAGATCTCCTCCGCGGTAAAGCGCGAGGTCATTCATATCCTTCAGAAAGTCGCGTTTTGTATGCGTGCTGAACTGCGGAATTCCTGTGAGAAGCACTCCGCCGTCTTTTACAAATTTCAAAAGCTTTTCGTAGTCTTCATCAATCATGGTATTCCATCCGAGATTGAGCATGAGTTTATAATTTTCAAAATAATCCGCAGATGCTTCGGCAGGAACGCAGTCAAAATCTCCGAACGGAGTTCCTGAGAAATAGAAGCGGCGTTTTTCAAACTTCTGTCTGAACGGGTGAGTGGAGGCTCCTTTCATAAGAACGTCAAGTATCTGACGGCATTTTTCAGGCTGAGCATGTCCCCATTCTGCGGAATCATTGCCGAACGCGCCCCATACGGAATAGTGCGGATCCTGCTCAACATCGCAGATAAATCCGTTGAACGGAGCGGCATAGCGGCCTTCAAGAAATGCAATATTGCGGCGGCATTTGCCTCGTCTCGGATGTGTGCTTACATATTTGAAGAAGCTTCTCGTCATATCGCGCTTGCCCTTGACGAGAGCATCATCCCATGCCTGACGCTCTTCGCTCCACATATTGAACAGCGAATCTTCCTCGTATATTACCTCAGCTCCCATCATCCACGGCTGCATGAGAGACAGAAAATACTGTCCCATATGAGTTTCACGGTACGGCTGATAGCAGTGCTGGATCGCGATATGCGCGCCCCAGCGTCCCTCTCCGAGAGATTCCGCTGCGGCTCTTGCCTGACTGAGAAGCGACATAGTATGCGGAACCATCGTTTCCGCACGCACAAAATCTGCTCCAGCAAGGAACGAATATCTGATTCCTCCGCTTGCGTCTCCGAACGCGGCGGTATCGCACACAGTATGCGACTTATCTATATCCTCTTTAAGAAACGCCATAAACTTTTCGGACGCTGTCTTCATATCGTCAGAGCAATACGGCTCACGCGGATCAGCCGCGTATATAAGTCCCGGATATTCATGCTGACCGCAGTCATTGAACATCTCTCCCGCGCCGCGGGCAAGCGAGCCGTCAAGATAATTTCGGCATGCGCTGACATACATACCGTGATCCTTACAGAATTTTCCCCAAGCATACATTGCGTCTTCTTCAGGCGCACCGTTAAAACTGCGGAACATGATATAATTACCAAGCTTTGTTCTCTGAGTATAGTCAAGCAACCAGTCCATATATCCGTTTCTGTCATGAGGTATAGCCGTGAGATCGTAACCAACCTTTACTGGATATTTTTCCGTGCCGCAGTCATACACTTCTATCTGTGCTTCAAAGTTTCCGCAGGAAATGCTCATGTTTCCCTCTCCGCAGGCAGTAAAAGCAAACTCATTCCAGCCGCAGGTACAGTCACAGCTTATTTTTTTATCTCCTGCAAAGATCGTCAAAGCATCATTTCTTGCTGCAAAAACCTTGCCGATTACTCTCTCACCGCTCAGAGCCCATTCGGGAACGCTTATCTGACCGTGAGAATATTCGGACTGCTTGACGATTATACGGCTTATTGCAAGAGAGAAAGAATCATGACGGTTTACAAGCGTCAGAGTATGTCTTCCGCTCGGAATACGGACACATTTCAGATCGTCTTCAAGCATTTGGATACAAAAGTCATGGTATCTGTAATATCTCTTGAAATCAAGTATATTTTCACCGTCGCACAGGAGAGAAAAGCTCATTTCTCCCTCAACCTGAGATTCTTTTTCCGCCGAATAATCGGGCGCACCCATAGCTATCGTATGGAATACGGTTTCGCTGTAATCGGCGGAGCTTTCGGGAATATCAACCTCTATTGATACGCTCTCTCCGGGAGACAGCCACGCAAGCTTCATTCTCGACCAATCGTGTACGGGAAGATCAAGCTTGTCATAGTCAAATATCTGCTCGTTCGCTTTCGATTCAGGTCTGAACCAAAGATAATCCGTGAGCGTTACGGTTACAAAACAGCCGAGATATTCAGGTCCGACGGGAAATTCTATTCTGCCCTTCTCTGCTATATCTGCAGCAGTGAAAGTAAAGCTTCCGCTGACTGTATTCAGTGTGAAAACAGCACCCGCGTCGGTATCTGCTTCTATTCTGATGCCCGCAAGACCGCGCTTTGTGCGGCTTTGCCACTTCGGCTCATCAAGCAAGGTTTCTTTCGCACTCTGTCCCGGTCCATACCAAATTACGGGATAGTCAAGCTTAAATATTTTTTCAATTTTTCCGCCGTCGCAGGACAGCTCTCCATCCCAAATATAAACGGGATGATAGTGTCTTCTCGAATACAGATACTGGTATCCCCAATCGATTCGGAAATCAAGTTTCATATTTAATAATACCTTTCGGGTGAATTTTTGTTAACTTACGCCTTGAAGGTCAGGCGCAGGTCGCCGTTTTCAAGCGCTTCCGTAATGCAATCAAGTCCTGTGCATACGGGTGAGAGCGACGCTCCGTCTTTTAATATAACTGTACACGGCTTTTCAGCATGAAGTTTTACTTCAGTGACGGCATGTTTCTCCATCTTTGCGCTGACAAGAAGTCCGTGCTGTGCGCGGAACGTATCAAATTCAGCGCTTTCAAAATGTTCGGGAACCGCGGGGAAAAGACGAATTTCATTTTTTCCGCTGTAAAGGAGCATTTCCTGCACAGCGTCGGCAGCCATCATATTAGCTTCAAGAGTAAACGGACGGTAGTGCCAAGTGCAGAATCCGCCTTTTTTGTAGTCTCCGTTCAAATGGAAGCCGTTCTGTGAGCAGAAATATCTCCAAAACAGCTCAAGCTGAGCCGCAGCGCCCTCTCCGTTGCCCTGAAGAATATATATCTGAGCCATCCAGCAGAATGAGTAACCAACCCAAAGACCTGTGCCGAGAAGCTCAAGATCATCGACGCACGCATCGATTATTTCGCGGTTTTCGGGAGTATCGTATTCCGTAAGGCGGAGCGGATACAGCGCCATAAGGTGTGAGAAGTGTCTGTGAGATTCCTTCAGGTCTTCATCGGGAGCAAGGCGGTATACATGCTTGTCGTTTACTGCAAGCTGAGGCAGCTTTGCAAGCGTTTCGCTCCAAATCTGCTTGTCCTCAGGGCACACCTTGTCCGCAAGCTCCGTGAGCTGTGTGAACAGATAACGCATAAGAGCAAGATCATAGTTACTGTTCGGCGTGAGCCATGATCCCGGAAGATTATCGTGTATTTCGGGTGACGATGAAAGCGGCAGACGGAGAAGTCCGTCATCTCCCTCCTTCAGCATGCACATAATAAAGCGTCCTGTTTCCTTCATATAGGGATATGCACGATCGCGAAGGAAATCCTCGTCTCCGGTATAGCTGTAGTGACGCTCAAACATATTGCACAACCAAACCTGACATGTGGGAGAGAAAGCATACATCGGCCAACCGCCGATCGGTACGCCCTCTACCGTCATAACGGCAGGCAGGCATATGCCCTCCGCATTATAAAATTTCTTTGCAAACGCTCCTGCGGCAGGCATAAGATCCCACAGGAAATCAAGGAAGGATTTTCCCTCTCCGAGGTGATTTGCCTTTAGATACGAATAATAGCTCATCTGAGTATTGAGGTCGTGGTGATAGTCGCCCTTCCACGGCGGCAACTCGCCGTCATCGGCTGTCCATACGCCCTGAAGCGGCATCGGAAGCGAGCCTTCTCTGGAGCATGAAGCGAGAAGATACTGCGTAATATACCAGTTCTTTTCAAACAGACTGTCAGAAATATGTACTCCGCTCTGATTCCAGTAATTTTTCCACCATGCTTTATGAGAATCAAGACATGCATCAAAGCCTGTCTCAGCCAATGCGTCAAGCTTTGAGGGGAGCTTTTCGCGCAAAGTTTCAAAATCAGCCGCTCTCTCGGAATCCCATATAAACAGCTCACCCTGCGGTGTGCTGTAGCGGCGCATCATAACTCCGTAGCGGTCGTTTTCACTGATGGTAAAATAAAAGCCTTTTGTGTTTTCCGTTTCGACGGTTTCAGGCTGCGTATATGTAAAGAGAGTAAGACCGTTGTCGCCGAAAAAGCGTCCGTGGTCGAGAAGCTCTTTCTTTTCGCCGAAATTATAAGCCGGATATTCAACTCTCCATGCGAAATTTTCCGGCACACGATCCATGAGCATAAATCCCGCCTGCTTCGTTGCGTGCATGAACACTTTAAGCTTTACATCTCCGTCAGCGGTCTTCAGCTCAACATCCGCCAAAGCCTGAGAGAGGGAGAGATGAGAGTTCATATCCTCGGTCGTCGGGAAATTAAGTATAATTTTACCTGCGGTAAGCTTTGTAGGATAAGGACACTCGCACGGAGAATCGAAAAGGTCAAATATTTCATCCCATTTCTCCTCTTTTACCATGCGGTACATAGTTTCATAAGTGAAATCTTCACGGTTTACCTTTTGGCAGGGAGTTGTTTCCCATAGATCGACTCTGTCAAGCGAGAGACGAAGCTCGCGTCCGTCGCCCCAAATAAGACAGCCTGAACCTCCGTTTCCGAGGGGAAGTCCTTCATCCCAGCTCTTTATGGGACCGTGAAACATTAAATCATTTTGTACACTTGGCAGCATTTATATACCTTTCCGCCGCTTCTCCGAGAGACTATGAAAATCTCTGTTTGCGGCCATAAAATTTATTTTTAAAGGTTATGAAAAGTGTTAAACACTCAAATAATTATACAGGATATATAACCTCTTGTCAACTCATTTTCAACAAGGGGCAAAGTTCAGTCTGCAGCGTTTCGTCGGGAGGCAAATCTCCCGCTGAAAAAAGCAAATGGAAACCGCTGCAGTGGGACATTTCGCTTTCAGTTATGTGATCTAACAAGCTCATTCACTTTAAATTCAGTACTCCGTATATGGGCGTTAAAAAACGGCATTTTCCTCCGTTCAAACAGTTGTATTCTCAGAATCGAAATCAGCCGCCGCTTTGAAAAATCATGTGATCTCTTTCATTAAATTATCTTTACACGGTAATAATAACATATATTATACTTTTAGCAGATAAATTCCGAAGTTATGTTGAAAATTGTCGAAAACGGTGGTAAAATTGTAAGTGACAAAACAAAACGGACGGTTCGGGTATGAAAAATAAAAGAAAGATTCTTATTGGTGCTTTAGTCTTAATTATATGTGTTTTATCGGCAGCAGCCGTACTTATATATTTTTTTGCAGATGTAAATATAAATCTCATCGGCTCTGCCGATACCGAGGCACAGGTATTTACGGAATACTTTGACGAAGGGTGCACTGCAAAATATTTATGGCTTGACATTTCGGACAGGCTCCGTGTCAGATCCGATGTTGACACCGAAACGCTCGGCGATTACACGGTTGTATATTCTTTGACCTATCACGGAAAAGAATATTCTGTTACAAGGCACGTGAAAGTCAACGACACTGCGCCTCCTGAAATAAATCTTAAAGGAGACAGCAAGATGACTGTATCCTCGATGAGCCTTTATGACGAGCCGGGTTATGAGGCTTTCGACAACTATGACGGAAATTTGAGCGAAAAGGTTAAAATCTCTAAAAGCGAGTCGTCGGACGGTACATGCACAGTCACTTATACAGTTTCGGATTCGTTCGGAAACACCGCAGAAGCTGAAAGAATAGTTACGATCAAAGATATCGTGCCGCCTGTGCTTACACTTTCAGGTGAAGAAAATCTTGAAATAAACACACCCGATTATATTGATCCCGGCTGCACCGCAATCGACGATCTTGACGAAGATATAAGCGAAAAGATTACTGTTTCAACAGACTATGTACGCGGTACGGAAGGCGTCTTTACATTTAACTACTCCGTTTGCGACGCTGCCGGAAACAAAGCTGAAGCGTCACGAACAGTTACGGTAACAGACAACACAGCTCCCGAAATCACTCTGAACGGCGGAACTTATCTATATCTGTGCCGAGGCGAAGCATACACCGAGCGCGGTTTCGGCGCTACAGATGATTTTGACGGAGACGTCGGCGAAAGCATTACCGTAAGCGGTTCCCCCGACACGAATACGGCAGGCGAATATGCGGTAATATATTCTGCTGAAGATTCAAAGGGCAACCGTTCGCAGAAAATCAGAACCGTTCGAGTATACGAAAAGCCGACTCCGATTGAAGGCGCGGTAAACGGGCACGGTATGGTCAGCGGTTCGACCGTATATCTGACATTTGACGACGGTCCGTCAAATATTATAACTCCTCGGATTCTTGATATTCTTAAAGAGAATAACGTTAAAGCAACATTTTTTATAGTAAATTATTCCGACGGGAACAAGCCGCTTTTATCTCGAATGATAGATGAAGGGCATACGATCGGAATTCACGGATATTCACACGATTATGCGGCGATCTATTCCTCTCCCGAAGCATTTCTTGACAACATAGAATCGCTTCGCCGCCGTCTGATAGATGACTTCGGTTACAGCACTGATCTAATACGCTTCCCGGGAGGCTCTTCAAATATTATAAGCCGCCGTTACTCGGCGGGAATCATGAGCACTCTTTGTCCTCTCGTTGAACAGCTCGGTTACCATTACTTTGACTGGAACATTTCGAGCGGAGACGCCGCAGGAGGACATGTGAGCCGTGATGCGGTAATCGGAAATGTCATAAACGGACTGAAGCACGGCAGAGGAAACGTTGTGCTTATGCACGACACCAACGCCAAGGGTTCTACCGCCGATGCGCTTCAGGAGATAATCGATCGGGCAAATGCTGACGGATACACATTTGCTGCTCTTTCCTCATATTCCGACGGAGCGCACCACAATGTACAGAATTAAACTTCAGGCATAATCTGAAAATAATAAAAAGCAGTTCTCATCCCGACAGAATTTACTCTTAAGAGACGGAACTGCTTTTTTTACGCTGTTTTTTCAAAGGTACGCTTCGTTCTTACAGCTGCACGAAGCTTTTCAAAAGTGCATGATACTATAAAGAGAGCAAGCTCGGCGCATACGACAGCGGCTCCCGTTTGCAGTGAAAATCTGCATGCCGCGGCAAATCCGACAACAAAACACAATATCGATGACAGAGCCGCAAAGATCACAACTCCCTTAAAGCTTTTTGCAAGGCGCATGGCACTCATTGCGGGAAAAACGATAAGCGCGGAGATCATAATAGCTCCCATCATTTTCATGCCGACTACTATAGTAACAGCTGTAAGCACAGCAAGAAGCATTCTGAACGCAGAAGTTTTGATTCCCGAAGCAGCGGCAAACTGCTCGTCAAATGCGGTAGAAAAAATCTGCTTGAAGAACAGCAAAAACCATACTATAACTACAGCGGCAAGTACTATGCTGAGCACAGCGTCGCGGTTCGTGACTGTAACAACGGACGACGAGCCGAAAAGGCTGCTGCATATATCGCTTGTTGCAGTACCCGAAATGCTGAATACTATCGTACCGACGGCAACCGATCCTGTTGCTACGATAGCGCACGCCGCATCTCCGCTTATCTTACGGCTTTCATCAAGCTTTAATATGAGAACTGCCGCTGCGATCACCACGGGAATCGCGAGAGCCTGAGATATCTCACTCCCCACGCCGACAAGCGCGCCGAGGGCAAGTGCAAAATATCCTACGTGAGACAGGCCGTCTCCTATCATTGAATAACGCTTCATTACAAGGCTGACGCCGAGCAGTGACGAGCAAACGGATATAAGAGCTCCGACTATAAGCGCTCTTATAACTACACTCATTAAAAAATCGGATGATAAAATTTCAGTAAATGTCATTTATATGACTATCTCTTTCTTTTAATTTTGTTTTTGAAGGTAATTTTTATCAGAACACACAGAGAAAATTTTTCAGTACAAAAATACTTACATTACGCTCTTCATGTTCAGATAACTTTATTTACATCATATCTGTGATGAGACGCAAGCTCATGCTCATAATCCGGTGCGGCGCAGCAGAACGCTCCGTCACAGCAAAGATGAAGAACTCTGTCTGCTGTCGTCACAGATGTTTCAAGATCATGACTGACCATAACGACCGACATTCCGTGCTCATGCTTCAGCGATGTTATAATACTGTACATATCGGCGGCTGACGCGGGATCAAGCGTATTTGTAGGCTCGTCAAGTATCAGCAGTTCTCTTGCTGCGCAAAGCGCACGTGAAAGAAGCACACGCTGCTGCTGTCCGCCTGACAGTTCATTGAAGCACTGCCCCTGAAGATCATCAACACCTGTCAGCTTCATGGCTCGCGACGCATCAGACGCCGCATTTTCGGGATAAAACATACCGAATCTCAAATGTCCCGTAAAGCCTGAATAAACGACCTCTTTAACGGTTGCGGGAAAATCCCGCGAAACTCCGCTCTGCTGAGGAAGATATCCGATATCCCCGCGTTTTATTCCTTTTAAATTTATCCTTCCGGATATCGGCTTTATCAGACCGAGAAGCGCCCTGATAAGTGTGCTTTTTCCCGAGCCGTTTTCACCTGACACGAGCATAATTTCTCCCCGCGGCATATCAAAGCTCAAATCTTTTATAACCACCGAGCCGTCATATGCCAGCGTGAGGTTTCGGCATTCAATTATATTACTTTCCAAGTTGTTCTGCTGTCCTTTCGTTTTAATTTCCGCAAAGCATCGCTTCACGAAGCACTTCAAGGTTATTTTTCATCAAATCAAGACACGTAACTCCGCGCTCAAAGTCCTCACGCGACACATTATGGCAAGAATGAAGAACACGCACCTGTGCGCCGCACTCACCTGCGATAAGTTCAGCCACCGCGACAGCACCGAATTCAGTCGTAAAAATAACCGATGCGTTTTCCTCTTTTGATTTTACGGAAAGATAGCCTATTGCGGATAGCGGAGGCTCAGAATCTGACGAACATCCCGAAAACGCCGCATAGCAGTCAAGCGACATTTCCTCCGCCAAATATCTGAACGGAAAACGGTCTGCAAATATCAGCGTATGAGACTTTGCTGTCAGGCTAAGCTCTTCATACTCCTTGTCAAGGCTCAAAAGCTCGCTCTTATATTCTTCTGCACAAGCTCTGAAATCCTCCGCAAGCTCGGGTACACGGTCGCACATCGCATCACATATGATCTCTGTCATATGTGCGGCGTTGCGCGGGGTTGTCCAAACATGCTCATCGAATTCACCGTCACTGCGCTCATGAGAATGTGCGTGTGACTGATCGTGTTCATGTTCCTCGTGAGAGTGACCGTATGAAGCCATTCCGGGTAATGCTTCTTCATCGAGAAGCTCAACCATATCGATCAGGCGCAAGACAGTCATTCGCTCTCCCGTCAGCTCAAGAATATTTTCAACCCAATCATCAGTCTCTCCGCCGACGCATATGAAAATATCACATTCGGCGATATCGGCGATATCGGACAGAGACGGCTCGTAATCATGGCTTTCGCTTCCCGGAGGCAGAAGCATTTTGATCTGAACATGCTCTGCAGCTCCGCGAGCTGCCGCACGGGCAAAATCGTACTGCGGAAAAACAGTTGTAACTATTTTCAGTTTTTCTTTATCATCTTCATTTTTTTCTGTGCTGTACGCGGCAGTACAGGAGCAGAGCGCCGAGCATACCGAAAATAAGAGAGCGAACAAAAATAAAAGCTTTTTTTTCATTTATTCTCTCCCGTACAGCTTTTGCAAAGTCCGTATATCACAGTTCGGCTTGTATCAAGCAGGAAGCCGTGCGCATCCGCAAGATGGCGCGTCATCTCGTCTATGAAATCACAGTCGGAATGGATCATATCACCGCATTTTCTGCATACGATGTGCATATGGCAGTCCCCCGTGTTTTGACATGCAAGTTTATAGTAATCGCACCCGCCGTCTGTGCGGAAGCGGCGCAGCATATCTTCCTCGCTCAGTTTTGTGAGCGTGCGGTACACCGTAGCCTGTCCTACGTTAATATCGCAGTTTTCAATTATATCTTTTGCCGAAAAGCATCTGTCGGGATATTTTTCAAAAAGGGATAATATAATCTCTCTTTGGCGCGTTTTGTATGTTTTCATATCAGTACCGCCTTATTGGTTATATCTTGATTCCTGCGTCCTTCAAAGCGCTCATTATCTTCTCATGGATCGTCTCTCTTGAGTACATTCTGCCGTCCGCATCCGTGCAATCGATTCTCGTAAAAGCGCACATATCGCACACCAGCTGAGCGCTGTCATAGACCTTTTTCATAAAGCCGCCGCTTGACTCATGAATATCATGCTCCACGCCGTCGTTTGACGTCCTGCTTTTTCTGAGAGACTCGGCGCACTCATACGGAGCATTGAGGAACAGTACGGTACCAGGCTTCGGAATACCGAGCCTTGAGTACTCAAAATCCGTTACATATTCTATAAACTTCTGCTTTTCCGTCTTATCTGTGATAAACGACGACTGATAGATAAGACTTGACGTAGTATATCTGTCAAGAAGCACATCTCTTCCCTCTTCAAGGGAAGGTGCAAGCAAAGTTTTGACCGTAACAGCACGGTCAAGCGCATACAGCATATTTACAAAATACGGCGAGAGAGTCTCAGGCGCGCCGTATTCTCCTCTCAGATATGATTCAACAGGCGCGCCCTGAGGCGTTCCGTATGACGGGAAATGATGACACACAGGCAGATTTCCGTTTGCAGCCATTCTGTCAGACAGCATTTTAAACTGTGTTGACTTGCCGATACCGTCGCACGCTCCCTCGATAACTATAAGTTTGCCTTTATTCATATACGTAAGCTCTGCTTTCTTTATAATTGTGATAATTATGCGGTTTGCCGTACGCCGCATAATTTGAAAATGATTATCATTTTCAAATTCGGTATATATTATACCACGAAAATACTTATACTTCAATAGATGTGGTGAAATATATGATCACAATAGCGAATTATTACGACTCGGGATTTCGCACTCGAAAGAAAGCCTTAAAAGTGGCTCCGCACTATATTTCAGAGCAACGGAATGCATAGCTTGCAAAAGCGCATTTCGCACTTTCTTTTATAAAAGAAAGATGCCAAAGAAAACCTTCCGGGGCTGCGCGCCCCAGAAGCTGCCCCCAACTGTGCTCCGCATAATTTTCGCGCCGCACGCCCTACATTCCGCTACGCGGAAGTCGACGGCTTTGTTATCTTACTGAAATGAAGTCAACGGGGACATGGTGTCGCCTCACACCCACAATGCGGAGATCGCTGCACAGTAGAAGTTGAGCTGTATTAAGTACCCTGTTCAAATAGCCTTGCGTTAGGCTTATATCAAAGCTTTGAGGAACAAATTTTGATTTGTGCGATATTGCGATATATAAAAAATATATTTAAGCGACACCGAGCAAAAATTATGTTTTGTCTGTAATAGAATCTTGCTTGATTATGAAAACTCACCCTACAGCCTAACTAATGCTCTTTGAACAGCATACAGGCTGTAAGAAAACGCCCACTGCGGAGCAATCTCCGCATTTTGAGACGATACCGACACCATGTCCCCGTTGACTTCATTTCAGGAGAGTAACGAAGCGGTTCGTTCACGAATTGCGCGGAAGTTATGCGGAGCACTGCAAGGGGGAAGCTTCTGGGGGATTTCCCCCAGAAGGCTTTTTTTGCGCAGCTTTTTTTCACGAAAAAAAGTGCGAAAGACTGATACGCACACTACTACATTCCGCATAGCGGAAGTAGGCAATTTTAGATATACTAAAAAACTAAGGCATAGAGAAAAACACATTCCTATGCAGAATGCGTTTCTCTTGTTATTTAACTGTAAGCCACCCAAAGTTTTCAATTATAAAATAAAGACTGCTAGACAACCATATTTCGTATCAAAGATAGTCTCTATTCAATTTCTTTGTATTCTGCAATATCTTCCAATTTGCAGGATAATGCAGCACATAATTTATCTAAAGTTTTTGTTTCAATATTTTCATTTGCTTTTAATCTGCGGATAGTTTTACTGTCAATATCACATTTTTCTCTAAGTTGATATGTTGTTATGCCTTTTTGAGACATAGTGATCCATAATTTATCGAATATAATCATGACTTATTTTTTTGTTTTGATACTGCCGCGATAAAATGTTCAGTTATCCCTTTATAATGGCGAAAAGTTTCCGCATCTAATTCGCGTATATGCTTGTTAATTATTAAAGTATCTTTATCAGATATTTCTCCTGTCAATAGATAATCACAGCTAATTTCATAAGCTGTACAAAGACGCAGCATACTGTCAGGAGATAAAAAGCTTTTTCCCAATTCTGAATCAGAAATAGCTTGTTGTGTCACATCGGCTATTTCGGCAGCTTCTTCCTGTGTCAATCCCTTAGACTTTCGTGATTCAAAATAACGCTGTCCCATTTCTTTTAATAATTGTTTTCTTTCAACCGCCATTTTTGTCCTCTTTGATTTTATAATACCCTGTCAAAGAAATTATACAAATTATTCCGTTAAAATACCACAATTAACACTTGTATTTTTACGAGATTAGTTGTATAATTGAGTGAGCTACCAATTTCACCATGTTCTATATCCTTTTCAACTTGGAATGTTTCATCATGGTATCAATTACATCGTAAATTTTGTTTCTATCCTCAATAGATAATTTCGATAGTTTTTCACCAAGTAAAGAATCTTTGATCACATAACCATTTTTCAAAACATCAGATAGAATCACATCGGAGGATACCCCAATGGCATTAACAATATTGATGAAGGTTTCGAGAGATGGAGTTTTTTCTCCACGCTCAATCATACCGATATAATTTGTACTTAAATTGGCTCGTTCTGCTATGTCTTCCTGACGCAATCCCTTTGATATCCGATATTTACGAATATTTTTTCCAATTGAATTAAGATTCATTTTTCACCCACCATTTTTAGTTGTTATTTGCTACTAATAGTGTAGGTTATTTTTTAAACCATACACACAAACTATATAGAGGATATAGATACTAATAGTTGTCATAGGACAAAGAATATTATTGAGCAATGAAAATGCGTTGCGATTTAATCGCACCCAACGCATTAAATATAAAATCAAAAATTTATTTATAAATAAAAAGGGGATTATAAAAATGAAAAAGGAAATGAACAAAGAAATAGCTGTAAGAACAGTAGACGAATTAGGCAGAATCATTTTGCCTGCTGAAATGCGTCACAATTTAAACCTCAGCATTAATGATAAGGTGAAAATTATCGAACAAGGCGATAAAATCTTGATTGAAAAACATAAACCGTCATGCGCCTTTTGCGGCGGAGAGGAATCGTTGATTATGCTTAATGAGAAGTATGTTTGTGAAAAATGCAGACCACTAATCAATCCCTCGATTGAAAGCTGACAGAAAGGACAAGCTGAAACAAATGGAAGTAATAAGCGTAATTGATGTATTAAAACAAATGAAATTCACATTTGATTCGGGCGAGATGTCTCTCAAATCAACAAATCATAAAATAAGCCTGTGCTATTCAATCTTGGGTATGAATATAAGCGGCACATTAGACGGTATCGAGATTGAGAATTGCAATTATAAAACCGTACACCGAATGTTAGATGAAATTACGGAAAACGGTAGATACATAATTAAACTCATCAATCCCCGGTCGAGCAAGTGGAAAAAAATTCGTATGTCTGATGAAAAGCTCAGGCAGATAATAGATGATATTACAGCCGATTATTTTAAGCCCGACACACACTTATTCGGATATAAATATACGTGCGAAGCTCTATACGAGATATGCAGAAAGCATATAGACGGCAAATCAGTTAATGTTGACAGGACGCTGAAGTCGATATCAAAATCAAGGGGAGTTAAATCGACAGCGATACAAACCTCTATATACACGTCAGCAAGAAATAATTATCATGAATTTTATGAAAACCTTAAGCCTGAATATAAAAAAGATATTCTTGAATCTTGGTGTACACCGAGAATATTTGTCCGCAATTTTTCTCATTATACTTTAGATCGCATATAAAATGGTGACTTTTAATATAAAAACCTGCTGAACCGAATATCGGCTCAGCAGGTTTCTGTTTTTACAGTGTGCACGTGAGAGATATGTTCTCATCTGAAAGTTCGAGTATTTTCAGTCCTTTAAAGCGCTTGATGATTTCAAGCATTGCAGGATCGTCTGAGGTATAACAATACAAATATAGCATTCTTCCGTCATGTAATTCATGCTCTGTTTCAATGCAGACGGCATTTTTGAATACATCAGTATGAAATATCGTTTTCCCATTTGGATACAGCCTGTGCCGTAACGTTCATTTTTTCCGAAAGCCCTTCCTGAGTCATTCCGAGCTTTTTGCGATAATATGCAATGTTTTGACCGATTGAATTTTTCATGGGTATAGACCATACCTTTCTTGTGATTTGATTTTAATAAGTTTTATCAGACGCGTCCTCTGTGGTTATATTCTATCATAAATTATTAAGTTATAAAATATACAATAGGTTGTTTTTTGGGATTTCTGCTCAACAATCGGTTGAAATACAGCTATATAGTTTTGAGTCAGCTATAATAAAGCAAAACGCGCCGATGTTTTCCGTCAAGAAGAACATTTCGGCGCGTTACTGTCAATATATCTTATTTTTTGCCGGCGTTTTCGTTTTCAAGCTTTTCATAAAGCTTTGCGGTTTTTCTTTTGCGGAGAAGTATCGGAACAACAATTGCCGCGGCTATAAGAATAACGACCGCCGCCAATGCCGCATAATCGAGCACGCCCGACACATTTTCTCCGAAAATTATGCTGCTGCGTCCTTCTTTCTTCTCGGGAATAGCTATCATATACTTTTCATTTCCGTATTCGTCAGCGACACTGAGCGATGACGGAGAATCTCCGAGCGACAGCTCAACATTTGATATATCGATCAGGTTTTCGCAGATAAGAGCCTGAGTCTGCGCTCCTATTTCAAGGGACGATCTGTTTATTTTTATCAAGTGGGAAGCTCTCAGCGCGCCTGCCGCTGTAACGCTGCCGCCCGTAAAGCTCAGGTCACGTCCGAATATGGCAAGCTCTCCCGATGACGTAAGCTCAAGAGATCCTCCCGTAACGGAAAGTTCCGCTCCGTCAAGCTTTATTACTTCCTCTCCCGATTTGAATTTATATTTTCCCTCCGTAATTTTTATCTTATGGTTTGAATTTGTGCTGTAGGAATACAGTGCGCTCCCGCCCGACTCCAAAATAAGTTCTCCGTCTCCCTTAAAGGTAACACTTCCGGGACATCCGACAGCATATTTTGACGCCGATATACGGTTTGTTCCTTTAAGCTCAACAGTCGCATCCGCCGGCAGTTTTAAGCCGAAATCCTCATCTGTACTTACGGAAAATCCGTCAAGAGTCAAAATCTCATTGGGATTATTCCAATAATACCCCTCTCCAGACTCATTTTTATTTACGTTCGCAAGGTTTACGGCAGTACCGCCGTCGGCTGATACGGCAAATGCCAAAATACAACTCAGGCCGACGACAGACGCAAGGCAAAACACCATACGAAACGGCTTTATAAATTTATTTCTCATTTTAAACTCCATTCCGCCGCTACAACGGCTGTATAAAGCAGTTATTTCAGCGATTATTTCTTCCTTTTTCCGTATAATTCCCAACTTACCGATATCGCTGCGGGAAGAGTAAACATCAAAGCCTCTCCGAGACCTGTCAGCAGAACATACGGCACGGTATTGACAGCTCCTCCGCTCGTAACATACGCATAAAAGAACGATATCAGCATTATGAGAATTTGACAGACAGTCGGTGAAACTGATGCTATTATTTTGCCGAAGCTGACGATTCCGTTATTCAATGATGAGATTGTCCGTGACAGCAGAGTAAGTAACAGCAAAAGCGCGCTCACGGCAAGAGATACCCTGAAAAACAGCTCATAGCTTTCGGCAGAAGCTGACAGCATTCCGCCGTCCGAATACCCTATATTTTTTCTGAATACGGCATACGCCGCGGCAACCGTTGCAAATCCGATAAAGAACAAAATAAAGTTCACTGCCGCATGCCGTTTTACAGCAGAAGTTTGATAGCTTTTCTTTTTCATGGCAAAATCAAAGTATAATATCTTTCAGTAAACGTTTAGGCACAAAATGAAGTCCTGCATCATCCTTGAAATATCCGATTCCGCCGTCCTCTCCCACAGAACATATTATAGGTGATTCCGCAGGTGTTCCGACAGCAATAATAAGGACAGGCTCACAGGTGCGCGGAAGAAGCAGAAAATCAGCAACACTGTCATGATCGAATGCACCGAGCATGCAGCAGCCATATCCCTTTTCCCTCGCTGCAAGATTTATTGTCTGCGCCGCTATTCCGACATCCATCGTTGAAAAATCGTTCTTTTCACAGACAAATTTGTCGTGGCAGATCACGATAAAGCCCGACGGTTCTCTGTCCTCGGGCGGCAGTCTTTTTTCAGGTGTTGATCCGCCCCAGCGCGTGCGCTCTGTAATTCCTTTTATTTCATCTTCCGCACAGCACAGCTTATATTTAAGAGGCTGCATATTTCTTGCCGACGGGGCAACTCTTGCAGTATCGACAAGCTCCTCAAGAAGTGTGCGGTCTGCTTTTCTTGACATGTCAAAGCTTCTGACTGTTCTCGCTTCGTGAACGAGTGAATACATATCCGTGTAGATCATAAGTATGAAAATCCTTTCTTGTTCGCCAATACTCATTTGCATCAGCCGCTGATTTTAGTTTTCGGTATGTTTTTTAATATTATGAGCAAAAAGTGTAATAATACAGTTCATTTAAGCAGTTCATCAAGGTGCATTTCAACGTGCATCATTATATGCCCGATGTTTCCTTCTCCTGCATATTCGGTTACATCAAAAAAATCTTTGTCAAGAGCGGACCAATATAATTCATTTTCATCTCCGCAAACTTCTACAGGCCCTTTTAATTTTCCGACGTATACTTCAACATAGCAACTGTCAAGAGGATATGAGAAATTCATTAAATGAGAAAGAATAATATCGTCACGGACTATGGCAGTCTCTTCTTCAAGTTCCCTGTATGCCGCATCGATTCCGATTTCGTTTTCTTCTATTTTCCCGCCGACAAAGTTAGATAATCCTTTATATGGATCACGTCTTCTTTTGCACATCAGCATTTTGTCAGCACGCTCATCAAACACAACTATTAAATTATACCCCTGCATTTTTCTCACCTCAAAATTCGGATAACATTTACGGTATAAATCAAAGCTTCCGTTTCGGTAAAGGTTTATTATAAGCCGCCCAAAATATCACGGCACACAAAATCCATAACGTCGCCGATGCGTGCGTGAATTACAATATCCGCCATCCCGTCCGCCTCAGTTTCCGTAAGATTTATAAGCGCTGTTTTCCCTCCCGCATATCCTATGAGAGACGCGGCGGGGTACACGGACAGCGAAGTTCCCGCAACTATTAAAAAGGTGGATTCACTGCATTCGCACGCCGCCCTCTCAAACGCGCCCTTGGGCAATACTTCGTCAAAAAGCGTCACATCGGGGCGCACCATTCCTCCGCATTCGCATCTCGGTACTCCCGTCAATTTCAAAACATCGTCCATTCCGTAGTTTTTGCCGCACACCGTGCAGTAATTTCTGAGTGCGCTTCCGTGAAGTTCTATTACATTTTTGCTGCCTGCCGCACTGTGCAGTCCGTCAATATTCTGTGTGATAACACAGGAAATGAAGCCTTCCGCTTCAAGGCGTGCAAGAGAGATATGCGCCTTATTCGGCTGTGCATTCGGAAAAACCAGCTTCTCTTTATAAAAATCAAAGAACGCTTCAGGCTCTCTTTTCAAAAATGTACCGCTTACGATCATTTCGGGAAACAGAACACCGTATTTTTCGGAATATATTCCGCCGTCTCCACGAAAATCGGGAATCCCGCTCTCGGTAGATACTCCGGCACCTCCGAAAAACACCGTTTTTTCGCTGTACTTTATCATATCGGAAAGTTCTTTATATTCTTTGTTTTCCACGGCAAACCTTCCCTTTTATTTTATCTTAGATAATATGTCTTATTCCCCTTTAAGCTCCAAAGTATATGTTTTTTCTCCCTGCTTAAATTCATAGCTATTTGAGCCTTTATTTACCGTGAGCTTCACCGTAAACGAGCCGTCCTTGCCGCGGCTCAGTTTTAATCCGTCGGCAAGAAGAGGCAAGGCAGGATCGGAATGTCCCGATACCGTCAGTTCTCCCGCAGGAGCAGAGCCGCCGTTTTCTATTCCGTCAAACGTAACTCCCCTATCATCGGGTGACGGATCGCAGTACACTATCTCATTTGTATAAAGTCCGTCAAGCTCTGCGGAAACGCCGCGCACGTTTCCACTGACTTCATCATAGCCGTAAAACATGCTTCCGCGATATGCAAGCGCAGATCTCGAATATTCTATCTGCCGTGTCATCTCCCCGGAAGGCTCTTCCCAATCGCCGTCCTCATATCGGTATGCGGCATGGGAAATAATCAGGTCAACTCCGCTTCCGTCAAGCGCCGCGTTCCACCAATCGGAAAGCGTATCATACGGAGTTGCCGCGGAAGACGTCTGCCAATATATCTGAGGAGATATGTAATCAATATATCCTCCCTCTATCCACGCGAGCGCATCACAGTAAAGGGAGGTATATCCCTCGAAGCCGCGTGTATCCGAGCCGCCGTTTGAGCCGTTATTATTCTGCCAGACACCGCACGGCGACACGCCGAACAGGCAGTCGGGATCGCCCCCCTTTACGGCATCATAAGACGCTTTTATCATTGAATTTATATTATTCCGCCGCCAATCTGCAACATTATCAAATTCCGCACCGTGCTTTTTATAAGCTTCTCCGTCGTCGAACTGCGCTCCGTCCACGGGATACGGATAAAAATAATCGTCAAACACAACGCCGTCAACATCATATTTTGACACGATCTCGGAAACTCCCGACTTTACAAGCTCCGTTACTTCGGGCAGTCCTGCGTTAAGATAAACCTTACCGTCCGCATATTTTACAGTCCATTCGGGGTGAAGCTTTGCCGGACTGTTATCAGGCAGTTTTTCTTCCGAATCCTTCGACACAGTCACCCTAAGAGGATTTATCCACGCGTGAACGAATATATTTCGTCTGTGTCCCTCGCGAACTATATATTCAAGAGGATCAAAGAGAAGTTCTCCGCCGCTGTTCAAAAAAGACGACACGGGAAAAATATCGCTTTTATACAGAGCGTCGCATGCAGGTCTTACCTGAAAGAAAACCGTGTTCAGACCGTATTTTTCACAAGTATTGAGAACATCGTCTATCTCGCCTTTAAGAGAAGCTGCGTCCAGATCCGTTCGGCTTGGGTAGTCTATATTAAAAACCGAGGCTATCCATACACCTCTGACCTCAGAATCGGGATTTATAATACTTCTTGCCTGCGCGAGAGGCGAATCCTTTGCAAGACGCGGCATGGAATATCCTCTGCCGACACCGCCGCAGGAAGAAAAGAGCATCGCCGACAGCATAATAAGTAAAACAAACACCAAATGTTTAGATATTTTCATTGTTACAAAGTACCTTTAATATTAAAAAATACGTTTTCAGGCTTTATCCGAACAATAAAGCCATGTATTATTTCTACTGTTACATTTTACCACAAACTTCCCCTTCGGTCAATAGCCGATAACAAATGAGCAGTGCATATCATGGCATAAAGCCGCAATATGCACTGCCTGCACCGTCATATCATATCTATGCCGAATGCTCCTTTTGATATTTCTCTGCCTGAAGCTTAAAGAGATGCGCGTACTTTCCGTCAAGCGCCATAAGTTCTTCGTGACTGCCTTCTTCGATTATCCGTCCTCCGTCAAGAATGATTATCCTGTTGCAAAGCGTAATACTTGACAGCCTGTGCGATATCATAACAGCACTCCTGTTTGACGCAAGCTCTGTAAAGCCGAGAAATATCTCATGCTCCGCCAGCGCGTCAAGCGCCGCAGACGGTTCGTCAAGAAGCATCACTCCCGCTTTTCGGAAGAATGCGCGCGCCAGAGCGAGTCTCTGCCACTGTCCGCCCGACAAATCCTTTCCGTCCTCCTCAAACTTGCGCGTCATCGGTTCGTCAAGTCCGCGCTTCCACGTGCTGATATACTCGTCGGCGCGGCTCTTTCGGCATGCTTCCCATATCGCCGCGTCATCTTCCTTGCGGTCTATATCCGACATTGCGATATTCTCGCGTGCCGACAGCGAATAGCACGAATAATCCTGAAACAGCACTCCGAATGTACGCCTGAGAGCCACAGCATCGTACTCCTTCGCATTCACGCCGTCAAGCAAAACCTCTCCCTCACACGGATCGTAAAAGCGCAGTATCAGCTTGACTATCGTCGATTTTCCGCTGCCGTTCAGTCCGACAAGTCCGACCGTCTCTCCGGGACTTATGTTGAACGAACAGTCTCGCAGGACATAATCCTCCGCTCCCGGATACTTGAACGAAACATTTCTAAATTCGATCTCGGGACACTCGCTCGGGATCAGTGTGCCGAACTCTTCAAGCGTCGGCTCGAATTCGAGAAACTTACGCACATCGTCAAGCTCGTGCTGCTGCTTTGAAAATTTGTCGAGTGACGTAAAGAACGCCGCAAAGTCCTGCCTGAATCCCGTCGCAAGCGATACATAATACGTGACGTCTCCGACTTCGATCTTCCGTGCGGCAAGACGCACGACAGACATGCCGTAAACTATAAGCTCGCTTGCCGTCAGGAGCAGGAGCGAGAGCGTCTGCACACCGAAAGCAAACAGTCTGCGGCGGAACTCCTCGTTATGCTTTTCCTGCCAAGCGGCTCTGTACTTATCGAGAAAATACTCGGTCAGTCCGTATATCTTAATCTCAAGGCGTATTGAGCCGAAGAATATGTACTTAAAATAGTTTTGTTTACGTCTGAGCAGTGAGAATTTCTTCTCGTCCTCGTACTCACGCTTTGAAAGGCGGCGGCTTCCGAGAGCGCTTGGAATACACAAAATTATTATCGCAGGCACTACCCAAAGACTGAAGCTTGCAAGCATTACAAGCGAAACTATCATTCTTGCAAAGGTCTGAAAGATATCGGACAGGCTCCACACCATCGACTGAACGGAGTTCAGCACCTGCCAGCTGTGGTCAAGCGTATCGCGCATCGTGCTTGAATCATAAAACGCAAGTTCAACGCCCGACACCTTTTCTACCATTATATTATCAAGGTAATAGCTTATCTGATCCTGATACTTGAAGTCCACAAGGCTTTGCAGAGATTTAAGCAGCTGCTCCGCTGCAAGTACGGCGCAATAAAGTCCGCAGAATACCCATATCATATTTATCAAATTATCAGCTCCGCCGCCCGACAGCGCCGTGACGAGAGCATTCAATAAATACCGCCACAGGAACAGCGGAGCATACGGAAGCGCAACTGCTACTACTGACAGGACAATTTTCAGAATGAAAAATTTTGTTGAAGCTTTTCTGATAACCGAAGTACTGTACGCGAGTGAATTCAGCGTATTTTTGATTCCGTCAAATTTCTTCATCATTTTTAGCCTTTCTTTCAGATTTGGTTCGGTTTTCTTCTGCTATACGGCAGAAGAAAATTTCATGCTACTGCATAATAAAGAAGCAAATTGTGATTGAAAACATATAAATTACATCTTTTGCTAATTAAATTGTCAGTCCGCGCCTCCCACATATTTCTCTGCCTGAAGCTTATAAAGGCGCGCGTATTCGCCGCCGTTTTTCATCAGCTCTTCGTGTGAGCCGCATTCAACAATCTGTCCGCCGTTTATAAAGAATATTCTGTCCACCATCATAACGCTCGAAAGGCGGTGAGAAATAAGGATTCCTCCCTTGCTCCTGCAAAGCTCGGAAAACGACGAGAATATTCTGTCCTCCGCCTCAGCGTCAAGTGCGCTCGACGGCTCGTCCAATATCATAATATCCGCGTCTCCGAAGAATGTGCGGGATAGTCCGATCTTCTGCCACTGACCGCCTGACAATTCTTTGCCGTCATCGGCAAATCCTCTTGTCATCATAGTGTCCCAGCCGTCCTCCCAATTTTTCATCACTTTATCAAGACCGCTCATGCGCGCCGACCACTCGACCGACTCCATATCGTCCTCGCGCGTGATGTCTGACAGAGTCACATTCTCGCGCAGCTTCATCGCATAGTGTTCAACCTCCTGAAAGCAAACGCCGAAAACGCTCCAAAGAGAGGACATCGTGAAATCTCTGATATCTGTGCCGTTCAGCAGTATTTCCCCGCTTTGCGGCTCATAAAATCTGAGCAGCAATCTGACAATTGTAGTCTTGCCTGCTCCGTTTACTCCCACAAGACCTATCACTTCACCCGGTTCGATCACAAATGACATATCTTCGATTGCAGGCTTATCAGATGTCGGATATGTAAATGTTACGTTTCTGAATTCCACGCGCGGCATTCTCGGCGCTTCGAGAGTTCCGTTATCGGGAATCAGCGGCGGCTGTGTGCAAAATTCTCTGTACTGACGTACTCTGTGAGCCTCAACCGTATACTGACGGATCACGGAATTCATAATAGTCGAAAATGATGATCCGGCGGTCTTTGCATAGCCTATATAAAGAGAAAACGTACCTATTGCAGCCATTGAACCGTTAAGAAGATTTCTGACTGACATAACAATAACTGCGGCAAGTCCCGCGCATGACAGCAGAGATGCCGCCGCCGCTTTTACCGTGCTTTCGCGAAAGAGCGCCGAATGCTCACGCCTGAGCTTTGACCATATTGCATCGTACTTTTCCCTGAGATACGGTGCAAGATTATAAAGTCTTATATCCTTCGCGCTCTTCGACGATATAAGCATTTCCTTGAAATATTCTTTTTTCACATTATCGGGGGCATGCCACTGCTGCCAATTCTCTATCTTTTTTCCCGATCTGTACAAGACCACAGCTCCCGGTATATACGTAATCAGGAAAATCACTCCGAATACGGGAGAGTATGCGAGAAACAATCCCGCCGCTGTGACAAACGAGGCTATTTGCAAAGCAGTATCTACCGTCCACGTGAAATTTTGGACAACTGTACGCTGACTGTGCTGCGCCCACCAGATGCGTCCGCCGTTTACCGGGTTATTAAAATATTCCGACTCAAGGCGCGCGCCCTGACGCATAAGTTCCTCATCAAGCCGCCTGTTGCTGTAGTCCGCAATCTCTCCTTTGAGGAAATTTTTCACATTTCCGAACAAAGAAGCTATAAGGCTCAGTCCGAGAAACGCCGCAAGGAGAAGGTACACCCTGCCGTCTGCTTCCTTACCCGTGTAGATAAGCGTCATCTCATCAAGAATAAGCTTCCATATCCACACATTCACAATCGGAATCGCCTCGACAGCGGCAGTCAGCAGCCAATAGATGACAGTTCTGACAGGACAAGTTGTGAACATCAATCCTATCAGATAAAACTGCGAGTTAAAAAAGTTTTTGATGTTGTACCGCATTTCTTTGAAACCTTCTGAGAATATTTTTATTTCAAATAATTTTAACATTTAAAATACTATTTGTCAACCGATTTAAAGATATTATTCTCAATTTACAGACAATTTTCAAGACTTTTCTTCATTTTTCGAGCGGTAAAAAAATAATATTTTGAACCATTTCAGCATAAATCGACACCTTTATTAAATAATTATTGTAAAATTTCATAAAAGCTATGTACTTTCCGCTGAAAATGTGCTATAATATATTTACAGGAAGAGACGCACATACGTTACCTGTAGAAAATTAATTATTCTTACAATGCGCCGTTCGGCGTAATAAATTGCAAAGGTGGTTGACTTATGAACATCTCTATTAGCGGACGTCATCTTACAGTAAGGCAGGATCTTAAGAACCTGATCGAAAAAAAGCTTGCCAAATTTGATAAATTCTTTCCGGGAGGTGCGGATGCTTCGGCAACCTGTCGATGTGAACGTGACGACAAGATCATAGAAATTACGATCACTGTGGGTAGCACGATCTTCCGCGCAGAGAAGCGGAGCGATACATTCCAGAGTGCGCTTGATATGTGTCTCAGTTCTATAGAGAGACAAATACGCAAAAACAAAACAAGACTTGAAAAGAGAATGAAAGCGTCTCTTACCGTTCCCGATGATGTTATTGCGGACGATCACATCGAAGAAGAAATAATGTTCGATATACGCAAAAAAGCGTTCCCCATCAGACCGATGACCGTTGAAGAAGCTATCATGCAGATGAATCTGATAGGACACACCTTTTATATGTTCCTTGATGCGGAAAGCTCAAAAATGTGCGTAGTATACAAACGTCACGGCGACACTTACGGTCTTATAGTCCCCGAAGAATAATACCGAAAGAAAAAGGCGGATCATTCTGATCCGCCGCAGAGTGAAGACAAAAGCGGAGTGCCTTTGATAAGGCACTCCGCTTTTATGTTTTTACTTATTACTCAGCATCATCTGTTGAATATCCGGTAAATTCTTCTTCCTCAGCGTCCTCTTCCATAAGAGCGCGGATAGAAAGGCTTACCTTGTGATTGTCATAGTCGATTGCCGTGATCTGAGCAGCAACTACCTGACCTACCTCAAGAACGTCAGCCGGCTTGGCAATTCTGTGATCGGTGATCTGGCTGATGTGGATAAGTCCGTCAACACCGGGAACGATCTCAGCAAACGCACCGAATGCCATAAGGCTTACGATACGAACATCTGCTGTGTCGCCTTCCTCATACTCATTTGTGAAGATAGTCCACGGGTTGTCAGCATCCGACTTGTATCCGAGAGAAATTCTCTTTCTTTCGCGGTCAACTTCCTTAACATATACATGGATAGTCTCGCCGACAGATACAACTTCAGCCGGACTCTTGATTCTCTGCCATGAAAGCTCACTGTTGTGAACCATTCCGTCTACGCCGCCGAGATCAACGAACGCACCGTATGAAGTAAGGCTTCTTACTTCTCCGTCAAATTCCTGTCCTTCTTCAATAGCAGCCCAGAAAGCGTCTTCCTTAGCGCGTTTCTCCTCACGAAGTACAGCTCTTATGGAAGCGTAAGCCTTGCGTCTTTCCTTCTTAATCTCGATGATCTTTACCTTTTGAGTTGTGCCGACAAGGCTCTGAAGCTCACCGCTCTTCGGAACTCCGGTAAGAGATGCGGGAATAAACACTCTTACAGAATCAATATTGATAATAACGCCGCCCTTGACAGCTTCAATTATCTTTCCTTCAAGAATTTCGCCTGATTCTTCAGCCGCAACGATCTTCTCCCAATTTTTCTCTGAGTCAACTCTGGTTTTATCAAGAGTTGCAATACCGTCGAGATCGCTTACCTTTACGACTTTAGCGCGTACGGTATCACCGACATGATACAAATCCTCAAGCTTAGCCTGCGGATCATTTGTAGCACGGTCGTATGATATAACGCCGGTAGTCTTAGTTCCGAGATCTACATGTATCTCATTTGAAGAAACTGATGTAACTATGCCTTCAACCACATCTCCTGTATTTAAAGTTTTCATCGATGATTCGAGCATCTCTGCAAAATTTTCTGTCATTTGCTCACTCATTTTTTCAAATACCTCCTGTATTACACTGTACGGCGTCGATGCGCCGGCAGTTATTGATACTTTTGATCCGTCGGGAATTTTAATGCTGTCAAGGTCGTCCGCACTCCCGACAAAATATACTTTCGGACATACCTCGGATGTGACCTCGTACAGCTTTCGTGAATTGGAGCTTCCCACGCTTCCGATCACAACTGTTACGTCAGATTCTGCGGCAAGGCGATATGCCTCAGATTGTCTTTTTTCAGTCACACTACATATTGTATCAAAAATCAGCGCGTTTGTATATACTTTTCTTATTTTTTCTAAACATTTTTTCCACTCAGACAGCTTTTGAGTGGTTTGCGCGGCAATTATGACCTGTTTTTTGCCCAGATTTATTCCTTTTTCACTCAAAATGAAGTTTTCAAGCTCATCTGCACAGCGAAAAACATATTTCTCACAATCTGCACAGCTCATGATTCCCTCGACCTCAGGATGCTCCTGAGCGCCGATCAAAATCAATACGCTGTTCTCTCCGGAATGCTCTCGGGCTATCCGTCTTACCTTTTCAACATACGGACAAATTCCGTTTTTCAGGATAAATCTGTCGTTTTCCGCAGCAAAGCTCTCAAGCAGCTCCACGGTTTCGCGTTTTTCTCCGTGCGCACGCAGGATCATTGTAACTCTGTCTCCGCGCCTTACGGCGTTGAAAACATCTTCAAGCTCATCATAAGATATAATTTCCGCTCCGCGCCGTTTTATGTCCTCAAGATATAAATCGTTATGTATAATATGCCCAAGCGTGCATACCCTGCCGCCATTTTTTTCTTTTTCGCCGAGAGCTTCTTCAAGAAGTCCTGTTGCACGCCGCACGCCAAAACAAAAACCTGCATTATCAGCTATTTTTATTTTCAACATCGTCACGTATCCGCTTTCTCTGCCGTTTTTTCATTATCAGCGCCATATTTCAGCTCGCACACCTTATCAAAGGCCATTCGCGCCGCTCTGTCATACTCGGCTCTGCCGCCCGACACAAGATTCAGTTCTTCAAACTTTATCGGCTTGCCGATAATAATATGATTTTTTCGAAAAAGCTTTGTTTTACCTTTTTTATTATCGATGTATACAGGAAGAATATCGGATTTAGCATGATAAGCTATCATGCCGACGCCTCCCTTTACTTCAGTTGTGCGCGGATCAATTCCGGGGCATCTTGTTCCCTGCGGAAACATTCCGATAAGATCCCCCGATTCTATCATAGCAATCGTTCGCTTTATGCTTTTGACATCTGCTCCGCCGCGATCCACGGGATACGCGCCGAGCGCCGTGATAAGCTTATTCAGAAGCGGCACGCGGAACAGCTCTTTTTTTGCCATGTATTTGATCTGGCGACCTTTTGCAGCAACTTCAAGTACAATAACGTCGGAAAGAGACGTATGATTACATATAAGCAGACACCCCTTATCGGGAATATTTTCTTCACCCTCAGAGCTTACTCTCCAAAGAGTCGTAACAAGCTTATTGAATACCTTATAAAATTTCTCATAAAAGCCCATATTTAGTTGCAATGCCTTTCATTTAGCGATGATTTACAATTTTGTACAAAAGTTGATATCATTCCGTGATGCCTGTTCGTTCTGCTCTTGTTTTATGAAACGGTTTCAGTGCAAGCCTTGTTATAATCTGAGGTATAGCAGAGATCAGTACGGTTGAAGAAAATTCAGGAATTACATTTAAAAATACTGCGGCATATACTCCGATTCCTTTAACGGTACACATCAGTATAATAAAGGAAACAACGCTTCTGAGCAGTGACGCCGATATCGTATAAATCACCATCACCGGCACACTGTCGATAAGACGATTAAACGTAAGAAGCGCCGCCGCAACAGCAACCGGTACATACAGCAACGGCAGCAGCGTAAGGGATGCGCCCGTCACAGCCTCTATCACAAACGCCGAAATGAGAGCGCATACTGCGCCGCATTTTTCCCTCTCAAGAACGCCTACCGTCATAACAAACGGAAGCATAAGATCGGGAGTTTTTCCGAACGGACGAAATCTTGACAAAAAAGTTGTCTGAAGTACTGCAAAAAACACAAGGAGAGCTCCGATAACAATTCCCCTTAACATAGATTCCGTGTCAAACGAAAAGCCGAGCCGCCAGTTATAAAATCTCTCTAAAAGACCCGGAGCTTTATCGGTTTCGATACGCACGGGAACCACAGGTTTATGAGCATTCACCGTCCGCACAGGCTTCATTTGCGACAGCCGTGCATTCCGCATGCTCTTTTGCGCCGACGGTCGTGAGCTGCTGCCTGCACTTCCCCCTCTGACGCGGTATCTCGGCGTATGAGGAGATACATTATTTGTATTCGGCGGAATACTGTTTTTATTCTTCCGTATCGGTCTCATAACTGGTTATAACCATTACCTCCGTAATCTTACTGTCCGAAGCCGAAAAGGCAGATGGTCTGACATATGCAGTAACTGTTCGGCTAAGCTCGTCTTTTTCTGTTTTTTCAACATATCCTACGGTAAGATCCCGCGGATATACCGAGCCGTACCCCTCCGTCAGAATGCGGTCTCCGACTTCTATATCGGCGTCTCCGTCAAGATAACTCAGACGGCACAATCCGTCAGAAGCTAAAAAATAGTCGCCCTCCAGCACTCCCGACGCTCCCGAACGCTCGACATAGGCGCCGACGGCAGATGAGCTTTCAAGCACCGACGTTACTCTTGACCAGTTATGTCCGGCGTCAGAGATGTAACCGAGAAGTCCGTCTCCCGTAATTACCGGCATAAATTTTTCAATCCCCGCATTTTTTCCGCGGTCAAGCATAAATACGTCAGAACCGCTTACGCCACCGTCTCCGAACACAGACGCGTTTACCCATTTAATATCGGGAGAGCGCATTTTGATATCCAAGTATTCGCTGAGCCAATCATATTGCTCTTTCAGCTCACGCGAATTATAAACTTCTTCCTTTAAAGCCGTATTTTCTTCTTTCAGGCGCTGATTTTCCGAAACAAGACTGTCAAAACGATAAAAATATTCCGCATATCCTTCAAGAGAAGCCGCGGCTCTGTCTGCAAGCCGTCTGACGGGAGTAAGTACGTTATTCACCGTACTTCTGAGATATGACGACAGTCCCATACGGCACAAAACTGTCGGAATTATCACCGCCGCCAAAGTCAGCGCCGTGATAACATAAAAGAATTTTGATTTAAAAAAGCGCTTCATGTTTTTGCTCACATTCCGCCGAAGAACGGCTAAAAAAATCATGCTTCCGTTTACGCAGCACTGATAAGTGCGTAAAAAAACTTATACAAAGTCTATTATAATTCTAACCTATCTTCCGCGGAACATTATAGCTCCGCCGCCGACATTTCCGCCCTCAAGCACACGCCCGATTCCGCAGGCTACGCAGTCGATCGGATTTTTAGCAACATAGGTGCGGATTCCGGTTGATCTTGCAATAACAAGATCGATTCCCGGAATGAGCGCGCTTCCGCCTGCAAGAACTATTCCCCTGTCATATATATCGGAAGCAAGCTCAGGCGGCGTATTTTCAAGCGTATTTTTAATACTGTCAATGATCGTGCGTATGCTGTCAAGCATAGCTTCTCTGATCTCTGCAGAGGACAGTGTAAGGATCGCCGGAAGTCCGTTTATAATATTACGTCCGCGTACTTCCATTATACCCCTGTCATATGACGAATGCGCACAGCCTATACTCTTTTTGAGCGTTTCCGCCGTGACCTCGCCTATCAATACATTATATCTTCTCTTTATATATGAAGTTATCGCCGAATCTATCGCGTCTCCGGCTGTTCTTATCGAATTTGAGAAAACGATTCCTCCGTAGGAAAGCACTGCAACCTCAGTCGTTCCGCCGCCGATATCAACAATCATCGATCCGCGCGCATCCTCTATGCGAAGTCCGCTTCCTATCGCAGCCGCCACAGGCTCCTCAATCAGAGCGACAGACTGCGCTCCTGCCTCTATTGTAACGTCTTCAACGGCTCTCTTTTCTACTTCAGTCACTCCGTAGGGAATACAAACTATAACTTTCGGACGGCTGAAGATCGAGCTTCCCGAAACCTTTTTGAAAAAGTGTCTGAGCATTGCCGCCGTAGCGTCAAATTCAGCTATAACTCCGTCTTTCAGCGGTCTCAAGGCTTTTATAGAGCCGGGCGTTTTGCCGAGCATCTGCTTTGCCGCGTTCCCTACGGCTACAACATCGCGCCCCTTTGAGTCAAGCGCTACGACAGACGGCTCGCGCAGAACAATACCGCGCCCCTTCATATAAATTATTGTATTGGCAGTGCCAAGATCAATTCCGATGTTTTTCATAGAAATGCTGTTACCTTTCTGATAATTCAATCAGCGTTAAGCTTTAAAATACTTTCCGCCGGAAGAGAAAATTCTTCTTTAAAAATGTCACAAAGACCGCTTACCGAGATTCCGACGACATTTGCATAATCACCGGTTATACCGCAGACAAACATTGAAGCCTTTCCCTGAATTGCATATGCGCCTGCTTTTCCGAACGGCTCGCCTGTCTCAATATAACTATCTATCACCGAGTCCGACAGAGATTTCATCGACACACGCGTCACGTACGATCTTGAAACCGTATGAGGCGGAGCGTCCTCAAACACCTCGCTGACAGTAATTCCGCCCACTACGGAATGCTCACTTCCGGACAGAGTTTTCAGCATTCTCCGTGCGTCGTCCTCATCCTTCGGTTTTCCGAATATTCTCGGTGTATTCGGCGGAAAATCGGGAGATACGACCGTATCGGCACATACGATAAGAGTCCGCACTCCGTGCTCAGGCTTCACTTCCGAAGATGCAGCATCTGCTTTAAGAAGAGAAACGGAGCGAGCGAACCATTCCGCATAATTCTCACAGTCATGGCATGTGCCGCGCGGTGTCTCATCTGCATCGGTAATTATGATTTCATGCGGAATTCCCGCACAACTCAGCAATTCATGACGCCTCGGAGACGCTGATGCTAAAATTATTTTAATTTTTTCCGCCATATTTATAACCGTGCCTTTCCTGTGTCTGAAAACGGCTGATATTCGCGCTGCATTCACTTTATTTTCAAACGTATAAACTCCATGATCTCTTTGGATTTGTGTCGCTTTTGCCGACGGCGAAATTTGCCCTCGCTTTTTGGGCGAAAGACACAAATCATGTCTGAAAACGGCTGACATCCGATCTTTGCACACTTTATTTTCAAACGTATAAACT